>JBBRXM010000080.1:0-24552 GCA_038248405.1 Burkholderiales bacterium
ATGGTGAAAGCCGGCAAGGGCCTGTCCGAAATGCTGCTTGGTTCGGAGGACCTCTAACATGCGCCATATTATTTCTGTCCTGCTGGAAAACGAAGCCGGCGCCCTGTCGCGCGTGGTCGGGCTGTTCTCGGCCCGCGGCTACAACATCGAGACGCTGACGGTGGCGCCGACCGAAGACGCGACGCTGTCGCGGATGACGATCGTCACCAGCGGCTCGGACGACATCATCGAGCAGATCACCAAGCACCTGAACCGCCTGATCGAGGTGGTCAAGGTGGTCGACCTGACCGAGGGTGCGCACATCGAGCGCGAGCTCATGCTCATCAAGGTGCGCGCGGTCGGCAAGGAGCGTGAAGAGATGAAGCGCACCGCCGACATCTTCCGCGGCCGCGTCATCGACGTCACCGAGAAGACCTACACGATCGAACTGACCGGCGCCAAGAGCAAGCTCGACGCCTTCATCGATTCGATCGACCGCGCCTCGATCCTCGAAACGGTGCGTACCGGCGGCTCCGGCATCGGCCGCGGCGAACGCATCCTCAAAGTCTAAGCAGCAGCTCCCCACACACTAATAAATTATAGGAAATATCATGAAAGTTTTTTACGACAAAGATTGCGACCTCTCCCTCGTCAAGGGCAAAAACGTTGCCATCATCGGCTACGGCTCGCAGGGCCACGCGCACGCGCAGAACCTGAACGATTCGGGCGTCAACGTCACCGTTGGCCTGCGCAAGGGCGGCGCTTCGTGGAACAAGGTCGAGCAGGCCGGCTTGAAAGTGGCGGAAGTCAATGACGCCATCAAGGCCGCCGACATCATCATGATCTTGCTGCCGGACGAGAACATCGCCCAGGTCTACAACGAGAACGTCGCGCCGAACGCCAAGCAGGGCGCCGTGCTGGCCTTCGCGCACGGCTTCAACGTGCACTACGGCCAGGTCGTGCCACGCGCCGACCTCGACGTCATCATGATCGCGCCGAAGGCGCCGGGCCACACCGTGCGCGGCACCTACGCCCAGGGTGGCGGCGTGCCGCACCTGATCGCCGTCTACCAGGACAAGTCCGGCTCGGCGCGCGACATCGCCCTGTCGTACGCGATGGCCAACGGCGGCGGCCGTGCCGGCATCATCGAGACCAACTTCCGCGAAGAGACCGAGACCGACCTGTTCGGCGAGCAGGCAGTGCTGTGCGGTGGCGCGGTCGAGCTGATCAAGGCTGGTTTCGAGACGCTGACGGAAGCTGGCTACGCGCCGGAGATGGCCTACTTCGAGTGCCTGCACGAGCTCAAGCTCATTGTCGACCTGATCTATGAAGGCGGCATCGCCAACATGAACTACTCGATCTCCAACAACGCCGAATACGGCGAGTACGTGACCGGTCCGAAGATCGTTACCGAAGACACCAAGAACGCGATGCGCCAGTGCCTGAAGGACATCCAGACCGGCGAATACGCCAAGAGCTTCATCCTGGAAAACAAGGCCGGCGCACCGACGCTGATCTCGCGCCGCCGCCTCAATTCCGAGCACCAGATCGAGCAGGTCGGCGCGAAACTGCGCGCGATGATGCCGTGGATTGCGAAGAACAAGCTGGTGGATCAGTCGAAGAACTAAGTTCGTCGGTACGCTGCGAAATGGGATTCCCGCCTGCGCGGGAAGTCATTTCTGCCAATGGCAGGAATGACGGTTTTACTGCCGGTGGCATTAAAGCCGTCGTCCTCGCGAACGCGGGGACCCCATTCCGTTGAGTAATCGACACAATGACGCCCCGACCACCGACTAAAAACCGTCGTCCTCGCGCCAGCGGGGATCTATACTGAGCGTCACACTTAGCGACGCCTCATCCGTATGGATCCCCGCTGCGCGAGGACGACGTTTTCATTTGCATTGGTAAATTGCAACTTTCTGTGTCCAACGCGCGCAAGCCGCCGCTTTCCGGTTAATCTTTCCAAATCAACCACCTGGAG
Organism: Burkholderiales bacterium; assembly: GCA_038248405.1. Classification (GTDB taxonomy): domain Bacteria; phylum Pseudomonadota; class Gammaproteobacteria; order Burkholderiales; family Burkholderiaceae_D; genus JAFCUW01. The sequence goes on from JBBRXM010000080.1 coordinate 1,961, forward strand.
AGAAACCACATGTCCCTGCCCAAGCTGCTCATCGCCGCCACCTTCGTTGTCGCCGCCCAAGCGCACGCACAGTCCACCAGTGGCACCCTCGTGGTCGTGCCTGCATTCGGCGAAGTGACCCACGCCAACGACCAGGCCACCGCCACCTTCCTCGTTGAAGAGCAGGACAAGGACAAGGCCACCGCCGCCTTGCGCGTGAACCAGAAAATGAAGCAGGGCCTCGAGATCCTGCGCCGCGAAGATCCCCAGGCGAGCCTGAAGACGCAGGGCTACTACACCTATCCGGTCTACGCTGAAGCGCGCGCGCTGCCCAACGGCGCCGCCGTCAAACCCGTGCTGACCGGCTGGCGCGTCGGTAACTACGTCGAGATGAAGACCACCAACCTGGCTGGCCTGCCGAAAACCGCCGCCGCGGCCCAGAAGCTGCTGGCCCTCAACAACCTCAACTTCGGCCTGGCCCCGGCCACCCTCAAGCAGCTCGACGATCAGCGCATCGCCGCAACCTACCGCAACCTCAACGAGCGGCTTGCCTCGATCGCTGCCGCAATGGGCCGCAAACCGGCCGACGCCGTGCTCGACACGGTCGACTTCGAAGGATCGGGCAACTACGCCGACCAGCCGCGTTCTGCACCGGCGCCGATGGCGGAAATGCGCATGGCCAAGGATTCGGGCGAAGTGAGCGAGCCGAGCTTCGAACCCGGCGAAACCACCCTGCAGATGCGCCTGGTGGGCAAGGTGAAGTTCAAATAGCTATCCCTTTTGCAACGTTTTGTTTCCACTGAGCATACGGCGTCGTTTTCCGGGTATCGTTCCTGTTCATTAACAAAATGGAGAGAAGACATGACGTTCCCGAAACTGTTGATCGCTGCGACCTTCGTTCTCGCAACGCAGGCGCACGCCCAGTCCTTGCCCGCCACCAGCGGCACCCTGGTGGTCGTGCCCGCGTTTGGCGAAGTGACTCACCCTAACGACCTGGCCACCGCCACCTTCGCCGTCGAAGAGCAGGACAAGGATCAGGCCGCCGCCGCGTCGCGCGTGAACCAGAAGATGAAGCAGGGAACCGACATCGTGCGCCAGCAGGACCCGCAGGCAACATTGAAGACCCAGGGCTACTACACGCGCGCAATGGACGCGGAGCGCCGCGCGCTGCCCGACGGCACCGTGCCGAAGCCGGCCATCACCGGCTGGCGCGTCGGCCAGTCCCTGCAGGTCAAGACTACCAACCTGTTCAGCCTGCCAAAGACCACCGCCGCCGCGCAGAAGGTCCTGGCGCTGAACAGCCTGCAGTTCGGCCTGGCGCCGGCCACCGTCAAGAAACTCGATGAGCAGCGCATTGCCGCTACTTACCAGAACCTGGGCGAACGCATCGCCTCGATCGCCGCCGCCATGGGTCGCAAACCCTCCGACGCGGTCATCGACACGGTCGACTTCGAAGGCTCCGGCAACTACGCGACACAGCGGGTCGAAGTCACCGGCTCCGCACTCGCGCGCTACGCGCCGGCGGCGTCGCCTGAAGTGAGCGAACCGTCGTTCGAGCCCGGCGAAACGACGCTGCAGATGCGGCTGGTAGGGAAGGTTAAATTCAGGTAATAGTAACGTCCGCTATGTTAATGATCCGCCCACTATAATAGGGTGGTAAATACCTCGCGACACGATTCACTTGAAACGGAACCTTATGCCAACATTCACCCGCCGCAGAAAACCCGGCGCCAAAAAACTGTCGCGCTTCGGCAAGATCGGCCGTGAGAAAATCGACGCCAGCGGCAACCCGGTGCGCCGGCGCGGGATCTACCTGTTGCCCAATGCCTTCACCACGGCGGCGCTGTTCTGCGGCTTTTACGCCATCGTCATGGCGATGAACCAGCGCTTCGAGTATGCCACCTGGGCCATCTTCATCGCCATGGTGCTCGACGCCCTCGACGGCCGCGTGGCGCGCCTGACCAACACCCAGTCCGAATTCGGCGCCCAGTACGACAGCCTGTCCGACATGGTGTCGTTCGGCGCCGCGCCGGCGCTGGTGATCTACGAGTGGTCGCTGCGCGGCCTGGGCAAGCTCGGCTGGATCGCCGCCTTCGTCTACTGCGCCGGCGCGGCCTGCCGGCTGGCCCGTTTCAACACCAACATCGAAGTGGTCGACAAGCGCTACTTCCAGGGCCTGCCCAGCCCGGCGGCTGCGGCCATCGTCGCCGGCTTCATCCTGATGATGACCGACCTCGAAATCAGCGGCCTGCAGGTGCCGTGGATTTCGTGGGGCCTGGCCTTGTTCGCCGGCCTGACGATGGTCACCAACGTGCCTTTCTACAGCTTCAAGGACGTCAATTTCCGCAAGTCGGTACCGTTCATCGCGGTGTTCCTCGTCGCGCTGGCGTTCGCGCTGGTGTCGATCGACCCGCCGAAGGTGCTGTGGCCGATCTTTATTGTTTATGGTTTATCGGGTTATGCGGTGTATTTCTGGCGCCTCGCAAAGGGCAAGCCGGTAAGCATCGTGCAGACCGACGATGAGCCGGTCGATCCGAGCGAGCGCCACTGACCGTGAAGGGCGGTGCGTTCGCGTGTTGTACCCATAACGCCGACAGGAGTCGCCATGCATGACCCGAACCGCCTGATCATTTTCGACACCACCTTGCGTGACGGCGAGCAGTCGCCCGGCGCCTCGATGACGAAGGAAGAGAAAGTGCGCATCGCGCGCCAGCTCGAGCGATTGCGCGTCGACGTCATCGAGGCCGGCTTCGCCGCCGCCTCGCCAGGCGACTTCGAAGCGATCCGCGCGATCTCGGCGGCGATCAAGGATTCGACCATCTGTTCGCTGTCGCGCGCCAACGAGCGCGACATCGCGCGCGCCGCCGAGGCGCTGCAGCCGGCCGCGCGCAAGCGCATCCACACCTTCATCGCCACTTCACCGCTGCACATGAAAATGAAGCTGCGCATGGAACCGGAGCAGGTGCTCGAGCAGGCCATCGCCGCCATCGGCTACGCCCGCCAATACACCGACGACGTCGAGTTCAGCCCCGAAGACGGCAGCCGCTCCGACGAGGACTTTTTGTGCCGCGTGCTCGAAGCGGTCATCGCCCGCGGCGCCACCACCATCAATTTTCCCGACACGGTCGGCTACGCGGTGCCCGAAGTGTTCGGCGCCACCATCAAGCGCTTGCGCGAGCGCATCCCGAATGCGGACAAGGCGGTGTGGTCGGTGCACTGTCACAACGACCTGGGGCTGGCAGTGGCCAATTCGCTGGCCGGCGTGATGATCGGCGGCGCGCGCCAGATCGAGTGCACCATCAACGGCCTGGGCGAACGGGCCGGCAACACCGCGCTCGAGGAAGTGGTGATGGCGCTGCGCACGCGCGCCGACTACTACAAGCTGGAGCTGGGCATCGACACCACCCAGATCGTCGCCGCTTCCAAGATGGTGTCGCAGATCACCGGCTTCGCCGTGCAGCCGAACAAGGCGGTGGTGGGCGCCAATGCGTTCGCGCACGCCTCCGGCATCCACCAGGACGGCATGCTGAAGGCGCGCGAAACCTACGAGATCATGCGCGCCGAGGACGTCGGCTGGGCCGCCACCAAGATCGTGCTGGGTAAACTCTCCGGCCGCAACGCCTTCAAGCAGCGCCTGCAGGAGTTGGGCATCGCGCTGGAGACGGAAGCCGACGTCAACGCCGCCTTCGGCCGCTTCAAGGAACTGGCCGACCGCAAGTCGGAGATCTTCGACGAGGACATCATGGCGCTGGTGTCGGACGAGGAGCACGGGCACGAGAGCGAACACTACCGCTTCGTGTCGCTGTCGCAGCGCTCCGAGACGGGTGAAACACCGCATGCCAAGGTGGTGTTTTCGATCGACGGCACGGAATACGCTTGCGAAGGCGACGGCGACGGGCCGGTCGACGCCACCGTCAACGCCATCGAAAAAGTGGCCGCCAGTGGCGCCGAACTGGTGCTGTTTTCGATCAATGCGATCAGCAACGGCACCCAGTCGCAGGGCGAAGTGACGATGCGGCTGTCGCGCTCCGGGCGCATCGTCAACGGCGTCGGCGCCGACCCGGATATCGTCGTCGCCTCGGCCAAGGCCTACATTTCAGCGCTCAACAAGCTTCACTCGAAGGTCGAGCGGGTCAATCCGCAACAGTAGGCGGACCTACGGTTTCGTGACAGTAAAGGCGTAAGGCAGCGCTGACGGCGAGCCCGGGAACTGCGCGGCACAAGCGGCATCGCGGCACAGCTTGAGCGTGAAGTTGCCGTTGTAGCTGCCGAGCGCCAGCGTCGGTGCCGTGAACAGCGTCGCGCTGAACTGGGTCGCACTGGTCTGGCTGATATTGGCATTCGGCTGGATCACGCCGGCACCGTCGATGATGTACGCGTAGACAATGGTGGCGCCATCGAAGTCCGATGGCCGCAGGATCGTTGCCGTTACCGTCAGCTGCTTGGAAGTGCCGGCAGTCATGGAGGCGACCAGCGTGCCAGGCGTGAAGGCAACAGCTGTGGGAGCAGGAACCGGCGTAGGAGTTGGCGTCGGAGTCGGCGTTGGGGTCGGCGTTGGGGTCGGAGTCGGTGTCGGAGTCGGAGTCGGAGTCGGCGTTGGCGTTGGCGTCGGAGTCGGAGTCGGAGTCGGAGTCGGAGTCGGAGTCGGAGTCGGAGTCGGTGTTGGAGTCGGTGTTGGAGTCGGTGTTGGTGCAGGAGTATGAGGAGGTGGCGGCGTGTCGTTTGAGCCGCCTCCGCCGCATGCGGTGAGCGAGATTGCGATAAGTAAAGCAGACCAATGTTTCGACATGCGTTCTTCTCCTGGGAGTCGCCGCCGCAATGGGACGACCGCGCTAAAAGCGCAGATTAAATTGCTGAGCCGCAATTATTACACTATTTGAAATATTTTGCTCATGCAATTCTTCTGCTGCTGGGGCGGTCCGATTCAGCCTGCGGTAGCGGACTCGACTTCGTTCGCGATCCAGTCCCTGAAGACCCGCACTTCTGCGCGTGGGGAGTCCGGCTCGCCAATGAGCCAGTAGGCGTAGTCGCTGTTGCCCAGGCCTTCGTCGTGCATGGCAACCAGGCGTCCGTCTTCGAGCATCGGCCGCACCAGTTCGAGCCGGCCCAGCGCCACTCCATGCCCTTCGATCGCGGCATGGATTACCTGGTCGTACTGGTTCAGGTGCAGGTAGGCCTTCGGCTTTGCATTCGGCATGCCGGTGGCGCTGAGCCATTCCGACCAGCGCAGCCAGGGCAGGGCCCGCTCATCCAGTTCCAGCAGCACTTCGTTCAACAAGGCGGTGGGATGGCCGAAGGCGCGCGCAGCCACTTGCTTGCTGGCCATCGGCAACACCTTTTCGCCGAAGAGGCGCACCGCATTCGCCGGCACGTCGCTGCCGCGCGCATAGCGGATGGCAAAGTCGATCCCTTCCTGCTTCAGGTTCAGCAGGCGGTTGTTGGCCGAGACCCGCACGTCGATATGGGGATGCGCCTCCTGGAATGCGCCCAGCCTCGGCAGTATCCACAAGGATGTGACGCTGATCGGCGCCGTGATCGTGACCGGCCGCACCGCGGTGTGCTTGAGGGCCGCGCTGTACTGCCCCAGCCGGTCCAGCCATGGCGAGGCCAGTTGCAGCAGTTCCTGGCCGGCATCGGTGAGCGCGATGGCGCGATGCTTGCGGATCAGCAGGGGCGTGCCGAGGTGCGTTTCCAGGCTCTGGATCTGGCGGCTGATTGCCGACTGTGTCAGGCACAAGTCCTGCGCCGCGAGCGTGATGCTCATGCGGCGTGCGGCGGCGACGAAGCCGCGGATGGCATCGAGCGGCGGCAGGTTCAACAATTCGCTTGGCATGCTTTCGACCCATGCAAGACATGCATAAGTTGCGTTTGTGAAGGAGCGGTCGATTCTATAGCATGACGTAGTGGCAAGCGAGATAAGCGAGTTGCCCAATAAGCAAAGGACGAATATGCCGCTCACGAGGGTATCGATGAAGAAAGGGCAGTCCGCCGACTACAAGCGGGCGCTGCTGGACAACATCTACGAAGCGATGCGCGAGACCTTCAATTGCCCGGAAGACGACAAATTCCTGCTGCTCTCCGAGCATGGCGACGCCGACTTCTGCTACAGCCCCAGCTATCTGGGCGTCGCCCGCAGCGATGAACTCGTCTTCATCCAGATCACCTGCAACAACACGCGCACGGTGGAGATGAAACAAGCGCTGTACCGGCGGGTGGCCGAACGGCTCGGCGCCGCCGTTGGCCTGCGTGCCGGGGACGTGTTCATCAGCGTGGTAGAGGTGGCGAAGGAAAACTGGTCGCTGGGGAATGGCGAAGCGCAATACGCGCTCTGATGAGGCATCACCAGAAAAAGCGCTTTTCCTCGTACATCGGATCGGGTCCGTTCTGCATCATCTGCACCACGCCGTTGCGGTCGAAGTGCACGTGCATCATCGAATTCCACACGCCCGCTTCCTTGTAGCGGTACGACCAGACTTCGAAATCGCGCAGCGGCAGATAGGATCTTTCGGCCGGCCGGCCGAGGGTGCGCAGCACGTCTTCGTGGGTGGCGGAGCCAACCTTGATGGTGGCGAACTTTTCGCCAGTGAGCACCTGCTCGAGCCGGGTCAGGCGGCCGTCGGCGCCGATGTGCGCCATCCAGGTGCTCTGGCCCATCGGCCCGGTGGCGTATTCGAGCAGTTGCTCGGGGCCGGCCGAATAGGTCGAGGTCGGCTCGCCCAGCTTGAGCTTGACGGTGTCGATCGAATCGCCCGGCAGCAGCGGCGGCCCGGACAGGCTGGCGCAGCCGGCGAGCAGCGCAGCCAATATTGCTATCTTTATCATTTTTAGCATGGTCTTCACCCAAAATGCTGCAAAAAACATATCATGCCCGACCGGAGCACATTGAGCACTGGCCGCACGAACAGTTTTCGCATATACTTGCGGGTCTGGTCGTTTGGATCAGCTTGTTAATCGAAATTCACGGTGCGCTGGGTTGCGACTCTTGCACCGCATGTGAAAGGTAATATCATGACCGTAGAAAACATCAACAAAGCCGCCATTATCGCGGACAACGCCCGTGCCCAGAACGACACGGGTTCGCCAGAAGTCCAGGTCGCACTGCTGACCGCACGCATCAACGAACTGAACGGCCACTTCAAAGCCCACGCGAAAGATCACCACTCGCGCCGCGGCCTGATCATGATGGTCAACCGTCGTAAGAGCCTGCTGTCCTACCTGAAGAGCAAGGACGCTACCCGTTATCGCGATCTGATCGCTAAACTCGGTCTGCGCAAGTAATTCTTGCCTCAAACGATTTAATTCGAGAATGCCTGCGCCAGTCTGACTGTCGCGGGCATTTTGCATTTCTGAGCCGTATAAAAGTTGCAATAAAGCAGTAAAGGCAAGCCCATCTGCCTGTGGTGAGGTGAACGACAGCCCCTGAAAATCTGTCGGCAAATAGAAAGGGATTACCCATGTTTAACAAAGTTACTAAAACCTTCCAGTACGGACAGCATCAAGTCACCCTGGAGACCGGCGAGATCGCTCGCCAGGCATCCGGCGCGGTGATGGTGTCGATCGACGACACCGTTGTGCTGGCGACCGTGGTTGCGCGCAAGGACGCCAAGCCGGGCCAGGACTTCTTCCCGCTGACCGTCGACTACGTGGAGAAGACCTACGCTGCCGGCAAGATCCCGGGTGGCTTCTTCAAGCGTGAAGGCCGTCCTTCCGAGAAAGAGACGCTGACCTCGCGCCTGATCGACCGTCCGATCCGTCCGTTGTTCCCGGAAGGTTACCTGAACGAAGTTCAGATCATCATCCACGTGCTGTCGGTCAATCCTGAGATCGATCCGGACATCGCCGCCATGATCGGCGCATCGGCCGCCCTGTGCGTCTCGGGCGTGCCATTTTCCGGCCCGATCGGCGCCGCGCGCGTCGGCTACGCCAACGGCCAGTACATCCTGAACCCGACCACCACCCAGCTCAAGACGAGCCAGATGGACCTGGTTGTCGCCGGTACCGAGACCGCCGTGCTGATGGTCGAATCCGAAGCGAAAGTGCTGTCCGAAGAGATCATGCTGGGCGCGGTCGTCTTCGGCCACGACCAGATGAAAGTGGTCATCGATGCGATCCACGACCTGGTGCGCGACGGCGGCAAGCCGGAAATCGTCTGGACCGCACCGGCCAAGAACGAAGCGCTGATCGCCCGCGTCAAGTCTTTCGCCGACGCCAAGATCAACGATGCTTACCAGACCAAGGACAAGCAGGCGCGTACCGCCAAGCTCAAGTCGGCGTTCTCGGAAGTCATTTCCGATCTGACCGCCGAATCGATGGCCAACAACCTGGGCGAGATCGACAGCTCTGAAGTGGGCAACATCCTGTTCGACATCGAAGCGAGCGTGGTCCGTTCGCAGATCCTGAACGGCGAGCCGCGCATCGACGGCCGCGACACCCGCACCGTGCGCCCGATCGAGATCCGCACCAGCGTGCTGCCGCGTACCCACGGCTCGGCGCTGTTCACCCGCGGCGAAACGCAGGCGCTGGTGGTTGCCACCCTCGGCACCGCGCGCGACAGCCAGAAGATCGATGCGCTGATGGGCGAGTACACCGACTCCTTCATGCTGCATTACAACATGCCTCCGTTCGCCACCGGCGAAACCGGCCGCGTCGGTACGCCGAAGCGCCGCGAAGTCGGCCATGGCCGCCTGGCCAAGCGCGCGCTGCTGGCAGCGTTGCCTAACCCGGAAGACTTCAGCTACTCGGTGCGCCTGGTTTCGGAAATCACCGAATCGAACGGTTCCTCGTCGATGGCGTCGGTGTGCGGCGGTTGCCTGGCATTGATGGACGCCGGCGTGCCGATGAAAGCGCACGTCGCCGGCATCGCCATGGGCCTGATCAAGGAAGGCGGCAAGTTTGCCGTGCTGACCGACATCCTCGGCGACGAAGATCACCTCGGCGACATGGACTTCAAGGTAGCCGGTACGCCTGACGGCATTACCGCGCTGCAGATGGACATCAAGATCATGGGCATCACCAAGGAGATCATGCAGGTCGCGCTGGCGCAAGCCAAGGAAGCGCGCCAGCACATCCTGGGCGAGATGCAGAAGGCGATGCCGCACGTGAAGACCGAGCTGTCGGACTTCGCGCCGCGCCTGATCACCATCAAGATCAACCCGGAGAAGATCCGTGACGTGATCGGCAAGGGCGGCGCCGTCATCCGCGCGCTGACCGAAGAGACCGGCACCCAGATCGACATCAGCGACGAAGGCGTGGTCACCATCGCTTCCGTCGACGCTGCTGCCGGCCAGGAAGCCAAGCGCCGCATCGAAGAGCTGACCGCATCGGTCGAAGTGGGCAAGACCTACGACGGCGTCGTGCTCAAATTGCTGGACTTCGGCGCGATCGTCCAGGTCATGCCGGGCAAGGACGGCCTGCTGCACATCTCGCAGATCGCCAACGAGCGTGTCAACGCCGTTGCCGACTACCTGAAAGAAGGCCAGGCAGTGCGCGTCAAGGTCCTCGAGACCGACGACCGCGGCCGCCTGAAGCTGTCGATGAAGGCTGCTGAAGGTGCCGAAGGCGCCGCTCCTGCAGCGTAATCGTCGCACCGGCCTCGGCCGATAAAGAACCGCCAGCGCGCAAGCCCTGGCGGTTTTTTTACGCCCGCGATTAACGTCGATGGGCTCTTAATTGATTCGCATCGAGAGACGCGGAGAGGTAAGTATTAATGTGTATGATTACTCACGCAACACCTGGGGAGATGAATGTTGGATGCGATTCTAAAGACTGCGGGCTTGAAGTAAGCATCGCAAGGAGGAAAATCGATGGAAATTCCAGTGGCCATTCATAAGGACGAGAACAGCGTCTACGGCGTCATCATTCCCGACGTGTCCGGCTGTTTTTCGTGGGGTGACTCCGTCGACGATGCGCTCATCAACGCGCGCCAAGCGATCTATTCCCACGTTGAGGCGTTGCTACAAGAAGGCATCCCTGTGGAAATATCCCAGTCCAACATCGCCGACCTGTCCGGTGGCGAGGCTTTTGCTGGAGCGACATGGGCGTTGGTGCAAATCGACCTTTCTAATCTGGACCGAAAACCAGCACCGATCAATGGCGTTCAGCGCTGAGCGCTGGATCCGGCGTAAGAAGGTCGATGATGTTTAAGTCATCCTGCAGCCAGGTGATCGCCGAGTCGCATACCCAGGCATAACAGCGTCAGCGTCGGCGGCAAGCCCCACGCGCGCGGAATCACCGAGGCGTCGCACACGTAGAGATGGGCCGCGTTGGCTTGCAAGTTTGCATCGACGCCATCGCCAATGCGCACGCTACCGCCCGGATGCGCGGCAAAATGGTGGCTCTGGAACACGTGCGTCGCGCCCGCGGCCGCCAGGATCTCGCGCGCCGCGGCCACCCCGGCATCGAATTTCTTGCGGTCCGACGCCGTCAAGGGCTTGCTCGCCCAGCGCGGGCCCACCGCACCGCCGATTTCGTCGCGAATCTTGACCATGATGCTGAGCGTGCGGCTGTGCGCGAGCAGGCGATCGACACGCCCCACCTGCGCCGTGAAGCCCTGGTACATCGGCTGCGGCAATGTCATGTCCGCCAGTGTAATACCGTCGGCATCCCAGCGCGCACCCGCCGCCATCGGCACTTCGGCGCCGCCGTCGATATCGTCGACCGTGCCCATCACCGCGATGACCGGATCGTTAAAGAAGCTGCTCTCGCGTGCCCGCAGGCCCGAACTGTGCAACAGCCGCGGACTGCCCACGCCGCCGCCAGCGAGCACGACCACGCCTGCATTGGCGCGCTGCACCTGGCCGTCACGCATGAACTCGACGCCGGTGGCGCGCCCATCCTCGATTACCACGCGCTGCGCCTTGGCGCGGGCGAGCAGCACCGCGCCGTGCTGCCCGGCCTCGTCGAGGAAATCGCGCGCGCTCCACTTGGCGCCGAACGGGCAGCCGTAGGCGCAACGCCAGCAGCCGCTGCGGCAGATCTGCGGGCGGATCATCTTGTCGAGCTTGTTCCAGCCGAGCCCGATCGCGCGGGCGCCGGCCATGATGCGCGTGGCCATCGGTCCTACCAGCGCATCGGGCAGCGGACCGATCGGCAGTTCCGCGCGCAATACCCGCAGCGCCGGCGCCAGGTCGATGCCGTACTCGGCGAACATGGCCAGCGGCGGGTCGGCGGCGGTGGCGAAATTGATGGCCGAGCTGCCGCCGGCGGTCACGCCCTGCACCAGCAGCGACGCGTCGCGCTGGATGAAGACGCCCTTGCCGGGCACCGCCGCCATCCTCGCCATCTGTCCCAGCGTGCCGGCCAGCGGCGCGGCGCTGCCTTGTTCCAGGATCAGCACGCGCCGGCCATGCCGCGCCAGCTGGCGCGCCACCGCCGCGCCGCCGGCGCCGCTGCCGACGATGATGGCGTCGTACGATGATGCAAGGACTTCGGTCATGGGCAAGGGAGGAGGGCGGCAATGTCCGACAGTATCCGCGCTGCCGCCCGCGCCGTCAAAATTGCATCCTGCCCGTCCCCAATAGATGAGAAAATAACACCACCCAAGCCAGGAAAGACGAACCATGCCCGCACTCGATCCACGCATTGACGCCTACATCGCCCAGGCACCCGCATTCGCGCAGCCGATCCTCACTCATCTGCGTGAAGTGGTCCACGCCGCCTGCCCGCAGGTGGAGGAAACGATGAAGTGGAGCCGGCCGCATTTCGAATACAAGGGTTTGCTGTGCGGGATGTCGGCGTTCAAGGCGCACTGCGGCTTCGGCTTCTGGAAGGGCGCGTTGATGTTCCCCGATTCCACCGACGCCGCGGCGGCCGGCAATTTCGGCCGCATCACGGCATTGTCCGACCTGCCGACGAACAAGGCGCTGACCACTTTCATCAAGCAGGCGATGAAGCTGAACGAAGGGGACGCCACGGCACCGCCGACGCCGCGCCCGACGGGCACCGCGAAGCCGCCGCTGGTGGTGCCTGACTATTTCCGCGCCGCGCTGAAGCAGAACGCGGCGGCGCTGCAGCACTTCGACGCTGCCAGCACAAGCTACCGGCGCGAGTACGTCAGCTGGCTCGACGAGGCCAAGACCGACGCCACCCGCGATCGCCGCATGGCCCAGGCAATCGAGTGGATCGCCGAAGGCAAGGGCCGCAACTGGAAATACGAACAATGCTGAAGCCCTGTTCTGGCCACGGCGGCGCACCCGCAAGTCGCGGCCCGCGCAGCACGGCCGCGCCGTGTGCGCCAACTTGGTGAAACAGCCGCGCTGAAACGGCGTTTTCTTCTGGCACGGAACATGCGTGGGATTGGTCCATCGCTTGCGCAACCGTCGGACGGAGACCACCATGACAGACCAGCTTTCCACTTCCCTCGCTCCGGCGGCCGCTACCGACACGGCCAAGGTGCACCTGTCCGGCGACATGTTCGGCGCGCTGATCAACCTGTCCGGCCGGCGTCGCTTCGCGTCGCAGCGCGTGGTGCTCTATGCGGTGCTGGCATCGATGGGCCACGAGGGCGCCGTCGCCACCGCGCGCGAGACGCTGGCGCTGTTTCGCGACGCCCACCTCACCCTGATCGAAGGCAGGGGCGGCTTGCCGGGCGTATTTTGCCCCCAGCTGCGCGACGCCTATTTCGGCACGCTGCAGGGCGATACCATCATTCGCGACTTCATCGGCCTTGCCGAAGCGACGCTCGCGGCCATCAGCGGCAACGCCGTCGGCGCGCCAGGCCTGCTCGACCAGCTGGTGCGCAGCGCCACGCCCTTGCTCAGCACCCTCAACGGCCTCACCCTCGTCTACGAAGAACAGTCGAAACGCCACGCTCTGGCGCAGAAGCGGCAGCTGCAGGACATGATGGGCGAGATCAAGACCATCGCACGGCAGGCGCGCTTGGTGGCCTTCAACGCGCAGATCGTCGCCGCCCGCGCCGGCCAGGGCGGCAAGGAATTCGCCGCCGTCGCCAGCACAATGACGGCCGTCACCTCGGAAATCGACGAACTGGTCCGCCAGGCGCTGAGCAGCTCGCTCGCGCAATAGGCGAACCGCGCTAATCGGCCAGCGACCAGTTCAGCTCCGTTTGCCACTGGGACGGATCGGCCGTGTCGCCCGGGCCGACCAGGTAGCGCTCGAACATCTGCGGCCGGCCGGCGTGGCCATGTGCCGCGATCCACTTCTCCAGCTCGCCCCACGCCGAGCCGATTCCCTCCATCGGGCCGCGGTAGACCGTGCGCGCGACCTTCATCGCCGGCACTTCGCTGGGCGCCACCCGTCCAGCCGGCCTGACCTCCTGCGCGACGGGGAAGGCGATGTCGAAGTCGAACACGTCGCTGGGCATGGTCGCGTAGTAACTGAGCAGGGCGCCGGCCGGGGCCACGTTCTGCACGCTTAACTCCTTCATCAATTCGTTGACCGCCGGCGAAAACGCCTGCTGTATCTCGTTGCGCGCGACCGTGACGTGGACGGCGGCGGTGCGCTGGCGGGGTGACTGGACGATCTGAGGCGTGTCGATCATGTGCTCTCCAGGTAGGCAGTGGGCGAGCTTTTATACTCGTGCAGCGGGCATCCCTTGTCAATCGGCGCACACCGCGCCATCCACGCCAAGCCGGCCCGGCGGTCGTTCAGGTGGCGAAATAGGCATTTCATCGCACGCCGATGGAGCCGGTTCGCCGACGTGGTTATAGTGACACCATGCGCGATATCTCGCCGAGCGCAGCGTTATTAAAAAGTATAAATTGCTGGAATGCAAGTCGGCTTGCTGGTACTGTATTGGCTTCCAACATGCAGCTCGACAACAAGAAAAACTGGGAGACGGTCATGAACAAGGTTCTCAACATCGGCATCGCCGGCGCCGCGTTTTGGGCGCTGCTCGGCGCTGCCGCCGCCGCCGACGAGAGCGGCAGCGAGACGCGCGCCATCGACGCGCGCGTGGTGCGCGTGAAGGTCGACGGCGTCATCGACTTGAAGCTCAGGCAGGGGCCGGTGCCGCAGCTGGTCATCAGCGGCGACAGCGCCTACCTGGCCAAAACCACCACCGTCCAGAGCGGCGACACGCTCGTCATCGATACCGAAAGCCGCGGCTTCAAGCTGCGCCACAAGGCCCGCCTGCGCGCCGAACTGACCCTGCCGAAGCTGCGCGAAGTGTCCTCGCAAAGCCTCGGCTCGACCGAGGTGGCGGGCTTTTCCGGCGACGAGCTCGACCTGACGCTGGACGGCGCCGGCTCGATGAAGGTGGTGGCCGATTTCAAGGTCGTCAACGCCACCCTGGGCGGCGTCGGCAGCATGAACATCCAGGGCGTCAGCGGCGACGGCATCGACCTGAACTTGCGCGGCGCCGGCTATGTCACATTGGCTGGGCGCAGCAAGTGGCTCAAGGCGAACATGGGCGGCCTGGGCGGCCTCGACGCGCAGCAGTTCCAGGCCGACACGGTGACGCTGGAATTGAGCGGGCTGGGCAACGCCACCGTGACCGCGCACCAGAGCGCCAAGCTGAGCGTGTCCGGGCTCGGCTCGGTGACCGTGTACGGCAAGCCGCAAAGCCGCGACGTCAGCGTCGATGGCCTCGGCAAGGTCAGCTGGAAATAAGGAACGCACAAGCGACATGAAAAAAATCTTTGTTGCCCTCATCCTCGCCGCCGGCTTGCAGGCGGGCGCGATGGCCGGTTTTGCCGACGGGGCGAACGCCTACAACGCCCACAATTACGAGCGGGCACTGAAAGAGGTCGTGCCGCTGGCCGAGGCCGGCCACGCCGATGCCCAGCACTTGCTCGGCCTGATGTACTACATGGGGCGCGGCGTGCGGCGCGACTACAAGCAGGCCATGCTGTGGCACCGCAAGGCGGCGCTGCAGGGCAAGGCCGATGCGCAGTACGTGGTGGGAGCGATGTATTACACCGGCAACTCGGTGCCGCTCGACCAGAAAGTGGCGGTGTCGTGGTTTCGCAAGGCGGCCGAGCAGGGCCATCCGGACGCCCAGCACGCGCTCGGCCTGATGTACCGCTACCACCAGGCCGGCATGCCGCAGGACATGGTGCTTGCCTACATGCTGTGGAACCTGGCCGCCGCCAGCGGCCACGTGAACGCCACCGAACAGCGCGCCGCCATCGCGCGCCAGATGACCCAGGAGCAGATCGAGGAAGGTCAGGCGATGTCGCGCCGGTGGCGCGTCGGCACGCCGCTGCCGGCGCAGTCGCGCACCGGCGCCGGCAACTCCTGAGCTATTGCGCCGTCGTTTCCTCCAGCACCGCCGGCGCGCGGAACAAATCGAGGGGCACCGCATTGCCCATCGCCTGGTAGCCAAAGTTACTGGGGTGCAGGTGGTCGCCGCTGTCGTACGCGATCTGCATGCGCAGCGGGTTGGCCGGATCGCGCAGCACGCGGTCGAAGTCGACGGTGCCGTCGAGTTCATTGGTGGTGCGGATCCACGTATTGACCTCCTGTCGCGTCGCCTCCCTTGCCGCGGAGTAGTAGCTCGATCCCTGGAACGGGATCAACGTGGTGCCGATCACGGCGATACCCCTGGCATGGGCGCGCGCGATCAGCTGCCGGTAACCGCCGATCAGCATGGCCGCCGTCACCGGCGCCGACGAGGACGCGCTGCCGATGTCGTTGATGCCGAGCGCGAACACCAGGTAGCGCACGCCGGCCGTCGCCAGCACGTCGCGGTCGAAACGCTCCAGGCCGCTGCGCCCCGACAGCGAACCTGGGACCGCGCTGGTCAGCAGTCGGTTGCCTGCCATGCCGCGATTGACGACGCCCAGCCGCATCAGGGCGTCATTGGACGAAGCCTGCAGGCGCCTGGCCAGCCAGTCCGGCCAGCGGTTATTGGTGTTGTTGGTGCTGCCCACGCCATCGGTGATCGAGTCGCCCATGGTGGCGATCGCCCCGCCCGTGCCGCTCACGTCGACCTCGGTCAGGAGCGGCCACATCCACGTCGTGCGGGCGGTGGGGAAGGTCGCCGCGGCGGTGAAGTTGCCGGCAGGGGAGATGTAGACGGTCTGCAGCGCGTTCGGGTGGACCGTCGTCAGCGGCGTCGCCGCCGGCAGGTACACGCTGATCACGACATCCGACAGCGCCGCCACGCCAAGGTCGACCGGATCGCTCAGCACGGGCGCGCCGGGCGGGATCTTGATCGAGGCCGCGCCGCTGAACGTCAGCGCGCGGTGGCTGCCGGGGATGGTCTGGGCGCCGCCCTGGCGCAGCGCAATCGCGGCCGCGCCGATGGTCAGCGGCGTCGTGCCCATTTCGTTCGACAGGCGGATGCGAACGCGGCTGCCCGCAGTGCTCGTGTGCGCGACCAGGCGCAGGGTCTGGTTCGTCACGACGACGGTGTCGGCGGTCGGCGGCGGCCCGGCCGGCGGTCGCCCGAACGTGCCTGACCATTGTTCGAAACGGGTCTGCGCCTGCGCCAGCGCAGCGAACTGCAGCCATCCCACCACCGCCGCCAGTGCAACCAGCGAGCGTAAAGATATCAATCGCTTCATCGCGTGCTCCCGTTATCGACGCCACCGTTCGAATCTACGTGGGCCGGCGCCGGGGATCAAGAGCGCGCCTGCAGGACGGTTGCGCTGGATCGAACTTGCGCGCGGATGGGCTTCCGGCAGGATAGTTCTGCGCCGGGCCCATCGGCGGACCCTGCCATTGTTTGACCGGCATGGGAACGAGAGTTAAAATAGCGGGTTAATCGAAATCTGGGCTACTATGCGTCGCAAACTTGTCGTCGGCAATTGGAAAATGAATGGCAGCAAGGCGTCGAATGCCGTGCTGCTCTCTGGTATTGCCGCGGGCATCGCGGGCGCGCAGGCCGACTGCGCCGTGTGCGCGCCGGCCCCTTACCTGGCGCAGTGCGAAGCAGTGCTGGCGGGCAGTGCGCTCGCGTGGGGCGCGCAGGACGTCTCCGCGCATGCCGGCGGCGCGTACACCGGCGAAGTGTCGGCAGCGATGCTGGCCGATTTTGCCTGCCGCTACGTCATCGTCGGCCACTCCGAGCGCCGCGCGTATCACGCCGAGAGTAGCGAACTTGTCGCCCAAAAGGCTGTCGCAGCATTGGGGGCGGGCCTGACCCCGATCGTGTGCGTCGGCGAAACGCTGGCCGAGCGCGAAGCGAACCAGACGTTTGCCGTCGTCTCCAGCCAGTTGGGCGCCGTGCTCGCGCTGCTGGGCGAGGCCGACGTCGGGCGCATCGTGCTGGCCTACGAGCCGGTATGGGCGATCGGCACCGGCCGCACCGCCACGCCGGCGATGGCGCAGGAAGTGCACGCGCAGCTGCGCACGCAACTGCAGCAAAAGAATGCGGCCGCGGCCGCCACGGTGCAGATTTTGTACGGCGGCAGCATGAAGCCGGACAACGCCGCCGAACTGATGGCCCAGCCGGACATCGATGGCGGCCTGATCGGCGGAGCGGCGCTGAAGGCGGCGGACTTCCTCGCCATCATCGCCGCGGCGCACTGAAGAATTCGCATCAAAAATTTTTAAATTGTAGTTTTTAGTCTGTAAATCAAACTTGGAATGGAATAGCAATGAACACCTTGTTCAATCTGATTGTCGTCGTACAGGTTCTGTCAGCCCTGATCATCATCGGCCTGGTGCTGCTGCAGCACGGTAAGGGCGCCGACATGGGCGCTGCATTCGGCTCGGGCGCTTCGGGCAGCCTGTTCGGTGCGACCGGCTCGTCGAACTTCATGTCCAAGTCGACCGGCGTGGCGGCGGCGATCTTTTTCGCCTCGACGCTGGCGCTGGCTTACTTCGGCACCAACCGCGTGCAAAGCAGTGGCGCCGGCGTGATGGAGCGTGCTGCAGTGCCGGCCACCAAGGCACCGGTGACCAGCTCGGGCGTGCCAGTGACGACCGTGCCGGCAGCCCCGGCGGCGGCAGTGCCCGCACCGGCCGCTCCTGCAAGCGCACCAGCGGCGCCGGCGAACCAGATTCCGAAGTAATCTGCACATAGTTTTGGCAGTACCGGCGCAATGTTTGGCCGTGTAACAAAAGATTTACAGATTTACCCGTGTTTCCCTGTTCTAGCGCAAATTTTGCATTGAAAAATAGTGGTAGGACAGGTTAGAATAGCGGTCTCAATGCCGACGTGGTGAAATTGGTAGACACGCTATCTTGAGGGGGTAGTGGGAGCAATCCTGTGCGAGTTCGAGTCTCGCCGTCGGCACCAAGAATTTAGAAGCCAGCAAGGGCTGTGCGCCTGAGCTGGCTTTTTTACGAGGATCAGTCGTGAGGATCCTGGTGGAAGGCTTCAAGCCAGGGTCACGCGATAGGGCGCTGCATCAGGCAGTGGTTCAACTTAACCGATCGTTCAACAAAGGCTCATCAATCGTGAACCTCGAAAACTATTTCCCCGTACTGTTGTTCATCCTGGTCGGCATCGGCGTCGGCGTCGTGCCTCAGCTGCTCGGCAAGATTCTCGGTCCCAACAAGCCCGACGCGGCCAAGCTGTCGCCGTACGAGTGCGGCTTCGAGGCGTTCGAAGACGCGCGCATGAAGTTCGACGTCCGGTACTATCTGGTTGCTATCCTGTTTATTTTGTTCGATCTTGAAACGGCGTTTTTCTTCCCGTGGGGCGTCTCGATGAAAGAACTCGGCTGGTCCGGGTTCGTCACGATGATGGTGTTCATCGCTGAATTCGTGGTCGGTTTTTGGTATATCTGGAAGAAAGGTGCCCTTGATTGGGAATGAGCCATGTCAATTGAAGGCGTACTAAACGAAGGTTTCATTACCACCACAGCCGACAAGCTGATCAACTGGGCCCGCACCGGATCGATGTTTCCGATGACGTTCGGCCTGGCCTGCTGCGCCGTCGAGATGATGCACACCGGCGCCGCCCGCTACGACATGGACCGCTTCGGCGTCGTGTTCCGGCCGTCGCCGCGCCAGTCCGACGTCATGATCGTCGCCGGCACGCTGTGCAACAAGATGGCGCCGGCGCTGCGCAAGGTCTACGACCAGATGCCAGAGCCGCGCTGGGTCATCTCGATGGGGTCCTGCGCCAACGGCGGCGGCTACTATCACTATTCCTACTCAGTCGTGCGCGGCTGCGACCGCATCGTGCCGGTCGACGTCTACGTGCCGGGCTGCCCGCCGACGGCCGAGGCACTGCTGTACGGGATCCTGCAACTGCAGAACAAGATCAAGCGCACCAACACCATCGCACGCTAAGAGGCGCTTTTCATGACGACAAAACTCGATGTCCTTCAACGCGCCCTGGGCGCCGCCCTGGGCGATGGCGCGACCATCACCCACGCGCTCGGTGAAGTGACGGTGGTGGTCAAGGCCGCCGATTACCTGGCCGCGATGCTGACCCTGCGCGACGACCCGAGCCTCAAGTTCGAGCAGCTGCTCGACCTGTGCGGCGTCGATTATTCGACCTACGGCGAAGGCACGTGGGATGGCTTGCGTTTCGCCGCCACCTCGCACCTGCTGTCGATCGAGCACAACTGGCGCGTGCGCGTGCGCGTGTTCGCGCCCGACGACGAGATGCCGGTGCTGGCGTCGGTGGTGGGCGTCTGGCGCGCCGCCAACTGGTACGAGCGCGAAGCGTTCGACCTGTACGGCATCCTGTTCGAAGGCCACAACGACCTGCGCCGCATCCTCACCGACTACGGCTTCATCGGCCACCCGTTCCGCAAGGACTTCCCGGTCACCGGCTACGTCGAGATGCGTTACGACCCCGAGCAGAAGCGCGTGATCTACCAACCCGTGACGATCGAGCCGCGCGAAATCATTCCGCGCGTGATCCGCGAAGACACCTACGGGATGAAATAATGGCTGAACTTAAAAACTACACCCTCAACTTCGGCCCGCAGCACCCGGCAGCGCACGGCGTGCTGCGCCTCGTGCTCGAGCTCGACGGCGAAGTGATCCAGCGTGCCGACCCGCACATTGGCCTGTTGCACCGCGCCACCGAAAAGCTGGCCGAGACGCGCACCTACCTGCAGTCGGTGCCGTACATGGACCGCCTCGATTACGTGTCGATGATGGCCAATGAACACGCCTACGTGCTGGCGATCGAAAAGCTGCTCGGCATCCAGGCGCCGGTCCGCGCCCAGTACATCCGCGTCATGTTCGACGAAATCACGCGCTTGCTGAACCACCTGATGTGGTTAGGGGCGCACGCGCTCGACGTCGGCGCCATGGGCCCGTTCCTGTACGCCTTCCGCGACCGCGAAGACCTGTTCGACGTCTACGAAGCGGTATCGGGCGCGCGCATGCACGCCGCCTACTACCGCCCGGGCGGCGTCTACCGCGACCTGCCGGACGCGATGCCGAAGCACAAGGCCTCGATCATCCGCAGCGCCAAGGCCATCGACGCGCTCAACGAAGCGCGCCAGGGCTCGCTGCTCGACTTCATCGACGACTTCTCCAAGCGTTTCGTCACCTACGTCGACGAATACGAGACCCTGCTGACCGACAACCGCATCTGGAAACAGCGCACGGTCGGCATCGGCGTGGTGTCGCCGGAAGCGGCATTGGCGATGGGCTTTACCGGCGCCATGCTGCGCGGCTCCGGCGTCGAGTGGGACCTGCGCAAGAAGCAGCCCTACGCCGTGTACGACAAGATGGAATTCGACGTGCCGGTCGGCACCAACGGCGACTGCTACGACCGCTACCTGGTGCGCATCGAAGAGATGCGCCAGTCGAACCGCATCATCAAGCAGGCGTCGGCCTGGCTGCGCGCCAACCCGGGCCTGCCGGTGATGATCGACAACCACAAGATCGCGCCGCCGTCGCGCGTCGACATGAAGTCGAACATGGAATCGCTGATTCACCACTTCAAGCTGTTCACCGAGGGCATGCACGTGCCGTCCGGCGAGGCGTATGCGGCAGTGGAGCATCCAAAGGGCGAGTTCGGCATCTACATCGTCTCGGACGGCGCCAACAAGCCGTACCGCCTGAAGATCCGCGCCCCGGACTACGCTCACCTGCAGAGCCTGGACGAGATGGCGCGCGGCCACATGATCGCCGACGCCGTCACCATCATCGGAACGCAAGACATCGTATTCGGCAGTATCGATCGCTAAGCGGTTGCACATTTAGGGCAGAACCATGTTGTTATCTGAGCATTGCTACAAAAAAATCGACCGCGAGTTGGCCAAGTACCCGGCCGACCAGCGCCAGTCGGCCGTGATGGCCGCGCTTGCCCACGCCCAGGTCGAACTGGGCTGGCTGTCGCCGGAATCCATGCAGGAAATCGCCGACTACATCGGCATGCCTGCCATCGCCGTGCAGGAAGTGGCCACGTTCTACAACATGTACAACGTCAAGCCGGTCGGCAAGCACAAGATCACCGTGTGCACCAACCTGCCATGCGCGCTGTCGGGCGGCGAACACGCCGCCAAGCGCCTGCAGGCCAAGCTCGGCATCGGCTTTCGCGAAACCACCGCCGACGGCAAGTTCACGCTGTTAGAGGGCGAGTGCATGGGCGCCTGCGGCGACGCG
The DNA here is from genome assembly GCA_038248405.1 of Burkholderiales bacterium. Lineage (GTDB taxonomy): Bacteria > Pseudomonadota > Gammaproteobacteria > Burkholderiales > Burkholderiaceae_D > JAFCUW01. The sequence goes on from JBBRXM010000080.1 coordinate 23,366, forward strand.
CCGGTCATGATCGTCAACAATCACCACATGCATTCGTTCATGAGCGACGACAAGATCGACGCACTGGTAGAGGAACTGAACAAATGACCAGCCTGCACGACCGTCACATCAAGCCGCTGATCCTGAAAGACCTGGACGGCGCCAACTGGCACCTGAACGACTACGTCAAGCGCGGCGGCTACAGCGCGCTGCGCCGCATCCTCGACGAGAAGATCACGCCGGAACAGATCATCGCCGACCTCAAGGCCTCGGGCCTGCGCGGCCGCGGCGGCGCCGGTTTCCCGACCGGCCTGAAGTGGAGCTTCATGCCGCGCCAGTTCCCGGGCCAGAAATACCTCGTCTGCAACACCGACGAAGGGGAGCCGGGCACGTTCAAGGACCGCGACATCATCCGCTACAACCCGCATGCGCTGATCGAAGGCATGGCCATCGGCGCCTACGCGATGGGCATCACGGTCGGCTACAACTACATCCACGGCGAGATCTGGGCCGAGTACGAGCTGTTCGAAGAAGCGCTGGAAGAGGCGCGCGCCGCCGGTTTCCTGGGCGACAAGATCATGGGCAGCGAGTTCAACTTCCAGCTGCACGCCGCCCACGGCTACGGCGCCTACATCTGCGGCGAAGAAACCGCGCTGCTCGAGTCGCTCGAAGGCAAGAAGGGACAGCCGCGCTTCAAGCCGCCGTTCCCGGCCTCGTTCGGCCTGTATGGCAAGCCGACCACGATCAACAACACCGAGACCTTTGCCGCGGTGCCGTTCCTGCTCAACATGGGGCCGGAGAACTACCTGGCGATGGGCAAGCCGAACAACGGCGGCTCGAAGATTTTCTCGATTTCGGGCGACGTCGTGCGGCCGGGCAATTATGAAGTGCCGATGGGCACCCCGTTCGCGGTCCTGATGGACCTGGCCGGCGGCATGCGCGACGGCAAAAAGATCAAGGCCGTGATCCCCGGCGGTTCGTCGGCGCCGGTCGTGCGCGGCGAACTGATGATGAACACCGACCTCGACTACGACTCGATCGCCAAGGCCGGCTCGATGCTGGGCTCGGGCGCCGTCATCGTCATGGACGAGACGCGCTGCATGGTCAAGTCGCTGCTGCGCCTGTCGTACTTCTATTACGAAGAATCTTGTGGCCAGTGCACGCCTTGCCGCGAAGGCACCGGCTGGATGTACCGCATGGTCCACCGC
>JBBRXM010000081.1:0-23185 GCA_038248405.1 Burkholderiales bacterium
TACACCGGCACCGTGGCGCAGAGCGTGGCGGTGCAGCGGGCCTTCGGCGTTTACCGCGGCAACAAGATGAACCACGTCCCGCTGACCTTCGTGCGGCGCGCGCGCAGCGAGCCGTGGGTGCGGCTAGAAGGCTACGCCAGCGCCGCCGAGATCGCGCGCGAACTGTCGAATTGACGGGGCGCATGGCGACGTTGTCTAAAAGTCATTACAGTGAATTGGTGCTGTAACGGGCGGAGGTCGACAAATGCGGTTCGCGGTGAAAGCCTTGCAGGCGGGCGGCGGTGTGGTCACCCTCGGCATCGACGCCCTCGATGCCGACGACGCCGCGGCGCAGGCTCGGGCGGGCGGCTACCGCATCCTCACCTTGCGCGCCCGGCCGGCGTGGCCGCTGGCGCGCGAGCGCGGCGCCGCCCGGCTGCCGCTGGTGCTGTTCTGCCAGGAGCTGCTGTCGCTGCTGGAGGCTGGCCTCGCGCTGGTCGAGGCGATCGAAACGCTGGCCGAGAAGGAAGCCAACCCGCAGCTGGCGCGCGCGCTCGCGAAGACGCTGGCGCGGCTGCGCGAGGGCCAGCCGCTCTCCTACAGTCTGGAGCACTGCGGCGCCGCGCTGCCGCCGCTGTTCATCGCCTCCGTGCGCGCCAGCGAAAAGACCGGCGCGCTGCCTGAAACGCTGGAGCGCTTCGTCGCCTACCAGTCGCAGATGGACGGCGTCCGGCGGCACATCGCCAGTGCCTCGGTCTATCCGCTGATGCTGATGGCGGTCGGTGTGCTGGTGACGCTGTTCCTGATGCTGTACGTGGTGCCGCGCTTCAGTCAGGTCTACGCCGACCTCGGCACCGCGCTGCCATGGTCCTCGCGCCTGCTGATGGAATGGGGCCGCTTCCTCGGCGCCCACGCGGTGGCGCTGGCGGCAGGCGCCGTCGCCCTGATCACGCTGGCAGGCTATGTGCTGATGCAGGAGGCGCGCAGCGATGGCTGATGGCCAGGCTGTGGCAGCTGCCCGCGCTGGGCGCCAGGCTGCGGCTGTTCTACCTGTCGCGACTTTACCGCTCGATCGGCATGCTGCTGCGTGGCGGCATGCCGGTCGGCGCGGCGCTGGGGATGGCCGGCGGCGTGCTGCCGGCGGGCCTGCGCGCGCAATTGCAGCAGGCCGGCGCCCGCATCGGCGAGGGCCAGCCGATTTCGCAGGCCATGGCCGCGCAAGGCCTGGCCACGCCGGTGGCGCTGCGCATGCTGCGCGTGGGCGAGCGCAGCGGACGGATGGGCGACATGATGGAGCGTATCGCCACCTTCTACGAGGACGACACCGCGCGCTGGGTGGAGCGCTTCACGGGCATGTTCGAGCCCTTGCTGATGCTGGCCATCGGCCTGTTGATCGGCTGTATCGTGGTGCTGATGTACCTGCCGATCTTCGACCTTGCGGGGAATATCCAGTGAGCGCGCGCGACGTTTTTGCCGCCGCCGAGCTGGCCGCCGCGCGCGCCGACGCCGCGCGCCTCGGCTGCAGCGCGCTCGAAGCGCTCGAGCAGCAAAGCGGCCTCGATCCCTGGACCTGCACGGCGCGCCTGGCGCGCACGCTGCATTACCGGCCGCTGTCGATGGAACAGCTCGGGGCGCTCACGCCCGCCTTCGACCTGCTGCCGTTCGCCGAGGCCAGCGCGCGGCGCTGTATCGCGCTGCGCGACGGCGCCGGGGAGGTGGTCGTGGCGCTGGCCGATCCGCTCGACGCCGCGCTGCCGGCGTGGGCCGTGGAGCGCATCGGCTGCGCCTTCAGCTGGGCGCTGGCGCAGCGCGCGGACCTGGCCGCATGGCTCGCCGCGCACGAGGACAGCCTGCAGGCGATCGCCGCGCTCGGCGCCGCCGCCGGGCCGGCCGCCGCCAGCAGCCTGCACGAACTGTCGTTCCAGTCCATCAGCGCCGACACCAGCCCGGTGGTCAAGCTGGTCCACTCCACCCTGTACGATGCGCTCAAGCTGGGCGCCAGCGACATCCACCTCGAAACGGGCCCGGCCGGCCTGTCGATCAAGTACCGCATCGATGGCGTGCTCGGGGTGGTCGGCAGCGTCGCCGGCGCCGAGCTGGCCGAACAGGTGCTCTCGCGCGTGAAGGTGATGTCCGAGCTCGACATCGCCGAACGGCGGGTGCCGCAGGATGGCCGCTTCAAGGTGTCGGTGCGCCAGCGCGAAGTCGATTTCCGCGTCTCGGTCATGCCCAGCATCTTTGGCGAGGACGCCGTCCTGCGGGTGCTCGACAAGCAGGCGCTGTCGGACCAGATGCAGGGCCTGCGGCTGGACCTGCTCGGCTTCGACGCCGCCGCCGTCGGCGCCCTGCGCCGGCTCTCCGGCGTGCCGTACGGGATGGCGCTGGTGACCGGGCCCACCGGCAGCGGCAAGACCACCACGCTGTACGCCGCGATTGCCGAGATCAACCGCGGCCTCGACAAGATCGTCACCATCGAAGATCCGGGCGAGTACCAGCTGCCCGGCGTACTGCAGATCCCCGTCAACGAAAAGAAGGGGCTCACCTTCGCCCGCGGCCTGCGGTCGATCCTGCGCCACGATCCCGACAAGATCATGGTGGGCGAGATCCGCGATCCCGAAACCGCGCAGATCGCGGTGCAGTCGGCACTGACCGGCCACCTGGTCTTCACCACCGTCCACGCCAACAACGTGTTCGACGTGATCGGCCGCTTCATCCACATGGGCGTCGACCCGTACAGCTTCGTCGCGGCGCTCAATGGCGTCGTTGCCCAGCGCCTGCTGCGGGTGAACTGCAGCCATTGCGCCGCGCCGCAACGGCCGGACGACGCGCTGCTGGCCGAGTCGGGCATCGGCGCCGAAGAAAGCGAACGCTTCACTTTCCGCGCCGGCGCGGGCTGCGGCCATTGCCGCGGCACCGGCTTCAAGGGGCGCAAGGCGATCGGCGAAGTCCTGATGCTCAACGACGAGATCCGCGAGCTGATCGTGTCGCGCGCGCCGTTGCGCCTGATCCGCGACGCCGCCTTGCGCAACGGCACCCGGCTGCTGCGCGACATCGCGCTCGACATGGTGGCGCGCGGCGAAACGACTTTGCAGGAGATCAACCGTGCTACTTTCGCCGCGCGCGGAGATAGAGGTGGTGCTGGCGCCGCCGCGCATGGCCGGCTGTGCCCACCCCGGCGCGCCAGCGTGGGGCCCGGCGCTCGCTGCCCTCGAGCGTGCGCTCGACGGCGGCGTACGCCGCGGCACCCGCCTGAACGTCGTCCTGTCGAACCGGTTCGTGCGCTACGCCGTGGTGCCCTGGCACGACGGCCTGCACGGCGCCGCCGAAGACGACGCCTACGTGCGCCACGTATTTGTCGACACCTACGGCAGCGCCGCCGACAGCTGGGACCTGTGCGTGAGCGCCGCGGCCGCCGGCCAGCCGCGTCTTGCCAGCGCCATCGACGCCGACCTGCTGGCCGCGTTGCGCAGCCTGTGCACAGGGCGGGGTTTCGTCCTGCGGGCGGTGTGGCCGCGCCTGGGTTATATTTTCAACCGCCACCGCAAGAGCGTGGGCGCCGGCAGCGGCTGGCTGGTGCTGGCCGAACCGGAATGCCTGTGCATCGCGCTGTTCGACGCCGGCCAGTGGCTGTCGGTGAGCCTCGCGCGGCTGCCGGCACGCTGGCAGCACGCGCTGCCGCAACTGCTCGAACGCGCGGCGTGCCTGGCCGATCCCGCCGGCACCGCCGACCGGGTCTATTGGTGGACGGCGCAGGAGGAGGGCGAGCCGCCCGCCCCGGACGCGCGCTTCACGTTCCACCGGCTGGGGGCAGAGGCGCCATGAGAGCCATGCGTCCACTGTCGCTGAACCACCAGGCGCCCAGGCGCACGGCGCCGGCGCGCTCGCTCAATGCGCTGGTGCTGCTTGCGCTGGCCGCCAATATCGCCTGCGGCCTGTACTACGAGGAACTGGCCGGCCGGCGGCAGGCGCTGCGGGCGCCGCCGCCGGCGCCGGCAGTCGTCGCGCGCAGCCCGGACGTGCAGGCTGAACTGCGGCGCGCCGGCGACAGCGTGCGCGCGCTCGCGCTGCCGTGGACCGAAGTGTTTGGCGCCATCGAGGCGGCCGGCTCGGCCGACGTCAGCCTGCTGGCGATGGATACCATGCCCGACAAGCGCATGCTCAGCCTGCACGCCGAGGCGCGCAACATGGATGCCGTGCTGGCCTACCTGCGCGCGCTGGCCGGCAGCGACGTGCTGGCCTCGGTCAGCCTGCAAAGCCACCAGGTGCAGCAGGCCGACCCCCAGCATCCGGTGCGCTTCCAGGTCCTGCTCGAATGGCGGGCGCGCTCATGAACCGCGCGCGCGCCCTGGCCCGGCGGTTCGCCGTGCGCCGCGACCTGCAGGCAGCGCTGCTGTTCGCGCTGTGCGCGCTGTGGTACGTGGCGGCGATCCGTCCGCAGCGCATCGAGCTCGCGCGCGCCGTCGCGGTCAGGCCGGCGCCGCCCCGTCCCGCCGCGCCGGACGCCGCCGGGTCCGAGCTGGCGAAGTTCTACGCCCGCTTCCCGTCGCAAGAAGCGTTCCCCGATGCGCTCGACCAGCTGTTGAAGACGGCGGCGCAGCACGCGCTGGTGGTGCAGCAGGGCGACTACGCCGTCAGCCGCGCGCCGGCCGGCAAGCTGGTTCGTTTCGAAGTGCTGCTGCCGTTGCGAGGCAGCTATCCGCAGGTGCGCGCGTTCCTGCGCGCGCTGGCGCACGACGTTCCCGGCATGGCGCTCGAAAGCGCCCGGTTCGAGCGGCGCAGCGTGGCCGACCCGGTGCTGGACGTGAAGCTGCGCCTGGTGCTGTTCCTGGTGCGCGCGCCATGAAAGCCATCCTGTTCCTGGCGGCGCTGATGCCGGCTGTGGGGCCGCAGTCCGCGCGTCCGGTCGATGCACCGATCGTCGACGTGTTTGCGGCCACCTCGTGGCAGCCGCCTGCGCCGGTTCCGGTGCCGGTGCCGGCGGCGCCACTGCAAGCGGCGCCGCCGGCGCCGCCCAGCGCGCCGCCGCTGCCGTTCCGTTTCCTGGGCCGCTATCGCGACGGCGAACAGCAGCTGGCGATGCTGGCCGGCGGCGACAAGCTGTATCTGGTAGCGCCCGGCGACACCATCGAGGGCACCTACCGCGTCGACCGCGTCGCCGGCCCCGCCATCGCGCTGACGTATTTGCCCTTGATGCTCACACAAACGCTCGCCACCGGCGACCCAGGATAGGAGCACGCTATGCATTGCATCCATGGAGGTCGGATCTGGCGGCCGGCGCTGGCCCTGCTGGCGGCGCTGCTGCTGGCCAGCTGCGCCGCCAGCCGGCTGCAGCGCGAAGGCATGGCGCTGATCGATTCGGGCCGGTTCGAGCAGGGCCTTGAAAAGCTGGCGGCGTCCAGCAAGGCCGAGCCGGGTAACGTGGGCTACCGTTCGGCGCTGCTGCGCCAGCGCGATCTGGCCGTCAACCGCCTGCTGGCGCAAGCGGCCGGCGCGCGCGCTGCCGGCCAGGCCGGCGCCGCCCGCGGCGCCTACCAGCAGGTGCTGCGCATCGATGCCGCCAACCGCAATGCGCACAGCGGCCTGGCGCAGCTCGACATGGATGCGCGCCACGCCGGCTGGCTCGATGCCGCCGGCGCGGCGCTCAAGCAGCGCGAGGCCGACGCCGCCCAGGCCTTGCTGCGCCGCGTGCTGCTGGAAAACCCCGCCAGCGAGCCGGCCCTGCGTCTGCAGCGCCAGGCCGACGAACTGGCCGACCCGGCGTTCGCCGCGATGCCCGCCCTGAAGGCCAAATTCAAGAAGCCGGTGACGCTGCAGTTCCGCGACGCCAACGTGAAAATGGTGTTCGAAGCGCTGTCGCGCGCCAGCGGCATCAACCTCCTGCTCGACAAGGACGTCAAGCCGGACCTGAAGATCTCGATCTTCGTCAAGGACGTGTCGGTGGAGGACTGCATCGACCTGATCCTGCTGCAAAGCCAGCTGGAAAAGAAGGTGGTCAGCGACTCCACGCTGCTGGTCTACCAGAACACGCCGGCCAAGCTGCGCGAATACCAGGACCTGAAGATCCGCAGCTTCCACCTGGTAAACGCCGACGCCAAGCAGATGGTCGCCATGATCAAGACCATCCTCAAGACGAAGGATATCGTCGCCCACGAAAAAACCAACTCGATCGTCATGCGCGACATCCCGGAAGCGGTGGAGCTGGCCGCCAGGCTGGTGGAGGACCAGGACATCGCCGATCCGGAGGTGATGCTCGAAGTCGAAGTGCTCGAAATCAGCGGCTCGCGCCTGTCCGAGATCGGCCTGAAGTTCCCGTCCAGCCTGACCGCGACGGTCCCGGGCGGCGACGGCCTCACGCTCGACGCATTGCGCAACGTGCGGCCGGCCAACCTGCTGGTCGGGCCGGCGCCGTCGGTCGCGCTCGGGCTGCTGCTGCAGGACGGCGACTCCAACCTGCTGGCCAGCCCGCGCATCCGTGCCCGCAACCGCGAGAAGGCGAAGATCATGATCGGCGACCGCGTGCCCGTCATCACCAACGCCGTCACGCCCGTCTCCACCGGCGCGCCGGTGATAACCGGCAGCGTGCAGTACCTCGACGTCGGCCTCAAGCTCGAAGTGGAGCCCGACATCCACCTCGACAACGAGGTGAGCATCAAGGTCAACCTGGAAGTGAGCTCGATCATCAAGGAAGTGCAGAACAGCGCCTCCGGCACGCTGGCCTACCAGGTCGGCACGCGCAACGCCGCCACGGTGCTGCGCCTGAAGGACGGCGAGACCCAGATCCTGGGCGGCTTGATCAACGACGAAGACCGCAACAGTGCCAGCAAGGTGCCGGGCCTGGGCCAGCTGCAGCTGCTCGGCCGGCTGTTCTCCAGCCACCGCGACGACAAGCGCAAGACCGAGATCGTGCTGTCGATTACGCCGCGCATCATCGGCGGGCGCCGCATGGCCGATGCCCGCAAGTCCGAATACTGGTCCGGCACCGAGGCCAGCCTGCGCGGCAATCCCCTGATGATGCGCCAGCTGGGAACGGTGGCGGTCAACGCCGGCGCCGCCGCGGGCGCCACCGCGGCGGCGCCGAAGCCGGCCGCGCCGACGGCCTCGCCCGCCACGCAGCCGTTGATGCTGTCGTGGCAGGGGCCGAGCCAGGCCAGGGTCGGCGAACGCATCAGCGTCACCATCAACGCCCAGTCGTCGCAGCCGTTCCAGCAGCTGGCCATGGCAATCGGCTTCGACCCCGGCGTGCTGCGCCCGGTCGAAGTGACCGAGGGCGACATCGCCAGGCAGAACCAGCTGCCGTCGACCTTCACGCCGTCGATCGATGCCGCTGGCGGCCAGGTGCTGGTGGAACTGGCCGCCGCCAGCGGCGCGGCCAGCGGCGCCGGCAGCGTCGCCACGGTAGTGTTCGAGGTGCTCGCCGCCAGCGCCGGCACGCCCATCACCGCCACCAACGTGCGCGCGGCGGCGCCCGAGGGCCCGCTCGCGGCGAACACCGTCGCCCCGCTGACGCTGCAGGTGCTGCCGTGACGCGCGGCTTCACGCTGATCGAAATGGTGGTGACGGTGGCCATCGTCGGCCTCTTGTCGAGCATCGCGCTGCCGATGGCGCAGGTGGCCAGCCAGCGCGCCAAGGAGCAGGAACTGCACCGCGCCCTGCGCGACATCCGCGCCGCGCTCGACGCCCACCGGCGCGCGGTGGAAGAGGGCAGGGTGATCCAGGCGAACGACCGTTCCGGCTACCCGCCCAGCCTGCAGGCGCTGGTCGACGGCGTGCCCGATGCCGCCAGCGCCGACCGCAGTGCCCGCCTCTATTTCCTGCGCCGGATCCCGCGCGATCCGCTGTGCGCCGACCCCCAGCTGTCCAACGACGCAAGCTGGGGCAAGCGCGACTACCAGAGCAGCGCCGACGAGCCGCGCGAGGGCGAGCAGGTGTTCGACGTCTACTCGCTGGCGCCCGGCGCTGGCCTGAACGGCATCCCCTACCGCGACTGGTGATGAGATGACGATGCGCGCGCCACTGCGAAACGGATTCACCCTGGTCGAACTGCTGGTGGTGATGGCGATCCTGGCACTGCTGCTGTCGATCGCCGTGCCGCGCTACATCAACAGCGTGGAGAAGTCGCGCGAGGCGGTCCTGCGCGCCAATCTCGCCCTGACCCGGCAAATGCTCGACAAGTACTTCGAGGACAACGGCAGGTACCCCGACGCCCTCGATTACCTGGTGCGCCGGCAGTACCTGCGCGCCGTCCCGCAGGATCCGATCACCGGCAGCAGCGCCACCTGGGTGGTCGTGGCGCCGGCCGAACCGGCCCAGGGCGGCGTGTTCGACGTCCACAGCGGCGCGCCCGGCAATGCGCTCGACGGCAGCGCCTACGGGGAGTGGTGATGGCAAAGCGGCCGACAGCGTGGCGCGAAGCCGGCTTTGCCTACCTCGGCCTGCTGGTGGCCATTGCCGTCATGGGGGTGGTGCAGGCCGCGCTGTGCGAGGCCTGGCACGCCGACGCCCGCCGCGAAAAAGAGCAGCAGCTGCTCTTTGCCGGCGGCGAGCTGCGCGCGGCGCTCGAACTGTACGAGCTGCGCTCGCCGCCGAACGCGCCGCGCCAGCCGCAGCAGCTGGAGGACTTGCTCAAGGACCCGCGCCAGCCGTCCACCATGCGCTACCTGCGCAAGGTGTATGCGGACCCGATCACCGGCCGCGCCGAGTGGGGACTGGTGCGCGGCGCCGGCGGCGAGATCCGCGGCGTCCACAGCCTGTCGGAGCAGCGCCCGCTCAAGCAGGCGGGGTTCGCCAGGGCCGAGCGGCGCTTCGCCGGCGCGCAGAAGTATTCGGAATGGATGTTCATGGCCGCCCCCGGGCGGCCCGGCAGATAGAGGAGGAAGCGGTGGCAAAGCATCAGATTCTCATAGTCGAAAACCATGCGCTGCTGCGCGCCGGGCTGCGCGCGCTGCTGGCCGCCGCCCCGGACGTCGAGGTGGTCGGCGAGGCCGCCAACGGCCACGACGCCATCCAGGCCGCGCGCGCGCTGCAGCCGACGCTGATCCTGATGGACATCTCGATGCCGGGCATGAACGGCATCGAGGCGATGATCGACATCAAGCGCCGCCTGCCCTCGGTGCGGATCATCGTCATCACCATCCACCGCGAGGAGGAATACATCCACGCCAGCCTGCGCGCCGGCGCCGACGGCTACCTGCTGAAAGACGCCGGCAACGACGAGTTCCAGGCCGCCGTGCGCACCGTTTCGGGCGGCCAGGTATATCTGAGCCCGGCGGTGTCGGGCGACATCGTGCAGCGCTACCTCGGCGGCGCCGGCGCGGCCGCCAAGGCGGGTGCCAGGGTGGAGCTGAGCCACCGCGAGCGGCAGGTGCTCAAGCTGGTCGCCGAGGGCCACCGCAACAAGTACATTGCCCAATACTTCAGCCTGAGCGTGCGGACGGTCGAAAAACACCGCTCCAACCTGATGCAGAAGCTCGACCTGCACAACTCGTCGATGCTCACTTCCTATGCGATCGAACATGGGCTGCTGCAAACCTGAGGCGGGCCTCGCCGCGCTGCTGGCCTGCCTGGCGCTGTGCGGCCCGGCGCATGCCGACATCTATGCCTACGCCAGGCCGGGCGCCGCGCTGGTACTGACCAACATCGCCGCCGGCGCCGACCAGCCGGAATGGGTGATCCGCGCCCCCGACGCGCCGGAACCACAGGCGGCGCCGGCGCCGCCACTGCCGCGCGGGCGCTACCAGGACGAGGTCGATGCCGTCGCCAGCGAGTACGCCGTCGACGGTGACCTGATCCACGCCGTCATCGCCACCGAGTCCAACTACGTCAGCAATGTCGTCTCGCCGCGGGGTGCGGTCGGGCTGATGCAGCTGATGCCGCCGACGGCGCGCAAGTACGGCATCGCCAATTCCTTCGACGCGCTGCAGAACATCCGCGGCGGCGCCCAGCACCTGCGTCACCTGCTGAGCGCCTTCGACGGCAATATCGACCTGGTGCTGGCGGCCTACAACGCCGGCGAGGCCGCGGTGCGCAAGCATGGCCGGAAGGTGCCGCCGTTCCCCGAAACCATCCACTACGTCAAGGCAGTGCAGGCGATCTACCGCGGCCGCAAGCAGAAGGCCGGCGCCGTCGCGGCGGCGGCGCCGGCGCCGCACAGAAGCGGTGGCCTACGTCGCCGGCCGCGCCGCCGGAGCGCGCCGCGCCGCCGCCACGCCGCCGAAGCGGTAAGTCAGGCCGAGGTACATCACGCGCCCGTCGTAGCGGCGCAGCACGCTTTCCTTCAGCAGGCCGGTGTCGGTGCTGGTCTCGATCTTGTTGGTGTTGAAGGCGTCGGTGACGTTCAATACCGCGTTCAGCGTCGGCGTGATGGCGTGGCGCAGGCTGAGGTTGAGGGTGGAATTGGGTGCGCGCACGCCCTGGCCGGACAGCGTGCGGCCCTGCGCGCTGACGCTTACCTGCAGCTGGTCCTGCTCCGACAGCTGGGCGTTGATGCGCATGCGTCCGCTCAGCGAGGTGGCGCTGCGCACCGTGTACAGACCGGTGACGGCGCTGAAGATGCGCTGCTCCGCATAGGCCAGGTTGCCGCTGCCGTTGACCGTCAGCTTGGGCAGCAGCTTGCCGCTGACGGTCAGTTCGAGTCCGCCGGCGTGATTGATGCCGGCGTTCTCGCGCGTGGTCAGCAGCACCGTGTCGCTGATGAACACCTTGCGCTCGGAGATCAGGCCGGTGTCGCGGCGGTAGTAGCCGCGCAGGTTGGTGTCCAGTACCCCCGTCTTCGTTTCCAGCCCCAGTTCGAGGGAATCGGTCTCGGTCGGCTTCAGGCCCGGATTGCCCGAGGAGACGTTGAACTCGTCGCGGTAGACCACGAACGGATTGAGGTCGCTGGCGCCCGGGCGGCGGATCCGGTGCGCATAGCTCAGGCGCAGGTTCGACTGCTCCGTCGCCTTGTAGGTGGCGAACACGCTGGGGATCAGGTTCAGGTAGCGGTTTTGCGCCGTCACCGCGCTGGTCATCTGCGCCACCTGCATGCGGGTGTATTCGGCGCGCAGCCCGCCCAGCACGCCCCAGGAATCGCCCAGGCGCGTCTGCCATGAGCCGTACAGTGCCAGCGTCGCCTGCTCCAGCGCGAAGCGGTTGCTGCGCGCCGCGTTGGGGCTTTCGGCGAAGGTGGCCGGGTCGTTGGTGAAGGCGGTGTCGAATTCGTTGCGGTTGCTGGCCAGCTTGTAGCCCAGCTTGAGCATGCTGCGCTCGCCCGGCCGCTCGTAGTCGCCGGTGAAGTCGACGATGCGCGTGTCGGCGCGGTAGTGCTGGCGGCTGCGGCTGTCGGCCGCGCCGGCCGGGCGCACCGTGTAGGCGTTCGCGTACGCGGTGTTGCTGTCGGCGCCCGCGCCCGAAGTGCGCAGGTCGAGTTTGAGCAGTTCGCCCGGCAGCTCGCCCTTGTGGTCGTAGCGCGCGCCGGCGCCGTAGTTGTCGCCCGTGCCGCGCCGCAGCGTCGTGCGCAGGTAGTCGGCATCGGCGACGTCGTCGCCGCCGAAGGTGACGTAGCGGTCGTCGGCCGCGGCATTGCTGGTGCGCCGCGCGTACGAGACGTTCGCGCCCAGCGTGTCGCGCTCGCCCAGGTTATAGGTCAGCACCGAATTGATGCCGGCGGCGTCGTTCAGGCCCGACGAGCGCGACGCCTGGATGCTGCGCGACGCGGCGCCGGTGAGCGCATCGAAGCGCATGCGGCCGGCGCTGGCCACCGAGTTGCGGCCGTCGTGGCGTACGTTGACGCCGCCCTGGATGCCGAAGCGGCCGGCGTGATAGCTGCCCGACACGGCCGAATTGTAGCGCCCCGCCGAGCCGGCATTGGCGCTGGCGGCGCCGAAGCCGCCCGGCTTCCTGGTGCGCCGCATGATGATGTTGATGATCGGCCCGCCGCCGGCCTCGTTGCCGAACTGCGCCCCGGGATTGTTGATGACCTCGATCGATTCGATGTCCTCGGCCGGTATCGACGCCAGCGTCGCCGCGCGGTTATCGCCCTGCATCATCGCCGACGGCTTGCCGTCGATCAGGATGGTGACGTTGGGGCTGCCGCGCAGCGTCAGCGAGCCGTCCGGGTCGAGCGCCACCGACGGCACGTTGTTGAGCGCGTCCGCCGCCGAGCCGTTGCTGGCGGCGATATCGGACTTGACGTCGTAGACCTGGCGGTCGATGCGGTTGGCCGGGCGCTCGGCGCTGACGGTGACGGTGGAACCGGCGTCGATCCCGGCGGCCGGCGGCGGCGCCTGCTTCTCGTCCTTCTTGACCGGCGGCGCCGGTTTCGCCGGTTCGGCCTGCGCCGCCGCGCCGCCGGCCGACAGGGCCAGTGAAGCGGACAGCACGATTCGGCAGAGACGGGCAGGCGAAGCGTGACGGCGCAAGGACATGGCGAAAGAGAAGGACATGGAAGGTGTGACAGGATAGAGAATTCTTCCTGGCAAGTACAGCCTTAACTCGGCAAGCGGACCGGCGTCAATACGCCCGGACTAGCGCGCGTGCGCCGCCGGCGCGGCAGCCACGCCGCGCGCGCGCGCGAATCGCTCGAACTGCTCCAGCGCCAGCGGGCGGCTGAACAGGTAGCCCTGGAAGGCGTGGCAGCCATGCTCGATCAGGAAGCGGTACTGCGCCGCCGTCTCCACCCCTTCGGCGATCACTTCCAGGCGCAGGCAGCGGCCCAGCTCCATGATGGTCTGCGCGATGGCGGCGTCGCTGACGTCGTCGTGCACGGTGGCGATGAAGGACTGGTCGATCTTGAGTTGGTCGAGCGGCAGCCGCTTCAGGTAGCTGAGCGACGAGTAGCCGGTGCCGAAGTCGTCGAGCGAAAAGCCAATCCCGCGCTCGCGCAGGCGCAGCATGGTGGCGATGGTCGATTCGGCGTCGTCCAGCAGCAGGCTCTCGGTGATCTCGAGCTTGAGCCGGCCGGCCATGCCGGGCGCGCGCGCCAGCAGCGCCTCCACCTCGCCGACGAAGCAGTCCTGGCGCAGCTGGCGCGCGCTGACGTTGACCGACACCGTCAGCGTCGCCAGCTGCGGGCACAGCGCCCAGCGCGCCAGTTGTTCGCAGGCGCACTCCATCACCCAGCGTCCGATCGGTACGATCAGGCCGGTCTCCTCGGCCACGCCGATGAAGTCGCCCGGCGCCACCAGGCCGCGCGTGGGGCTGTGCCAGCGGACCAGCGCCTCGGCGCCGACCAGGGCGCCGTCGCGGGCCACCTGCGGCTGGTAATGCAGCACGAATTCGCCGCGCTCGACGGCGCCGCGCAGGTCCGCCTCCAGCGCCGCGCGCGCCGCCACCACGTGCTCCATTTCCGGGTCGAAGAAGCGCACCCCGTTGCGCCCGGCCGCCTTGACCTCGTACATCGCCAGGTCGGCCTGCTTGAGCAGTTCGCTGGCGCCGCAATCGTGGCTGTCGAACAGCGTCACGCCGATGCTGGCGGTGGTGTGGCGCATGAACTGACCCAGCGCGATCGGGGCGTCGAGGGCGGCGCGGATCTTCTCGCCGACGTGGCGCGCCCGCGTCGCCGCGCCCTCGCGCTGGCCGCTGAGGTTCTCGACCAGGATCACGAACTCGTCGCCGCCGAAGCGGGCCACGGTGTCGGCCTCGAACACGCAGGCCTGCAGCCGCGCCGCCACTTCGCGCAGCATCTGGTCGCCCTTGTCGTGGCCAAGCGTGTCGTTGACCGACTTGAAGTTGTCGAGGTCGATGAACAGCAGCGCGCCGGTGCCGCCGCGGCGCCCCGCCAGCGCCAGCGCATGATGCAGGCGGTCGAGCAGCAGCTGCCGGTTCGGCAGGCCGGTGGTGGCGTCGTAAAAGGCGAGCTGCTCGATTTGCCGTTCGGCGGCGCGGCGCTCGGAAATGTCGGTGTTGATCGACAGGATGGCCTCGGGCGCGCCGGCATCGTCGCAGATCAGGCTCAGGCGCACCTGCACGGCCAGCGCGACACCGTCCTTGCCCTTGATCTCGCCTGCGCCGCTCCAGTGGCCTTTCTCGATCGTGGTGCGGCGGGCCGCCTCGAACTGCACCGGATCGATCTGCAGCAGTTCGGCGATCGGCCGGTCCAGCGCCTGCGCGCGCGTCCAGCCGTAAAGCCGTTCCGCGCCCTTGTTCCAGAACACCACCCGGTCGCTGTCGCTTTGCCGCACGATGATCGCGTCCTGCGCCTTGTCCAGCAGCGAAGCCTGGGTGCGCAGGCTGGCGTCGGCATCCTGCCGTTCGAGTTCGGCGGCGGCGCGCGCGGCGAAGATGCGCAGGCTCGAGGCGAGGAACTCGGAGTGCCGCACCGGCTGGCGAAACAGCACGGAGGCGATGCCGATCGCCTTGCCGGCCGACGTGCGCAGCAGCCAGCCCGCGTACGCCTGCGCCTGCATCGGCGCCGGCGCGTCCGGGAACAGCCGGTCGAGGCCCTGCGAGATGACGTAGTGCTCGTTCTCGACGACATACGCGCACGGCGAATCGGCCACCAGAAAGTCGAAGTCGGGCACGCGCGCGCCGTCGACGACGGCGATGACGGTGCGCGCCTTCTGCGGCGCGGCCGGCAGCAGCCGTGCGATGAAGGCGCCATCGGCGCCGACTGCCTCGGCCATCGTGGCGGCGAGTTGCTCGAAAAAGTTTTCGCCCGGGGCGTTGGCGACGCTGGCGGCGATTTTCGTCACCGCCGCCTGGATCCTGGCCTGCTCGAGGCGTGCGCGCACCGCTTCGATGCCGTAGGCAAGATTGTCGGCCAGTTCCTGCAGCAGGTTCAGCTCGTCGGCGTCGCTTTCGAGCGGGCCGTGCGCATACAGCACCAGCAAGCCGGCCAGCGTGGCGCCATGCCGCAGCGGCAGGTAGACGGCGCCGCCGAAGCCGCACAGCGCCGCCGGCGAGACCGCAAAGCGCGTGTCGTCGGCGGCGTCGCCCACTACCACCGCCTGGCCGCTGCGCAGCGCGGTGCCGGCAGGACTGCCGCGCGCTTCGGCGTCGTCGGCCCAGCGTAGCGGCAGCGTGCGCAGGCAGGCGACGTCGGTCTCGCTGCCGGCGTGGGCCGCCACCTCCAGCGCGAAAGCGTCGTCGCGCGCGGCATAGCCGACCCACGCCATGCGGTAGCCGCCGACGTCGACGGCGATGGCGCACACCTGGTCGATCAGCGCGCGTTCGCTGTCGGCGTGCACCACCACGTGGTTGCAGCGGCTGAGCATCTGCAGCGCCCGGTGCGCCTGCTGCAGCGCGCGGCGCGCTTCCTTGCGCTCGCTGATGTCATGGAAATAGACGGCCAGGCCGTCGCCGGTGGCGTAGCAGCGCACCTCGAACCAGGTCTGCAGCGGCGCGTAGAATTCCTCGAACGAGATGGTGCGGTGCTCGCGCAGCGCCTGCGAATAGGCGTGATAGGAGGCGCCGCCTACGGCGTTGGGAAATTCTTCCCACAGCAGCTTGCCGAGCAGTTCGGTGCGGTCGCGCTGCAGCAGCTGCGCCGCTTCGCGGTTGATGTACGTGAAGCGCAGCGCGGTGTCGGTGGTGAAGAACGCTTCGCGCATGGCGTCGAGCGTGTTGGCCAGCCGCGCGACCAGGGTCGGCGCGTCGTCGCCGGGGACGGCCGGCCGCGCCACTTCGCGCAGCGCGCCCTGGATGCGCACGATGGCGCCGTCGGCGCCGCGCAGCGCGCGCGCGCAGAACTGCACGCCGGTGCGGCGCGTGCCGGTATCGACGATGCCCTGGGCGTCGAACGGCTCGCCGGCGCCGGCGCAGGCCGCGTACAGGACGCCGAGCTGCTCGCGCAGGGGCCGCTCGCACAGGGCGAACGCCTGCGCGACCGTCAGCGTGGCGCCAGCGTCCTGGCCGAGGATGGCGAGCGCCTGGTCGGACCACCAGGGGGCGCCCTGCGGCAAATCGACTTCCCAGCCGGCGAACGGCGCCAGCGCGCCGGCGCTGTCGAGTGGCGTGGCGCCGCGCCGTGGCGGCTCGAGGGGCGTCGAAGAACTCATCGTCTCAACTTTCAGGGGAGCAGTGCTCACGATACCTCTTTTTGCGGCGCCGCCCGATTCGGCAGCGCACGGCCTGTCAGCGCAACGTTTCGGTCAGCACGCGCCCCTCGGCCGCCGCCGGCGGGCGCAGGTGCAGCAAATGCGCCAGCGTCGGCACGATGTCGACCACCTCGGCGTACTGGCCGTAGGCGCCCGGCGCGATCCAGCGCTTGCCCATCAACAGCAGCGGCACGTTGCTGTCGTAGGCGTACGGGGTGCCGTGCGAGGCGCCGCTCTCGGCCGATCCGCCGAAAAACCAGAACGGCCGGGTGACGACCACCAGGTCGCCCGAACGCTGGCGGTCCCACGCGCGTTGCATCAGCATGCCGGTGCGGGTGGCCGGCAGCGCGCCGGCCTCGAACTGGCTGCGCGTGAAGACCTGGGCGACGCCGGTCTGCGCCGCCAGGAAGCCGGCGGCGACCTGTTCGACCTCGGCGCGCTTGAGGCCCTTTTGCGCCATCAGCGCTGCGTCGAGGTGGATGTTGGGCAGCGCATAGGCCGCCACCAGCTTGTTGACACCGTACTTGTCGGCCAGGTGCTGCTCGAGCGAGGCGACCAGTTCCTTGCCCGACAGGCGGCGGGCGTCGAACTTGCGCGACTGCGCGAACTCCGGCGTATTGGAAAAACCATGGTCGGCCGTCAGCACCACCAGCACGTTGTCGAGGCCGAGGCGCTTGTCGAGGTAACCGAAGAAACCGGCCAGCATGCGGTCGAGCCGCTGCAGGTGGTCGTGCGACATCTTGCTTTCGGGGCCGTAGCGGTGGTTGACGTAGTCGTGCGCCGACAGGCTCACCGCCAGCAGGTCCGGCACGCCGGCCGGGTTGCGGCCGAGGTTTTCGCCCTCGACGGCGGCGCGCGCGAAGTCGAGCGTCAGTTCGTCGAGGAAGGGACCGGTTTTGAGGCGCTGGTAGAACTCGGCGTCCGGCTTGCCGGCGGCGCTGGTGGCCGGAATCGGGAACTGGCGCGGGAATGTCGCGCTGGCCGGGTACAGCTCGGGGCCGGCGTCGCCGGCATAGGCGGCGTCGGCCAGCAGCGGCGTCCACGACCGGCCGTAGTAGCGGTCCTGCGGCCGCGCCGCGCGGTACTGCTGCACCCACGCCGGATACGACTGCATATAGTAAGTGCTGCTGGCGAAATTGCCGCTGCCGTCGATGTACATGTAGGCGGTGCCGGTCTTGCCGCCCAACAGGATCGCGCCGCGGTCCTTGCCGGCCACGGTGATCACCTTGGCGCGGTTGCCGCTGGCGTAGCGCAGCTGGTCGCCCAGCGTGTCGACCCGCAGGTTGGCCGGCGAGGTACTGTCGGCCGGCCTGGTGGTTTCGCCCAGGTAGGTGTGCGCCGTGTCCTCGGTGCAGTACATCTGCTTGTGCGTCACCGGGTCGACCCAGCCGTTGCCGACGATGCCGTGCTGGTAAGGATAGGCGCCCGTCAGGACGGCGCTGTGGCCGACCGCGGTGACGGTGATGCCGTGCGCCTGGTGCGCGTTGGAATACGAGGCGCCCTGGTCGAGCAGGCGCCGCAAGCCTCCCTGGCCGAACTGGTCGCGGTAACGCTGCACCTGTTCGCTGGGCAGGCCGTCGACCACCAGCACCACCACCAGCTTCGGCGGCGCCGGGTCGGGGGCCGCATGCAGGGGGCCGGCAAGGCAGGCGATGACGATGGCGGCGCGCAGCCGAAGGCGTGGAGCAGGTTTGATGAGCGTCATGTTGACTCGTGCGTCTGGGGATCGAGGCCAGATCATAAACGATGGCAATCCCATGCGCACGACTTGCCGCTTGCGGCAAACCCTAGGCCAGCGCCTCCATCGTGCGCGCGTATTTACCCGAGCGCGCAAGCGCATTGAGCCGGCAACGCCTGGCGAACGCTTGCTGGGCTGCAGCGGCGTTGCTTTCCTGCCCACGCCATGCCGCCAGCACCGGCGCCTGCAACGCCCGGCCATACGAGAAACTCACCTGCCACGGATGCGGCCCCATCGTGTTCATCTCGTTGAGGTGATCGGTGGCGTCTTCCGCGCTCTGGCCGCCGGACAGGAAGACGATGCCCGGCATCGCCGCCGGCACATGCCGCTTCAGGCAGCGCAGCGTGCTCTCGGCCACCTCGCGCACGCTCGCCTGGCGCGCGCACTTCATCCCCGCAATCACCATGTTCGGCTTGAGCAGCATGCCTTCGAGGGCGACTCGGTGCGCATCGAGTTCGGCAAACACGGCCGCCAGCACCCGCGCCGTCACCGCCTCGCAGCGCTCGATGCCGTGGGCGCCGTCCATCAGCACTTCGGGCTCGACGATGGGAACGAGGTCGGCCTCCTGGCACAGCGCGGCATAGCGGGCGAGGGCGTGGGCGTTGGCGTGGATCGCGTAAGGGCTGGGGATGTCGCGCTCGTCGATCTCGATCACGGCGCGCCATTTGGAGAATTTCGCCCCCAGCTGCCTGTATTCGGCGAGACGCTCGCGCAGGCCGTCGAGGCCGGCGGTGACCTTGTCGCCCGGATACAGCGCCAGCGCCTTGGCGCCCTGGTCGACCTTGATGCCGGGCTGGATGCCGCGGCCCGCCAGCAGCGCGGCGAAGGGGGTGCCGTCGCGCGTTGCCTGCCGTATCGTCTCATCGTAAAGAATGACGCCGCCGATCGCCGACTCGATGCCCTCGCTAGTAAACAGCAGCTCCCGGTAGCGCCGCCGGTTCTCTTCGGTCGATTCGACCTTGACCGCATCGAACCGCTTCTTGATCGTCGGTCCGCTTTCGTCCGCCGCCAGCACGCCTTTTTGGCCGGCGACGATGGCGCGGGCCACCAACTGAAGTTCGTCTATGTTCATGGGAAACTTTCAAAAAAAGCCATGGATACATCAATACTTCGGCAAATAGCACAACGAGCGCTTGCGAAATCGCAGCTGTCGATCATATAAATGTTTACAAAACGTCGGCGATGTCGATGCCGTCCGTTTGTCGCATCTCAAGGAATGCGCTGGACCGGCGCGCAAACTAATCATTTGAGTGCCGTCAAACCGGGTCCTGTATCCAAGCCGAGCATGGAAACAACTAAGCCCTACATCAAATGGTTCGCGGAACTGGGCAACGATGACGTCGCCCTGGTCGGCGGCAAGAATGCATCGCTGGGAGAGATGTATCGCCAGCTCACGCCCAAGGGAGTCAGGGTGCCCAACGGCTTTGCCATCACTGCCGAAGCCTATCGTCACGTGCTCGACCAGGCCGATGCGTGGCCGCGCCTGCGTGCCGCGCTCGAGGGGCTGGACGTGGCCGACGTCGACGACCTGGCCCGCCGCGCCGCGCTGGCGCGCGACATCGTCTACGGCGCCGGCCTGCCGGCCGCGCTGGCGGCCCAGGTCAGCGCGGCCTACGCGCGTCTGCTCGACGAGTACGGCGGGCAGATGACGGTGGCGGTGCGCAGCTCGGCCACCGCCGAGGACTTGCCGACCGCAAGTTTCGCCGGCCAGCACGACACCTTCCTCAATATCGCCGGCGAACAGGCACTGCAGGAGGCCGTGCGGCGCTGCTTCGCCAGCCTGTTCAGGGACCGCGCCATCAGCTACCGGGTCGAAAACGGTTTCGACCATTTCAAGGTGCTGCTGTCGGTCGGCATCATGAAGATGGTGCGCTCGGACCTGGCCGCCAGCGGGGTGACGTTTTCGCTCGACACCGAGTCGGGTTTCCGCGACGTCGTCTTCATCACCGGGGCCTACGGGCTGGGCGAAAACGTCGTGCAGGGGACGGTCGACCCGGACGAGTTCCACGTCTTCAAGCCGACCTTGCGGCTGGGGCACCGGGCGGTGCTGCGCCGCACGCTGGGCGGCAAGGCCATCAAGATGGTGTACGCGGCCGGCGCCGGCGGCGGCACCACCGGCAACGTGCCCACGCCGGAAGCAGACCGGCGCCGCTTCTGCCTGTCCGACGAGGAAGCGCTGCAGCTGGCCGACGCCGCCATCGTCATCGAGGACCATTACAGCGCCAGGGCAGGGCGCCCGATGCCGATGGATATCGAATGGGCCAGGGACGGCATCGACGGCCAGCTCTACATCGTGCAGGCGCGGCCGGAAACGGTGGCGTCGCAGAAATCGCCGACCACCTTCGACGAGTACCGGCTCGGCGGCAAGGGCGCGGTGCGCGCCAGCGGGCGCGCGGTCGGCGCCAAGGTCGCATCGGGGGCCGCGCGCGTGATCGCCGACGTGGCGCAGCTGAACCAGTTCCAGCCCGGCGAGGTGCTGGTGGCCGACGCCACCATGCCCGACTGGGGCACGGTGATGAAGATCGCCTCGGCGGTGGTGACCAACCGCGGCGGTCGCACCTGCCACGCCGCCATCGTCGCGCGCGAACTCGGCATCCCCGCGGTGGTCGGCTGCGACAACGCCACCGAATCGATCCGCACCGGCGACGAGGTGACCGTCTCGTGCGCCGAGGGCGACATCGGCCATGTCTACGCCGGCCGCATCCCGTTCCAGAAAATCAGCACCGACCTGGCAACGCTGCAGATACCGCAGACCCACCTGATGGTCAACATCGGCAATCCGGACGTCGCCTTCCGGACCTCGTTCCTGCCCAACGACGGCGTCGGCCTGGCGCGCATGGAGTTCATCGTCGCCGACCATATCAAGGCGCACCCGATGGCGCTGGCCCATCCCGAGCGCGTCGCCGACGGCGCCACGCGCGCGGCGATCGAATCGATGACCGCCCTGTTCGCGCAGCCGGCCGACTATTTCGTGCGCCAGCTGGCCGAGGGCGTCGGCACCATCGCCGCCGCCTTCTACCCCAAGCCGGTGATCGTGCGCATGTCCGATTTCAAGACCAACGAGTATGCCAGCCTGCTCGGCGGCGAATGGTTCGAGCCGAAAGAAGAAAATCCGATGCTCGGCTTTCGCGGCGCCGCGCGCTACACCCACCCGGCCTATGCGGACGGCTTCGCGCTCGAGTGCCAGGCCATGCAGCGCGTGCGCCAGCAGATGGGGCTGCGCAACGTCAAGCTGATGATTCCGTTCTGCCGGCGCATCGTCGAGGCGCAGGCGGTGCTGGGCGCGATGGCGGGACACGGCCTGCGGCGCGGCGAGGATGGCCTCGAGATCTACGTCATGTGCGAGATTCCCAACAACGTGATCCAGATCGACGCCTTCGCGCAGCTGTTCGACGGGTTCTCGATCGGTTCCAACGACCTCACGCAGCTGGTGCTCGGCGTCGACCGCGATTCGGAAACCGTGGCCTTCGATTTCGACGAACGCGACCCCGGCGTGACCGAGCTGATCCGGCAGACCGTCGAAGGCGGGCGGCGCAACGGCCGCCACGTCGGCATCTGCGGCCAGGCGCCGTCGGACTATCCGGAGGTTGCCGAATACCTCGTCGAGATCGGCATCGACGCGATCAGCCTCAACCCGGACACCCTCATTCAGACCACCAGGCACGTGCTGGACGTGGAGCGCCGCCTCGGCCGTCCGCCGCGCGCCAGCCGGGAAGGAGCATCATGAACCGGCCGATTTCATCGATGATGACGGGGCAGGCCGCCTCGGTCGACATGGACAGCACCATGGAGCAGGTCGAGGAGGCGCTGCGCAGCAGCGATCTGGCGGCCGTGCCCGTCATCGACCGCCACCGCACCGTCGTCGGGCTGATCAGCGCGGCCGACCTGGTGCGCTTTCACCACGATAAGAAGAATGCGGCGACCGTCAGCGCCTGGGAAGTGTGCAGCTACAAGCCGCTCGAAGTCGGCCCCGACACGCCGGTCGACGAAGTGGCCCGCCTGATGGTCGAGCGCGGCGCCCACTACGTGGTGATCACGGAAGACAAGGAAATCAGGGGCATGGTCTCCGCGCTCGACTTCGTCAGGCAGTTCATCACGGAAAAAGGGTGACGCCATCGGCGTAAAAATGTCAAACCGTCACAACTGACTGTGTTGTTTATATCAATATCTCTTGAAAAAAGGCGTACATTGCCCGTTGTACCACCGTTGTCGCCCGACGTTGACGGTTGCGCTTTTGCCCGACGTCGCCATTCGTCAGATGCGGGCGGCTCTGCGGCCGTCGCCGCGCTCACTGGAGACCTGCAATGCGTGTCAGCACATTCACCCGCGCCATCGCGCTCGCCGCCGCCCTCGCCGGCGCCTTCTGCGCCGCGCCGCCGGCGCTGGCCGACGAAACCTGCAATTCGCCCTACATCACCAACCTGATCAAGGGACAGGAAGACTACCTGTACGTCTGGACGCTCGGGGTAGCCGGGCTGGGCGACGGTTCCGACAAGCTCGTCACGCTCGACGTCAACCCGGCCTCGAAAAAGTTCGGCCAGGTGGTGGCGCAGGTGTCGGTCGGCACCCGCGGCGAGGCCCACCATGCCGGCTTCACGGACGACCGCCGCTACCTGTGGGCCGGCGGCCTCGACGACAGCAAGATCTACGTGTTCGACATCTACACCGATCCCGGCAAGCCGAAGCTGGTCAAGACCATCGGCGATTTTGCCGCGCGCTCCGGGCTGGTCGGGCCGCACACCTACCACGCGCTGCCGGGGCGGATGCTGGTCGGCGCGCTGTCGAACGCGAAGGACAACGGCGGCGTCACCGGCATGGCGCTGTACAACAACAAGGGCGACTTCATCAAGAAGATCGACATGCCCACCACCGGCGGCGGCGACGGCTACGGCTACGACATTGCCTTCAACCCGGCCAGGAACACGATGCTGACGTCGAGCTTCACCGGCCGCAACAACTACATGATGGACCTGGGCAAGCTGATGAAGGACCAGGGCGCGATGAAGCAGTTTGGCTCCACCATGGTGGTGTGGAACCTGAAGTCCATGCAGCCGGAAAAGATTTTCAACGTGCCCGGCGCGCCGCTGGAAATCCGCTGGTCGCTCAGGGAAGGCGACGACTGGGCCATCACGGCCAGCGCGCTGACGTCGCAATTGTGGCTGGTGAAGAAGGACGCCAAGGGCGAGTGGCAGGCGAAACCGGTGGCCACCATCGGCGACCCCGCCAAGATTCCGCTGCCGGTCGACATCTCCATCAGCGCCGACAGCAAGGGCCTGTGGGTCAACACCTTCATGGACGGCACCACCCGCTACTTCGACATCTCGAACCCGGAGGCGCCGAAGCAGACCTACTCGAAGCACACCGGCTCGCAGGTGAACATGGTGTCGCAAAGCTGGGATGGCAAGCGCGTCTACGTCAGCAGCTCGCTGCTGGCTAACTGGGACAAGAAGGGCGCCGA
>JBBRXM010000082.1:0-22803 GCA_038248405.1 Burkholderiales bacterium
ACCCGGCTGCCGGCGCCGGGCTTTCGCCGCGAACTGCACGAGCTGAGGTTCCTGAAAAAGGAACTCGAGCGACTGGTCGCCAGGCTCAGGCGTGAAGCGGAGGCGCCCGCGCCGGCGCCGGCGGCGCGCGAATCGCAGGCCGGCATCAACCGCGACCAGGTGCTGGCCGCGTTCGCGGGCATGGTCAGGATCAGCCTGGAGGACGCGCTGGCCGGCGGCGGCGGCATCTTCGGCGACGACGGCGCACGCGTCAAGGGCAGCGCCCGCCAGTCCGTCAAGAAAGCCTTGTGGAACCCCGTCACGCTGGCGCTGGGCCTGAACGAGGTCCACCGGGTGCCGCTCGGACAGCTCAAGCGTGCGTTCGGCGCCCACGATTTCCTGTTCGACTGGACGGCGCAATGGGAGCGCAGCCTGGCATTGCTCGGCAAATGAGACACTCGCTGGGCGGGGGGCTGGAATTGATCGATTGCAAGGCGGGCTTCGCTATATAATCGATTCACCTACCCATCCAGCCATCCCATGCACTTCCTCTACGTCAAAATCCCTGTCGCGCACCGTGCCACCGGCCAGTCGCACCATCTTGAAGACAGGATCGATGAACTGATCCGGCAGGCCGGCGTGGGCGCCGTGGCCGGCCGCGGCGATTCGCTGGGGGCGGCGATGGCCGACGGCAGCCGCCCGGTGGCCTACACCCGCATCGACGTCGACGTCTCGGATCTGGCCGGCGCCCGCGCCCTGCTGCGGCCGAACCTGCCCCCGTTCGGCGCGCCGGCGGGCACGGAAATCCATTACACCACCGAGCAGGGCCACCACATGGACATCTACGTCGACCCGGACTGGCTGCTGCTGCAGCCGCGCTGAACGGCGCCGGCCCGCTTTACTCCTTCGCCGGCTGCACCACGTTGCCGCCTTCGCCTTCCCACTTCGACACTTCCGATTCGATCTGGTAGCCGGGCGGGCGGTAGATACCCGTCTTTTTCACCGACACGTCCACCTCCTGCGGCGTCAGCAGCACGGTGGTCTTGCAGGCCGCCGCCCGCGTGGCGGTGACGCGGATCGCCAGCGCCGCCGCGGTGGCATTGTCGGGCAGCTCGCCGATGATGACGACGTCGCGCTCGCCGAACACGAAATAGAACGCTTCCAGCTTGCCGCCCAGTGACATGAACAGCTCTTCGATGGCGGCGCGGCGCCGGCTGCCGCCTTCCTTCAGCAGGCCGTTGAGGCCCTCCGGAAGATAGGTGGCCTCCACCAGGTACTTGGGCATGTCGTTCTCCTTCGCGTCGATACGCATCCCCCTTTTGACCGGCCTGGCGCGGCGCGGTTCAAACGCAACAGTCGCATGCGCGCCGCCGGCAACCGGTTTATCATGGCAGGAAGCCGATCTCGCCGCACCCTAACTTCATGCCGCCTGCATGGATAACCAGGAGCTAGTGATGACACGCAAGACACCCATCGAGCGCTACCGCAACATCGGCATCAGCGCGCACATCGACGCCGGCAAGACCACCACCACCGAGCGCATCCTGTTCTACACGGGCGTGAGCCACAAGATCGGCGAGGTCCACAACGGCGCGGCCATCATGGACTGGATGGAACAGGAACAGGAACGCGGCATTACCATCACGTCGGCCGCCACCACCGCGTTCTGGAAGGGCATGGCGGGCAACTACCCCGAACACCGCATCAACATCATCGACACCCCCGGCCACGTCGATTTCACCATCGAGGTCGAGCGCTCGATGCGGGTGCTCGACGGCGCCGTGATGGTCTACGACGCCGTCGGCGGCGTGCAGCCGCAGTCGGAAACCGTCTGGCGCCAGGCCAACAAGTACGGCGTGCCGCGCATCGCCTTCATCAACAAGATGGACCGTGTCGGCGCCGATTTCTTCCGCGTGCGCGAACAGATCTCCCACCGCCTGAAGGGGCTGGCGGTGCCGATCCAGGTGCCGCTGGGCACCGAGGACGATTTCCACGGCGTCGTCGACCTCGTCAAGATGCGCGCCATCGTCTGGGACGACGACACCCAGGGCGTCAAGTTCGACTACCGGGACATTCCGGCATCGCTGCAGGCCGAGGCCCGCGAGTGGCGCGAACGGATGATGGAGGCGGCAGCCGAAGCGACCCCGGAACTGACCGAGAAATACCTGCTGGGCGAGGCCCTGAGCGAAGAGGAAATCAAGCGCGGCCTGCGCCTGCGCACCATCCGCAACGAGATCGTGCCGATGCTCGCCGGCAGCGCCTTCAAGAACCGCGGCGTGCAGGCGATGCTCGACGCCGTCATCGACTACCTGCCGTCGCCGCTCGACATTCCCGCCATCGGCGGCCACGACGAGCACGACCGGCCCGTCGAGCGCCACCCGTCCGACGACGAGCCCTTCGCCGCGCTCGCCTTCAAGATCATGACCGATCCCTTCGTCGGCCAGCTGACCTTCTTCCGCGTCTATTCGGGCGTGGTCAACTCCGGCGACATGGTCTACAACCCCACCAAGAGCCAGCGCGAGCGGCTCGGCCGCATCCTGCAGATGCACGCCAACGAGCGCAAGGAAATCAAGGAGGTGTATGCCGGCGACATCGCCGCCGCGGTCGGCCTGAAAGCGGTCACCACCGGCGACACCCTCTGTTCGCCCGAGCACGTGATCGTGCTCGAAAAGATGGTGTTCCCGGAACCGGTGATTTCGCAGGCGGTCGAGCCGAAAACCAAGGCCGACCAGGAAAAGATGGGCGTCGCGCTCAGCCGCCTGGCTCAGGAAGACCCGTCGTTCCGCGTCCACACCGACGAGGAGTCCGGCCAGACCATCATGTCCGGCATGGGCGAGCTGCACCTGGAAATCCTGGTCGACCGCATGCGCCGCGAGTTCGGCGTCGAGGCGAACGTCGGCAAGCCGCAGGTGGCCTACCGCGAAACCATCCACAAGGCCGCGTTCGATGTCGAGGGCAAGTTCATCAAGCAGTCGGGCGGGCGCGGCCAGTACGGCCACGTGGTGCTCACGCTCGAACCGATGGCGCCCGGCAAGGGCTACGAATTCGTCGACGCCATCAAGGGCGGGGTGGTGCCGCGCGAATTCATCCCGGCCGTCGACAAGGGCGTGCAGGAGAGCCTGCGCTCGGGCGTGCTGGCCGGCTATCCGGTGGTCGACGTCAGGGCCACCTTAACCTTCGGCTCCTACCACGACGTCGACTCCAACGAAAACGCCTTCCGCATGGCCGGCTCGATCGCCTTCAAGGACGCCATGCGGCGCGGCGAACCGATGCTGCTCGAGCCGATGATGCAGGTCGAGGTGGAAACGCCGGAGGAATTCATGGGCAACGTCATGGGCGACCTCAGCGGGCGGCGCGGCATGGTGCAGGGCATGGACGAGATCCCCGGCGGCGGCGGCAAGCTGATCAGCGCATCGGTGCCGCTGGCCGAGATGTTCGGCTACTCGACGACGCTGCGTTCGCTGACCCAGGGCCGCGCCACCTACACGATGGAATTCAAGCACTACGCCGCGGTGCCGCGCCACATCCTCGAGCTGGTCGCCGCCACCGGCCGCGCGTCGAGCGGTCACAGGGTCTGACCCCGCGGGGTCAGACCCCGGTTTGTCCGGCAGCGTGCCTCCAGAACCATTCTGCCCGGTTCGCGTCTAACCAAGGTACGGCGCTTGCCCGATCTTGGAGAGCACGATGGCGGTCATTGGAACACATCCAGGCGGGATGGGCGACGCCGCGCCGCAGCCGCAAACCAGCGTCGACGAGGGCTCCGTCTACCGCAAGGTCACCTGGCGCCTGGTGCCTTTCCTGATGCTGTGCTACGTGGTTGCCTACCTCGACCGCGTCAACGTCGGCTTCGCCAAGCTGCAGATGCTGAGCGACCTGCAATTCAGCGACACCGTGTTCGGCCTCGGCGCAGGCGTGTTCTTCATCGGCTACTTCCTGTTCGAAGTGCCCAGCAACATCCTGCTGCACCAGGTCGGCGCGCGCGTCTGGATCGCCCGCATCATGATCACCTGGGCCCTCATTTCCGGCGCCTTCATGTTCGTTACCACGCCGCTCACCTTCTACATCATGCGCTTTTTGCTGGGCCTGGCCGAAGCGGGTTTTTTTCCCGGCGTCATCCTCTACCTGACCTACTGGTTTCCCGCCCAGCGCCGGGCCCGCATGGTGTGCACCTTCATGACCGCCATCCCGCTGGCCGGGCTGATCGGCGCTCCGCTGTCGGGCTGGATCATGGAACGCTTCGCCGGCGTCCACGGCTACGCCGGCTGGCAGTGGCTGTTCGTGCTGGAAGCCTTGCCCGCGGTCATACTCGGCATCGCCGTGCTGTTCTACCTCGACGACGGCATCCGTTCGGCCAGGTGGCTCAACGAAAGCGAGAAGCGCGTGCTCGAGGCCAATATCGAGAAGGAAGCGCAGGCCAAGGCGGCGCATCCGTCGCTGCGCTCGCTGTTCGCCGACGCCCGCATCTACCTGATGGCGCTGATCTACTTCTGCTGCGTCATGGGGCAGTACGGCCTCACGTTCTGGCTGCCGACGCTGATCAAGACTGCCGGCGTCGCTGGCGTGCTGCGCATCGGCATGTTCACCGCGATCCCGTACGCGGTGGCGGTGGTGACGATGCTGTACCTGGGGCGCAGTTCGGACCAGCATGGCGAGCGCCGCTGGCACCTCGTCGTCCCGCTGCTGATGGGCGCGCTGGGCCTGGTCGGCAGCGCGCTGGCCGGCACCACCAACACCGGCATCGCCATCGTGTTCCTCAGCATTGCCGCCGCCGGCGTGCTGGCGTCGGCGCCGCTGTTCTGGAGCCTGCCGACCGCCTTCCTGCGCGGCGTGGTGGCGGCGGCGGGCATCGCCGCCATCAATTCGGTGGGCAACCTGGCCGGCTTCATCAGCCCGTTCCTGATCGGCGCCGTCAAGGACCTGACGCAGTCGACCGACATCGCCCTCTACCTGCTGGCCGGCGTGCTGGTGGCCGGCGCCGTCATCGTGATGAGCATCCCGGCGCGGCTGGTGAACCGGTAGGAGCACGCGATGGCGGTCCTGCTCGGCTGCATTGCCGACGACTTCACGGGCGGCACCGACCTGGCCGGCGTGCTGGTCAAGGCCGGCATGCGCACGGTGCAGCTGATCGGCGTGCCCGGCAAGCTGGCGCTGTTCGACAGCGACGGCGTCGACGCCGTCGTCATCGCGCTCAAGTCGCGCACCGTCGCGCCGGCGGCGGCGGTGGCCGAATCGATGGCGGCGCTGCGCTGGCTGCAGCAGGCGGGCGCGCGCCAGTTCTACTTCAAGTATTGTTCGACCTTCGATTCCACCCCGCGCGGAAACATCGGCCCGGTGGCGGAGGCGCTGATGCGCGCGCTGGGCACGCCGTTTACGATTGCCTGCCCGGCGTACCCGGCCAACCGGCGCACCGTCTACAAGGGCTACCTGTTCGTCGGCGACGTGCTGCTCAGCGAGTCTGGCATGCGCAACCATCCGCTCACGCCGATGACCGACGCCAGCCTGGTGCGGGTATTGCAGCAGCAGGTGACGGGCAGGGTCGGCCTGGCCGAATACGCCGTGGTGGCGCAGGGCGCCGCTGCCCTCGAGGCGCGCTTTACGGCGTTGCGCGAACAGGAATTCGGCTTCGCCGTCGTCGATGCCATCGCCGACCACGACCTTGCCGTGATCGGCGCCGCCTGCGCCCGCCTGCCGCTGGTCACCGGCGGCGCCGGCGTGGCGCTCGGCCTGCCCGAAAACTTCCGCCGCCAGGGACTGTTGCCGCGCCAGGGGGCCGCCGACGTTCTTCCGGCCACCGGCGGCCCGCGCGCCGTCATCGCCGGCAGCTGTTCGCCGGCGACCCAGCGCCAGGTCGCGCTGATGGGCCAGCAGGCGCCGTCCTTCTACGTCGATCCGTTCGAGTTGGCGCGCGGCGCAGACGTCGTCGGCAGCGCTCTGGCGTGGGCGCGCCAGCACGTCGGTTCGGCGCCGCTGCTGGTGTACGCCACCGCCACCCCGGCCACCGTGCGCACCGTGCAGGCGCGGCTGGGCGCCGCCCACGCCGGCAACCTGGTCGAGGAAGCGCTGGCCGACATCGCCCAGGGCCTGGTGGCGCTGGGCGTGGGGCAGATGATCGTGGCCGGCGGCGAGACCTCCGGCGCGGTAGTCAAGGCGCTTGGCGTGGCGGGCCTGCGCATCGGTCCCGAAATCGATCCGGGAGTGCCGTGGACGACGGCGTTGCGCCCGGACGGCGGCGCGCCGCTGGCGCTGGCGCTCAAATCGGGCAACTTCGGCAGCGACGACTTCTTCCTCAAAGCATGGAGCCGCCTGTGAACGACGCGCCCGCGCGCGCGCCGGCGGCGCGGTGTAAGCTGTCGCCAGCCGCATCCGCACGCCACCAACGACCTTAACTGGAGAACTGCCATGCCAAAGTTTGCCGCCAACCTGAGCATGATGTTCAACGAAGTGCCCTTCCCGCAGCGCTTCGGCGCCGCCGCCGCCGCCGGCTTCAGGGCTGTCGAGTTCCTGTTTCCTTACGATCACACGCCGCAGGAAGTGGCATCCTGGCTGCGCGACAACGGCCTCGAAAACGTGCTGTTCAACCTGCCGCCGGGCGACTGGGGCGCGGGCGAGCGCGGCATTGCCGCGCTGCCGGGACGCGAAGAAGAATGCCGCGCCGGCGTCGCCCGCGCCATCGAGTACGCGCAGGCGATGGGCACCCGGCGCCTGCACATGATGGCCGGCCTGGTGCCGGCCGGCGCCGACCGCCGCCCGCATCGCGAGACCTACCTGGCCAACCTGCGCCACGCCGCCGCCGAAGTGGGCAGGCACGGCATCGAGCTGCTGCTCGAGCCCATCAACGGGCGCGACATGCCGGGCTACTTCCTGCAGACCCAGGCCGACGCACACGCCTTGCGCCGCGAGTGCGGCGAACCGAACGTCAAGGTGCAGATGGATTTTTACCATGCCCAGATCGTCGAGGGCGACCTGGCGACGACATTCAAAAACAACTTCGACGGCATCGGCCACGTGCAGATCGCCAGCGTGCCGGACCGCAACGAGCCCGACGACGGCGAAGTGAATTATCCTTTCCTGTACCGCCTGCTCGACGAACTCGGCTACCAGGGCTGGATCGGCTGCGAGTATCGGCCGCGCGGCAAGACCGAAGACGGACTCGGCTGGCTGGCGGCGGCCGGCGGGCAGGCAGCGCCGCGATGAAGGTGCTCATCACCGGCGGCGCCGGATCGGCCAGCTGGTGCTGCTCGACGTTGGGCCGGCCAACGATTTCGGGACCTATATCGAGGAAGAGCTCGTTCCCGCCGGCGCCGCCCGTCAGGCTTGCGTTGGCGCAGGCACCGTGTCAGTATGGGCTACCTGCAACGAACCGAGGAATTCATGATGTCAGCATATGTACCCGCCCTGGTCTGGCTGCTTTCCGGTCTGCTTTGCCTCTACATCGGCAAGCGCCGCCACGTGAAGTCCAGTGCTTACTGGGCGATGCTGGTGGCCCTGATCGGCCCGCTGGCGATCCCTTTCGTGCTGCTGGCGCGGCCGGAGCGGGTCCGGCAGTCCTGACCGAGCGCCGGGCGCGTCAGATTTCAACCGAGGCGCGCGGCACCCGCGCCGACCAGGCCAGCCGCAAGGCCAGCAGCGCCGCCAGCGGCGCCACCCAGAAGTCGGCTGCGTGCATGCTCCACAGCGTCGCGCCGGTAATGCCGCACCACAGCATGGGGATCGGCCACAGCAGGGGCCGCAGCGGGCGCGTCAGCGCCAGCAGGCCCAGCGTGGCGAGCGCGGTCGGATCCGGCGCCACCCCGAACGTTTCCGTCTGCACCCACGCACGGCCGCTGGCGGCGGCCAGCAACGGATAGCCGAGCATGGCGAAGCCCAGCACGCCGAGCGCCGGCCGGCGGACAGCGTTGCGCAGCGGCGCGACCGCCAGCTTGCCGCGCACCGTTCCCAGCCACAGCAGCAACAGCGCTTCGACGACGAAGGCGGCGGCAAAGGCGGGGCCGGCCGAGTTGATGGTGGCATAGCGCTGGGCGTGGAAGGCCAGGCCGACCCACAGCCAGGCGGCCGCCAGCAAGGCCGATGCGACCCTGGCCGGCGCCGTGCCGCGGCGCATGCTGCACCAGAGGATGGCCAGCGCGCCGGCGCCAGATGTCGCGGTTGTACAGTTCCAGCAGGCGATAGTAGGTCCTCGCCGAAAACATCAGCAGGTCCGACAGCGTGTAGGTCCACCATTCGCTCATACCAGCGCCGCCACATGCCCGGCCATGCGCCTGCGCAAGGCGGCGTCCGGCATCCTGCCGCGCGCGGCCAGCATGTTTTCGCGCAGGTGCGCCACCTTCGAGGTGGCCGGAATGGCGCAGGTGACGGCCGGGTGCGAAACGATGAATTTGAGC
The DNA here is from genome assembly GCA_038248405.1 of Burkholderiales bacterium. Classification (GTDB taxonomy): domain Bacteria; phylum Pseudomonadota; class Gammaproteobacteria; order Burkholderiales; family Burkholderiaceae_D; genus JAFCUW01. The sequence continues at coordinate 8,361 of JBBRXM010000082.1, forward strand.
AGGAAGGGCGGCCAGCTGGCGCAGTCGATCTCAGCGGCCCAGGCCGGCAGGCGATGGCGCTGCAGGGCGTCGATCAGGGCGCCCTGGCGGAACGGCCGGTTGGCGATCACGGCGATGCCGCGTTCGGCGGCCAGCGGCAGGATGCGCTGCTCGGCCTCGCGGTCGGCAATATTGTAGGTGAGCTGAACGAAGTCGATCGGCGCGCTGGCCATGATCTGCATCAGCTCGGGATGGCGCCGGCCCTCCGACGTGGTGATGCCGACATAGCGCAGGCGCCCGGCCGCCTTCATCGCCAGCAGCGCCGGCAGGTGCGCCTCCCACGCCAGCAGGTTATGCACCTGCAGCAGGTCGAAGCGCTCGATGCCCCACAGGCGGCGCGAGGCCTCGATCTGCTGCGCGCCGCGCCCGCCCGATCCGGTCCACACCTTGTCGGCGGCGAACAGGTGGGCGGGCCGGCCCAGCCGGCGCAAGCCCTCGCCGATCACTTCCTGCGCCGAGCCATACATCGGCGACGAATCGATCAGGCGCCCGCCGGCGGCGAAGAATTCGCGCATGACCTCGGCGCAGCCGGCGCTGTCGTTGCCGACGTTGAAGGTGATCCAGCTGCCCAGCCCGATGAGCGGCAAAATTTCGCCGCTGGCGGGGACAGCGCGGCCCGGCGGCGCGGCGGCGATCGGCGCCGGCAGCGCGCCGCCGCAGACGGCCAGCAGCGACCGCAGCGGGCGACGCCGGCAAGGCGAGTGGTCCATGCGAACTCCCTGAGCGGACGACACTGACAGTATAAGACGGCGCCACGGCGCTGTCGCCCGCCGCCGGGACGTTTCCCGGTCGAAACAACGCTGCATTTCGCCTTCGTGCCCTTATACTGCGTTTTTTTCCTCACAACAGGAGCCGGTGTGAAAGGCGTCGTCTTTACCGAATTCATGGAGATGGTCGAGTCGCGCATGGGCCTCGACATGCTCGACCACATCATCACCGAAGCGAAGCTGCCCAACGACGGCGCCTACACCGCCGTCGGCACCTACGACCATGCCGAGCTGGTGCGGCTGGTGGCGGCGCTGTCGGGCGCGACCGGCCGCTCCGCCTCCGAACTCGTGCACGTGTTCGGCGAACACATGTTCGTGCGCTTCAGCGTCAATTTTCCGGTCCTGTTCGGCGACGCCTGCAACGCCTTCGATTTCCTCTGCCGCATCGACGGCGTCATCCACGTCGAAGTGCGCAAGCTGTATCCGGACGCCGAACTGCCCAAGCTCGAGTGCACGCGCCCGGCCGCCGGCGAGCTGACAGTGCTGTACAGCTCGCCGCGCGGCATGGGCGACCTCGCCGCCGGCCTGATCGCCGGCTGCATCGCCCATTTCAAGGAACCCGTCGCCGTCACCCGCACCGACCTCGACAAGCTCGACCTTTGCCACCGGGTCCGTTTCGACCTGGTCCGCGGCCAGGCATGAACGGCGAGCCGCACAGCACCGTTGCCGCGCGCACCCTGGCGCGCGAACGCATGGCGCGCAAGGAAGCGGAAGCCCTGCTCGAACAGAAAAGCCGCGAGCTGTACGACATCAACCTCAACCTGCGCGCCCTCAACGCCCACCTCGAAGAGAGCGAGGGCCGCTACCGCACGCTGGTCGAGCTGATCCCCGATGCGATCTGGATCCACACTGCCGGCCAGGTGGTGTTCGCCAACCCGGCCGCCTGCGCCCTGTTCGGCGCCGCCAGCGCCGCGCAACTGCTCGGCACCGGCGCGCTGGCGCGGGTGCCGGCGCCGTTCCGCGCCAGGATGGCCGAGGGCACCTACGGCGACATCGCGGCGGCGCAGCGCCAGCCGCGCTGCGCGCTGCAGCTCGAGCGGCTCGACGGCAGTGCCGTCGAGGTCGAATTTTTCGGCTGCGCGATCCGCTTCAACGACGCCGACTCCGTGATGAACGTGGCGCACGACATCACCGAGCGGCGCCAGCACGAACAGGCCATGCAGCACCGCGCCAGCCACGACCAGCTGACCGGCCTGCCGAACCGCGCGCTGTTCCTCGACCGCCTGGCGCACGCGATCCGCCGCGCCGAGCGCTACGGCACCAGGCTGGCGGTCATGTTCGTCGACCTCGACAAGTTCAAGGCCATCAACGACACCCTCGGCCACGGCGCCGGCGACCGGCTGCTGCGCATCGTCGCCGACCAGCTGGCGCTGTGCGTGCGCGCCTCCGACACCGTGGCGCGCCTCGGCGGCGACGAGTTCGTGCTGCTGCTCGACGACCCGGTCGGCGACACCACTCCCGGCACCATCGCCGAGCGCATCGGCGCGCGGCTGGCGGTGCCGGTGATGCTGGCCGGCCACGAGCACATCGTCACCGGCAGCATCGGCATCAGCACCTATCCGGCCGACGGCCTTGACGCCGAGGTGCTGCTGCGCCAGGCGGACATCGCCATGTACCGCGCCAAGGAAAGCGGGCGCAACGGCTTCCTGTTCTTCACCGAGGAAATGCAGCGCCGCCTCGACGCCCGCGTCGCCCTCGAGCAGGGCCTGCACCGCGCCTTGAAAAGCGACGAATTCGTGCTGCACTACCAGCCCCAGGTCGACCTCGTCAGCGGCAAGGTGGTCGGCATCGAAGCACTGCTGCGCTGGCAGTCGCCCGAGCTGGGGCTGGTGCCGCCGATGGACTTCATTCCGGTGGCCGAGGCGAGCAACCTGATCGTGGCGATCGGCCAGTGGGTGCTCGACCACGCGTGCGCCACCTTGCGGCGCTGGCAGGACAGCGGCGTGCCGCTGGTGCCGATGGCGATCAACGTGGCCGCCTCGCAGTTCGCCAACCAGGATTTCGACGTGCTGGTGCGCGACACGCTGCAGCGCTACGGCATCGCGGCGCGCTTGCTGACGCTGGAACTGACCGAAGGCCTGTCGATGGGCGACCCGCAGGGGTCGATCGCGCTGATGAACCGCCTGAAGGCGATCGGCGTGACGATCTCGATCGACGACTTCGGCACCGGCTACTCGAACCTGGGCTACCTGAAGCGCTTCCCGCTCGACAAGCTCAAGATCGACCAGTCGTTTACCCGCGGCCTGGCGGTGGTCGCCGAAGACGGCGCCATCGTCACCGCGGTGATCCAGCTGGCCCACAACCTCGGCCTGCGCGCGGTGGCGGAAGGCGTCGAGACCGAACAGCAGCTGCGCATGCTGGTGGCCGAAGGCTGCGACGAGATGCAGGGGTACTACTTCAGCCGGCCGTTGCCGGAACCACAGATGGTCGCCATGCTGCAGTCCGGAGCCGGACTGGACATGGTCCGCTTCAAGGAAACACCATGAAACTCATGATTCGCTTCTTCGCCGCCGCCCATGCGGTGGTGGCCGTACTGTTCATCATCGTCGCCGTGATGCTGCTGGTGGTCGCCTTCAAGACCGCCTGGAGCGCGATGGGGGTCGAGACCGGACCTGCCGCCGAGGCGATCATCGAAACGATCGGCCTGCTGGCGGTGGCGGTGGTGTCGCTGCAGATCGCGCAGACCATCATGGAAGAGGAAGTGATCAGGGAAGCGCACGTCAGCGCGCCGACCCGGGTGCGGCGCTACCTGTCGCGCTTCCTGGTCGTGATAGTGGTGGCGCTGGCGGTGGAAGGGCTGGTGGCGACCTTCAAGGCGCTGCACGAGAGTCCGCGCCTGCTGCCGCATGCGGCCACGATCCTCATTTCGGTCGGCGTGCTGCTGGCCGGCTGGGGTGCCTTCATCTGGTTCAACAAGGTCGCCGAAGACCTCGAGCCGGAAGCGATGGCGCAGGCGAAGGAAGAGGACCAGAAGCTCGAATGAGCCGCTGCCTTCAGTCGCTGCGCGCGGCCGGCGCCACCGTCATGCGCCGCACCGTCAGCACCAGGTTGGCATAACTGGTCCGGTAATTTTTCGCGCTCGGCTCGGCGTTCGCCGGGTCGAGGAAGGACAGCTCGCGGTTGCCGCCGAAAGCGGTTTTCGGCGAGATCGCGATCTGCACCGTTTTCGGCACCGAGCGCACCATCTTCTGCGTCTTGCCGAGACAGCCGCCGGCGATGCACTCGCGCGTTTCCACGTACTCGACCAGCAGGTCGAGGTTGACCGTGTAGCTGCCCACGCTCAGGCGCGCCGGGCTGTCGGGCAACTGCGCCAGCGCCAGCCGCAGCTTGCCCGTGCGTGTCCCTTTCGACTCGTACACGCCGAGCGCGTTCGGCCTGGCCTGGAAGCCGGCCGCCGACTCGCTCAGCCTAAATACCTGGAACAGGTTCTTCTGGTACGACGCCAGCCGGCGCGACTCTTCGTCCAGTTCCTGCTTCTGCTGCAGGGCATCGCGCTTTTGCTGGACCTGCCGCGCCTTCGCTTCCTCCGGTGTGACGATGGTGACCGGCGCCGGCGGCGGGACGCCAACGCCGGGCAGGGCGCCCGGATCGACGCCGGCCGGCCCGCCGGTGATGAAAGGGCCGGGCTTGCTGGCGCATGCCGCCAGCGCGCCGGCCAGTGCCAGTACGGTCAGTAAATTGCACGCTTTCATGCTGCTACCTCGACTTGACGTCATGATCGTTGGCCGCCCCTATCGGCTCACCCGGAAGCCGACGCGCGGATCGGCGCTGCTGCGCTCGCCGAACGTCCTGGCCGCGGGACGCACATCGGTCTCCATGGAATCGAAGGCGCCGCCCTTTTGCACCTTCGTCTTGCAGGCAGCCGCATCGGCCGGATGCACCGCCTTGGCCGCGTCCGCGTGGCTCGGGTACCAGCAATCGCTGACCCATTCGTAGACATTGCCGGACATGTCGTACAGGCCGCCGTAGGCCTTGAAGCTGCCGCGCGGGGCCGGCTTGCGGTAGTCGAGATGGCTGCCGCACTGGCCGCAATGGGCGTTGTCCTGGCCGACCTTGTCGCCCCACGGGAAGGTGGTGGCGGCGCCGGCGCGCGCGGCGTATTCCCACTCGGCCTCGGACGGCAGGCGGTAGTCGCGTCCGGTCCTGGCCGACAGCCAGTCGACGTACTTCATGGCCGCGTCCCAGCTCACGTTGGCCACCGGCAGGCTGGCGTCGCCGGCAGCGGCGCCCGCCTGCGCCGGACAGGCGTTGTCGGCGACGCACAGCTGCCACTGGCCGGCGCTCACCTCGTGGGCCGAGATCTCGAAGGGCGCAATCGGCGCCGGCTCGCCGCCCATCTCCTCGAGCGCGGCGCCGGCGGCGCCCGCGGCCGAACCGATCCGGTAAGTGCCGCCGGGAATGGCCACCATGGTCGGGCAGCCGGGCGTGCCGTCGGGCAGCTTCAGCGGGCAAGCCGGCGGCTGCGCCGCCGCCGGCGCCGCCGCAACGGCCTTGGCGGGTGCCGCGCTCGCCTGCGCACGCTTGGCCGGGCCCTGCATCAGCCACGCCGCGCCGCCCAGCAGCACGAGCAGGGCGGCGCCGCCGGCGGCCAGGAATGCCTTGTTGACTATCGGACGGGCCCGCCCGTCCGGCGGCGCGGGCGCCTCCTCGGCAACCTCTTTGACCTGGCTGGGCGGCGCCGGCTGGGGCGCGGCGTCGAAGCCGAGCAGGGCGCGAAAGTCGGCCACGCTTTGCGGGCGATGTTCGGGCCGGACGGCGAGGGCGGCGTCGATCGCCTGCAGAAACCGGGCGCTGTAGCGGCCCTCCTCGCTGACCGCCAGCGGCACCATGGTGTCGCAGATCAGGCGCGACAGCGCCGGCACCGGTACCTTGTCGGTCATGATGAAGTACACCACCGAGGCCAGCGCGTACAGGTCGGTCCACGGGCCCTGGGTCATGTTGGGCACGTCGCCATACTGCTCGATCGGCGCGTAGCCGGGCTTGACGATGACGGTCAGCGCCTGGGTCATGTCGCCGATCACGCGGCGGGCGGCGCCGAAGTCCAGCAGCAGCGGCTGGTCGCCGGGCAGCATCAGGATGTTGTCGGGGGCGATGTCGCGGTGATAGCACTTCTTTTCGTGCAGCACGGCCAGCGCATCGAGCACGTGGCGCAGCATGTTGGCCAGCCACTCTTCGGAAGCGATGCGCGCCTTGTCTTCCTTGAGCATGTGCTTCAGGGTCGGCGCGTCGTAGTAAGGCATCGCCATGTAGCCGGTGCCGTTCGCTTCCCAGAAGCGGTACACCTTGACCAGGCCCGGATGGTCGAACTTGGCCAGCAACTGGGCCTCGTTGACGAAGCTGTGCAGGCCGATCTGGAAGGTTTCGGCGTGGTGCGCGGACAACATCGTCACCTGCGTATGGCCGTGGCGGCCCGCGAATGCGGCCGGCATGTATTCCTTGAGGGCCACTTCGCGGCCCAGCGAATGGTCCATGGCAAAATAGACGATGCCGAAACCGCCCTGGCCGATCACATGCACAATCTCGAATTCGCCGAGGCGGGTGCCCGGCAACAAGGCATTGTTATGGACAGCAGGGGGCACCAGGATCGTTCGATCGTTGTCATTGCTTCGTTGAAGATTCATGACGTTACCGAGCCGTATAAAGAAGGAGTGTGGCTTGACCAGCGGGCCGCAGGGCCCGCGCTATCAGTACTGGCGCTGCAAGCGACGGCGAGCGGCAACGGCCGGCGCGATCCGTCCTGCATTGCAGTATAAGTGACAACTGTCGAGCCCGATGCGAAAATGACAATCCACGCACTTGACAAGGGATAAACAAAACACCGCCCGCGGCGCCCCCTCCAAGACTGCTCAGACCGGTTCAACATGGTCTATGTCAACACAAGAATGCGATTTAATCAAGGCGCTTTTGCGCTCCGGGTGTCGGTGCCGCGGCATTCGTGCGGCAGCTAAAACCGTTCTGCGTTCAAAATAAGGGCTGGACTCGAAACCTGCGGAGAAGAAATGCGCATCGCCACTTACAACGTCAATGGCATCGGCAGCCGCCTTCCGGCCCTGCTGGAATGGCTGGAAGAAAAGCAGCCCGATGTGGCCTGCCTGCAGGAATTGAAGGCGCCGCACGAGAAATTTCCGGAAGAAGCGATCAACGCCGCCGGCTACCAGGCAATCTGGCATGGACAGAAGAGCTGGAACGGCGTCGCCATCCTGGCGCGCGGGCAAAAGCCGACGGAGGTGGGGCGCGGCCTGGCGGGCGACCCGGAGGACGCGCAGAGCCGCTATATCGAGGCCGCCGTCGACGGCGTGCTGATCGCCTGCCTGTACCTGCCCAACGGCAATCCGGCGCCCGGTCCCAAGTTCGATTACAAGCTCAAGTGGATGAAGCGGCTCTTGCAGCGCAGTGCAGAACTGATGGAAAGCGGCTCGCCGGTGGTGCTGGCGGGCGACTTCAACGTCATCCCGACCGAGATCGACGTCTACAAGCCCGAACGCTGGGTCGACGACGCGCTGTTTCGCCCCGAAACGCGCGAGGCATTCCAGCGCCTGCTGGCGCAGGGCTGGACCGATTCCCTGCGCACCATGCATCCGGACGAGCGCATCTACACGTTCTGGGACTACTTCCGCAACGCCTACGGCCGCGACGCCGGGCTGCGCATCGACCACTTGCTGCTCAGTCCGGTGCTGGCCGGGACGCTCAAGGCCGCCGGCGTCGACCGCGACATCCGCGGGCGCGAGAAGCCGAGCGACCACGCGCCGACCTGGATCGAACTGGACGTGTAGGCAGCGCCGCAGCAGTCAGGCGGCAAGCACAGGCAAGCTGCGCTCGCCCGTCTTGCGGCGCGTGCGTGCGCGGCCGGCGCCGGCGCCCAACACGGCGATCCCGGCCAGCAGCATCGCGCTGTTGGCCGGTTCCGGGACCGGATTGATGGCGATGGTCGAATTGAAGCGCAGCGAACCGTACAGGCTCGGGCCGGTCTGGCTGGTGCTTTCGTCGTACTGGCGGAAATCGACGGCAAACTGGTCGAGCGCGCCGTCGGCGCCATAGCTCACCTCGAGGACCTCGAACCAGCCGGACAGGGTATTGTTGCCCCGTCCGTTGCCGCTCACCTCCAGGCCAGGCCTGGTCGGGGAGCGAAACGGCAGCCGCTGCGCATTGTCGTAGAAGCCGACGGCGAGCGGCTGGCCGTCGCTGGTATTGGTGGCCGGGTCGTAGGTCGGCGCGGCGAAACCGAACGTCCAGTAGTCGCCGTCGTCATAGCGGATCTGGACCCCGCGGTCGAAACTGCCATACATCGAGCCGCCGTAGAAAACGCCGTCGATGCCGTGTTGCCAGCTTGCCTCGGGGCCACCGATGCCGCCGCCGACCCAACTGCCGGGCTCGGTGTGCAAAAAGACGACGGCGGAGGTGGCGATGTTCTCGGCGTAGCTCGGACTTGAAAAGAGGAAACCGGCAAGGACGGCGATCTGCAAGGCGTGTCGAGGTTGAAACATATTTTTCCTTCACGTGGAGTTGTCAAAACGATCTGAACAGCAGCCAGCAGCGTAGCCGACTGATGTTTTTTCGATATGACGACGCGCAGGTGCAGGAGGAAAGCCGCCGTCCCGTTTCAGCTGCGACCGGCTTTGCTCGCCGGACTGGCAGCGGAGAAGAGTTCGCTTGCCTTTAACCAGCCCTGGGTTCGCTTGCCGGTCGCGCTGACGTATTCGGCGCGCACCCATCCGGCGCGTGCTGCGTAGATGCGCAGCGGATTGCCGGTCACCACGAACGCCTTGCGGGGATGCTGTCCCGATGGCTCATCGTGAAAGTACGCCCTGGCCGCTGCGACCACGCCGACCGCGATCCAGCCGCCGGGCTCGGTCAGCGCAAACGACGCCGGATCGGAGGCGAAGCGCTGCACGTTGGCGCATCCGCCGTGCTCCTCCTCGAGCGTGAGGCGCACGCCCGGCTGTGCGCCGACGGCGACGTCTTCGAGCACGCCACGGATGACCTCAGCGGGACTGCGGTCGGCGGGATACCACGTGTCGAGGATGTGCTTGTTGCCGGTGACGGGGCCGCTGCCGAAGAATACGCAGCTGAACTGTCCCTTGCCGGTGGAGCTTTCGAAGTAGGCGGTCACCTGGCCGCCGGGACTGACGCCGACGAGGAGGCCGTCGTAGTCGCCCGACCGGACTGGCGCCGCCCCCGCACACGGCAGCGCGATGGCAAGGGCGAGCATGACACCCGCGCGGAACGTGGTCGCCCGGCTCACTTGCCGCTCACCCGACGGTGCTCACCAGTGCGCCGACATACAGGCCGAGCGCCAGCAGGATGCCGCGAAACGGCGTGCTGAACCAGTAGCGCTTGGCCAGCAACAGGTACGAGCAGAGCAGCAGCAAGCCGACGCACAGCAGGAAGGCCGAGCGGAACAGGAACGCGGCGTGCAGCAGCGCCAGGTAGCCGTACACGGCGCCGAACAGGAGCGCGCCGAAGCTGTGGCTGGCATTGAAGCCTACCCAGGCCTTCCACATGGTGGTCTCACGGCTGATGACCGGAGAGACATCGCGCATCCGCGCTTGCAACTGGCGGTCGCGCGGCATGAACATGGGACCGTAGAACGTCGACAACAGGTGCACAAGGCCGAGCACGAAAATGATCGCGGCGCTGGCCGCGATGAGCGCGGGGGACAGCGCAATCAAGATGCAGCCCCTGGCAGCCGGCCGGAACGCCTGCTATTGCGCAGCATGCCCCTTGCGGAATCAACGAGCAAGTGTACGAGGCCGGCAAACGACGCCACCACCAGCGCGATGGCGGTTGGCAACACCGCCCCGAACGTAAAGGACATGCCCAGTACAAAGCCGAGCACGTACTGCGCGCGATAAGAACGCACCAGCACCGACACTGCAAACAGGCCCGGGAAGACGGTCGAGACGACCGGCGAATTGAGCGTGAAGGCCAGCGAAAGTCCGGCGCCGTAGGCCAGCGCGCCCAGAAAACCGGCCAGTATCGGCAGGCGCGCCGCGGGGGAGGTTACACCGTTTCGTGCGCCGATGCGCCGCAAAATCCTGCCGGTGAGGAACCAGGTCAGTGCGGGAATGAGCAAAACGCCCCACCAGTTCGATATCGCCGGCAGGTCGGCGCGGTTGAGCAGGTGGTGTACCGCGACGCCGCCGTGCGTGTGCTCCCAGCCAAGGTGAGCAAGCTCGAATAGAAGGGCGGCTGCCGCCAGCAGGAAATGCGTACGATTGGCGGGGAATGCATGCATGGCGAATCCTTCGCAACGAGTTCGTTGATAAACAAGCAAGGTGGCGCATGATTGCACTGTTGATTCAGAATTGCAATATATGCATGGACGCTTTAGCGCCGGCAACCTTGCTCCTCCGCGAAGAATCTAGATATGCAGCGCATGCCCCAACGCCCGCAGCGCCGCTTCCTGCACCGCCTCGCCCAGCGTCGGATGGGCATGGATGGTGCCGGCGACGTCTTCCAGCACGGCGCCCAGTTCGATGGACTGCGAGAACGCGGCCGACAGTTCCGACACGCCGCGCCCGACCGCCTGCCAGCCGACGATCAGGTGATCGTGCTTGCGCGCCACCACGCGCACGAAGCCGTCCGTGCCTTCGATGGTCATCGCGCGGCCGTTGGCGGCGAACGGGAAGTGGGCGCTGATGACGTCGAGGCCGGCGCTTTCGGCCTCCTGCGGTGTCATGCCCACCACCACCACTTCCGGGTCGGTGAAGCAGACCGCGGGGATCGCCGCCGGCGTGAAGTGGCGCCGCCTGCCGCCAATGATGTCGGCCACCATTTCGCCTTGCGCCATGGCGCGGTGCGCCAGCATCGGTTCGCCCGTGATGTCGCCGATCGCCCATACGCGGCGCATCGAGGTCTGGCACTGGTTGTCGATCTTGACGGCGCGCCCGTTCATGTCGAGCAGCAGGTTTTCCAGGCCAAAGCCGGCGGTCGCCGGACGGCGCCCGACCGCCACCAGCACGCGGTCCGCCTCCAGCCCCGCCTCGTTGGCGGCGGCGTCGCGGATGCGCACCGCCGTGCCTGCCGCATTCATGCCTTCCACGCTGCAGCCCAGGTGCACCTCGATGCCCAGCCGCCTGAGCGACGCCGCCACCGGCCTGGACAATTCCTCGTCGTAGGCCGGCAGGATCCGCTCCATCGCTTCCACCACCGCCACGTCGACGCCCAGCTTGCGATAGGCGATCCCAAGTTCGAGGCCGATGTAGCCGGCGCCGACCACCACCAGGCGCTTCGGCAAGGTGTCCGGCGACAGCGCCTCGGTGGCCGAGACGACGGCGCCGCCGAACGGCATGAACGGCAGCTCCACCGCATGCGAGCCGGTCGCCAGCAGCAGGTGCTCGCAGTGGATGCGCAAGGCGCCATCGGCCTGCTCCACCTCGACGGTCTTGCCATCCATCACCCGCGCCCAGCCGTGCACCACGCGCACGCCGTTCTTCTTGAGCAGCACGCCGACGCCGCCGGTCAGTTTCTTGACGATGCCGTCCTTCCACCGTACCGTGCGGCCGATGTCGATGCGCGCGGCGTCGGCCATGATGCCCAGCGGCGAGCCGTTGGCATAGTGGCGCACCTTGTCGAACTCCTCGGCCGCGTGGATCAGCGCCTTCGACGGGATGCAGCCGATGTTCAGGCACGTGCCGCCCAAACTCGCGCCTTCGACCAGGATGGTCGGGATGCCGAGCTGGCCGGCGCGAATGGCGGCGACGTAGCCGCCGGGCCCGCCGCCGATCACCAGCAGCGTTGTGGTCACTGAATTCATCGGCTACTCCACGAACAGGGTGGCGGGGCTTTCCAGATAGCCGCGGATCGCTTGCACGAACCGGGCCGCCACCATGCCGTCGATGACGCGGTGGTCGAACGAACACGACAGGTTCATCATCTTGCGCGCGACGATGGCGCCGTCGCGGATCACCGGCCGCTCCACCATGCGGTTGACGCCCACTATCGCCACTTCCGGATGGTTGATCACCGGCGTGGTGACGATGCCGCCCAGCGCGCCCAGGCTGGTGATGGTGATGGTGGAACCGGACAATTCTTCGCGCAGCGCGCGGCCAGCGCGGGCCGCCTCGGCCAGCCGCGCCACTTCCGCCGCGCTCGACCAGGGGTCGCGCGCTTCGGCGTGGCGCACCACCGGCACCATCAGGCCGGGGTCGGTCTGGGTGGCGATGCCGATGTGCACCGCGTTGTGGCGGGTGGCCACGCCGGCCTCGTCGTCGAAGCGGGAATTGACTTGCGGGAAGTCGCGCACCGCCAGCACGATCGCGCGCATCAGCAGCGGCAGCAGCGTCAGGCGGCCGCGTTCGGCGCCCCAGCGGGTGTTGAGCTGGTTACGCAGCGCCTCGATCTCGGTGACGTCGATTTCTTCCACGTAGGTAAAGTGGGGAATGCGTCGCTTGGCGTCCTGCATCTTTTCTGCGATCTTGCGGCGCAGGCCGATGATCGGCACCGCTTCCTCGCCCTGCAGTTCGGCATAGCGTTCGCCGGCGGGACGGGCCGGCGCGCTGCCGCCGCGGGCAACGTAGGCGTCGAGGTCGGCGTGGGTGATGCGCCCGGCCGGGCCGCTGCCGAACACGAAGCGCAGGTCGATGCCCAGGTCCCAGGCGCGCTGGCGTACCGCCGGCGCGGCCAGCGGCTTTTCGCCGGCGGCGCGGGTGCCATGCGTGGCGACAGGCGCCGGCGCCTTGGCCTGTACGTGGACCGGTTCAGGTTCGGGCTGCGTTTTCGAGTGCCCCGGCGCCGCCGCCAGCACCGCTTCGCGCGGCGCCGCAGCAGCCTTGCCGGCCACTGCATTGCCGTCGCCTTCCACTTCCAGCCGGATCAGTTCGGCGCCGACGGCGAGCGCCTCGCCCAGTGCGCCGCCCAGGGCCAGCACGGTGCCGTGCACCGGCGACGGGATCTCGACGGTCGCCTTGTCGGTCATGACGTCGGCCAGCACCTGGTCTTCGATCACGCTGTCGCCCGGCTGCACGCGCCAGGCCACCACTTCCACTTCGGCGATGCCTTCGCCCAGGTCGGGCATTTTGATCACATGAATGCCCATGTCAGACTCCCATCGCACGTTTGAAGGCAGCGCCGACCCGGTCCGGTCCGGGGAAATACGCCCACTCCTGCGCATGCGGATACGGCGTGTCCCAGCCGGTGACGCGTTCGATCGGCGCCTCCAGGTGATAGAAGCAGTGTTCCTGCACCAGCGCGCACAGCTCGGCGCCGAAGCCGCTGGTGCGGGTCGCCTCGTGCACCACCACGCAGCGCCCGGTCTTTTTCACCGAGTTGACGATGGTGTCGAGGTCCAGCGGCCAGATGCTGCGCAGGTCGATGATCTCGGCGTCGATGCCGGTCTCGCGGGCGGCGGCGTCCGATACGAACACCATGGTGCCGTAGGTGATCACCGTCAGCGCGGTCCCTTCGCGAAACACCGACGCCGTGTCCAGCGGCACCGTGTAGTAGCCTTCCGGCACTTCGCCGCGCGGGTGCTTCGACCACGGCACCACCGGCTGGTCGTGGTGGCCGTCGAAGGGGCCGTTGTAGAGGCGCTTCGGTTCCAGGAAGATCACCGGGTCGTCGTTCTCTATGCACGAGATCAACAGGCCCTTGGCGTCATAGGGATTGGACGGCATCACCGTGCGCAGGCCGCAGACGTGGGTAAACATCGCCTCCGGGCTCTGGCTGTGGGTCTGGCCGCCGTAGATGCCGCCGCCGCAGGGCATGCGGATCGTCATCGCCGCGGTGAATTCGCCGGCCGAGCGGTAGCGCAGCCGCGCCGCTTCCGACACGATCTGGTCCGAGGCTGGGTAAAAATAGTCGGCGAACTGGATCTCGACCACCGGCCGCAGGCCGTAGGCGGCCATGCCGACGGCGGTGCCGACGATGCCGCCTTCCGAGATCGGCGCGTCGAACACGCGGTTCTTGCCGTATTTCGCCTGCAACCCCTCGGTGCAGCGGAACACGCCGCCGAAGTAGCCGACGTCCTGGCCGTAGACGACGACGTTGTTGTCGCGCTCGAGCATGACGTCCATGGCCGAGCGCAGGGCCTGGATCATCGTCATCGGCACCGTCTTGCCGTCTTTTTCGGCAGCTTTTTCAATCTCAGGATCTCTGCGCACGGTCATACTCCCAGTTGTTGACGCTGCCGGCGCAGGTGCTCTGGCATGTCCTTGTAGACGTCCTCGAACATCGACGCCGCGCTCGGCACGCGGCCGTTGGCGAGGGTGCCGAACTGTTCGGCCTCTTTCTGCGCGGCGATGACCTCCGCCTCCAGCTCGGCCTGCGTGGCCTCGTGCTCGGCGTCCGACCACCAGCCCTTGCCGGTCAGGTGCTTGCGCAGGCGCGCGATCGGGTCGCCCAGCGGAAAGTGCGACCAGTCGTCGGCCGGGCGGTACTTGGACGGGTCGTCCGACGTCGAATGCGGGCCCGCGCGGTAGGTGACCCATTCGATCAGCGCCGGCCCGAGGTTGCTGCGCGCACGCTCGGCGGCCCAGCGCGAGGCGGCGTACACCGCGAGGAAGTCGTTGCCGTCGACCCGCAGCGAGGCGATGCCGCTGCCGACGCCGCGCGCGGCGAAGGTGACGCTCTCGCCGCCGGCCAGCGCCTGGAAGGTCGAGATCGCCCACTGGTTGTTGACGACGTTCAGGATCACCGGC
>JBBRXM010000083.1:0-22682 GCA_038248405.1 Burkholderiales bacterium
GCCAGGATCAAACTCTTCAGTTCAATCTCTGTTTAATGTCCTTGCGGACAGATCGCTCACTCAAAATACTGACAGGCCACTTCTTGCGAAGCGCCTATATTTCTTTTTTGTGAACATTTGATAATTTAAGTATTCAGTAACCGAAGTTACTGGCACCTTCATCAAACGCCCACACTTATCGACTGTTAATTGTTAAAGAACTTGTTTGGTACTACCTGCAGCTTGTTGACAAAGCGTTTTGTTTGTCAGCCGCGAAGAAGAAAGAGTATGAAGCATTTATCCTACAACGTCAACTCCTATTTCCTTACAACGCCGTCGTTTCCGACTGCCCCCAACTGCCTGCTAACTACTTGATTTCGTCAACCGTTTCATCGGGGAGGCGAACTATAGCAAACGGCTAGCCCTACTGGCAAGGCTTTTTCGGCACTTCTTGCAAGGCATGGCATCAAGCTTGCTACCGCAACGCTGTGAGAGTTCCGCGTTTTCACACGCCGTTCTTGACAAGACGGGCGCCGAGGATGACATTCTAGTCAGCATGCGCATTACGGATGGCTCAGAGGCGCCTGTCCTGTTCTGTCCCGGTACAGGTGTGACAATTCGGAACATCGACATTCCAGCGAGAGCGCCCCTTGAGGGCCCACACGGAGACAAATCATGTACCTTCACCCCGTACCGGCCCGAGCCGACGCGGCCAGCGCGTCGCCCGTTGCAAAATGGGACGATGAGATGCCGGTCATTATCGAGTCATCCCATCAGCGCTCACTTTCCTATGGGCTGAGCCCGGGGGCGCGGCCAGACTTCGGCCCGCTCGCGCGCAACGAACTGTCGCTGCTGATTGAACAGAACCGCATGTTGCACACGCATGCGGTGCCGGCGATGGAAACGCTGTACCAGCAGATCGTCAATACGCACAACATGGTGATCCTGACCGATGCGCACGGCGTGATCGTCCATTCTCTCGGCGATGCCGACTTCCTCGAGAAAGCCAGCCGCGTGGCGCTGCAGCCCGGCGTGACCTGGTCGGAGCAAAGCAAGGGCACCAACGCCATCGGCACCGCGATCGCCGAAAAGACGGCCACGCTGGTGCATGCGGACCAGCATTACCTGGCGGCGAACCACTTCCTGACCTGCTCGGCAGCGCCGATCAGCGACCACCTCGGCAATGTGGTCGGCGTGCTCGACGTTTCGGGTGACCAGCGCAGCTTCCACAAGCACACGATGGCGCTGGTGCGGATGTCGGCGCTGATGATCGAAAACCAGCTTTTTTCGGCCACCTTCGAAGATTCCATCACCCTGCACTTCCACGCCCGGCCCGAATTCATCGGCACGCTGATGGAGGGCATCGCCTCGTTCACGCCGGGTGGACGCTTTCTGTCGGCCAACCGGAACGGCCTGTTCCAGCTCGGCTTATCGTTCTCGGCATTACAGTCGCACACGTTCAGTTCCCTGTTCGGCATGCCGGTGTCGGCCGTCTACGATCATTACCGTACCGCGGCCCCTGGCCTGCTGAACCTGTGCATGCACAGCGGCGTGCGCGTGTACGGCCGCGCCCAGTTGCGCCTGATGAATGAAATGCAGGCTTTGTCGGGCAGCCATGAGCGCGCGGCGGCGCCGAGCGCTGCTTCGGTGGCGACATCGGCGGCGCAGGCTGCCAATGCGGCGCGCCGGCTGTCCGGCCTGCGCTACCTGAACACCGGCGATCCGCAACTCGAGCAAGTCATCGCCAAGGTCAATAAAGTGCTGGGGCGCGATATCCCGATCCTGGTCATGGGAGAGACCGGCACCGGCAAGGAGTTGCTGGCCCAGGCGATCCACAACGATTCGCCGCGCGCGATGGGGCCGTTCGTGGCCGTCAACTGCGCGTCGATCCCGGAGACGCTGATCGAGTCCGAGCTGTTCGGCTACGAAGACGGCGCTTTCACCGGCGCGCGCAAGAAGGGCTCGATCGGCAAGATCCTGCAGGCCAATGGCGGCACGCTGTTCCTCGACGAGATCGGCGACATGCCGTTCGGCCTGCAGGCGCGCCTGTTGCGCGTGCTGCAGGAACGCATGGTCACCCCGCTCGGCAGCGGCAAGTCGATCCCCGTCAACGTCGAACTGATCTGCGCGACCAACCATAACCTGCGCGAGCGGATCGCGCGCGGCTTGTTCCGCGAAGACCTGTATTACCGCCTGAATGGCCTGGTGGTCAAATTGCCGCCCCTGCGCGAGCGTACTGACCTCGAGACGGTGGTGAAGAAAATCCTCGCCACCGAGTCGAACGGCGAGCGCTACACGGTGTCGGCGGAAGTGCTGCAGATGTTCAGACGGCACAAATGGCCGGGCAACTTCCGCCAGCTGACCAACCTGCTGCGCACCGCGATCATCATGGCCGACGACGAACTCGAGATCGGCCTGCGCCACATGCCGGACGACTTTCTCGACGACATCGACCTGCATCCGGCCGCCGACGCGGGCATCCATGCCGACCAGCTGATCGCCACCGGCACCAGGCTGGAGGAAATGGAACACTCGGTGATCCTCAAGTCGCTGGAGGCGCACGGCGGCAATGTATCGGCGACGGCGCGGGCGCTGGGCGTGTCGCGCAACACCATCTACCGCAAGGTGCCGAGCCTGAAATAAGCCGGCGAGGCACGGCCGCCTCACGACGCCGTCGCCGGGAACGCGGGCGACTTCCATATCACGCCGCGCTTGTTGATCGTCATCAGGTCGACGCCAGGCAGGCGCGCGGCGAGCGCGTGCGCCTTGCGCGCGCCCATCACCATGAACGCGGTCGACAAGCCGTCGGCCAGCAATGCGCTCGGCGCCAGCACCGTCACGCTGGCCAGTTCCCTCGGCGACATGCCGGTAGCTGGGTCGAAAATGTGGTGATGGATGAAATCGGCGGTGAAGGTGGAGGCGTAGTCGCCCGAAGTGGCGACACAGCGGCCGTCGACGCGCAGCACGGCAGCGAGGGCGCCGTCGTCGCGCGGGTCGATCACGCCCAGCGACCACGGCCGGCGTTCGCCATTGCTGCCGTGGGCGGCGAATTCGCCGGTGTCGAGCAGCGCATTGTCGATGCCGTGGGCGCGCACCGCGGCCATCGCCAGGTCGGCCGCGTAGCCTTGCGCCAGGCCGTTGAGCGTGATGGCGGCGCCGACCTTGCGCAAGCGCACGCCGTCGGCGCCGACGTCGACCCGGCTCCAGCCGACCGGCGCCGCGGCTTCCTCGCGTTGCTGGCGCGAAGGCAGCGTCTGGGCGTCCGCGGCGGCCCTGAATGCCTGCCACAAAGGCTGGACCGTGATGTCGAAGGCGCCACGCGTGAGCGCGGAGAGCTCGGCGGCCTGGTGCAGCACCGCCAGCAAGTGCGCGTGCGGCTGCGCCAGCACGCCATCGCGATTGAGCCGGAATACCTGGCTGGCCGGGTGGTAGATGCTCATCAGCCGATCGACCATGGTGGCCTGGCCGAGCGCGTCGGCGATGGCGGCCGCTGCCAAGCGCTCGTCGGCGTGGACCAGCGCCACCGTGACGGTCGTGCCGAACGCCAGCGTGGCGCCGGTGAACAGCCGGGCGCCGGCATGGGCAGGTCCGACCGCCGCGGTAACCGAACCGAGCGAAGCGGCAAGAAAATTACGACGCAACATGCTGCCTCCCGGCGCCTGGCACGATGGGAATCGTGCGGGCGCGTTTTACTTCCATCATCAGCGGCGCGCATTTCTCGTCGCTGCTGTAAATCACCACACAATCCATGCACTGGAAACATTCGTCGTAGCGGATCGCGCCGGCCGGCGTAATGGCCTGGTAGTCGCAGCGATGGCGGCAAGTCTGGCACGGCGTGCCGCACTCGGCGCGCCGCGGGATCCAGTCGAGCAGGCGGAAGCGGCCGAGCAGCGCCAGCGCCGCGCCGAACGGACACAGGTAGCGGCAAAAAAACTTGTAGACGAACATGCTCGCCAGCAGCAGAGCGCCGGCGTAGGCCACGTACGGCCACGCGCGCGCGAAATTGAGCGTGATGGCCGTCTTGAACGGCTCCAGCTCGACCAGCCGGTCGGTCAGCTGCGGCGCCGCCACCGCGCTGAGCAGGATGGCGGCGAGCAAGGGATACTTGATCAGCTTGAGGCGCGCATCGGTGCGCGCGCGCATGCGCAACTGCGGCAGCCTGAGCAAGCGCGCCAGCTTGCCGGTCGCCTCCTGCAGCGCGCCGAACGGACACAGCCATCCGCAAAAGGTGCCGCGCCCCCACACCAGCAGCGACACCAGGGTAAAGCCCCACAGCACCACGGTCATCGGATCGAACATCAGGAATTCGAGGCTGCGGCGCGCCAGCAGCGCCTGCAGCACGCCGGTGAGATTGACGATCGACAGCTGGCCCTGGGCGTAGTAGCCGATGAAGCCGATGGTAAACAGCAGGTAGGCGCGGCGGAACCAGTCGAAGCGCCGGCCGTGCGCGGTGAGGCGCCGCTGCATCGTCAGCGCCCCGGCCAGCAGCAGCAGCGCCGCGGACAGGATCAGCAATTCGGGGCGCCGCGCGATCCAGATGCCGGGCCAGGACTTGTCGCTGCTTTCCGGGAGGGTATAGAAACGCGCCGGCACGCGCAGCGAGAAATGGATGTCGCGCGTGATGCGCTCCGGATAGACGATGCCCTTGAGGCGGGTGATGGGCAGGCTCAGGTCGAACGGGCGGGCCGGATCGAGGCCGGCCTGGCCGATCACGCGCAGCACCGTGACGCTGTCGCTGGGCAAGGCGGTGCCGGCCAGCGCCAGCTCGAGGTCGAGGTCGCGCATGTCAACCGGCAGCTTGTCCTGCTTGAGCACCAGGCGCTCGGGCACGCTGCCGCGGATGAAGTCGTCGGCGAGGATGGCATAGCGGCCCGACGACATGGCCAGCAGCGCATGGTCGCCCGGCTCCAGCCGGCTGCTCAGCTTGTTCCAGCTGGCCTCGGTCAGCAGGTTGCGCCCTACCGTCGGCAGCGATGCCAGCGCCAGGTAGAGGTCGATGAAGACGGCATCCGGGCTGGCCAGCGCCGCCGCGTCGAGGCCGGCGCCGGGCGTGCCGGCAAACAGCTGTTCGACGTCGCTGTTGCTCACGCGCACATGCACGATCAGGCCGGCAGCGAGCAACTCGGCCACGCTGCGCCGGTCGAAGACGTCGGGCCGGATGCGGGCCACCTGGTCAGGATCGCTGCCCTGCGCGAAGCCGAGTTTTTTGCGCGACACCTTCAGCGCCGCCGCCAGCACGCTCTGGTTGATGATGCGCACCGACGCGGTCGCCTTGGAGACGCCGTCGAGATAGGCGTGGCCGGCGTCGGGCGCGCGCAGGCGCTTGGTCCTGCTGTCGATGCTGATGTTCTGTTTGAGGGAGAGCTCCTTGTACTGGCTGACGAAGGCGAGCAGCGGCGCCTCGCCCAGCCCGTCGAGAAATACCGGTTCATGGTGCGACAGCACGGCGACGCCGAGAAAACTGCCGGTCGGATCGATCGCTACCAGCAGGTTGATCGGCACGCCGGCGAAACCGGGGATCGGCGCCAGGTCGATCGACTCGAACACATAGCCGGCCAGCTCGGTGGCGGTGCCGTTCTGCCGGAACAGCGGCCACGCCGGCAGATCGGCCTGCTTCTCGCCGACGACCAGCGGCGCCGGGAAACGCTTCACCAGGTCGGACCTGGTGAGCGTACCGGAATGCGCCGGCTGGCAACTGCACAGCAGTGCCAGCAAGCACAGCAGGGAAAAGATGCGGTCCAAGCGATCAGAAGAAAATGATGCCGCCCAACGCGACGCCATTCATCCGCGCGGTGGCGCCGCCGAACGACTTCGAGCGCGTCTGGCCCACTTCGCCCACCAGCGTGATCAGACTGTTGAGCGAGTAATAGGCGCCCAGCGTCAGGTTGGCGTTCGACTTCAGGCCGCGCGTGCCGGCGGTGTTGTCGTCGTTTTCGCTTAGGCCGTAGCTGATGCCGAGCTTGAGCTTGTCGGAGGTCTTGTAGGTTCCCTGTAGCAGGTAACTGTTCGACCTGATGTCGCCCTGGTCGGCGTCGGAGAGCAGGCCGAGGCCCTTGCCGCTCTGCACGTTGGCCAGCAGTGCGGCGGCGCCGGCGGTGACCGAAGCGCCGGCCTCGATGGCGTTCATGGTCAGGTCGCTCACGCCGGGGGTGGCGGAGGTGAACCTCTGCGACTTGGCGCCGAGCCAGCCCTTGAAGCCGTCGCCGCTGTAGGTCAGCTGCGCCTGCACCTGTGGGCTCGACTTGGCGGTGTAGACCGGGGCGGCGACGATCGGCGTGTCGGCCACCGGGCTCATCAAGCCGACGTCGATACCGATGCCGGACGCCGACTTCGGCGCGCTGTAGCTTATCTGGCCGTAGTGGCCCAGATAAGCGTAGCCGGCGCCGATGTGGCCGAGGGCGACGCGGCCGCGCTGGGTTGCCTGCACCGGTGCGCCGGCGCCCACCAAGGTCATGTCGGTGAGGATGGCGTTGGCGCCGAAGATGCCGTAGTCGCGGCCCAGCTTGACGGTGCCCATGCTGGCGTTGCCGAAGGTAAAGTAGGCCTGGCGCACGTCGACCACGCTGTTCTGGCCGATCGCGCTGTCGGTGGCGGTCGAATTGTAGATGCCGATCAGCGCCTTGACGTCGTAGCCGCCCTGCGTCGTCGCGGCCGACGTCACCAGGCCGTTGGGCAGCAGGCCGTTGCCAATGGTGGTGCGATCGCCCTGGCCACCGCAGCCGAGCCCCTTGTCGCCCAGCGCCACGCCGCCCACCGCATCGCCCGAGCAGGAGACGGCGGTGTAGTAGGCGTTGACGATGCCGCCGACCGACACGGTCCAGTCGCCGGCCTTGATTTCGACAGCGTGGGCACTGTGCAGGCTTGCCGCGGCCAGCGCGATCAACAACAATACGTTCTTCATGCGTCTCTCCTCTTTCGGTTTTAGTGATGGGGTACATCGTCGCGATGTAACTGTGTGCATGGCAATAAGCATGCCCACCACTTGCGCCCGGAGAACGGCGTACCCCCCCGCAAGCTGTGCCGCGATGAATCAATTTCCTGCGCGCTTGTTCTGTTTTTGACCGCCTGGCGGCGCAGCGCACGGAAAATGTTCCTCCCCAAAAAAAAAGCGGCCGAAGCCGCTAAAAGCCGCTCCGCCCGGATGCGGAGACACGCATGGATTCCGGGCGTGCAATGAGCGGCTACACCCTCACCCCTTGGCCAGCTTGAAGACCCACACGGAGCCGCCCTGCTCGAGGAAGTTGACCTTCTTGGCCACCTCGCCGCCCCACAGCGGCACCGCGCCGCCCCAGCCGGACACCACCGCGACGTACTGCGTGCCGCCGTCGATCCAGGTCACCGGCGGCGCCACCACGCCCGAGCCGGTCTGGAACTTCCACAACTCCTTGCCGGTCCTGGCGTCGACCGCCTTGAGGAAGCCTTCCGGCGTGCCGTAAAACACCAGCCCGCCTGCGGTACTCATCACCCCGCCCCACAGCGGCGCCGTGTTCTTGACTTCCCAGACGATCTTGCCGGTCTTCGGATCGATCGCGCGCATGGCGCCGATGTAGTCTTCGTTGAGCGGCCGGATGGTGAAGCCGGCGCCGAGGAAGGCGCCGCCCTTCTTGTAGCTGATCGGCTCGTTCCAGATATCCATGCCCCACTCGTTGGCGGGCACGTAGAACAACTTCGTCTGCGGGCTGTACGCCATCGGCATCTGGTTCTTGGCGCCGAGGAAAGCCGGCGCCGAGAACACGGTCGAGCCTTTCTTGCCGTCCTCCCCCTTGGTCGGGTCGCTCGGGCGATTCGCGGCGATGAAGTTGGGCCGCCCGGTCTTGAGGTCGATGCTGCTCGCCCAGGTGATCTTGCGCACGAACGGGAACGCGTTTTGCAGCTTGCCGTTGTTGGCGTCGATGACGTAGAAGAAACCGTTGCGGTCGGCCTTGCCTCCGTAGCGCTTGCCGTCCATGTCGAAGGTGACGAACTCGTTGGCGCCGTCGAAGTCCCACGAATCGTTCGGCGTGTTCTGGTAGGCCCACTTGATCTGGCCGGTGGTCACGTCGAGCGCGACGGTGGACGACGAGTACAGGTTGTCGCCCGGGCGCAGGTGGCTGTTCCACGGCGCCGGGTTGCCGGTGCCGAAGTAGGCCAGTCCGGTCTTCTCGTCGTAGGTGCCGCCCATCCAGGTCGAGGCGCCGCCGGTCTTCCACAGCTCGCCCGGCCAGCTCTTGTTGACGGTGCCGGAAATGCCGTTGTCGCTCTCCTTGCCGTCCTTGTCGTAGCGGTGGCCCATGTGGCCTTCGACGGTCGGACGCGACCACACCAGCTGGCCGGTCATCGGGTCGCGCGCGTCGACCCGGCCGACGATGCCGAACTCGCCGCCCGACACGCCCGTCAGCAGCAGGCCCTTGGCGATCAGCGGCGCCGCCGTCATCGAGTAGCCGGCGGCGTAGTCGCCCACTTTCTCCTTCCACACCACCTTGCCGCTGTCCTGGTCGAGCGCCACCAGCTGGGCGTCGAGCGTGCCGAAGATGACCAGGTTGCCGTACAGGGCGGCGCCGCGGTTGACGACGTCGCAGCAAGGCATGATGCCGTCGGGCAGGCGGTGCTCGTACTTCCACAGCTTGCTGCCGGTCTTGAGGTCGACGGCGAAGATGCGCGAATAGGATGCCGTGACGAACATCTTGCCATTGTGGATCAGCGGCTGCGACTCCTGACCGCGCTGTTTCTCGCCGCCGAACGACATCGACCATGCCGGCGCCAGCCGGCCGACGGTCCTGGTGTTAATCTGGGTCAGCGGCGAATAGCGCTGGCCTTCCGAACCCATGCCGAACGACAGCACGCTGCTGGGATCCCTGGCGGTGTTCGACAGCATGGCGCTGGTGACGTCGGCGGCCTGCGCCAGCGACGCGGCGGCGGCGCCGAGCACGCAACCCATCATGAATTTTTTCTGCACAATTCTCTCCCTCTTTCTTGTAGATTTATTGTTCGCGACCGGACACCGGATGGTTGGCCAGGATGCGAAACTCCTCATCGGTGAACAGGCGCGAACGCGTCAGGAAGCGCCGCCCTGTTCCGTTGTCCAGCGAAAACATGCCGCCATTGCCGTCCACCACGTCGATGATCAGCTGGGTATGTTCCCAGTAGGCAAACTGCTCCAGCCCCATGTAGAACGGCGCGCCGTCCAGGTTGCCGAGATAGACGTCGGTGTCGCTGACGTCGAACTCGCCGGCCGGGTAACACATCGGCGCGCTGCCGTCACAGCAGCCGCCCGACTGGAAAAACATGAGCGGACCGTGCCGCCCGCGCAGTTCGGCAATCATCTGCAGGGCGGCTTCGGTGGCGACGACCCGGTCGAGCGAGCGGTTCATGGGGCTAATTCCTTAAAAAAAGCCGAGCGCTTTCGGGCTGTAGCTCACCAGCAGGTTCTTGGTCTGCTGGTAGTGGTCGAGCATCATCTTGTGGTTTTCGCGGCCGATGCCCGACTGCTTGTAGCCGCCGAACGCGGCGTGCGCCGGGTACAGGTGGTAGCAGTTGGTCCACACGCGGCCGGCCTGGATGGCGCGCCCGACGCGGAAGGCGCGCGAACCGTCGCGCGTCCACAGGCCGGCGCCGAGGCCGTACAGGGTGTCGTTGGCGATGCGGATGGCGTCCGCCTCGTCCTTGAAGGTGGTCACCGACACCACCGGCCCGAAGATCTCTTCCTGGAAGATGCGCATCTTGTTGTCGCCCCTGAACACGGTCGGGGTGACGTAGTAGCCGTCCTTCAGATCGCCCTCCTGGTCGAAGCGGGCGCCGCCGGCCAGCACCTCGGCGCCTTCCTGGCGGCCGATGTCGAGGTAGGACAGGATTTTCTCCAGCTGCTCCTGCGAGGCCTGGGCGCCGATCATGGTCGAGGAATCGAGCGGGTTGCCCTGCTTGATGGCGGCGACCCGCTTGAGGGCGCGCTCGATGAATGCCTCGTAGATCGATTCCTGGATCAGCACGCGCGACGGGCAGGTGCACACTTCGCCCTGGTTGAGCGCGAACATGGCGAAGCCTTCCAGGCACTTGTCGAAGAAGTCGTCGTCGGCGTCCATGACGTCGGCGAAGAACACGTTCGGCGACTTGCCGCCCAGTTCGAGGGTGACCGGGATCAGGTTCTGCGCCGCGTAGCCCATGATCAGGCGGCCGGTGCCGGTTTCGCCGGTGAAGGCAATCTTGGCGATGCGCTTGTTCGACGCCAGCGGCTTGCCCGCTTCCAGGCCAAAGCCGTTGACGATGTTCAGTACGCCGGGCGGCAGCAGGTGGCCGATCAGTTCGATCAGCACCATGATCGAGGCCGGCGTCTGCTCGGCCGGCTTGAGGACGACGCAGTTGCCGGCAGCTAAGGCTGGCGCCAGCTTCCACACCGCCATCAGGATCGGGAAATTCCACGGGATGATCTGGCCGACCACGCCGAGCGGCTCGTGGAAGTGGTAGGCATAGGTTTCGTGGTCGATCTGCGCGACCGAACCTTCCTGCGCACGGATGCAGCCGGCAAAATAGCGGAAATGGTCGATCGCCAGCGGGATGTCGGCGGCCATCGTCTCGCGGATCGGCTTGCCGTTGTCGATCGTTTCGGCGGTGGCGATCAGCGCCAGGTTCTGCTCCATCACGTCGGCGATCTTGTTGAGGATGTTGGCGCGCTCGGCCTGCGAGGTCTTGCCCCAGGCATCCTTGGCGGCGTGGGCGGCGTCGAGCGCGGTTTCGATGTCTTCGGCGCTGGAGCGGGCGATCTCGCAAAAGACCTGGCCGGTGATGGGCGTGATGTTGCCGAAATATTCGCCCTTGGCCGGGGCGACGAATTTGCCGCCGATGTAGTTGTCGTAGCGTTGCTTGAACGGGTTGGCGACGCCGAGTTTGCTGATGTCCGCGAGATTCATGTCGTCCTCTGATAGGCTGGTTATCGAGCCGCCGGTGCCGGCGGGGTTGTGGGGTGCACTCCGGGTATTTCGCAAGCCCCGTGCCAGCTCGCCGTCCGTGCCGCCGTCATAGGGTGCGCATGCTGCCCGCATGGAACGGGCGGCCGCGCCGTTGGTCCAGAATGGAACAGGTGTCACTTTACGAATCAGTGGATCACCACGCCCCAGGGCAATTCACCGACGGTAATGTCGGCCACCTTGCGGGCGGCGGCCGTGTCGATCACCGAGACGCTGTTGGAGCGGCCGTTTGCCACGTACAGCCTGGCGCCGTCGGGCGTGAGCGCCATGTTCCACGGACGCTTGCCGACCGCGATGGTGGCGGTGACGGCGTTGCGCGCCGTGTCGATCAGCATGACAGTGCCGTCGGCGCCGTTCGACACGTACACCTGCCTGCCGTTCGGATGCACGGCGATGCCGTTGGCATTCTTCCCGGCCGCGATGGTGGCCACCGCGCGCCGGCTCGCCAGGTCGAGCACGTAGACGGTGCTGGCCAGTTCGCAGGCGACGTAGGCGCGGCTCGAATCGGGCGAGAAGCCGATGCCGCGCGGGCGCAGGCCGACCGCGATCGCGCCGACCTGGCGGCGGCCGGCGACGTCGATCATGTCGACCTGCTCGGCCTCCTCCGCGCTGACCAGCAGCCAGCGTCCGTCCGGACTGAATACGGCGTGCTCGGGATTCTTGCCTTCGACCTTGATGTCGGCGAGCTGCCGGCCGCTTGCGGCGTCGACCAGGGTGACGCTGTTGCTCTCCTCGACGGCGATGGCGACGAGCTTGCCGTCGGCCGACACGCTGACCCCTTCCGGCGACTTGCCGAGCGGGGTGGCGCGCCGCGCGCCGTCGGCGGTGTCGATCGTCAGCAAGGAACTGGTGGCCGCGTCGCTGACGTAAAGGCGCCGGCCGGACGGGTCGACGGCGATGCCGCGCGGGCGTTTGCCGGCCTCCAGCTCGCGCGTTACACTTTCTGTCGCAGTATCGATCACGCTGACGGTGCCGGATTTTTCGTTGGGGACGTAGGCCAAAGGCCCGGCGAAGGCATTGGCGCAGGTCAGCGCCAGCAGGATGGCTAAAGATTTCACAATGGGTTGCCTTTCAGATGGTGCGCGCGCGGATCCGCGTGCATACAAGCGAGACTGCAATCTGCGTGCCATCGACAGGCACGCTGCAACAAAATGGCCTGGCAGGTATATTGCTTACAAAGCCATAACTGCCATCAATTACCGGAGGATTTCATGCACCACCCGTTCCGACTCAACGCCATCGCCAGCCTGCTCGCCGCCGGATCGGCCGTGCTCGCGCCGTGCGCGCGCGCCGATCAACCCGTGCTGCCGATGGCCGACGTGGTGGTGGTCAGCGCCAGCCGCGTCGAGCACACCAGCTTCGATCTGCCGGCGGCGATCGACGTCGTCGATGCCGCCCGCATCGGCGACGGCCAGATGCGGGTCAACGCCTCCGAGGCGCTGATGGCGGTACCCGGCCTGGTGGCGCAGAACCGCCAGAACTACGCCCAGGACCTGCAGATTTCGTCGCGCGGCTTCGGCGCGCGCTCGGCGTTCGGCGTGCGCGGGGTGCGCCTGATCAGCGACGGCGTGCCCGCCACCATGCCGGACGGCCAGGGCCAGCCATCGGCCTTCAACCTCGACATGGCCGAGCGCATCGAAGTGCTGCGCGGGCCGTTCTCGGCCATCTACGGCAACCATTCGGGCGGCGTGATCCAGCTGTTCACCCGCGACGGCAAGGGCCGGCCGACGGTGGAACTGAACCTCGCCGCCGGCAGCGACGGCGCGCGCAAGACCGACATCAATGCGCAAGGCAGCAGCGGCGCCGTCGGCTATGTACTCGATGTCTCGCGCTTCGAGACCGATGGCTACCGCGCGCACAGTGCCGCCAGGCGCGACCAGGCGTTCGCCAAGCTGACCATGCAACCCACCGAAGGCGGCAAGCTGACGC
This sequence comes from Burkholderiales bacterium, assembly GCA_038248405.1. GTDB lineage: Bacteria > Pseudomonadota > Gammaproteobacteria > Burkholderiales > Burkholderiaceae_D > JAFCUW01. The sequence goes on from JBBRXM010000083.1 coordinate 12,849, forward strand.
TGGTGGCCAACTCGCTGCGCCAGGACGGCACCCAGGATCCGCTCGGCGTGACCTGGGCGACCTACCGGCGCGACCCGCGCCCCGGCGAAATCGACGCCACCGACACGGCGACGCCGAAACGCACGCTGGCCGATCGCTACAACACGCGCAAGGACATCGAGCACCAGCAGGTCGGCATCGCCTACGACCAGCGCTTCGGCGACGACCGCCTGCACGTCATGGCCTACGGCGGCAACCGGCAGGTGACCCAGTACCAGTCGTTTTCGAAAGCGTTCCAGGCGCCGGCGACCCACTCGGGCGGCGTGGTGGACTTCGACCGCGACTTCCACGGCGCCGACATCAACTGGGCGAGCGTGCGCAGAATCGGCGACGGCAAGCTGACCGCCACCGCCGGCATCGACTACGGCCGTTCGACCGACGCCCGCAAAGGCTACGAGAATTTTATCGGCAGCCAGTTCGGCGTGAAGGGCGCGCTAAGGCGCGACGAACAGGACCTGTTGTCGAGTGTCGATCCCTACTTGCAGGCCGAGTGGCAGGCCGGCCCGTGGGTGCTGACCGGCGGCGTGCGCCACACCCGCCTGTCGGTGGAAGTGGACGACCGCTTCCTCGGCAACGGCAACGACAGCGGCAGCGTCGACTACAGCCACACCACGCCGGTGCTCGGCGTGCTGTACAAAGTCAATCCCGTGCTGAACGTGTACGCCAGCGCGGCCCGCGGTTTCGAGACGCCGACCCTGAACGAGCTGTTTTACTCCGGCACCGGCGGCGGTTTCAACTTCAACCTGCGCGCCGCCGAAAGCACGCACATCGAGACCGGGGTCAAGGCCATCGTCGGCGCCGGCACCCGCATCAATGGCGCGCTGTTCCAGGTCCGCACTACCGACGAACTGGTGGTCGACAGCTCGGCCGGCGGACGGACCAGCTACAAGAACGCCAGCAAAACGCTGCGCCAGGGCGCGGAACTGTCGCTCGACACCGCCCTTGGCGGCGGCATCAGCGGCCGGCTGGCATTGACCGCGCTGCGCGCCGTGTACGACCAGGGCTTCGGCAGCGTCGCCGCCGGCAGCCGCCTGCCGGGAGTGCCGAACGCGAACCTGTTCGCCGAGCTGGCCTGGAAGGATGCGTCGGACCACCTCGGCGCCGCCCTCGAGACGGTCGCCAGCAGCAGGATCTATGCCGAAGACGCCAACAGCGAAATCCCGGCGCCCGGCTACGCGGTGGTCAATGCACGCGTCAACGCCCGGCAGGAAGTGGGCGCGTGGCGCTTCAGGCAGTTCGTCAGGGTGAACAACCTGCTCGACCGCACCTACGTCGGCTCGCTGATCGTGGGCGACGCCAACAAGCGCTATTACGAAGCGGCGCCGGGGCGCAACTGGATGGTTGGCGCCAGCGTCGCCTACGCGTTCTAAAAGGTGGCGCGGATCCCGGCCGCCATCGAGCGCGGCGCGCCGGGAGCGATGAAGCGGGCCTGGACCGCATCCCCCGGCTGCATGGCCTGGCGGCCGTGCGGGAACAGATCGGTGGCGACGGCGCCATAGGACTCGTAACGGCGGTCGCCGACGTTGGTGACGCGGACGAACAGCTCCCAGTGCGCATCGAGACGATAGCTGGCGCGCAGGTTCAGCAGGGCGTAGCCGCGCACGTCCCAGCCGGCATACGCGCCATCCTCGTTACCCTGCACGACCAGGCTGGAGATGGCCTGGGCGTCGGCGCCCAGGCTCAGCGCGGGCCAGGGTTTCCAGTCGGCGCCGAGCTTGAAAGCATGGCGCGGCAGGCCGGCGATGCGGGCGCCGCGCGTGATGCCGACCTCGCGCACGCCGGCAAACAGCCGGCCGTCGGCGTCGAACACCGCTTGCAGGTAGTTGTAGCTGGCGCGCGCCTCCAGTTGGCCGAAGCGCCGGCTGGCCACGAGGTCGAGGCCCTGGTGCAGCGTGCGCGCGAAATTGGAGAAGTATCCCTGCTGGCTCGATCCGGCGCTGAGGAACAGGATGTCGTTGCGGTTCGCGGTGCGGTACAGCGACGCCGACAGCGCGGCGTCGCCGGCATGCCAGCGCAGGCCCGCCTCGAAGGTTCGCGACACCACCTGCTCAAGAAAGGGATCGGACTGCAGGCCGGCCGGCAGCCGGCATGGCTGGGCCGGATCGGCGCAGCCCAGTTCGATCACGGTCGGCACCCGGTTGCTCTGGGCGATATTGGCAAACAAGGTGACGGCGCCGACTTCCTGCGCCAGGCCGATGGCAGGATTGAGCTTGCGATAAGTGAAGGTCTCCGGCGGCTGCTGGCCGCTGTCGTTGGTCAGCGTGTTGCCCACGCGCGCATGATTGAAGCGGGCCGACAGCGTCAGCGTGGCGCCCGGGCGGATCGTCCAGGTGTCGCTGGCATATGCGCCCAGCATGCGCGCCGAGCCGGTGACGGCCGCCGCAGGCTCGCGCTCCTCGCCGGCGTCGGCCACCACGCCGCGTTCGGCATTGAAGAAGGCGGCCTGCTCGAACTGGGCGAAGCGGACCCGGTTGCGGTCGATGGTGGCGCCGGCTGCCAGCCGGTGCGCGCCGCCGTCGACGCTCCAGTGCAGCGCCGCCCCCTCGCTGCGCTGGCGCGTGCTGGTCGTGTTGAAGGTGGCCGGATGCAGCGGCGCCTCGGCGGCGTCGCCGGCGGCATAGTCGGCGAAGGCCTCGGCGGCGTCGCCGTTGACGGTGTCGCGCCGGCTGTTGCGCGTGTAGGCGGTGAGGGAAACCGTGGCGCCCTCGTCCAGTTTCTGGCGCAGGTTGAACGTCACCTGGGCCAGCCGGTTGCGCGTTTCATCGGGAAAGGTGTAGGCGGCGCGCCGGTTGTCGCCATAGAGTTCGTCAGGCAGCAGTCCGTTGCCGCGCAGCCGGCTTTGCCCGCCCAGCAGCGCGACGCTCCAGTCGGTATCGCCGCGCACCCGCCCCACCTTCATGAAGACGGTGCGGATCCGGCCGGCCGAGTGGTCGCGCCAGCCGGCATCGTCGAATCCGGTTGCGGCGACGAACGCGTGCCAGTTGTCGCGCAGCTGCGCACCATAGGCCAGGTCGAACCGCCGCTGCCCGTTGTCGCCGATGGAGGACTCCGCCTCCAGGCCCGGATGGCTGCGGCCCGACTTGGTGGCCAGTGAGATGGCGCCGCCCAGCGTGTTGAGTCCATACAGGGGATTTGAGCCCGGCACCAGCAGCACGCTGGCGATGGCGGCCTCCGGCAGCATGTCCCAGTTAAGCACATCGCCGAACGGCTCGTTGACGCGCACGCCGTCGAGGTACACGGAAATGCCCTGCGAGGCGCCAAGCACGGGCGAAGCCCGGAAGCCGCGGAAGGTGATGTCGGTCTGGAACGGGCTGCCGGAAACGTCGTTGACGTTGACGCCGTTCAGGTTGCGCGCCATGAAGGCGGCCAGGTTGCCCGCCTGCGCCTGGCGAATCGCCTTGCTCCCCGCGCTCTGCACCGAATACGGCAGCAGCTCGCGGTCGACGCCGACGCCCGATTGCGGCGCGATGCCGACCACCTCGACGCGCGGCATCGCCGGTTCTTCCTGTGCCGCCGCGTGCGGCGCGCCGGCCAGCACCAGTGCGGCGGCGGCGAGCCGCGTACGCACCGGCGTGGCCGTCATGGCTTCACTACCTGGACTGCGTACCTGGCGAAGATGGCTTTGAGCTCGCCGCTCTCCGTCATCTCGTTCATCGCCGCCTGCAGCTTCCTGGCCAGTTCGACGTCGTCCTTGCGCACTGCCATGCCGATCGCCCAGCCGGAGCGAGGCAGGCGCTGGAAGGCGACTTCGCTGAGCGGAAATGCGGCGTCGCCCTTGATCACCGATTCGATTTCCGAGCGATTGGCCAGCACGGCGTCGAGCTGGCCGTCCTTGAGCGCCTGCACCGCCGCCGTTGCGGTGGGGTAGATGCGGACGTTATCGCGAAAGCGGCCATTCCCTTCGCCCAGCATCACCATCGCAGCGATCGACACTTTTTCGACGCCGATCTTCTTTCCGGCCAGCGAATCGAGCCCGTCGAAGGCCGGCACCGACTTCAGGCTGCGCACCAGGCGAACCGTCTCGACGTGGTACGGCGCGAAGATCCGCACCTTGTCGTTGTCGGCCATCAGGCGGTTGTCGACCGGGACGTGCAGCATCACGTCAGCGGGCCCGTAGCCGAGGTAGTGTCCCTTCCAGACCATGTTGCGCAAGTCCTCGTCCATGGCCTCGCCGGCCGGGAATGGCAGCAGGCTCAGTTTCAGCCCGAGCCTGGCCGACAGCGCGGCGCCGATGTCGACGTCGATGCCGGCGCCCTTGTCGGAGAACGGCACGAAGTCGTTGTAGACCGCGACCTTCAGGCTACCCGATTGCTCGATTTTTTGCCAGTCGGCGCGCGCCGCCGGCGCGGCCAGCAGCGCGGCACACATGAACGAGAGCGCGGCGCGGGCGCAATGCAGGCGAGTTGCGCCCATGTCAGTTGGTCTCGCGCCGCGATTCGAGGTAGGTCTTGATCGACCACATGGCTTCCTGGTTGAAGACGCCCTCGAACGGCGGCATGTAGACGGCGCCGTTGCGCACCTTGCCGTGGCGGATGGAGGTCATGTAGTAGGCATCCATCTCCTTGAAGCAGGCCGCCTTCTTCGGCTCGTGTTTCAGGCCGACGCAATCGCGGTCGAGCTGGCGCAGGTCCGGCGCGATGCCGCCGGAAACGGCTTCGATGCCGTGGCAGCGCGCGCAGTTCTGGTTATAGGCGGAGGCGCCGATCTTCAGGGCCAGCTTGTTGGTCTTGAAGGGATTTTCGTCTCGCCACTTGTCGCCCAGCGAGGGCAGCCCGGTGGTATCGACAGCCTGCGGCACGACATTGCCGTGCGCCGCGGCGTAGAGGGAAGTGAGCGCCGCCGCGGTGAGTGCGGCGGCGGCGGCGAGCTTGCGGGGGGAGTGCCACATGGATTGTCTCCTGCTGATGGTGATGGATCGATAGGCAGGGATGAGCAATTGCCATGCCAGGCAATACGCCTTGATGCGCGGGACACGCTGTTCCAATTTGGAACAGCTGTCACATCCGCTCTCGGAACAGCGGTACGGCCGGGTACAACTGTTCCAGCGTGCGCGCGGCGATGGCCGAGACGACGTCGCCGAGCCGGGCCGCCGCCTTGGCCCCATCCGGGTCGGCGCGCACTTCGTGCCACGCTTCGCCGAGAGCGTCGGCGTGCATGGCGACGGCGTTTTCGACCTCGGCCTGCCAGAACGCCGGCGCCTCGCCTTCGACGAAGTTGCCCCTGCCGCGTCCGAAGTGCGCCACCGCCAGGTAGCGCAGGATGCCCGCCACCAGCAACTGGCGCAGGAACTCGTCGGCGAACTGCACCGTCGGCTCGTTGCGGTCGGTGCTGGCGTTGAAGCCCCACGCAGCGCCGGCGAAGGTGAGCGCGCCGATCACGCCGCCCAGCAAGGCGCCGCCGCCAAGCGTCAGTCCGCCCGCCATCAGGTCGGCCGACAGGCCGGTGGCGGCGCCGGAAATGACCGCGCCGATCAGGCCCGCCTGCGCCTGGTCGACCCGCGCGCGGATGGCGAAGTTCTGCCGCACGCGCGCATTGATCTTGGCGGCGTCGCTCGGGTCGAGCTTGTGCAGGGCCAGCAGGCGGCCGGTGGCGGCGCCGATCCGGCCGTTGAGGCGCTCGAGCAGCGCTGCCATCGCCTTTTCCTGCTGCGCGTCCGCGCCCTTGCGCAGCCTGACCGCGTTCATGGCCGAGCGCAGCAGCGACTTCGGTTGCTCCGCCACCGGTTCGCTGTCCTGCGCGGCGGCCAGCAGCTGCTGCGCGGTGATGTCCATCGCGCGGCGGAAGCGGTCGGCGTTGTTCGCTTCCCATGCGATGAACAGGCGCGCGTAGCCTTCGGCGCTGGCGGGATCGAGCAGCTTGCCGACCGCCTCGTAGAACACTCGCTCGTGCACCCAGCAGCGGGCGAAGGCGTCGAGCGCGAGCACCTCGCGCACGATCGGGTACTGGGCCAGATGCTGCAGCCACAAGGCCTGTTCGGCCAGTTCTTCCGCGGCCGGGCGCGGTGGCCCCATCTGGTTGAGCAGGACCACCACCGGTTTGCCGAGCCACTCGAGGATCTTCATTTCGGCCGGCAGGTAGCCGGCGTCGCGCGGATGTTCGGCAGAATTGACGAGGTAGAGCACGACGTCGGCGGCATCCTTGGCGGTGCGCAGGGCATTTTGGCTCAGCCAGAAAGTGCGGTCGCGGTAGCGGTCGAACACCTCGCGCAGGAACCAGCCGATCGGGTTGCCGGCCAGCGCCAGGCGGCGCAGCAGGCGCACCGAATCGCCGAAGCCGGGCGTGTCCCACAGCTGCAGCGAGTCGCCCTCGGGCGTCGTCAAAAGCGTGTGCGACTCGGCGAAGATGGTGACGTGGGCGGCGTCGCGCACTTCGCCCACGTCCATGCCGACGAGCGTGCGCGCCAGCGTCGTCTTGCCGTTGTTGGTGTGCGAGATCAGGGCGAACTGGATGTGGACCGGGGCCGTGCTCATGCCGCCTCCAGTGGGCGCGCCGCCGGATCGAGCAGGTTGACGACGGTGGCGGTGGCGTGATGGTGGCCGCAGAACTGGCGCCACAGCGCGATGCGCTCCTCGATGCGGCGCCTGCCTTCCGCCTGCGCGCCCATTCGTTCGAGCAGCGACGATTCGTCGAGCAGCACGGCGACCGGGCGCGGCGAAGCGCGCACCAGGTGCTCGAGGAAAGCGCCGTGGTTCTCCGATTCCGGCGTCGCCGCCAGGTTGAACAGTACCGCCGTCATGCTGACATTCGGGTCGTCCAGGCGGGCGTCGCCGAGCGCCTGGACCGGTTCGTCGCCATAGCTGCTGGAGGGGCGCAGCATCAGGCGCGCCTGCTCGCCGAGCAGCATGGTGGCGACGGTGGCCAGGCCCTTGTCGCGCGCCTCGTCGAGCGTGAAACTGTAGGGCAGCACGCGCAGCACGCCGGCCACGCCGCCGACCTTGCCGGTCAGCTTGCGGAAATACGGCTGATCCAGGTCGAGGGGGAAGCTGGCGGCGAGCCTGCGCGCGCGCCAGTGCGCCACTGCGGCCAGCACCAGGCGCGGCGCGATCACGAGCAGCGCGATGGTGGTGGCGTACAACAGCACCCACTGCCTGCCGCCAGCCGATGGCGGCGTGTGCGTGAAGCGCAGCGCTTCGATGTCGGCCACCGAAAAGCCCTGCAGGCCGGACAGCCACACGGCGGGCGCGAACAGCACCGACAGGATCGCATGCACCTGCGGCGCATCGAGAAAGGTGCTTTCCCAGCCGGCCACGTACTGGGTCAGCAGCCCGCGCGCGAGCAGCGACAGCACCGCCCCGGCGGCGAACATCGCCGCGGCCAGGTGCATGGTGCGCGACAGGCGCGCGTGCGTGAGCCGGCTGCTGAGGCGAGTCCACTCGGCCATGAATTCGACCAGCGCCGCCGACAGCACCGAGGGCAGCTTGCGCGGCAGGCCCGCGCGGCCGGCGGCCAGGCGCCGCAGCGTGCCGGCGCTGGCCCAGCCGGTTTTCGGCCCCGGCACGAACAGCCATGCCAGCAGCACCACATAGACCAGCAGGTTCCAGGCGATGATCGCCAGCAGGGGCGCCGACAGCAGGTCGACCCGGTGCGGATCGGCGATGCGGTCGACGCCGGCGCCGATCAACAGGCTCGCCAGCGGCAGGCCGAGCGAAAGCGCCTTCCAGCCGGTGCCGCGGTGGAGGAAGGCGCCGAACGCCGGCGTGCGCTCGGCCAGGCGCTTGAGGATCTGTTCGGAGCGCTGCTGCAGGAAGTGATCGGCCGTCACCGCCGACTTGCTGTCGGCAGCCTGCCACTCGGCCAGTTCCTTGGCGCTGCGGCTGGCATACATGCGGTCATCAATGCTGAGTATTTCGTTCGTGCGATCGGCCGTTTCGATCGCGCGCACCAGCACGACGTCCCGCGCTACCTGTTCGTTCATGCCCACCCCGATCTGTAATAAAACGACAATATTAGAAACCTAATTGTGCCGTACTTTGACCGCGCACGGTTGGCGCCGCCGCGGCGGCGTGCGCCCTGTTCACGCCCGCGTTGGCGCGCGTCTTATAATGGCCGGGTTTTGGCCAGCTAAGGGAGTTCGATGCATCAGTTCTTTCGCGACCCGCGCCAGCGTTCGATCGCCGTGGTCGGCGCGCTTGTCGTGCTGGCCGCGTGCAGCCTGGGCCTGTCCGGCATGACCGGATCGGTGACCGTGCCGCTGGCCGACCTGCCCGCCGCGCTGGGCGAACTGATGCATGGCAGGGCCGACAGCATGGCCGCCACGCTGCTCGAGCTGCGCCTGTCGCGCGCGATGGTGGCATTCGTCACCGGCGCGGCGCTGTCGCTGGCGGGCCTGATGATGCAGGCGCTGCTGCGCAATCCGCTGGCCGATCCTTACGTACTGGGCATTTCGGCCGGCGCCTCGGTGGGCGCACTGGCGGCGCTGCTGTCGCTGGGCGCGCTGTGGGTGGTCGATGCGTCGGCCTTCGCCGGCGCGGTGGCGGTGTCGATGATGTTGTACCTGCTGGCGAGGCGCGACCTGGCCGGCGGCTCGGCGGCCACCGGCGGCGCCTCGCTGCTGCTGCTGACCGGCGTGATCCTGTCGTCGGCCTGCATGGCGCTGGTGACGCTGATGCTGTCGATCGCGCCCGAGAGCCGGCTGCGCGGCATGGTCTTCTGGATGATCGGCGACCTCGCTGGCGCGCCGGTGCGCTTGCTGCCCTGGTTGGTGCTGGCGGCGGCGCTGGCGTTCGCGGTGCGCAGTGCGCGCTCGCTCAACGTCCTCGCGCTGCACGCCGAAGCGGCGGCCACGCTGGGAGTGCGCGTGGGCGCGCTGCGCAAGGGCCTGTTCTTCTGCTCCGGCGTGCTGACCGCCAGCGCGGTGACCAGCGCCGGCAGCATCGGCTTCGTCGGCCTGATCGTGCCGCACGCCTGCCGCTTTGCCTGCGGGCCGGATCATCGACTGCTGGTGCCGGTCGCCACGCTGGCCGGCGGCACCTTCCTGGTCCTTGCCGACATCATCGCGCGTACCGCGCTCGCGCCGCAGCAGCTGCCGGTGGGCGTGGTCACCGCGCTGATCGGCGCGCCCTTCTTCCTCTACCAGCTGCACCAGCTGCGCCGGCCATGATCAGCACCCACGCACTGCGCCTCTCCGCCGGATCGCGCACGCTGGTCGAGCGGCTCGACTGGACGGTCGGCGCCGGCGAATGCTGGTGCGTGATCGGGCGCAACGGCGCCGGCAAGAGCACGCTGCTGCGCACCCTGGCCGGGTTGCGCCAGCCGGATGCCGGCAGCGTGGCGATCGACGGCAAGCCGCTGGCCGAGTGGCCGCTCGAGGCGCTGGCCCGCAAGCGGGCCTACCTGCCGCAGGCGCGCAGCGACGCGTTCGCATACCGCGTGCTGGAAACGGTGCTGGCGGCACGCCATCCCTACCACGCGCAGCGCTATTGGGAAGGAAGCGACGACCACGCGATCGCCATGTCGGCACTGGCGTCGATGGAAGTGGCCGGGCTGGCGCAGCGCGACGTGCGCAGCCTGTCGGGCGGCGAACGCCAGCGCGTGGCCATCGCGGCGACGCTGGCGCAGGATACGCCGCTGTTGCTGCTCGACGAACCGGCCAATGCGCTGGACCTGGCGCACCAGGTCAGCATGATGCAGTTGGTCGCGACACTGTGCCGCGAGCAGGGCAAGGCCGCCATTACCATCGGCCACGACCTGAACCTGGCACAGCAGGCGTGCAGCCACGCGCTGCTGCTGATGGGTGACGGCTCGTGGGAAGCGGGCCCGATCGGCGATGTGATGACGGCGCCCGCGCTGAGCCGC
>JBBRXM010000084.1:0-22631 GCA_038248405.1 Burkholderiales bacterium
AGAAATGATGATGTAAATTTACTACACAAAAGCGTATTTATCAAGAAATTTTACTACGCAATGACCTGGCCGCTCAGTCGCCGTCGAGCGGCAGCCGGACCGTGAAGGTGCTGCCGTGGCCGGCGCCCGCGCTGGCCACGGTCAGCTCGCCGCCGTGCAGTTCGACGATGCGGCGCGCGATGTACAGGCCGAGCCCGAGGCCGGTGGCGTTGGCGTGCTTTTGCAGCGTGAAGGCGCCGAACACGTGCTGCAGGTCCTGCGCGGCGATGCCCTGGCCGCTGTCGGTGACGTCGATCCTGACCTGGCTGGCGCCGCTGCTGATCCTGACCCGGATCGCGCCGCCCGCCGGCGTGAACTTGATGGCGTTGAGCAGCAGGTTCCACAGCACCTGCTGCAGCCGCCGGGCGTCGCCGGCGATGGCCAGGCCGTCGCCGCAATCGGGCGGCGACACGCTGAAGGCGATGCCCTTTTCGTGGGCGTTCACTTCGACGGTCGACACGGCGTCGCGCACGATGCGCCCGAGCGACACCGGCGCGCGCAGCACCGACAGCTGGCCGGTGAGGGTGCAGGCGGCGTCGATCAGGTCGTCGATCATCGCCGCTTCCTGGCGCACGTGCACGCGCATCGCGGCCAGCCCCGCGGCCACCTTGGGCGGCAGGTCCGGATGGGTCTTGAGGATCAGTTCCACCCGCATCGACAGGGCCGCCAGCGGCGTGCGCATCTCGTGCGAGACGGTGGCCAGGAACAGGTCGCGCGTGCGGTTGACGCGGTTAAGCTGCTCGATGGTCTCGCGCTGGCGGTCGATCGAGCCGGCCAGGGTGCGCAGCAGCGCCGTATTGGTGGCCATGCGGGCGTCCGATATCGGCGTTTCGAGCCGCACCTCGTTCCACAGCACGTGGCCGGGGGCGCCGACCAGGCGGCCGATCTGCTCGCAGGCCAGCGGCGAACTGAAGTCGGCAAAACACCAGCCGAACACCAGCACGCCGTACACCTTGCCGAACTGGGTCAGCGGCAGGCTGGCCACGCGCAGCCCGTGGAACTGTTCCTCCGGCGCCGCTTCGCCGCTGGCGGCCACCGCGGCGACGATGCGTCGCTCGAGGATGGCGCCGGGGCCGTCGTCGCGCCACAGCGACGAGCTGCCCAGCAGGCGCGCGGTGCGCGACGACTGCAGCGGGCCGACCATGCGCGCGCCGGCGGCGTCGTAGGCCGACACGGTCAGCCCGGTCGCCTGCGCGAACTGCGCCAGCGGCGAGCCCCACTCGTCCCAGTCGACCTGGGGGTGATGGGGCCGGGCGACGCTGATCACGGCTGCGCTTGGGTAGGCAGCACCACCGATTCGGGCATCTTGGTGCCCTGGGCGATGGCGTCTTCGATCATCGGGCTCTTGCGCGACGGTGAGCGCGACAGCAGGCCGTAGTAGGACGAGAACGGCAGCTGCGGCACGACGTCGGACTCGCCGGCCTGGTCGTCGAGCAGGCGCAGGCCGCCCTCGGCGATGACGTACTCGCGCGTGATCTGCAGGTTGTGGCTGCCCCGTACCTTGGGGATGGCGATGGCGCGCCGCAGGATCGTCGAGATCTCCACGTAGTTGAGCAGGATGATGTTGTCGACCAGGTGCGAACCCTTGAGCTCCTGGCTGATCTGCGACAGGCCAAGCAGCTCCGGGCTCTCGTAGTTGAAGAACACCGTCGCCAGCCGGTTCTTGAAGAAGGTCGCTATCGCGTACAGGTAGTCGGCCACTTCGTCGGGGCTGGTCATCTCGTACACGGCGCAGGAATCGAACACCACGCAGTCGATGCCTTCGCGCTCGACCAGCTTGATGATGCGGTCGAAGTGGACGTCGAGCTCGAGTTCGAGCGGCGACTCGTAATGGATGAACAGCTCGCCGCGTTCGACCATGCCGGCCAGGTCGAAGCCGAGCGAGCCGGCGTTGCGCATCAGCTGGCGCGGGTGCTCGTCGAGGCTGACCAGCAGCGTCTTGTGGCCGGCGCCGATCGCCGACGACAGGAACTGCACGGAAAGCACCGTCTTGCCGGTGCCGGAGATGCCGCTGACCATGGTCACCGAGCCTTTGTAGATGCCGCCGTCCATCATGGTGTCGATCGCCTGCGAGCCGATCGACAGGCGCTCGTCGGAGGTCGGCTGGTCGTTCGAATACACGGGGCGCGACTGCGCGCGGCGATACACGTGGATGCCGCGGCCGGCCTCGATGCGCATGGTGTGGCTGCCGCCGATGAAGTCCTGGCCGCGCGACTTGAGCACCGTCAGGCGCCGCTGCACGCGCCGCTTGTTCTCCGCGCGCGTGAGCTCGATGATGGTGTCGAACACGAAGCGCTCGTGCGCCGGCACCGCGTTCATGGTGTCGTCGCGCTCGGCGGTGACCATGGTGGTCACGCCCAGCCGGTTAAGCCCTTCGATGAGCACGTGGACGTCCTCGCGGAACGGCAGGTCGTGCACCTCGGCGTACAGGCGCATGGGCGTGAGGCCGTCGATCAGCAGGCGCCTGGCGCCCATCGCCCGCAGCGACTCGGCAAAGGCGCCGTCGGGATTGCGAAACTCGGACAGCAGCACGGCCGGGCTGGTCTGGATCACCTTGATCCTGCCGGCGTCGATCTGGCCCTGCAGGTCCCAGTTGAAGCCGGCGGCGTCGCGCAGCAGCTTGGCCGAGTCGAGTTCGAACGAGACGATCGCGCCCGGCTCGCCGTATTCGGTGGCGCCGGCGTAGATGAAACCGAGGCCGAAGGTGGTCTTGCCGGAACCGGGCGCACCTTCGACGATGATGTTGTTATGGCGCGGCACGCCGCCGAGCAGGACTTCATCGAGCCCGGCAATGCCTGTCTTTACCAGCGTATCCACTGTTTATCCCGTGCAATAACTAAATGGGGTGACAGTCTACAGTGTCGCCCGCTACGCAGGCGCACGCAAGGAACGCCCGTCAAGGCCGATAAGCCGGTTCCGGCACGCCCGGGACATCGACCCGCAGCGACAGCACGCAGCCGCTGAGCGGATACTGCGCGCGTTCTTCGGCCGGGCGCTTGGCGCCGGCGCTGGTGATGTACAGCGTGCGCAGGTCCTCCCCGCCGAATGCCACCATGGTCGGGCAGCGCAGCGGCAGCTTCACCTCGCGCAGCAGGGCGCCGTCGGGGCCGAAGCGCAGCAGGCGGGCACCCTCGAACATGGCACACCAGTAGGCGCCCTCGCTGTCGACGGCGGCGCCGTCGGGACGGCCGCCGTAGCCGGCGGCCGCCTTGTCGCCGTCGAAGCGCTGGAACGGCTGCGCCTGGCCCAGCGCGCCGCTGGCGGCGTCGAACGGGAAGCGGTCGATGCGGTGGCTGGTGGTGTCGGCGTGGTACATCCAGCGCCCGTCCGGGCTGAAGGCCAGGCCGTTCGACACCGTCATCCCGCCCGACCACACGCGCCGCACCTGGCCGCGCTCGAGGCAGAACATCTCGGCGGCGGGCGAGGTGCGCGGCTCGAACATGGTGCCGACCCAGAAGCGGCCGGCCGGATCGACGCGGCCGTCGTTAAAGCGGCTGGTGGCCGGGTCGAACGGCGCCGGCGCAACCGGCGTCACCTTGCCGCTGGCGGTGTCGAGGTGAACGAAGCCGCTGCGCAGCGCCACGATCAGCGCGCCGGCCGGCGCCAGCGCCAGCGCCGCCGGCTCGCTGTCCATCGGCCAGCTGTGGTGCCCGCCGCTCGAGGGCACCAGCCGGTGCACGGCGCGCCCGTCGATGTCGACCCAGTACAGGCATCCTTCGGCCGCGCTCCACAGCGGGCATTCGCCGACCTGCATCGGCTGGTCGTAGGCGACTTCGATGTTGTCGTGCGCGCTCATACGGCCGCCTTTGCCATCGCGATCAGGCCGTTGGTGGAGCTGTCGTGGCGCTCCGGCTGCGCGGCGCCGGTCAGTTCTGCTTCGATATGCTTTGCCAGCACCTTGCCCAGTTCGACGCCCCACTGGTCGAAGCTGTTGACGTCCCACAGCACGCCCTGCACGAAGGTCTTGTGCTCGTACAGCGCCACCAGCGCGCCCAGCGTGAATGGCGTCAGGTATTCCATCAGGATGGTGTTGCTGGGGCGGTTGCCGGGGAAGGTCTTGTGCGGCGCCAGGCGTTCGACGTCGGCCGGCGCCAGGCCCTGCGCCTGCAGGTCGGCGCGCACTTCGTCGATGTCCTTGCCGCGCATGAAGGCCTCCGACTGGGCGAAGCAGTTCGCCAGCAGCGCCGCGTGGTGCTGCCCCAGTTCGTGGCCGGGCCGCAGGCTGGCGATGAAGTCGATCGGCGTGAGGTCGGTGCCTTGGTGCAGCAGCTGGAAGTAGGCGTGCTGGCCGTTGGTGCCGCAGTCGCCCCAGATCACCGGGCAGGTCGCGGTGTCGACCGGCTGGCCGCTCCTGGTGACGCGCTTGCCGTTGCTCTCCATCTCGAGCTGCTGCAGATAGGCCGGGAAGCGGTTCAGGTCCTGGTGGTAGGGCGCGATCGACACCGACGCAGCGGCGAGGAACTGGCGGTTCCAGAAACCGACGAGCGCCAGCAGCACCGGCATGTTCTGCTCGAGCGGCGCGTGGCGGAAGTGCTGGTCCATCGCGTGCGCGCCGGCGAGGAAATCGCTGAAGTAGCCGAAGCCCACCGACAGCGCCACCGGCAGGCCGATCGCCGACCATACCGAGTAGCGCCCGCCGACCCAGTCCCAGAACGGGAACATGTTGGCCGGGTCGATGCCGAAGGCCTTGATCGCTTCCTCGTTGGTGGAGACGGCGACGAAGTGGCGCGCCAGCGCGGCCGGCTTGGCGTGCGCCAGGAACCACATGCGCGCCGTCTGCGCATTGAGCATGGTCTCGGTGGTGGTGAAGGTCTTCGAGGCGATGATGAAAAGGGTGGTTTCCGGGTCGACCTGCGAGAGCGCGTTGTCGATGTCGTGGCCGTCGACGTTGGAGACGAAATGCATGGTGAGGCGCGGGTGGGCGTACTGGCGCAGCGCCAGGCAGGCCATCTTCGGGCCGAGGTCGGAGCCGCCGATGCCGATGTTGACGATGTCGGTGATCGGCTTGCCGCTGTGGCCGAGCCAGGCGCCCGAGCGCACCGCGTCGCTGAAGGCGCGTACGCGCGCCAGCACGGCGTGGACGTCGGCGATGACGTCCTGGCCGTCGACGGCGAGGGTGGTGTCGGCGGGCGCGCGCAGGGCCGTGTGCAGCACCGCGCGCTGTTCGGTGAGGTTGATTTTCTCGCCGCCGAACATGGCCTCGCGCTGCGCTTCGACGCCGCGTTCGCGCGCCAGCTCGGCCAGCAGTTCAAGCGTGCGCCCGTCAAGACGGTTTTTTGAATAGTCTAGGAACAGGCCGGCCGCTTCCACCGACATCGACGCAAAGCGCTGCGGGTCGGCGCCGAACAGGTCGCGCATCTGCCAGGCGCTGGCGTCGACGGCATGGGTGGCGAGGGCCTGGAAGGCGGCGGTGGAAGTGAGGGCGGGCTGGCGCATGGCGGTCTGGAGATCGAAAAGTGGTTGGCCTGGCGGCCGGTTTGTGGTTTAGTGAATAATAACCGAAAAGTACGTAAATTCACTACGAGGTTTTGCCCGGCCAGCCAACATCCCGTTTTGCAGCAACGCCGCCCACGGCCCGATTCACTGCGAAGCAGGCGGTCAGGCGGCGAAGCCCAATGGTTTTCAACTTGTAGTAAAATTTCAGATATCAAATTCAAAAGGAACGACCATGGCGCTCCATCCAGTTCTCCAGGCGGTGACCGACCGCATCGTCAAGCGCAGCGGCCCCTCGCGCGCGGCCTACCTGGCCCACCTCGACGCCGCCCGCGTGCAGGGCGTGCAGCGCTCCACGCTCTCGTGCACCAACCTGGCGCACGGCTTTGCCGCCTTCCCCGCCAACGACAAGCTCAAGCTGAAGGAAACCAAGAAGCCGTCGATCGCGATCGTTTCCTCCTACAACGACATGCTGTCGGCGCACCAGCCGTTCGAGCGCTTCCCGGCCATCATCAAGGAGGCCGTGCGCAAGGTCGACGCGGTGGCGCAGTTCGCCGGCGGCACGCCTGCCATGTGCGACGGCGTCACCCAAGGGCAGCCCGGCATGGAACTGTCGCTGTTTTCGCGCGACACCATCGCCATGAGCACCGCCGTCGCGCTGTCGCACAACATGTTCGACGCCGCGCTGTACCTGGGCGTGTGCGACAAGATCGTGCCGGGCCTGTTGATCGGCGCGCTGCACTTCGGCCACCTGCCGGCCGTGTTCGTGCCGGCCGGGCCGATGACCTCGGGGATCTCGAACAAGGAAAAGGCCCGCATCCGTCAGCTGTACGCGCAGGGCAAGGCCAGCCGCGAAGAGCTGCTCGCCTGCGAAATGGGCTCGTACCACAGCGCCGGCACCTGCACCTTCTACGGCACCGCCAACAGCAACCAGGTGCTGATGGAGTTCATGGGCCTGCACCTGCCGGGCGCCGCCTTCATCACGCCGGGCACGCCGCTGCGCGATGCGCTCACCGCCGCCGCCGCCCAGCGCGCGGTCGCCATCACCCAGCAGGGCGGTAACTACATGCCGGTCGGGCACATCGTCGACGAGAAGTCGATCGTCAACGCGGTGGTGGGCCTGCTCTCGACCGGCGGCTCGACCAACCACACGCTACACCTGGTGGCGATCGCCAAGGCGGCCGGCATCGTCATCGACTGGGACGACTTCAACGAGCTGTCGGCGGTAGTGCCGCTGCTTGCGCGCATTTACCCGAACGGCGACGCCGACGTCAACCACTTCAACGCCGCCGGCGGTCCGGGCTTCGTGATCCGCGAACTGCTCGACGCCGGCCTGTTGCACGAGGACGTCAACACCATCCTCGGCCACGGCCTGCGCGCCCATTGCGCCGAACCCTTCCTCGACGGCGACGCGCTGTACTGGAAGCCGGTGCCGGCGGCCAGCGCGGACACCGAGGTGCTGCGCCCGGCCAGCGCGCCGTTCGCGCTTGACGGCGGCATGATCCTCGTCTGCGGCAACCTGGGACGGGCGGTCATGAAGGTGTCGGCCGTGAAGGAGCAGCACCGCATCGTCGAGGCGCCGGCGCTGACCTTCAATTCGCAGGAAGACTTCATGCACGCCTACCAGGCCGGCCACCTCGACCGCGACTTCGTGGCGGTGGTGCGCTTCCAGGGTCCGCGCGCGAACGGCATGCCTGAACTGCATGCGCTGACGCCGGCGCTGGCCAACCTGCAGGACGCCGGCCGCCACGTGGCGCTGGTCACCGACGGGCGCATGTCGGGCGCGTCGGGCAAGGTGCCGGCGGCGATCCACGTGTCGCCCGAGATCCTCGCCGGCGGCCCGCTCGGCCTGGTGCGCGACGGCGACATCATCCGCCTGGATGCCACGATGGGCACGCTGCAGGCGCTGGTGCCGGCCGACGTCTGGCTCGCTCGCGCGCATGCCACCGCCGACGTGTCGTCCTCGCACATCGGCATGGGCCGCGAATTGTTTTCGATGTTCCGCCACGCCGTCAGCGCGGCAGAGCAGGGCGCCACCACGTTCGCGCTGCCGTCGCCGATCCACACCACCGTACCGTTGCATGAAGGCGCCGACAGCGGCGACATCATGCCCGGCTCCGACGAAGACACTCTGGTAAAGGTCCCCAAATGAGCATGACCATTCTCGACATCATGCGCACCGCGCGCGTCATCCCCGTCATCGCCATCGACGACCCCGAGCACGCGGTGCCGCTGGCGAAGGCGCTGGTGGCCGGCGGCATCCGCGTGCTGGAAGTGACGCTGCGCACCGCCCACGGCTTGGCGGCGATTCGCGCGATGAGCGCGGTGGAAGGCGCCATCGTCGGCGTCGGCACGCTCACGCAGCCATCCGAATTTGCCGCCGCGCGCGACGCCGGCGCCGTGTTCGGCGTCTCGCCCGGCCTGACGCCGGCGCTGATCGAGGCGGCGCGCAAGAGCGGCCTGCCGCTGCTGCCTGGCGTGATGACCCCGTCCGAAGTGCTGGCCGCGCGCGAAGCGGGCTTTCGCGAACTCAAACTGTTCCCCGCGGTGCCGGCGGGCGGCATCGGCATGCTCTCCGCTATGGCCGGGCCGATTCCCGACGTTACGTTCTGCCCGACCGGCGGCATCTCGATCGACAGCGCGCCGGCGTTCCTGGCGCTGAAGAACGTCGCCTGCGTCGGCGGCTCGTGGCTCACGCCCAAGGATGCGCTTGCGGCCGGCGACTGGGCCCGCATCACCGAGCTGGCCAGGGCCGCCGCGGCACTCGGCTAAGGCGTGGCGAGCCGCGCGCTGACCGAAGGCGAAGTGGCGATGGCGGCGGCGGTGTTCGGCGCCGCCATCGACTACCCCCGGGTGCGCATTCACAACCGCCGCTACATGCCGTTCCAGCCGAAGAACTGCGCGATGTCGCCCAACGGGCGCCTGTATTTTCATCGCTCCTGTTTCCTGGACGACTACGCCGCCGGCGACGTCCACGCGCAACACTGGTTCATGCACGAGATGGTGCACGTCTGGCAACACCAGCTTGGTTATCCGGTACGTCTGCGCGGCGCCGTGCGGCTCGGACTCGGCTACGAATACCATCTGCGGCCGGGGGCGACGCTGGCCGACTTCAACATGGAAGCGCAGGGCGACCTGCTGGCCGATTTCTTCGTGCTCAAGCACCGGCAGGCGCCGCGGGCGATGCGCTGGCCGCGCAACGGCGCCAGCCTGGCGCTGTTCGAATCGGTGCTGGCCGCTTTCCTTGCCGATCCTGCAAGCCGGGCCCATTTGCCGCGGCTACTGGGACGGCCGCGCGTTGCCTAGTGGTTTGAGCGGGATCAAGCCCATCGGGACTACAAGAAGTACGCTAGGAGTTTGCTTAACGCAATTTTCGCTGGCGAGGACTCCATGTCATTTCGTAATCTCCTCCCCCTGATCCTGTCGTTGCCGGTGGCGCTGGCGCACGCGGCGCCAGCGCCGCGCGCCGGCGAGGCACAGGTGCGGGAGAGCAGCACAGGCCTGCCGTGCTTTACCATTACCGAGCGCGAGGAGCGGCTCGGCGGAGCGCCCGACTTTCAGGCCATCACCGTGTACGATGCCTCGGCGCGGCCGCGCTCGAAGATGTGGACAATGGCGATGCCGCCGGACCGCACCTTTCCGGTCCTGTACAGCATGTGCATTCCCTACGGCGGCCGGGTGCAGGCGCTGCCGCAGACGAAGTCGGTGGTGCTGCAGGCGGGCAAACTCTACGAAGTGTGGATCGATGTGCGCGGCGCTGCTGCCGGTCAGCCGCGCGGCTATGGCGCCCGTTTTTGCCTGACGAAACAGCGCGACGGCGGCGTCGCCGTGCGCCACATCGGCGCCGACGTGCGCGAGGGCCGCGACCTGTACGGCTGCGCCAGCCCGAAGTAGCGGCGCATCCTCACCCCCGACGCTGGTGTCAGGTCTGACTTTAGTACATGAGCCTGCCGTTTCAGCCGTACTCGTGTGCGAATGTCAGACCTGACACCAGTTTTTCCCAGACAGCTACGTCGCCGTGCCCCCTAAATGCTGGTGTCAGGTCTGACTTTAGTACATGAGCCTGCCGTTTCAGCCGGACTCGTGTGCGAATGTCAGACCTGACACCAGCGTTTTCCTAGCGCGCCGCGCTGGCCAGTTGCTGCCGCAGCGCCTGCAGCTGCTCGTCGGCGTCGGCGCGCAGCTTCGACGGCAAGGCCGGCTTGAACGCCAGCGCCTTGCCGTAATTGCCGATGGCATTGAGCTTGTCGCCCAGCGCCTGCTGCGACTTGCCGATGCGGTACCAGATGACGGCGCGCCGGGTCATCGCCCCCGCTTCCTCGAATCCGGCGATGGCCTCGCGGTGTTTGCCCTGTTCCTGCTGCACCCGCGCCAGGCCGTAGACGGCGCCCTCGCTGTCGGGGAAGCGCTTGTGCGCCTCGCGATACATGCGCTCGCTGTCGGCATACTTCTTGTCGTTGAGGTACTGGCTGCCGAGGTTGTTGAGCAGGTCGCGCTGGCCTTCCGCCACCGCCTCGTTGGCGCTGACCGGCATCGCCAGCACCGCCGCTTCGGCCTTGGCGTACTTGTCGTCGGCGGCGTCGAGCCGCGCCAGCATCAGCTTGCCCGCTTCCGGGTTGATCTGCGCGGTCTGCGTTGCCAGCATCTGCGCCTTGCCGGTGCCGCCGCCGACGATCGCCGGCGCCTGCATGTAATAGCTCATCAGCGAGAAGCGGGCGTCCATGTTCTGTGGATCGAGCTCGACCGCCGTCTTGAATGCCTCGCGGATCTTGTTGGCGTAGCTCATTGCCGACAGCATCCCGGCCGACATCGCCTTGCTGCCGAGCGCGTTGCCGAGCGCCAGATGGCAGTTGGCCACTTTCGGCTGGGCGGCGACGCAGCGTTCGCCGAATTTGACGGCGTCCTCGGTGCGCCCCTCCGACAGGCTGACCTCGTTCATCGCCACCAGCGCGTCGGCATTGCCGCCGTCCTGGGCCAGCTTGGCGGTGGCGAGCCGTTCGACGTCGGCGTACTTGTGGGCCCTGAGCAGGGCGGAATACTCGTTGGCGGCGGCGCCGGCCGACAGCAGCATGCCGAGCGCGCCGGCGGCGAAGGTGGTGGACATTTTCATGGGCTGTCTTTCATCAGTTGTTATTCGTAGCGCAAACAATCGACCGGCAGCAGCCTGGAGGCGCGCCGCGCGGGGTAAAAGCCGAAAAACACGCCGACCAGCGTGGAAAAGCCGCAGGCGACGGCAATCGCCGACGCCGTGATGGCGACGTCGAACTTGCCGGTGGCGGTGATGCCGGCGGCGGCGGCGGCGGCAATGGCGATGCCGACCACGCCGCCGGCCAGGCAGATCACCACCGCCTCGGTGAGGAACTGTAGCAGGACGTCGCGCGGCTTGGCGCCGATTGCCATGCGGATGCCGATCTCGCGGGTGCGCTCCGTCACCGACACCAGCATGATGTTCATGATGCCGATGCCGCCCACCACCAGCGAGATGGCGCCGATCATGCCCAGCAGCAGGGCGATGCCGGCGCTGATCTTGGCGGCCGTCTCGGCGAACGAGGCGATGTTCTCGACCCGGAAATCGTCCGGCGCATCGACCTTGATGCGGTGGCGGTCGCGCAGCATGCCCTTGATGTCTTCGATGGCGTCGAGCAGGTTCTGGCCCGACTTGCCCTGGGTGGCGACGTAATGCACGTTGTCGGGGAAGGGGCTGCGCACCAGGTTGGCGCGGGCGGCCGTGATCGGCACGATCACCATCTCGGCCAGGTTGCCGCCGTCGATCTGCTTGCCTTCGCCGTGCAGCACGCCCACCACCTGGAAGGCGACGTTCTCGATGCGCAGCAGCTTGCCCAGCGGGTCGGCCTTGTAGAAGAACTGGTCGGCCACCTTCTGGCCGATCACCACCATGCGCGAGGCGGCGCGCACGTCCGCTTCGGAAAACACGCTGCCCTGCTCGAGCTTCCAGTTGCGAATCTTGAACATTTCCGGCGTGACGCCGAACACCAGCGAGCTCGACGTTTCGTTGCCTGCGGCGAGCTTGAAGCTGCCCTGCAGCGTCGGCGCCGACCCGGTCAGGCTCGGCAGCGCGTTGAGGGCGACGGCGTCGGCCATCGTCAGCGACGGCGCCGCATTGTTGCGCAGGCGCCGCTCATCGGTGCGGCTGCCGCCGGGGAACACGTACAGCATGTTGGTGCCGAGCGCCTCGAGTTCCTTGCCGATGAAGCGCTGCATGCTGTCGCCGAGCGCCAGCAGCAAGGTCACCGAGGTGATGCCGATGATGATGCCGAGCATGGTCAGCACGGTGCGCAGCCGGTTCGCGCCCATCGAGCGGAACGCTTCGTTGACGACCTGGAGGAAGTTCATGACGCCGTCCCCTGCAGCTGGCGCAGTCCCTCCGCGGCGGGGCCGTCGTACAGCACGCGCCCGTCCTTGAGCCGCATCAGCCGCTTGCTGTAGGCGGCGATGTCGGGCTCGTGGGTGACGAGCAGGATGGTGATGCCGCGCTCGCTGTTGAGCTGCTGGAAGGAGCGCATGATCTCCTCGCTGGTATGGGTGTCGAGGTTGCCGGTCGGTTCGTCGGCGAGGATCAAGGGCGGGTCGCCCACCAGGGCGCGTGCGATCGCCACCCGCTGCTGCTGGCCGCCGGAGAGCTGGTTCGGCGTGCGCCTGGCGTAGTCGGCCAGGCCGACGCGATCGAGCTCGGCCAGCGCCTTGGCGTGCGCCTTGGCGCGCGAGACGCCGGCGTAGATCAGCGGCAGGGCGACGTTCTCGGCCACGCTCATCCGCTTGATCAGGTTGAAGCTCTGGAACACGAAGCCGATGGTGCGGTTGCGGATCATCGCCAGTTCGGCGCGCGACAGCGTCAAGGTGTCGATGCCGTTGAGCAGATAAGTGCCGCCGGTGGCCTGGTCGAGGCAGCCGAAGATGTTCATCAGGGTCGACTTGCCGGAGCCGGACTGGCCCATCACGGCCAGGAAGTCGCCGCGCGGCACCAGCAGGTCGATGCCGAACAGCACTTTCGTTTCGACGCTGCCGGAAAAGTAACTCTTGGTGACGGCGCGGATATCGATCAGCGGCCCACTCATTCGGTCTTGCCCTGCGGCGCCAGCGCGCGGGTGACGACCTTGTCGCCCTTGGCCAGGCCGCCGCCGGTCACTTCGGTGAAGCGGAAGTTGGACAGGCCGATCTTGATGTCGGCCGGCACCGCCTGGTTTTTGGCGTCGAGCTTGTAGACCTTGTACTGGCGCGCCGTTTCGCTCTTGCTGCGGAACGACAGGTCGTCCTCTTCCGCTGCGGCGACCACGGCCGGCTCGGCGCCCTTGCCGGCGGCCTTCTGCTTCTTCAGTTCCTTTTCCTGCTCCTCGTCGGAGAGGCGGAAGCGCAGCGCCGCGGTGGGGATGCGCAACACATTCTCGCGGCTGCCGACGACCAGCCGCACCTGCGCCGTCATGCCCGGTTTGAGCAGCTCGTCCTTGTTCTCGACGTCGAGGACGACGTTGTAGGTGACGACGTTCTGCACCACGTTGGGGGCCAGCCGGAACTGGCGCATGCGGGCGTCGAACTCGCGCTCCGGGTAGGCGTCGACCACGAAGCGCGCCGGCTGGCCCTCCTTGAGGGCACCGACGTCGGCCTCCGAGACGCTGGTGTCGATCTGCATCTTGGTCAGGTCGCGCGCGATCTGGAACAGGTTCGGCGTGGTGAAGGAGGCAGCCACCGTCTGGCCGAGGTCGATGGTGCGCTTGATGACGACGCCGTCGATCGGCGCGCGGATAACGCTGTTGTCGAAATCGGCCTGGGAGCGCGCCAGCTGCGCTTCGGCCAGCTTGACGTTGGCGCGGGCGACGTCGAATTCGCGCCTGGACTGCTCCAGCGTCACGGCCGAAATGTAGTTCTGCGCCACCAGGCGCTGGTTGCGCTCGAAGCTCGACTGCGCAAGGCGCATCGACGCCTGCGCCGAAGCCAGACTGGCCTCGACCTGGCGGATCTGGGCGTTGAAGATGGTGGGATCGAGCTTGAGCAGCACCTGGCCCTTCTTGACGTGGTCGTTGAAGTCGGCCTTCAGTTCCACCACGGTGCCCGACACCTGCGAGCCGACATTGATCAGCGCGACCGGATTGATGGTGCCGGTGGCAGTGACGGTCTGGGTGATGTTGCCACTGTCGACGATGGCGGTGCGGTATTTCGACTCGGCGAGCGGCTTTTCTTTTTTGCTGTGAACGTAGGCGGCGGTGGCGACGCCGGCAGCCAGTAATCCAAGCGCCAGCAGGAGGCGTTTTTTGGTGAAGATCTTCATCGTGTATGCACTTGAACCCGGTGAGGCGCCACGGCGCGGTGGGGTCAGTGTGCAATAACTCTGAAAATGTTGCAACATGCATATGTTTTTGGCGGTGGAGCAACGCCCACGGACCACGGTCTACAAACAAATTGTTAGCTGGAGAGCCGTCATCCTCGCGAACGCGGGGATCCAATTCCGTCGCCTCGTGTTGGCTCGAACAAATGAACGGCGCCTTGGGCAGATCACCGGAATGGGGTCCCCGCGTGCGCGAGGACGACGGCGCTGGCGCTTACGGGTTTTCGACCACCACCCGGTCGCGCCCGCAGCGCTTGGCCGCATACAGCGCGCGGTCGGCGGCGCCGATCAGCTGCGCCACTTCCACCGGCTGCTGCGGCGCCTGCGTGGCCACGCCGATGCTCACCGTCACGCAGCGCGCGGCCGCCGCCGCGTGCGCAATCGCCAGCTGCACGATGCGCTCGCGCAGCGCCTCGGCCACCCTGGCGCCGCCGGCGCTGTCCATGTCGGGCAGCACGACGGCGAACTCCTCGCCGCCGTAGCGGGCGATCAGGTCCATCGGGCGCTGCAGCGCGCCTGCCAGCGCGCCCGCCACCCGGATCAGGGTGGCGTCGCCCTGCTGGTGGCCGTAATGGTCGTTGTACGCCTTGAAGTAATCGATGTCGATCATCAGCATCGTCAGCGCAATGCCGCTGCGCTTGGCGCGCCGGTGTTCCTTCTCCATCGACAGGTCGAAATGGCGGCGGTTGGCGATGCCGGTCAGACCGTCGGAAAAGGTCTGCGAGCGCAGCTCGAGCGCCTGGTCGCGCAGCAGGCGCTCGCGGTGCACGGCGGCGCTGACGTCGCTCACCTGGATCAGGCAATGGCGCGCGGCGCCGGCCACTTCCAGCGGCGTCACCGCCACCGCCTGCTGCATGCGCTCGCCCCTGGCGCGCGCGGCGCGGTCGGCGAACAGCGGCATCGGCGCCTTGTGCAGCGTCTGCGACAGCACCGCCGGGAAATTGTCGCGCAGCGCCTGCAGTACCGCGTTGTGCAGGCGCTTGCCTCTGAGCTCGGGAAATACCGAAAAGAAGTCGCGCCCCAGCACCTGGTCCGCGGGACGCCCGGAGTGCCGCGCCATCCAGCGGTTCCACAGCACCACGCGCCGCTCGTCATCGATGACGACGGCGCCCAGGTCGATGGCGCCCACTACGTTGTCGAGCATGGCGGGACGGCTTGTCGCGAAGCTTTGCATGTCAGGCCTGGCCGGTGAAGTTGGCGAGGTAGCGGTCGACCTGCGCCTGCAGGTCTGCCAGCGCGGAGAGGTCGAGGATGAAGGCGACGTAGCCGTGGATCTGGTGCGCTTCGAGGATGAAGTCGATGTGCAGCATCAGCACCACCGACTCGGCCACGCCGCAGGAGGCGGTCAGGATGTCCTCGCTGCTGCCGAGGTGATACACCGGCAGCGAGCCGCGCAGTTCCTGCTCGAACACGTTGGCCAGCGTGCCGACGCAGGAGTTGAGGATGATGTTGCCGATCTCGCTCATGGCCTCCTGTTCCATCTCGGTGAGCTCCTTGAACGGCACCGACTCGCCCACCATCAGGCGCACAATGTCGAGGCTCTTGTCTTCGGGGAACATCAATATTGCTTCAGTGGTGAACGCACCCTCGTAATGCTGGCTGATGCCGCACACCCGCTGGCGCTCCGGGCTGCCCAGCATGGCGGCGGCGTCGGCGCGGTTGAGGAACCGGATCGACGGCACCGACATCTTTACTTCTTCGCTGACGATTTCGCTCATTGCCCTGGCGGCCTGGCCGACACCGATATTGAAGATCTCAACCAAGGCGTCATGCTGCAGTTCACTGAGCTTGAGCATGCTTACTCCAGCGCGCCCAGCAGGGCGTGGATGCGCGCCTCGGTGATCGGCTTTTCCATGAAGCCGATGCCCATTTCGGTAGCGCGGTTGCGGGTAGTGTTCTGGACGTTGGCGGTGACGAGCGAGATGTGCGCCTGCGGGCACAGGGCGCGCAGGCGGCCGGCCGCGGCCAGCCCGCCCATGCCGGGCATGTTGACGTCGACCAGGATCAGGGTCGGCGACAGCGACTGCACCTTCAGCAATGCTTCTTCGCCGGTGGCCGCTTCCTCGACCTGCCAGCCGGGCTGGCGGGTGAGGATGAACTGGCGCGCCAGCAGGCGCGAAACACGGCTGTCGTCGACGACGAGGACGGTCTTGGAGTCGTTCATTGATGGTTCCTGTGAGTAACTTTAAGCGAGGACCATTTTCCCACCGATTCGTTTTCTGTTTTGTCCAAAAGGAACTTCGTTTGCGCTGGCGCGGGGTACGACTTGCTGCGGCACAAATGTATTTATCGTTGAAAGAAAGCCCCGCAACGGTCGTTCCGTTAAAATGTCGCCATTCCCCATTTGCATTTCACTTAAATTCCTCTATGACTCAAGACGAACTCAAGCAAGCCGTGGCCGCGGCCGCCATCCACTATGTCGTCGACGGCGAGATCATCGGCGTGGGCACCGGCTCGACCGCCAATTTCTTCATCGACGAGCTGGCCAAGATCAAGCACCGCATCAAGGGCACCGTGGCCTCGTCGGAAGCGACCGCGGCGCGCCTGCGCGGCCACGGCATCGAGGTGTTCGACCTCAACGACGTCGACGCGATCGCGGTCTACATCGACGGCGCCGATGAAATCACCAACAGCGGCGCCATGATCAAGGGCGGCGGCGCGGCGCTGACGCGCGAGAAGATCGTCGCCTCGGTGTCGCGCCAGTTCGTCTGCATCGCCGACGGTTCCAAGCTGGTCGACACGATGGGCAAGTTCCCGCTGCCGGTCGAAGTGCTGCCGATGGCGCGCGCCGCCGTCATGCGCAAGATGGCCGCGCTGGGCGGGCAGCCGAAGCTGCGCACCCGTCCGGGCAGCGACGACGCCTTCATCACCGACAACGGCGGCGAGATCATCGACGTCGCCGGCTTGAGCATTACCGATCCGGTGGCGCTGGAGCAGGAAATCAACCAGGTGCCGGGCGTGGTCGCGGTCGGGCTGTTCGCACTGCGCGGCGCCGACGTCTGCCTGCTGGGCACCAGCGAAGGCGTGAAGACGCTCACTTTCTAACCGAAGGAAACTCCATGAAGCGATTGCTGCTGGTCTCGTGCGCCGTTGCGCTGTCGGCATGTTCGATGTTTCGCACGCCGATGGCGCCGGTAGCCGTGATGGCGCCGGCCCAGCCGGCCGACATGCGCCTGCGCGACGCCGGCGGCACGCCGATCGAGCGCATCCCGTTCAGGCCCGGGGTGTCGTCGGTGACGGTGGAGCGGCTCGGCAAGCAGCAAAACTGCCAGAGCAACGAAGGCGCCGGCCTGGTCACCGAGCCGGGGCCGATCGAGGTCTACCGCATGGTCTGCTCGAACGGCAAGGTCTTCATGGCGCGCTGCGAGCTGAGGCAATGTAAGGCAATGTGAGCAGTCCCACGCCTTTCCACCGCGACGGTATCCTGCTGCCGTCCCTGGCGCTGTTCGGCAGCCAGGTCTCCGTCAATCTGGGCGCCGCGGTCGCCAAGCACCTGTTTCCGCTGATCGGCGTCGAGGCCATTACCGCCTTGCGGGTCGGGCTCTCCGCCTTGATCCTGGCGGCGATTTTCCGCCCGTGGCGCGCGGCCTTGAGCCGGCGCGATTGTGTCAACCTGCTCATTTACGGCACCGTGATGGGCATGATGAACCTGCTGATCTACCGCGCGTTCGACCGCATCCCGATCGGCATCGCGGTCGCCATCGAGGTGACCGGGCCGCTGGTGGTGGCGCTGCTGTCGTCGCGCCGGCCGCGCGACCTCGCCGCGTGCGCTCTGGCCGCGTTCGGACTGTACCTGCTGCTTCCCCTCGATGCTGGCGCTGCGCGCCTTGACCCGGCCGGCGTCGCCTACGCGTTCGGCGCGGCGGCGTGCTGGGCGCTCTACATCGTGTTCGGCAAGCGCGCCTCGAGCGTGCAGGGCGGGCAGGGGGTGGCGCTGGGTATGCTGGTGGCGTCGCTGTTCATCGTGCCGATCGGCGCGGCGTACGTCGACGTTGCGGCGATCACGCCGGCGGTGTTGGCGATGGGCCTGGCGATCGCGGTGCTGTCGAGCGCGATTCCGTACACCTTCGAGATGGTGGCGCTGCGCGGCTTGCCGCAAGGGCTGTACGGCATGTTCAGCAGCGCGGCGCCGGCGGTCAGCGCGCTGGCGGGGCTGTTGGTCCTCGGCGAACACCTGAGCGGCACGCAGTGGATGGCGATCGGGTGCATCGTGCTGGCGTCGGCGATGTGCGCAATGTCGGCGCGCGGTAAATGACCACGCAAAAAACAACCCGGGCACAAGACTAAAAACCGTCGTCCTCGCGAAAGCGGGGAGCCATACTGAATACGCATCATCACAAAGGCGCGCTCAGGATGGCTCCCCGCTTCGCGAGGGTCGTTTCCGCCAATGGCGGGAACGACCGCTCTCGTTTTGCAGGCTAGTTGATGTTAATTACTCTGCCGGCGGCACGTAACCCATCGCCGCGTCGGCGCCTTCGCCGAAGAAGTGCTTTTCCATCTGCGCCGCCAGGTACTTGCGGGCGCGCAGGTCGGCCAAATTCAGGCGGTTTTCATTGACCAGCATGGTCTGGTGCTTGAGCCAGCCGGCCCACGCTTCCTTCGACACCTGCTCGTAGATCTTCTTGCCCAGTTCGCCCGGATACGGCGGGAAGTCGAGCCCTTCGGCCTCTTTGTTCAGTTTGACGCAATGGACGGTGCGGGCCATGTGTGCTCCTCAAGCGAGATATAGAAAGCGGTGATTATAAAGATTTAATCAACACTTGTGATTTGCGCTGCCAGTTGTACATGTGCTGGCGGTCCTTCGGCAGCGCGTCCACCGTGGCCGGCACGAAGCCGCGCTTCTGGAACCAGTGCGAGGTGCGGGTCGTCAATACGAACAGCTGCTTGAAGCCGGCCGCGCGCGCGCGGTTTTCCATGTGCCGCAGGATGCGCTCGCCGTCGCCCTGGGTCTGCACCTCGGGGTTGACGGTCAGGCAGGCCATTTCTGCCATCTTGGCCGACGGGAAGGGGTACAGCGCGGCGCAGCCAAAGATCACGCCGTCGTGCTCGATGACGGAGAAGTTGTCGATTTCGCGTTCGATCAGCTCGCGGCCGCGCTTGACCAGCGTGCCGTCCGCCTCCAGCGGCTCGATCAGCTTGATAATGCCGCCGACGTCGTCGATGTTGGCCTTGCGCAGGCTTTCGAGGTTCTCGTGGCTGATCATGGTGCCCACGCCGTCGTGGGTGAACAGTTCCAGCAGCGCCGAACCGTCCATCTCGAACGGCACGATGTGGGCGCGGTCGACGCCGCTGTTGCAGGCCTTGATCGCGTGCTGCAGGTAGTAGGCGGCGTCGGCCGGCAGGAAGCCCGCCTGCAGCACCGCTTCGGCCTGGTGCGACGACAGTTCGCGGATCTCGGCGCCGCCTTCATCGAGCATCATCGGCGTTTCGCTGATGAAGATGAGCTTGTCGGCCTGCAACGCCACCGCCGCCGACACCGCCACGTCTTCCATGGTCAGGTTGAACACTTCGCCGGTCGGCGAGAAGCCCAGCGGCGAGAGCAGCACCACGCTGTCGGTGGCCAGGATCGGGTGGATCGTCTCGGCGGCGACCTTGCGGGTGACGCCGGTCAGCTCGAGGTCGACGCCGTCGATGACGCCAAGCGGGCGCGCCGTCACGAAGTTGCCGGAGATAATACGGATGGCGGCGTTCGACATCGGCGTGTTCGGCAGGCCCTGGCTGAAGGCGGCCTCGATGTCGAGGCGCAGTTCGCCGGCCGCTTCCTTGGCGCACTCGAGGGCGGCGGTGTCGGTGATGCGGATGCCATTGTGGAAACGGCCTTCGACGTTTCGCAGCGCCAGCTGTTCGGCCACCTGCGGGCGCGAGCCGTGCACGATGACGACGCGGATGCCGAGGGCGACCAACAGCGACAAATCCTGCGCCAGCACCGTCAGCGCGCCGGCTGTCACGAGTTCACCTGGGAAGGCGACCACGAAGGTCTTGCCACGGAAGGCGTGGATGTACGGCGCGACCGAGCGCAGCCATTGGACGAATTGGGTAGAGTTTTCCATTTGCCGCATTATAATTCGCTGCGCGACCTGCGCGCTAAATTCAAGTAAAAACAATGTCAGAACAGAGTAACAAGCCTTTGCCAGCCTCGCCGCCGCCGCCATCCCCCGCATCGACCGATTCGCCCGCGACTGTGCGGCCACCGCGCCGGCCGCGCGCCGAAGGCGCCCGTGCGCCCGGCCAGCCGCGCGAGGCACAGGCGCCGCAGGCGCCAAGGCCGCCGCGCGCGCCCCAGGCGCCAAGGCCTCCGCGGGACGTCCAGGCGCCGCGAGAGCCGAGGCCTCCGCGCGAAGCGCAGCCACCGCGCCAGCCGCAGGAGGCGAGGCCGCCGCGCCAGGAACGCGCCCCGCGCGAAGCGCCAATGCGCACGCCGCTGCCGCCGATCACCTTCCCGGAGGAGCTGCCCGTCTCCGGCCGCCGCGGCGATATCGCCAAAGCGATCATGGAAAACCAGGTCATCATCGTCTCCGGCGAGACCGGTTCCGGCAAGACCACGCAGCTGCCCAAGATCTGCCTCGAACTCGGTCGTGGCCAGAAGGGCCTGATCGGCCACACGCAGCCGCGCCGCATCGCCGCGTCCTCCACCGCCAAGCGCATCGCCCAGGAACTCGGTTCGCCCTTGGGCGTGCACGTCGGCTTCAAGGTGCGCTTCACCGACACGCTGCAGCCGGGCGCCTCGGTCAAGCTGATGACGGACGGTATCCTGCTGGCCGAAACGCAGACCGACCCGCTGCTCAAGAACTACGACACCATCATCATCGACGAGGCGCACGAGCGCAGCCTGAACATCGACTTTTTGCTCGGCTACC
Source organism: Burkholderiales bacterium (assembly GCA_038248405.1). Classification (GTDB taxonomy): domain Bacteria; phylum Pseudomonadota; class Gammaproteobacteria; order Burkholderiales; family Burkholderiaceae_D; genus JAFCUW01. The sequence continues at coordinate 20,671 of JBBRXM010000084.1, forward strand.
TCAAGCAGCTGCTGCCGCGACGGCCGGACCTGAAGGTGATCATCACCTCGGCCACCATCGACGCCGACCGCTTCGCCCGCCACTTCGGCGTCGGCGACAAGCTGGCGCCGGTGATCGAAGTGTCCGGCCGCCTGTACGCGGTCGAAGTGCGCTACCGCCCGGTCGAGCGCGACCAGGTCCTGACGGGCGCCCCGGACAGCGGCAAGCCGCTGCCGAAGGCCCAGGCCGCGCGCGAAAAGCGCGACCTGATGGACGCGGTGGTCGACGCCGTCGATGAACTGTGCCGGCTCGGTTCCGGCGACGTGCTGGTGTTCCTGCCGGGCGAGCGCGAAATTCGCGACTGCGCCGAGGCGCTGCGCAAGCACCATCCGCCGCACGTGGAGATCCTGCCGCTGTTCGCCCGCCTGTCGGTGGAAGAGCAGGAGCGTGTCTTCAAGATCAGCAACGCGCGCCGCATCGTGTTGGCCACCAACGTCGCCGAAACGTCGCTCACCGTGCCCGGCATCCGCTACGTCGTCGACGCGGGCCTGGCGCGCGTGAAGCGCTACAGCTTCCGTAACAAGGTCGAACAGCTGCAGGTCGAGCCGATCGCGCAGTCGGCCGCCAACCAGCGCGCCGGCCGCTGCGGCCGCGTCGCCGACGGCGTCGCGATCCGCCTGTACGAGGAGAAGGACTTCCTCGAGCGGCCCAAATTCACCGAACCCGAAATCCTGCGCTCCTCGCTGGCGGCGGTCATCCTGCGCATGAAGGCGCTGCACCTGACCGACGTCGAGACCTTCCCCTTCATCGAGCCGCCGCAGGGCAGGGCGATCGCCGACGGCTACCAGCTGCTGCAGGAAGTGGGCGCCGTCGACGACACCAATGCACTGACGCCGCTCGGCCACAAGCTGGCCAAGCTGCCGCTCGATCCGCGCGTGGGCCGCATGATTCTGGCCGCGCTGGAAAACGCCTGCCTGACCGAGATGCTGATCATCGCCTCGGCGCTGTCGGTGCAGGATCCGCGCGACCGGCCGATGGAACACCAGCAGGCCGCCGACGAGGCGCACAAGAAGTTCGCCGACGAGAAGTCCGAGTTCCTCACCCACATCAAGATCTGGCGCTGGTTCGAGCAGGCCATCGAGCACAAGAAAACCAACCGCCATCTGCAGGACACCTGCCGCGCCAACTTCCTGTCGCAGGTGCGCCTGCGCGAATGGCGCGACGTCCATTCGCAGCTGCTCACCATCGTCAAGGAGCAGGGCTGGCGCCTGAACGAACTGCCGGCCACCTACGAGAACCTGCACACCGCGCTGCTCACCGGCCTGCTCGGCAACATCGGCTTCAAGAGCGACGACGAGCCGGGCGCCGGCTACCTCGGCGCGCGCGGCATCCGCTTCCATATCTGGCCCGGCTCCTCGCTGATCAAGAAGCCCGGCAAGTGGGTGATGGCGGCCGAACTGGTGGAGACCACGCGCCTGTACGCGCGCACCGTGGCGAACATCCAGCCGGAGTGGATCGAGCGCGTCGGCGCCCACCTGCTGAAGAAATCCTGGGGCGAGCCGCGCTGGGAAAAGCGCGCCGCGCAGGTCACCGCGTCCGAGCGCGCGACCCTGTACGGGCTGGTGGTGTACAGCCAGCGCCGCATCAACTACGGCATGTTCAACCCGTTCGAGGCGCGCGCGATCTTCATCCAGGATGCGCTGGTCGGCGGCGACTACGACACGCGCGCGCCGTTCTTCGCGCACAACCACAAGCTGGTGAAGGAAATCGAAAACCTCGAGCACAAGTCGCGCCGGCTCGACGTGCTGGTCGACGACCACCTGATCGCCGCCTTCTACGACAAGCTCATTCCGGCCGACGTCATCAACGGCGCCGGCTTCGAGAAGTGGCACAAGGACGCCACCGCCAAGGAACCGAAGCTGCTGTTCCTCAGCCGCGACGAGTTGATGCGCCACGAGGCGGCCGGCGTGACGACCGAATTG
>JBBRXM010000085.1:0-22612 GCA_038248405.1 Burkholderiales bacterium
CCTTCGGCTTGTCGCTTGTGGCTTCAACCGCCTTCGGCTTGTCGCCGGTGACTCCCACCGGCTTGGCCAGCTGCGGCTTGTCGCCGGCGAGCGCCGGTACTGCATCGGCAGCGCGCGGCGCATCCGTCTTGAGCGCCGGCGCCGCCGCAGCAGCAGCCGCAGCCGCCTGCTGCTTGGCCGCCGCCTCCGGATCGATCATCGGCATCAGGGTCGGCGCCAGCACCGTCAGCAGCTGCACCGGCAGCGCGCTGGTGAAGTCGTAATGCTCCGCTTCCGGACCATGCACGTACGCGGTCATGCTGCCGAAGAAGCGCTCGCCGATATTGAAGACGAAGGTCGCCGAGCGGTTGACGAAGCGCGACTCGATCAGCCGGCCGCCGGCGCCGTAGACGTCGAAGCGCTGGTCGCCGGTGCCGGTCTTGCCGCCCACCGCGATGATGCTGCCGTCGGCCGCCACGAACGCATTCTTGACGCGCTTGGCGGTACCGTCGGAGACCACGCCGCGGATGGCATCGGCCACCACGCGCGCCACGTCGGGCGAAATGACCTGCTCGAACTTGTCGGCCTTGGCGTGCTTGACCAGCGTTTCGTACGGCGTGCCCTTGGCGAAGTGCAGCGAGTCGATGCGCTGCACCGGCTTGCGCAGCCCGCCGTTGACGATGATGCCCATCATTTCGGCCAGCGCCGCGGGCCGGTCGGCCGAGGCGCCCAGCGTGGTCGCATACGACGGCACCAGCGAATCGAAGGGGTAGCCCATCTTCTTCCACTGCGCGTGGATCTTGAGGAAGGCTTCGACTTCGATCAGGCCGGCGATGCGCTTGTCCTGCGCATGCTTGCGGTGCGTGTTGAACAGCCACGAGTACACTTCCTGGCGCTCCTTGACGGAGGCGTCGGCCACTTGCTTCCAGCCGGCGCCCTGGTGGGTGCGCAGGTAACCCACCACCCACAGTTCGAGCGGGTGGATCGAGGACACGTAGCCGCGGTCGGCCAGCGACATGTTGGCCGGATCGTAGGTCTCGTACATCCGGGCGATGCGCTCGGCCGGCACTTCGTTGGCTGACGGCAGGCCGGCCTTGATGAAGGCGCTGAACTGCGCCAGCGTGCCTTGCGGCCAGATGGTGCGGTAGGCCGCGGCCAGGCGCGACGGCGTCGGCCGGAAGCTCGCCAGCAGCACCTTGTCCGCTTCGGCCGGCGTCTTGCCCTTGTACTTGTTGTAGAACTTGCCGAGGAACTCGCGTCCTTCGCGGTCGGCGAAGCGCGACAGGTACTCGGCGCGGCGCGGATCGTCCGAGTCGGCCAGCAGCGCCGCCGACGAACCGGGCAGCTGGAACATGTAGTAGCGCACCACGTCGCGCATCAGGCGCACGAACACCAGGTTGGTCGAGTTGCGCAGCGCCTGGCGCACGGTCAGGATCTTCGAGTCGTCGAGTTTACTGAAGTTGCCGAAGTGGTGCAGGCCGCCGCCGGTGAAGAAGCCCTCGCCCGGGTTGCCCGAGTACTTGCGCTCCATCGCCGCTTCCAGCATCGCCGGCAGGCTGCGGTCGGCGCCCGCCTTCAGGCCCTGGAAATACTCCACGCCCCAGCGCGACATGTTGTCCTTCGGGTCGACCGTCACTTTCTTCAGTTCGCCCTGCGACATTGGCTCGTAGCGCTGATGCAGCTGGTCGACGATGTCCATGTAGGTCACCAGCGTGCGCAGCTTGGCCGTCGAGCCCAGGTCGAGCTTGGCGCCTTCGTTGATGTCGAGCGGCTGATCGTAGTTGTCGGTCTGCACGCGCAGGAAATTGGCATCGGCGCCGCGTTCGATCAGCGTGAAGCTGTAGACCACGTTGGCCGGATTGCCGTTGCCCAGCATGCCCTTGCCGGTCAGGCCGGCGGCGGTGGCCGACTCGGTGTCGCGCAGGCCGCGCAGGCGCTCGGTGACGGCCTTCTGCGCTTCGGCGTTGAGGGTGCTGGCCACCGTCAGGTCGAGGCGGTCGAGGTTGTACAGGCGCGAGTCGCCCAGCAGCTGCGACAGGTGGGTGCGCACCGCGTTCGACGCCTTGCGGGTGGTGAAGCTGTTGGCCGCCGGCGGCGCCACGCCGGTGCCCGACGCCGGATGCAGCTTCTGCTGGCTGGCCAGGTCGCGCAGCTGCGGCGTGATGACGCCGGCCTGCGCCAGCACGCGCAGGTGGGTGTTGGTCAGCTCTTCGAGGTCCTGGGCGCCGGCGCCGAGGTAGTGGGCCGGGCGGCGCTGGGCGATGAACAGGCTCAGCGCCTGCTTGTAAGCGAGCGCCGCTTCGGGCGTATCGACGCCGCCCTTGAGGGCGCGGTTGAGGTCGTCGAAGCTGCGGCCGTACCACACCCACATGCCGTCGCCGATGCCGTTCACTTCACCGTAGCCGAGCTTGGCCGACAGCGGCACCGTGTTGATGTAGTCGACCACGATCTGGCGGCGCACCGCGCTGGTGTCCTCGCCGCCCTGGTAGGCGCGCAGGGTGGCCGAGACCATCTGGCGCAGCTTGTCGGCGAGCGAACTGGTGCGCCCGTCCGGCGAGTGGCGGTATTTTTCGATCTGGGTGGCCAGCGTGCTGCCGCCGGCCGAGCGCTTGTCGCCGCCGGTGAACACGTGCAGCGACTTGTCGAACACGGCCTTGCTGAAGCGGTCCCATTCGACGGCCGGGTTACGTTTCGGATAGGTCGGGTCGAGCAGCTCGCGGTTCTCGATGAACAGCAGGCTCTTGATGAGCAGCATCGGCGTCTGCTCGAAGCCGTCGTAGACGCGCTCCGGGTAGCGGGCGGTAAACAGCGGCCGGTTCTTGTAGTCGTAGATGGCCAGGCCGACCTTGGTTTTTTCGTGGTAGGTGGCGAACAGGCCCATGTCGGCCAGTTCCACCATCTTCGGCGACAGGCGCGCCTGGGCGGCGATCTCGTAGTCGTGGGACTTGAGCTTGGCGAGGTAGTCGGGCAGGTTGGCGTAGCCGAGCCGCTCGTCGTACGGGCTGTCGGAGGGGAAGCGGATCGAGTTGCTCGGCCCCGGCTCGACCTTGTAGCTGACCTTCTTGGCGAGAGCGGCGAAGTAGCTCGCCTGCATCGACGAGGTGCGGCTTTCGCGCACGGCCCACAGGGCGAACACCGACAGCAGCATCAACAGCAGCAGCAGCAGCGCCGGCTTGATGCGGCTGCGGCGCTTCGGCGGCTTGCCGTCGGGGGCGGTGTCGGGTCCCTGGCCGGGCTCTTCCGGGGAAGGCTCGGGTACCAGCGACAGGTGCGGCTGCGGGTAGCGCAGCTCGGTCTGGCCGGGTTCGGACTGGGCGGGCGGCTCGCCCTGTTCCTGCTGCTGGCTTTGCGCCGCAGGGCCGCGCCCGCGGCCGAGGTTGATCGATGCGGCACGTGCCCTCAGCTTGCGAACTGCGCTCGCGACGCTGTAGTACGGCCCTGCTTGGCTATTACTTTCCATGATGGCTCAACCGGTATGAATCAATCGTCAGCGCCCTGCGTCCCGACCATCGCCATCCATGCATGGGTCGTTTCAACGGAGCGAGGCCGTTTAAAAGTTTCGCGAATTACAACCAAAATCCCACTCCAGAACCTGGCCATCGCATGCTTACCATTCCACCACATCAATGCCCCCGCCACGTAGCACTGATCGACAATTTGTCGTCGTCCCGATTTTTTTCGCAAAAAAACAACGGCTCAGTCCGCTATCTCGGCAGCGATAAAAGCACTTCGACAACATCCTGTAATCGATGGTGAAAACAGCGACGCGTTTGCTTTTTTGATATGGCTAGTTTGCCACGAAACCGGCCGGCGGCGCCGCCGCGGCGGCCGCTGCGCGCAGCTCGCGCAGAGCCTGCAGGCAGTAGTACTGGAACCACAGGCCGGTGAAGATGAAGATGACCAGATACAGCCAGATCGACAGCATCGCCAGGAACGGGAACAGCACCACCGACAGCATGGCGCCGCCGATCCAGACGATGCCGGGCAAGGCGCCGGCAGCGCCCGAGACCATGCCGATCGCCAGCAGCGGCCAGTAGTGGCGGCGCGTGATGGCGAGGCGCTCGTCGACGCTGGCGTGGGCGGCCAGCGCGTCGTAACTCATCACGCGCGAGGTCACCCAGCCCCACAGCGCCACCTGGGCGGCGAGCGCCAGCGGCGGAAAAAAATACAGCGGCAAGGTCAACAGCCAGAGCAGCGCGAACAGCAGCACCGAACCGAGATTGATGCCCAGGCTGCCGAGCATGCTGCCGCCCTGTTTCTTCTCGAGGTCGGCGAACTGGCGGGTGCCGACGTGGCGGCCGATCGCCGGCATCGCCACCAGGCCCATCACCAGCAGCGAAGTGAGGATCATCAGCGGCAGCAACAGCAGCATCGCCACCAGCGGCACCGCGATGGTCTTGAGCATGCCCAGGCCCAGGCTGGAGAGCAGGCCGCCGCTGGCCTTGTAGCCGCCGTATTGCTCGAACAGGGACTGGACGTAGTCGATCAGCGGCTGGAAGCCGAAGTACAGCAGCGCGCCCCATAGCGCCACCGACAGCAGCAACGGCAGCGCCGACAGCAGCAGCATGCGCGCGCTCAGCTGCGCGGCCAGCGCGCGGCCGTAGGCGTTCAGCACGGCACGCATCAGGAAGCGCCCCGGCGGGCGTACTCGACCATCCGCTTGAGGCCCAGCCATTGCTGGCGCCAGAAGCCGCGCCCGTAGTCGCGGCCGGCAACGACGCTGCCGTCGGCGAGCTTGCGCTCGAGCTGGTCGCGCACGCCCGTTGCGGCGAAGTGCGGATCGAAGCGGGCGCTGCCGAACAGCACGTCCCACACCGGCAGCAGCACGGCGAAATTGCAGCCGCGCGTATTGCTGCGCAGCGCATCGTGGCCGACGCCGATCGCGTGGTGGGTGCGGTGAAAGCGCGGCGACACCAGCAGGAATTCGCCGAGCCGGCCGAAATGGATGCGCACGTTGGCGTGCTGCAGGCTCTGCACTGCGCGCGACACCGACACCAGCAGCACATACTGGCCGGGGGCGACGCCGATCGCCAGCGCGATCCCCGCCATGTAGATGTCGCGCAGCAGGTCGTCGAGCAGGTGGTTGCGGTTGTCGCTCCACAGGTTCATGTCGCGCTGGCTGTGGTGCAGGCTGTGCAGGCCCCACCACCAGTCGACCTGGTGCTGGGCGCGGTGGTACCAGTAGTCGAAAAAGTCGAGCACCGCCAGATAAAGTAAAAAGCTCGCGACCGGCGGCATCGACGGCAGCAGCGCCTCCAGGTTGAACGGGCGCACGCCCTGCATGCGCATCATGCCGGCAATGTGGTCCATCAGCGGGTCGAGCGTGAAGAAGATGGCGATCGAGAACAGGCCCAGGCGGTGGATCGCCGTGTAGATAAAATCGTTCCAGCGCGCATACGGATTGCCGAACTTGTGCACCGGCAGCAGCGCCTCGAGCGGGCGCAGCACCAGGTACAGCGCGGCCAGCTCGACCATGCCGACCAAGAACCACTCGGTGCCTTCGAACGCTTCCTCGGTGAATGCGCCCAGGCCGCTGGCGAACACGGCAGGTTCGACGAGGTGCTCGAACAGCCAGCCCTGGGCGCCGCCAAACAGATCGATCAGAAATTGGATCATGGCTTTTTGACGAAGTCCGGATGCTCGCGCAGGGTGGCGAAGCAGATGCCTTTTTGCTGCAGGCCGGCGATCAGTGGCTCGAGATTGGCCGGCGCCCAGGGATCCTTGCGCGACCAGATGCCCAGGTGGGCGACGAAGATGTCGCCGTCCTTCAGCCTGGCCAGCAGCCGCTCGAGCAGCACACTGTTGGGAAAGGCGTCGCTGGAGGTCTCGTCGCCCGAAAAGCCGGCCGGCGCCCAGCCGAAGTGGGTGTAGCCGCAGGCCTTGCCGGCCGCCAGCGTGCGCGGCGACACCTTGCCGCCGGGCGCGCGCCAGATCGGGTCGAGCGCCCTGCCCGTCAGCTGCTGGAAACGCTGGTCGGCGCGCTTGATTTCAGCGCAGTACTGGGCCGGCGTCCACGACATGGTCTTGCCGGCGTCCGGCCCGAACTGCGGCTTGACGTCGATCTTGCCGCCGGCGCCGTCGCGCTTGAAATAGACGTGGTCGAAGGTATGGCTGCCGAAGGCGTGGCCCTCGGCGACGCGCGCCTTCCAGTACGGCGCCCACGACGGATCGAGCGACCAGTCGCCGCGCGTGGTCTTTTCGTTGGCGACAAAAAAGGTCGCCTTGGCGTTGTGCTTGTTGAGGGTGGCGGCGATGAACTCGGCCTGCGACTGGCTGCCGGTGTCGAAGGTCAGGTAGACGGTGCCGCGGCAGGCCGCCGGCGCAGCCGCGCCGGCCGGGATGCTTGCCGCCAGCAGGGCGCAGGCGGCCAGCAGGGAACGGCTGCTCATTACATCCGCGGCGCCGCGTCGGCGAAGAACACGCCGTGCGGCGACCGCCCCACAGGGATCATCTTGACGACCTTGCGGCTGGCGACGTCGATGACGGCGACCTTCTTGATCCAGCGCAGCGTCACCCACAGCGTCTTGCCATCCTTGGTCAGTTCCATGCAGTCGGGGCCGCCCGGCACGTTGATGGTGCCGACGTTTTCCAGCGTCACCTGGTCGATGATGTTGATCGTGTTCGACACCCGGTTCGACACGAAGGTGTGGCGCTTGTCGCCCAGCGAACGGAAGTTGTGGGTGCCGTCGCCGGCCTTGATGCGCCTGACCGTTTTCTGCGTGCGCCAGTCGATCACTTCGACGTAGTCGCTGCCCATGATGCCCACCAGCAGGTACTTGTCGTCCGGCGTCATGGCGATACCGGCCGGCAGCTTGCCGACCGGGACGGTCCACTTGACGGCGCCGCTGGCCAGGTCGAGCGCGCTGACCTGGTCGCTGCCCTGGCGCGTGATGAAGACGGTGTCGCTGGCCTTGTTGAAGGCCATGTGGCTCGGCAGCTTGCCCAGCGGGACGCGCCGCGTCAGCGTCATGGCGTTGCCGTCGTACTTGTAGATGTCGACGCGGTCGAGCCGCAGCGAGGCGCTGACGAACCATTTCTGGTCCGGCGAAAAGCCGATCTGGTAAGGGTCGAGCACGTCCTTGATGCGGCGCTGCAGCTGGCCGGTGACCGGGTCGAGGAAGATCAGTTCGTTGCCCACCGAGCTGGCGACGATGACCGATTTATTGTCCGGCGTCGACATCAGGTGGTGCGGCTCCTTGCCGACCGGGAAGGTCGACAATTCGGCGTAGGTCTGCGGGTTGAGCAGTTTGACGGTGGCGTCGCGCGAATTGAGCACGACCACGACGTTGGCGCTGGCGGCGCCGGCCGTCAGGGCCATGCAAAGGGCGGACAGTACGACTCTTTTAACACTGCGCAGCATGGGAGATATTCGCCTGAAAACCAAAATAGTTATTCTACGTGGAAATCCCAAAACCGATATGCTTTCCCCGCAATTCCACGGTTAGACCACAACACAGGTGACATTGCGTCAATGGCGCTTTGACACGTCATGCACTACAATTCTTCATCAACCTGATCAAGAAGGAAATCTATGTCCACCATTACCACCGATTCCGGCCTGCAGTACGAAGACACCAAAGTCGGCGAAGGCGCCGAGGCGAAAGCCGGCCAGCACGTCACCGTGCATTACACCGGCTGGCTGCGCAACGACGACGGCACCGCCGGCGCCAAGTTCGATTCGAGCAAGGACCGCAACGATCCGTTCCAGTTTTCGCTTGGCGGCGGCCAGGTCATCAAGGGCTGGGACGAAGGCGTCCAGGGCATGAAGGTCGGCGGCGCGCGCCGCCTGACGATCCCGGCGAGCCTGGGCTATGGCGCACGCGGCGCCGGCGGCGTGATTCCGCCGAACGCCACGCTCATTTTCGACGTCGAGCTGCTGAAGGTCTGAGCTCAGCTTAACCGCATCACCACCACCCACAGGAGTTTTCCATGAGCTTGCAAGAACAGTTTGCCCAGGCACAGGCCGATTCAAAGAACCTGCCCGAGCGTCCGGACAATATGACGTTGCTTAAAATCTACGGACTGTTCAAGCAGGCGTCGGCCGGCGACGCCGTCGGCGAGCGGCCCGGCTTTACCGACATGGTCGGCCGCGCCAAGTTCGACGCCTGGGACGGTTTCAAGGGCACCTCGAAGGAAGACGCGATGCAGCAGTACATCGACCTGATCGACGAGCTCAAGGACGAGTAACAGGGTCTGACCCGTCTTTTCTTTGATGGGTCAGACCGCGGACGCGCCGCAGAACACCCTGCGCATGTTCTCCATCACCTTCGCCTCGATCATCGCCGCGAACGCGCTGATCGGAAAACCCAGGCTGATCGCCATCTCGGCCTGCTGCGCCTGCAGCGTCAGCGCGCCCTGCACGCCGCTGCGCTCGAAGCGCAGCACATCGCCCTCCCACGTACACACCAGCTGGTAATCGCCGGCCAGCTTGTCGGCCACCCTCTGCGCCGCCGCGCGGGCTTGTTCCGGGGTCAGGCTGTGCGCCTGAACGATGCTGATTTCGGCCATCTGATGCTTTCTGTTGGTGTTATTAATCCCGCATGATGCCAGCAGCTCAGCCCGGATGCCAACCCAGCAGCGCGAACATGGCGAAAAAGCCCGCCACGTAGGCGACGATCACGTGCCAGCCGTGGCGCACCCACAGCGTCACCGAGCGCGACTCCGGATACAGGTTCGACAGCGCCACCCCGGCCGACGAGCCGAACCAGATCATCGAGCCGCCGAAACCGACCGCATAGGCCAGAAAGCCCCAGTCGAAGCCGCCCTGGCGCAGCGCCAGCGCGGTCAGCGGGATGTTGTCGAACACCGCCGAGACGAAGCCGAGCGTGAGCGCCGACTGCCAGCTCGCGCCCGGCAGCGCCGCCACCGGCATCGTCGAGGCCGCCCACACCAGCGCCAGCAGGAACAGCGCGCCCCTGGCGGCCCCCGGCAGCACGCTCAAGTCAGGCCGGCGCAGCGCGGCGGTGGCGGCGATCGCGGCCCAGAGCGCGATGCCGAGGAACGGCGCCGCCGCCGACAGATGGCGAAAGCGCAGGTTCAGCAGCAGGTTGGTACCTGCCGCGGCGGCGAGGATGACGGCGACGATCGCCACCCGCGTCCAATCGATCCGCACGCCGGCGCGGGCGTCGCGCAGGATGGCGCAGTGCTTGTGCTGCGCCAGCGACGCCGGCACCGCGCACACCACCAGCGCCACCACCCCGGCCACATAGGCCGGCAACACCGTCGCCGCCGGCACGCCGGCCAGCCACATCATGGTGGTGGTGGTGTCGCCCACCACGCTGCCGCAGCCGCCGGCGTTGGAGGCGGCGACGATGCCGGCAAGGTAGCCGATGTGGACACGGCCGCGAAAGACAGTGTGGGCGACGGCGCCGCCGATCATCGCCGCGGCGATATTGTCGAGGAAACTGGAGAGGAAGAAAATCAGCACCAGCAGCACCAGCGGGCCGCCCCAGCCGTCGGGCAGGTAGTCCGGCAATCTGGCCGGCACCCCGCTCTGCTCGAAGTGGCGTGCCAGCAGCGCGAAACCGAGCAGCAGCGCCAGCAGGTTGGCCAGCCCTACCCACTCCGCATCGACGTGGCCGAGCAGCCCGGCGATGCCGGCGCCTTCGCCAAATGGCGAAAAAATCACCTTATACAAAGTGATGGCCAGCGCGCCCCACAACGCCGTTGCCAGCGTGCTAACATGACTGAACGCGACCATTCCCAGCACCAGCGCAAACAGGAAGAATTCCAGGGGAATGCCGGCCAGGGCCGGACCGCCAGGGACACTGACATGATGCATGGATGATCCTGTTTGTTGTTTTTGGGTATCGCACATTTTATCGCACCCGAGTGGCTATTGATGGGCATCAAGCGGAGCCGTCGCGCCAGGCGCGACTATTTCTCCGCCGAACGCCCGGCTTCCGAAGGAGAAATTGATGAATCCTCGCGACACCCTGCCCGACGATCCCCTGTCCGCGCGCGCCACCGCGCCCGTCAGCTACGTCCCCACCCCCAGCGCCGCCTACCGCGAGCACCGCAAGTCGGCCCAGCTGCTCGACGAGCCGGGCGCGCCGCGCGGCGCCGGCGAGGCGCCGCCGGTGCCGCTGCCGTTCGCCTTCGGCGCGCGCGTGCTGATGTGGAAGCAGGATCCCTCGGTCAGCGAAATCGGCACCCGCAAGGCCTTCCTGCCCGGCATCGTGCTCGACGGCCCGCGCGACGCCCGCATCGCCTCGGGCGACCCCGGCATCGCGCCGGTCAGCCCGAACGCGTTCGGCGACTTCATCACCATGCCCGACACCCCGCAGTTCGACGCCGTCCACACCTTCGCCGTGGTGCGCCAGACGCTCACCATGTACCAGCGCGCGCTGTCGGCGGCCGGCTCGTCGATGCCGCTGCCGTGGCAATGGAACAGCAGCGTCGACACTTCGCCGCTGCAGGTCTACCCCTACGGGCTGCCCAACGTGATGAACGCCTTCTACAGCCGCACCCAGTGCTGCCTGAAGTTCGGCGACTTCGTCCCCGGCGGCCAGGCCGAGCGCGTGTTCACCTGCCGCTCGCTCGACATCGTCTCGCACGAGACCGGCCACGCCGTGCTCGACGGCCTCAAGCCCGACTGGCTCGGTGCCGACAATCCGCCGCAGACGGGCGGCCTGCACGAGTCGTTCGGTGACCTCAGCGCCATCTTCCTGGCGCTGTCGCAGCTCGACCAGTGCGAGGCCGTCATCGCCCAGACCAAGGCGCGGCTGCACGACAAGACCTTTCTCGCCGACATCGCCGAGCAGTTCGGCCTGGCACTGGGCGGCTCGACCGGCCTGCGCAGTGCCGACAACGACCTGACCTTGTCGGACGCCGGCACCGAGGTGCACGCGCTGTCGCAGGTGTTTACCGGCGCCGTCTACGACATCCTGGCCGACCTGTTCGCCTTCGAGCGCGACCCGGCGCTGCGCGACGACGCCATGGTGCTGCACGAGGCCGGCGCCTACCTGCGCGGCCTGCTGCTGCGCGCGCTGGTGGCCGCGCCCGACACCGCCGCCACCTACGCCGACGTCGTCAACCAGATGCTGCGCCTGTGCGCCGAGGACGGCAAAGCCGTCGAGTACCGCGACAGCATCCGCAACCGCTTCACGGTGCGCGAGGTGGTCGCGGCGCCGGCGCCGATGGCAGAGGCCGTCGACCCGCTCGAACTGCAGCCGGGGGTGCAGGACCTGCCGGGCGCGGTGCAGGACCGGCGCGCCTGCTGCGGCACCATGAACCTGGCCGAGTATTACCACCTCGAGCACGTGCTCGACGCCGAGGCGCAGGCGCTGGCGCGCTGGTGCGCCGAGCACGGCCGCAACGGCCCGGCCGAGCCGGCCGGCGCGCGTAGCGCCCTGCAAGACGCCGACAAGCTGCTAAGATAAACGCATGAAGATTACGGCAACAGGCGGCGGCGGCTTCAGCGGGCGCAGCGAGCGTTTCGAGCTCGACACAGGCCGCATCGAAAACGGTGCGGCGCTCGAGGCTTTGCTGCGCGACCTGGATTTTTTCAAGGCGGCGCCGCCGCGGCCGGTGGGCGCCGACATCGGCCGCTGGGACATCACCGTCGCCGACGGCGCGCGCGAGCACACGGTCAGCTTTGCCGAGGATGGCAGCGCCGATTCGGCGCCGTGGCAGACACTGGTCGCGAAGTTGCGCACTTTGGCTTGAGTGGCCGGCAGCTACACCGGGGTCTGACCTGGGTCTGACCCCATGGGGTCAGACCCCAGACCCGCATATGCTTATGCGGAATGTGTATGAACGCCATTTGTGGGAATAACGGAATTGCCTTAAAATACAGTGCTTTGCCGGACGGCGGCTTCTGTGCGCCACGCAGCAACACTCATCATTGATAGGACTGTTATGACCCACGTTGTCACCGAATCATGCATCAGCTGTCGTTACACCGATTGCGTCGATGTATGCCCGGTAGATTGTTTCCGGGAAGGCCCCAATTTTCTGACGATCGACCCGGACGAGTGCATCGATTGCGCCGTCTGCGTGGCCGAATGCCCGGTCAACGCCATCTTTGCCGAGGAAGACGTGCCGGCCGACCAGGTGCAGTTCATCAAGATCAACGTCGAACTGGCACGCGCCTGGCCGTCGATCACCAAGACCAAGGCGGCCCTGCCGGACGCTGAGAAGTGGAAAGACGTCAAGGACAAGCTCGATCAGTTGATCCGTTAAGCCGGCATCGGCGCACGGTTGCATGGACGAACTGCACCGCCGCTATCCTGCTGACAATGTTCTGTTTCACTGCAGACACAAATGCCTCGCTTGCGAGGCATTTGTTTTATATGTGGCCCGCAGCACCGACGAGTTTCGTGCCGACGTGTGAAACTGGGCCAATAGGAAGTCGCCGCCTGCGTGCATTGTTCGTTCATAAGCAATTGCCAAGTAGAACGGGAAATTGCAGTAAGGTGCGCTGCATAGCCTATAATTAATTCACGGAGCGGCGCAACAGCGACGTTTCAGCAAACCCGAAGGAACCTCTATGCTCTACCAATTGCACGAGATGCAACGCTCATTCCTGACCCCCATGATGCAATGGGCGGAAGCATCCTCGAAACTGTTCTCGAACCCGGTGTCGCCGTTCGCGCACACGCCGTTTTCCCAGCGCATCGCCGCGGGATACGAGCTGATGTACCGACTGGGCAAGGATTACGAGAAGCCAGCCTTCGACATCGGCACCACCCTTGTCAACGGCGAAACGGTCGGCATCATGGAGCGCACGGTCGTGACGCGCCCGTTCTGCCGCCTGTTGCACTTCAAGAAAGACCTGAGCGACGCCCAGATCGGCGCGCTGGCGCAGCCGAAGGTGCTGCTGGTGGCGCCGCTGTCGGGCCACCATTCGACACTGCTGCGCGATACCGTGCGCGGCCTGTTGCCCCACCACGACGTCTACATCACCGACTGGACCGACGCGCGCATGGTGCCGGTGTCGGCAGGCCCGTTCCACCTCGATGACTACATTTACTACGTGCAGGACTTCATCCGCATGCTGGCGCCGGACTTGCACGTCATTTCCGTGTGCCAGCCGACGGTACCGGTGCTGGCCGCCATTTCGCTGATGGCCACCGCCAAGGATCCGCAGCTGCCCAAGACGATGACGATGATGGGCGGCCCGATCGACCCGCGCAAGTCGCCGACAGCGGTCAACGACCTGGCGATCGAAAAGCCGTTTTCGTGGTTCGAAAACACCGTCATCTACGCCGTGCCTGGCAACTACCCCGGTTTCGGCCGCAAGGTGTATCCGGGCTTCCTGCAGCACGCCGGCTTCATCGCCATGAATCCTGGCCGCCACGCGCAAAGCCACCGCGAGTTCTACCAGCACCTGGTGCTGGGCGACGACGAGCCGGCCGAAAGCCACCGCCAGTTCTACAACGAGTACAACGCCGTGCTCGACATGCCGGCCGAGTACTACCTCGACACGATCAAGACCGTGTTCCAGGAATTCCGCCTGCCGATGGGCACGTGGGAAGTGGGCGGCCAGCTGGTGCGTCCGCAGGACATCACGACGGTGGCGCTGTTCACGGTCGAGGGCGAGCTGGACGACATCTCCGGCGCCGGCCAGACCCAGGCGGCGCACACGCTGTGCAGCGGCATCCCGGCCTCGATGCAGCAGGATTTCATCGCCCCCGGTTGCGGTCACTACGGCATTTTCTCCGGCCGCCGCTGGCGCGACGTGATCTGCCCGAAGATCGGCGAGTTCATCCAGAAACACGGCTGATCGACGTCGTCCCAATAAAAACGCCCCGCCGGATTCTCCCGCGGGGCGTTTTTCTATTTGCAGGCTACTCGACGAAATGGGGTCCCCGCTTTCCGCAGAGCAGCCTCAATCCCGAAACAGCACATCCTCCCGGCTGAACCAGCGGCGGCACCACGCCAGCAGGATTGCCGCCAGCACCGTGCTCGAGAACAAAATCATCATGAACTTCGGATAATCCATGGTCCCCTTGACGATCTCCTTCATCGCCAGCGCCACGTTGGTGAGCGGCACTGCCGCCCATAACCAGCTCAGCTCGACACCTGGCACCATCGCCACCATCAGCGGCATGATCGCCAGGAACACCATCGGCTGCATCATGCCGGCCGCTTCCTTGTAGCTCTTGGCGTAGATCGACATCGACAGCAGGATGGCGGCGAAGATGCCCGCCGTCGGCACCAGCATCAGCGCCACCAGCGCCAGGTCGCCGATGCCGATCGCCGCGATCACCGCCGCCAGCGCCGGATCCATGCTGCCGGAGTAGAACCGCAGCAGCAGGCCCATGCTCGTCACCATCAGCAGCGACGCCGCCAGCGCGACCGTAAACAGCACGGCGAACTTGCCCATCACCAGCTGCGAGCGCGACACCGGCGCCAGCAGCAAGGTCTCCAGCGTACCGGCTTCCTTTTCGCCGGCGCCCAGGTCGATGGCCGGATACATGCCGGCCATCAGGCACACGAAGATGAGCACGTACGGCAGCATGCCGCCGACCAGCGCACCGACCCGCTCGCGCTGGTCCGCCGTCGAGCGTTCGTCGATCTTGACTGGATGGAGCACATAAGCCAGTTGCGGCGCGCTCAGCCTGAAATCGGCCAGTGCCTTGTCGCGCAAGGAAGCGTTGTATTTTTCCAGCACCGCGCCGACCCGCTTGCGCGTGATGTCGCCCGCATCGGCGCTGTTGAAGTGCAGTTCCACGGCGGCCTGCTGGTTGGCGCCGATCGCCTCGTTAAAGCGCGGCGGCACGCTCAAGGCCAGCTTGATGCGCTCGTCGCCGATGGCGGCCTTGACCTGGCCGGGATCGGCCAGCGGCACCGCCCGGAAACTGCCGTCCCTGGCGAACAGCTCGGCCAGCGCCGGCGCATTCTCGCCGCCGAACATGGCGTACTTGATCTGCTGGGTGCGAGCCTTCTCCGACAGCATGCTCATCGCCTTCGACATGCCGAAGCCGATCAGCGGCATCGCGAAAATCGGGATCACGATCGTGAAAATGAGCGTCTTGCGGTCGCGCAGCAGGGAGCGCAGTTCTTTCAGGTAAACGATCCACATCAGGCGGCGCTCCTTTCGTTGATGACGCCGATGAAGGCATCGAAGATATCGCCGTCGCCGAGCTGGCGGAACGCGTCGGTGCTGCCGTTGAACACGGTGGTGCCGCCGTTGATGACGCAGACGCGGTCGCACAGCTTTTCCACTTCGTGCAGGTGGTGCGTCGAAAAGATCAGCGGAATGCCCTTGCCCTTGCAGTCGGCCATGAAATCGAGCAGCACCTTGGCCGCCATCACGTCCAGCCCGCTGGTCGGCTCGTCGAGGATGATCACCTTCGGCTCGTGCACCACGGCGCGGGCGATCGAGCAACGCTGCTTCATGCCGGTCGACATCTCGTCGGTGCGCTTGTGGGCGAATTCGCCAATCTGCAATTGCTCGAACAGCTGGTCGCAGCGGCGCTGCACGTGCGCTTCGGCCATGCCGTGCAGGCGGCCGAAGTACTCGACGTTTTCGCGCCCGCTCAGGCGGCCGTACAGGCCGGTCGTGCCGGACAAGAAGCCGATCTGGCGGCGCGCCAGCATCGGATCCTTGACGATGTCGACGCCGTTGACGAAGGCGGTGCCGCGGTCGGGCGTGAGCGCGGTGGCCAGCAGGCGCAGCGTGGTGGTCTTGCCGGCGCCGTTGGGCCCGAGCAGGCCCAGCACTTCACCGGGGGCGCAGTGGAAGCTGACGTCGCGCACGGCATCGAACCAGCCGTCGTGTTCGCGCGCGTCGCGGCGCTGGGAGGGGTCCGGCTTCTTCGCCTGGCGGAAGCGCTTCGACAGGTTGTGGACTTCGATCATACGGTGCTCGCCATCGTAACGGGGGACGTTTAGTATAGCCGGCAGAGCAATCTTTCTGTTCAACATTGTTACATGTATGCATTAACTTTTTGCCTCCGCCGCCACACCCGCTTTTGTCGGATAATGGCGCTTTCAGCAATCGCAGCCACCGTGACCAAGACCCTCGCCGACCTCATCGAAGACCAGCTGCCGCAGACGCAATGCACCAAGTGCGGCTACCCGGCCTGCCGGCCGTATGCGGAGGCGATCGCCGACGGCACGGCCGAGATCAACCAGTGCCCGCCGGGCGGCATGGAAGGGGTGCGCCGCCTTTCCAGCGTCACCGGCCGGCCGGTGATCCCGATCAACCCGGCCAACGGCTTCGAGCGGCCGCGCCCGGTCGCCTTCATCGACGAGGACCTGTGCATCGGCTGCACGCTGTGCATCCAGGCCTGTCCGGTGGACGCCATCGTCGGCGCCGCCAAGCAGATGCACACCGTGGTGGCGAGCCTGTGCACCGGCTGCGACCTGTGCGTGGCGCCCTGCCCGGTCGACTGCATCGTGATGTACCCGGTCACGGACGAGCGCACCGGCTGGGATGCCTGGTCGCAGGCAGAGGCCGACGCCGCGCGCGCCCGCCACGACTTGCGCGCCGCGCGCCTGCAGCGCGAGCGCGAGGAAAACGACGCCCGCCTGGCCGCCAAGGCGGTGGCGAAGATGCGCGAAGTGACCGCCGAGACCACCAACACGCCGCAGGAACTGGCCGAGAAGGAGCGCAAGCGCGCCATCATCGCCGCCGCCATCGAACGCGCACGCCAGAAAGCCGCTCCGCCAGCCACCCCGCCGGACGCCGAATGAATCCCGCCAAACGCCTCGAAATCTTCACCCGCTTTCGCGCCGCCAATCCGCATCCGACCACCGAACTCGAATACGGCACGCCGTTCGAGCTGCTCATCGCGGTGCTGCTGTCGGCGCAGTCGACCGACGTCGGCGTCAACAAGGCCACCCGCAAGCTGTACCCGGTAGCCAACACCCCGCAAAAGATCCTCGACCTCGGCGTCGACGAGCTGAAGACCTACATCTCCACCATCGGACTCTACAACACCAAGGCGAAGAACGTCATCGCCACCTGCCGGATGCTGGTCGACCTGTACGGCGGCGAGGTGCCGCATTCGCGCGAGGCGCTCGAAGCGCTGCCCGGCGTGGGGCGCAAGACGGCCAACGTGGTGCTCAACACCGCCTTCGGCGACCCCACCATGGCGGTCGACACCCACATCTTCCGGGTGGCCAACCGCACCGGCCTCGCGCCAGGCAAAACGGTCGAAGTGGTCGAGCAGAAGCTGCTCAAGTTCGTGCCCAAGGAGTTCCTGCACGACGCCCACCACTGGCTGATCCTGCACGGGCGCTACACCTGCATCGCCCGCAAGCCGCTGTGCTGGAACTGCATCATCGCCGACCTGTGCGAGTACCGCCCGAAGACGCCGCCGCCCGACAAGCGCTAAGCCATGAACTAGCCGGCGCCGTTGCAGTCTTACAGTAACGTCACCCGCGTCAGGCATCAGCATGCAAGGCTACGACACCATATCGGCGGAGCTGGAACGCGCCTGTTCCAGGGAGCCGATTCACCTGCTGGGCACCGTGCAGCCGCACGGCTTCCTCATCGCCGCCGAGATAGCGGGCGGGCGCATCGTGCAGGTATCGAGCGGGATCGCGCGCCACTGGCCGGGGCTGGAAGCCGGCGCCATGCTCGGCACGCCGCTGCTCGACTGGATCGAGCGGGCCGCGCCGTACGACCAGCTCGGCCTGGACGCGCTGCCGCCGACGCAGCCGAAGGCGCTGCCGTGGCGCGCGCGCTTCGAGCGCACCGCGCCGGCGCGGCAGGCCGCGTCGCGCGACTGGGAGTGCCTCGGCCACCGTGCCGGCGACGTCGCCGTGCTCGAATGGCTGCCGCAGGCCACCACTGCCGAGCAGTTGCGCGACGGCCGCGAGTTCGCCGACCTCGCCGCGCTGATTTCGCGATTGCGCCATGCCGACCGCATCGGCAGCTTCCTCGACGACTGCGTCCGCGTGGTGCGCGACTTTACCGGTTTCGACCGCGTGATGATCTACCGCTTCCTGCCCGACGGCGCCGGCGAAATCATCGCCGAACAGTGCGGCGACCAGCTCGGGCCGCGCTTCATCGGCCTGCGCTTTCCCAGCAGCGACATCCCGGCGCAGGCGCGCGCGCTGTACCTGACCAACCGGCTGCGCGTGCTGGCCGATGTCGAGGCCACCCCCGACACGCTGGTGCCGCCGATCCGGCCGGACTTCGCCCCGCTCGACCAGAGCCACTGCATGCTGCGCGGGCTGTCGCCGGTGCACCTGTCCTACCTGCGCAACATGGAGGTGCGGGCGACGCTGACGATGTCGATCGTCATCGACGGCAAGCTGTGGGGACTGATCGCCTGCCACCACCATGCGCCGCGGGCGCCGCCCTACCAGGTGCGCGAGGCGCTGCGCCAGCTGTGCGAACTGACGGCGGAAGTGGCCACCATGCGCATCGAAACCCTGTCCAAGCTCGACGCCGCCCGCGAGCGGCTGGCGATGAACAACCTGCTCAGCGAGTTCCACCAGTCGCTGCTGATGGGCGATCACATCGGCACCCTGTTGCGCCGGCGGCTGCCCGAGTTCCTCAGGGCGTTCAAGGCCGACATGCTCGGCGTGCACATCAACTCCACCAACTGGATCGGCGGTCCCGGCCGGCGCGCGCAGCCGACGCAGCAGACCCTGACCGAAGTGCTGGCGCGGCTCGACCATCCTGGCCGTGCGCCCGGGGTGCTGAAGTGGGACGACATGCTGGCGCCGGGCCGGCCGCCGCTGGCAGCGCTGCCCGACACGGCCGGCATGCTGCTGGCGCACCGCTTCGAAGACCAGCCCATTTTCTGCTTCGTCGCGCGCCCGGAAGTGGTGCAGGTGGTGCGCTGGGCCGGCCCGCCGGCCAAGGACATCGCGCTCGCGCCCGACGGCCAGGTCAGGCTCGAGCCGCGCCGCTCGTTCGCCGAATGGCAGCAGCAGGTCAAGGGCCGCAGCGACCCGTGGAGCGAGGTCGAGGCGGAGGGCCTGCAATCGCTGCTGCAGATCCTGGCCGAAGTGCACAAGCTGCGCGTGAACCGCACGCTGCACGAAAAGCTGCACTGGCGCGCCCACCACGACCAGCTCACCGGCCTGTACAACCGTCGCACCATGGAAGACGAGATCACCCGGCGCCTCGACGATGGCCAGTTCGACCTCGCGCTGATGCTGCTCGACCTCGACCACTTCAAGAAGATCAACGACGCCTACGGCCATGCCACCGGCGACGAGGTGCTGCTGCAGTTCGGCCGCCGCATGGGCGCGGTGGTGCGCGACTGCGACCTGCTGGCGCGCCTCGGCGGCGACGAGTTCATGCTGCTGTTCCAGATGGATCATCCGGATCCGGCCAGCGCGCTGGCGTTCGCCGAGCGGCTGCACCAGAGCGTGACGCGGCCGTTCGACATCAACGGCCAGCAGCTGCGCATCGGCGTCTCGATCGGCATCGCGCTGCCGCCGGCGCACGGGCGCACCGTCAGCGAACTGCTGCGCCGGGCCGACCTGGCGCTGTACCACGCCAAGGCGCAGGGCCGCTCGCGCAGTTCGGTGTTCGAATTTTCGATGGAGTCCGACCAGCTCGATCAGTACCTGCTCGAGCGCGACCTCGGCGAAGCGATCGAGCAGAACGAGCTGTCGCTGGTGTTCCAGCCGAAGGTCGACCTGGCCACGCGCCGCGTGGTGGGCATGGAGGCGCTGGTGCGCTGGAACCACCCGAGCCGCGGCCAGACGCCGCCGGCGATCTTCATCCCGCTGGCCGAGCGCAGCGACCAGATCGTGCGCATCGACCGCTGGGTGATGCGCGAGGCGATGCAGGCGCAGGCGCGCTGGCGCGACCAGGGGATGGCGCCGCTGCCGGTGTCGGTCAACTTGTCGATGGCCGACATCTTGTCGACCAACGTGGTGGAATACCTGGGCGCCCTGCTCGACGAGTTCGGGGTCTCGGCCAGCGCCATCGAGGTGGAGGTGACCGAGTCGGCGGTGATGCGCGAGCTGGCGCGCACCCGCAGCGTGCTCGCCGCGCTGAACCACCGCGGCATCGGCACCGCGCTGGACGACTTCGGCACCGGCTTTTCGTCGCTGAGCTACCTGCGCCAGCTGCCGCTGCAGAGCATCAAGATCGACCAGTCGTTCACCCTGTCGATGCTGCAGGATCCGAACGCGGAGACGCTGACCCAGGCGATCGTGGCCATGGGGGTGGCGCTGAAAATGCGGGTGGTGGCCGAGGGCGTCGAAACGGCGCAGCAGATGGACTGGCTGATGGAGCACGGCTGCCACCTGGGGCAGGGATTTTTCTTCAGCCCGGCGGTACCGGAGGACGACGTCCACTCGGTGATCCGCAGCATCGAGCTGCGGCTGGCGGCGGCGCCGCCGGGCGTGCACTGACGCCGCCCACGTCCCCCAACAACCTACTCACGTCGTCCTCGCGCAGCGGGGATCCATACTGCGCGTGCTAATTGGTGCATTGCGCTCGGCATGGGTCCCCGCTGCGCGAGGATGACGAGGTTAGTTTTTTTCACCGCTAACGCTAGCACGTCGTTCCTGCCTTGGCAGAAACGGCTCCTCGCGAACGCGGGGACCCCATTTGCGCGCACGCCAGAAACGTCGGCATCGGCAACAACGTCAACACACCTCGTCGGAATGGGGTCCCCGCGTGCGCGAGGACGACGTCGATGATGGCGCGTGGTTTCGGCTTCGGCTACAGCAGCACCAGGTTATCGCGATGAATCAGCTCCGGCCCTTCCATGTAGCCGAGCACCGCTTCGATCTCGGACGAGGGGCGGCGCTGTATGCGGCGCGCTTCGCCGCTGGTGTAGTTCGACAGCCCGCGCGCGATCGCCACGCCGTCTTCGCGCACGCAGGTGATCACGGCGCCGCGGCCGAATTCGCCGCTGACCTGCAGCACGCCGATCGGCAGCAGCGACTTGCCTTCGCCGGTGAGCTTCTGCACCGCGCCGGCGTCGAGCACCACCTTGCCGGCGGTGTGCAGGTGGTCCGTCATCCACTGCTTGCGGGCGGTCATGCGGCCGGTCTGCGCCGTCAGCTGGGTGCCGATCGCTTCGCCGGCCGCCAGCCGCGTGAGCACGTCGCTGTCGCGGCCCCACGCGATGATGGTGTGGGCGCCGGAGCGCGCCGCGCGCTTGGCGGCGAGGATCTTGGTGAGCATGCCGCCGCGCCCGATGCTGCTGCCGGCGCCGCCGGCCATCGCCTCGAGCGCCGGGTCGCCGGCGGCGCCCTCGGCGATCAGGACCGCCGCCGGATCCTTGCGCGGGTCGGCCGAGAACAGGCCGTGCTGGTCGGTCAGGATCACCAGCGCGTCCGCCTCGATCAGGTTCGCCACCAAGGCGCCCAAGGTGTCGTTGTCGCCGAACTTGATCTCGTCGGTGACGACGGTGTCGTTCTCGTTGATGATCGGGACCACGCCCAGGCGCAGCAAGGTCGTCAGCGTCGAGCGGGCATTGAGGTAGCGCTCGCGGTCGGCCAGGTCGGCGTGCGTGAGCAGCACCTGCGCGGTGCCCAGGCCATGCGCGCGAAAGCTCGACTCGTAGATCTGCGCCAGGCCCATCTGCCCTACCGCGGCGCAGGCCTGCAGTTCGTGGATGTCGGTGGGGCGCGCGTCGAAGCCGAGGCGCAGCATGCCCTCGGCGATGGCGCCGGAGCTGACCAGCACGACTTCCTTGCCGAGCGCGCGCAAGGCGGCGATCTGGGCGGCCCAGCGCGCAATGGCGGCGTGATCGAGCCCGCGGCCGTCGTTGGTGACCAGCGACGAGCCGACCTTGATGATGATGCGATTAGCGTGTTGTATGACGGATTTCATCGGCAGCGGCTCTTATTAACGCGGGCGCAGCGCCAGCAGCGCGATGCCGCCGGCCAGTTCCAACCCGCATACGACTAATAAAAATCCCTGGGGCAGGCCGATCGCAAACGCGGCGATGAAGCGCCCGACCGGCTGCGCCAGGACGAACAATGCAGTGATGTCGCCGAGGACAGGCGGTTCGCCCTGCCTTGCCGCTAACAGCGCCACGCCCGCGGTAGCGAGCCTGGTGCCGACATAGATGGCGTAGAACTGGCTGTAGCCGTTCACGCCAACGAGAAACAGACCCATGACGGTGGCCACGCGGTCAGGATCGAGCATGGCCGCCAGCGCGGCCAGCGAACTGACGCAGGCCACGGCCTGCAGCAGCACGCTGCGCAGATGCGCGCGCGTGGCCGGGACCAACTCAGTCTTCGAGGATCTTGAAACGCGGATCGTCCGGGTCGATCGAGGCGATGCCGCGCGCTTCCTCGGTCATCTGCGTCTCTTCGGCGCGATGCTCGACCGCCTTCTTCGCTTCCAGGTGCTGGTAGATGGCGTTGACCAGTTCCGGGCAGCCTTCGTGCGACAGCGCCGAAATCTCGAACACGGGGCCCTTCCAGGCCATGCGCTTGACGAAGTCCTTGACCAGCTTCTTGCGGTCTTCCGCCGGTACCACGTCGAGCTTGTTGAGCACCAGCCAGCGCGGTTTCTCGACCAGCGACTCGTCGTACTTTTCCAGTTCCTTGACCAGCGCCTTGGCTTCCTTGACCGGATCGACGTTGGTCTCGAACGGCGCCATGTCGACGATGTGCAGCAACAGGCCGGTGCGCTGCAGGTGGCGCAGGAACTGGTGGCCCAGGCCGGCGCCTTCCGAGGCGCCTTCGATCAGGCCGGGGATATCGGCGATGACGAAGCTCTTCTCGTGCGACACGCGCACCACGCCCA
>JBBRXM010000086.1:0-22601 GCA_038248405.1 Burkholderiales bacterium
GCATCGCCGGCGTGATGCCGACCAGGCGCTTGTCGGCGGCGGCCATGTCGCACAGCCAGTTGCCGAACACCTCGGTGTAAGTGACCTTGCCGGCCTTGGTCGGCGCGATGATGCCTTCGGTCGGATCGAACTTGCCGGTGCCGTGGTACAGGATAGGCTCGGCCTCGGCCAGCTTGTAGCCCTGGCCCTTCTTGGTCACCACGTGGAGGAACTGCGGGCCCTTGAGCTTCTTGATGTTTTCCAGCGTCGGGATCAAGGACTCGAGGTCGTGGCCGTCGATCGGGCCGATGTAGTTGAAACCGAATTCCTCGAACATCGTGGCCGGGACCACCATGCCCTTGGCGTGTTCCTCGAAGCGCTTGGCCAGCTCGCGCACGGGGCCGGGCAGCACCGACTTGCCGACGTTCTTGGCGGCGGCGTAGAACTGGCCCGACATCAGGCGCGCGAGATAGCGATTGAGCGCGCCGACCGGCGGCGAGATCGACATGTCGTTGTCGTTGAGGACCACCAGCAGGTTGATGTCTTCCTGGACGCCGGCGTTGTTGAGCGCCTCGAAGGCCATCCCGGCGGTCATCGAGCCGTCGCCGATGACGGCGATCGCGTGGCGGTGCTCGCCCTTGATCTTGGCCGCCTGCGCCATGCCCAGCGCGGCCGAGATCGAGGTCGACGAGTGCGCGGTGCCGAAGGTGTCGTACTCGCTCTCGTCGCGCTTGGGGAAGCCGGAGATGCCGTCGAACTGGCGCAGCGTGTGCATGCGCTCGCGCCGGCCGGTGAGGATCTTGTGCGAATAGGTCTGGTGGCCGACGTCCCAGACGATGCGGTCGTGCGGCGTGTTGAACACGTAGTGCAGCGCGATCGTCAGCTCCACCGTGCCGAGGTTGGACGACAGGTGGCCGCCGGTTTTCGATACCGACTCGAGCAGGTACTGGCGCAGCTCGTCGGCCAGGGGCGTCAGTTGGGTGCGCGCCAGCTTGCGCAGCTGGGCCGGTTCGTTGATTGTCTCTAGCAAGTTCATTTACGCTTTCCGCTGCACGATCAGGTCCGCGAGTTCGCGTAACCGCAGTGCTTTTTCTCCGAACGGCGCCAGCGCTTGATGCGCTTCGCGCCGCAGTTCTTCCGCCAACCGCTGCGACTGTTCCAGTCCGAGGATGGAAACGTAGGTCGGCTTGTTGGCCGCCGCATCCTTGCCGGCGGTCTTGCCCAGCGTCGCCGAATCGGCGGTCGCGTCGAGCACGTCGTCGACGACCTGGAACGCCAGGCCGACGGCGTTCGAATAGGTGTCCAGCGCGGCCCGTTCGGCGGCGTCGACCGCGCGCCCGGCCAGCGCCCCCAGCATCACCGAGGCGCGCAGCAGCGCGCCCGTCTTCAGCTGGTGCATGCGCTCGAGCTGCGCCAGCGTCAGGCTCACGCCCACGCTATCGAGATCGATCGCCTGGCCGCCGCACATGCCGGCCGAACCGGCGGCGACCGCCAGCACGCGCAGCATCGCCACCTGGCGCGCCGGCGCAATGTCGACCGCATCGGCCAGCACGGCGAAAGCCTGCGCCTGCAGCGCGTCGCCCACCAGCAGCGCAGTGGCCTCGTCGTAGGCCACGTGCACGGTCGGCTTGCCGCGCCGCAGCGCGTCGTCGTCCATGCACGGCATGTCGTCGTGCACCAGCGAGTAGGCGTGGATCATCTCCACCGCCGCCGCCGCCCGCGCCAGGCTGCCGGTGTCGGCGCCGAACACGCCGCCGGCCGCGTACACCAGCAGCGGGCGCACGCGCTTGCCGCCGCCCAGCACCGCGTAGCGCATCGCCTCGTGCAGGCGCACCGGCTCGGCGCCGGGCGCCGGCAGCAAGGCGCCGAGGGCCTCCTCGACGTTGGCCTGCACCGTTTTCATCCAGTCGTCGAAGGCCGCCGACATGGTCATTGCATGCCCTCGCCGATACCCTCGGCCGCGAACGGCTTGAGCATGTCGCCCTCCAGCACCTTGACCTGCGATTCGACTTTCTCGAGCTGCGCGGCGCAGTACTTGACCAGCTCCGAGCCGCGCGCATAGGCGGCCACCGACGCTTCCAGCGGCAGCTGGCCCGACTCCATCTGGGTCACCAGCTGCGCCAATTCGGCCATCGCCTGTTCGAACGATTCGGGCGTCGCCACCGCTGCGGCATCCACTCCGTCTGATAATTTCTTTGCCATAGATACTTTTTGTAAAACGTTCGCCGCGCAACTTGTGCGCCAGCAGCCAGTCTAATTCCTTATTCTAGAACAATCCATCCCGTTCGGCAGCGTAGCGGCCTGCCGCCGGAGGCAAGCCGCCATTTTATAGCAATCGGTCACAAGCGCATGAAAACGATGCATCAACGGCAATATTTCTGGCGCTGCGCACCACATTCCCGCGCCGGGCCGCAACTGTAGAGCCTGGTTCACGGTATAATCGCCGGTTCTGTCCGAAATACCGTATTCCGCAGCCTAAATACTGGTCTTTGGATTCTTTCTCTTCTTTTGCTTGAAGCTCTTATTAAAGGGGGGTTGGGATGTCCGATCTGGCTACCCACGCCAAGCTGGCGCGCCCGTGCGCGCAGCTTCCGGTAGATGTGTACTTTGACGAAGCGCTGCTCAAGCGTGAGATGCAACAGTTATTCCAGGCCGGGCCGCGCTATGTCGGGCACGAACTGATGGTGCCCGAGGTCGGCGACTTTGCCACGCTTGCTGCCGAGCACGAAGGGCGCATGCTGGTGCGTAACGCCGGCGGCATCGAGGTGCTCTCCAACGTCTGCCGCCACCGCCAGGCCCTGATGAAGAACGGCCGCGGCAATGCCGACAACATCGTCTGCCCCCTGCACCGCTGGACCTACGACCTCAAGGGCGAGCTGATCGGCGCGCCGCACTTCCCGGACACGCCGTGCCTGAACCTGTCGAAGACGCCGCTGCAGAACTGGAACGGCCTGCTGTTCGAGCAGAACGGCTACAACGTCATGGACAAGCTGGCGAACCTGTCGGTGACGAAGGACTTCGACTTTTCCGGCTACATGTTCGACCACGTCCTGGTGCAGACCTGTAACTACAACTGGAAGACCTTCATCGAGGTCTACCTCGAGGATTACCACGTCGAGCCCTTCCACGCCGGCCTGGGCGGCTTTGTCAGCTGCGACGACCTGCGCTGGGAGTTCGGGCGCGACTACTCGGTGCAGACGGTCGGGGTCAACCGCGGCCTGCAGAAATCGGGCTCGCCGATCTACCAGAAGTGGCAGGAGCAGGTGCTCAAGTTCCGCGGCGGCGTCGCCCCGGAAAACGGCGCCATCTGGTTCACGCTGTACCCGAACATCATGGTCGAGTGGTATCCGCACGTGCTGATCGTCTCGACCCTGTGGCCGGACGGCCCGCAGAAGACGCGCAACGTCGTCGAGTTCTACTATCCGGAAGAGATCGTGCTGTTCGAGCGCGACTTCATCGAAGCGGAGCGGGCCGCCTACATGGAGACCTGCGTCGAGGACGACGAGATCGCGCTGCGGATGGACGCCGGCCGCCGCGTGCTGATGGCGCGCGGGGTCAGCGAAACGGGGCCGTACCAGTCACCGATGGAAGACGGCATGCAGCACTTCCACGAGTGGTACCGCGCCAACATCGACTTGCAGCGCTAGGACAGAATGGCTTCTTTGTGGATGCTGTCGGCCGCCTTCCTGTTTTCCGTGATGGGGGCCTGCGTCAAGCTTGCCTCCACGCGCTTTTCGATTTCCGAGATCGTCATGTACCGCGGCCTGATCGGCGTGATCATGCTGTCGCTGCTGGTCATCCAGCGCGGCGCCAGCCTGCGCACCGCTTTCGTGTGGGAACACGTCTGGCGCGGCGTGGTCGGCGTGGTGTCGCTGTGGCTGTGGTTCTACGGGATCTCCAGGCTGCCGCTGGCAACGGCCGTCACGCTCAACTACATGTCGCCGATCTGGATGGCGGCCTTCCTCTTCTGCGCCGGCTGGTGGCATTCGAAGGACCATGTCGAATGGCCGCTGGTGGGCGCCATCCTGCTCAGTTTTGTCGGCGTCACGCTGGTGCTGCAGCCGGCGTTCGAAGCGAAGCAGTGGCTGGGCGCCGCCACTACCCTGTTCTCCGGCATGCTGTCGGCGGCGGCCTACCTGCAGGTGCGCCGGCTCAGCCAGCTGGGCGAGCCCGAATACCGCGTCGTCTTCTATTTCGCCGCCATCAACCTGCTGGCGGGCCTGATCGGCAGCGCCACCACCGCTGCCGATCCCGGCATCGACACCTGGCACGCGCTCGACGCCTACGGCGCCGCACTGATCCTGGTGATGGGCGTGTCGGCGACACTGGCGCAGATGGCGATGACGCGCGCCTACGGCACCGGCAAGACGCTGGTGGTGGCGAACCTGCAGTACACCGGCATCATCTTCTCGAGCGTGTGGGGCATGCTGCTGTGGGGCGACCGCTTCGACTGGCATGTCTGGCTCGGCATGGCGGTGATCCTGGCGTCGGGCCTGGCCGTCACCTATTACAATACCCGCAAGACCGAGCGCGGCGTGGCGGTCGACAAGAGCGATCCGATTGCAAGCGAAACCTGAGGCCCCCATGTACACCACATTGATATCGGCAAGCGAACTGGCTGAGCGTATCGACGATCCGTCGGTCGTCGTCGTCGACTGCCGCCATGACCTGATGAACCTTGCCGCCGGCCGCGAAGGCTACGCCGTCGGGCATATCCGCAACGCCGTGTTTGCCGACATGGAGACCGAGCTGTCGGGCGCGAAGGTCGGCGCCGACGGCCGGTTCCGCGGCCGCCATCCGCTGCCCGAGCGCGCGGCGCTGGTCGAGACGCTGCGTGGCATGGGCATCGGCGACGACACCCAGGTGGTGGCATACGACGCCCACGGCGGCATGTTCGCCGCGCGCCTGTGGTGGCTGCTGCGCTGGCTCGGCCACCCGCAGGTGGCGGTACTCGACGGCGGCCTGGCTGCGTGGCAGGCGCTGGCGCTGCCGATGTCGTCCGAGGTGCCGGTGAAGGCGCGCGGCGGCATCACCGAGCGCGCGCCGCTGGTGGAGACGGTATCGGCCGCCGACGTGCTGGCCAATATCGGCACGGGCGAGCGCCCCGTCATCGACGCGCGCGCGCCGGACCGCTTCCGCGGCGAGAACGAGACCATCGATCCGGTCGGCGGCCATATCCCCGGTGCGAAGAACCGTTTTTTCAAGGACAACCTGCAGGCCGACGGCCGCTTCAAGGATGCCGCGCAGCTCAAGGCCGAGTTTGCGCCGCTGGTGGACGATCCCGCCCGAGCGGTGCTGCAGTGCGGCTCGGGCGTGACTGCCTGCCACAACCTGCTGGCGCTGGAAGTGGCGGGCCTGCCCGGGGCGGCGCTGTATCCCGGTTCGTGGAGCGAGTGGTGCGCCGATCCGTCGCGACCGGTCGCCACAGTCTGATCTTAGGGTTTGAGTTTGGGGTCTGACCCGTCTTGTGGGTCAGACCCCGGTGTGGCAGCGACAGGACCCGCAGGGGCATGCTTTTACACCGGGGTCTGACCCGAACGACGGGTCAGCCCCCAATGCTAATGGCCGGCGGTGAGAAACAGCACGATGACCACGCCCAGGCCGATCAGCAGCACCTGCGGCACCGATTCGCGCACCGTGGCGCGGCGCTGCATCTGCGGCATCAGGTCGCTCACGGCGATGTAGATGAAGCCGGACGCGGCGAACACCAGCACGTACGGAATCAGCCCGCTCGCGCGGTCCAGCGTGAAGTAGCCCAAGAGGCCACCCGCCACCGCCATCAGGCTGCACAGCAGGTTGAACACGTACGCCCGCGTGCGCGTGAAGCCGGCGTTGAGCAGCACGATGAAGTCGCCGATCTCCTGCGGGATCTCGTGCGCAATGATGGCCAGCCCGGTGACGATGCCCAGCTCCGGGTTGGCCAGGAAGGCCGCCGCGATCAGGATGCCGTCGGTGAAGTTGTGCATGCCGTCGCCGATCAGGATCATCCACCCTGCCCGCCCGGCCTCGTGCTTGTCGTGGCCGTGCGCGTGGTGGTGGCCGTCGCCTTCGTGATGGTGCGAGTGGCGCAGGATCGCCAGCTTCTCGAGCATGAAAAAACACAGCAGCCCGGCCAGCAGCGTGGCGAACAGGCTGCGCGGGTCCGCTTTCGATTCGAACGCTTCGGGCAGCGCATGCAGCAGCGACGTCGACAGCATGATGCCGACCGACAGGCTGACCATGCGCTCGACCATCTTGGAGAGCATCGTGAACGAAAACACCGCCGCGGCGGTGATGCTGACTACGCCGGCGATCGTGGTGGCCAGCAGGATGGAAACGAGAATCGGGTCGATTTTGATACCTCTTGTTCGGGTCTTGCAATTGCCGCAAGCCGGGCATTGTACCGCCCAGATCGCCGCGGCACTACCGCGCACTCGCTTTAAGCGGCGCCGTGGGCCCTGAACCACGCCAGCGCGCGCGCAAAACCATCGCTGGCGTCGGCGGCGACGTAGCTCGGACGGTAGTCGCCGTAGAAGCCGTGGCCGGCGTCCGGGTAGACGACGAACGCCGATTTGCCGTTGCCGCGTGCGAGCGCGGCCTTCATCGCGTCGACCGTGGCCAGCGGGATGGCGCCGTCCTTGGCGCCGTACAGGCCCAGCACCGGCACCGTCAGCGCCGGCGCGATGTCGACCGGGTGGTGCGGATGGCGCGCGTCGGCCTCGCCCACCAGCTTGCCGTACCAGGCCACGCCCGCTTTCACGCCCGGATTGTGGGCCGCATACAGCCAGGTGATGCGACCGCCCCAGCACCAGCCGGTGACGGCCAGCTTGTCGACGTTGCCGCCGTTGTCCCTGGCCCAGGCCACGCAGGCGTCAAGATCGGCCATGACGTCGGCGTCCGGCGTTTTCGAGACGATGTTCCGCATCAGGTCGGGGATGTCGGGGATGGTGGCCGGGTCGCCCTGGCGCACGAACAGGTCGGGCGCGATCGCCAGGTAGCCCTGCCTGGCGAAGCGGCGGGCGACGTCGGCGATGTGTTCGTGCAGGCCGAAGATTTCGGAGACCACCAGCAGCACCGGCAGGTTGACGCCTCCTTCGGGCTGGGCGCGGTAGACCGGCACGGCCTGGCCGTTGACGGTGATGGTGAAGCTGCCGGCGGTGAGGCCGGCGCTGTCGGTCGTGACCACGGTCTGGGCGGTGACGGGGAGCGTGGCGGCAGCGAAGCCGGCGCCGCCTTTGTCGATGGTGTTGTGCATGCGCGGTCCTTGGCCGAGGCGATAAGATATTGCTATCTTATCAGTACAAACGCACAACCCGCGCCGCTGTCACAGCGCGCGCCACGGAAAAGCTATCAGGTAGCCTGCGGCGGCGCGTCCTCACACCGCGCGCGCCACCCACGCAATCAGGATCGCCGACGGCACCAGCAGAAACTGCGCCAGCAAGGTGCCGGCCAGGCGGCTGCCCACCAGCCACACCACGGCGCGGCGAAACTGCGATTCGCTCACGCGCCCTTCGACGACGTCGTCGGTCATGCCGGACATGTGGGGATCGATGAAGATCGCCATCATGACCGTCGCGCCGCCGTTGATGATCGACGACAGCGTGCTCGACGTCACCCGCACCGACGGATCGAGCGCGCCGGCATACAGGGCGGCGAACACGCCCACGGTCCACAGCGCGACGGCAGCGACGTTGAGCAGGGTGATCGACAGCGACACGCCGTTGCCGCTGCGCAGCGCGGTGACGTTGGCGGCGGCCGGCACGCTGGCCACGTCCTTCACGTACGACAGCCCGCCCTTGAAGAAGCCGTGCAGGATCAGCTTCGGCACCGAGCGGTGCACCTGGAAGTGCTGCACCGCGCGGCAGAACACCCGCTGGAAGGTGGGAATGAGAACGGCGCCGGCGATGGTGGCAAGCGAGGATGCGATCAGCAGCCAGCGAAAATCCCACAGCAGGTCGGTGGTCGCGGCGCCGGACAGGTTCATCTCGACGCGCTTGGCCAGAAAAGGGCCGAGGAAGGAATTGGAAGTGCGCGACAGCAGCATCAGGATGCTGAACAGCGCCATCGCGACCGCGATGCGCCGGGTGCGGATGCCGGCGATGCGCACCGAATAGGCCAGCGTACCGATCAGGTGGATCAGAAATGTCAGAACGCAAATCAACAACAGCTGCTTGTCCATGCGACCTTTTCGTGAATTTCCTGCAAAAGTTGCACATGGTCGCATGGATAAAACGACAACGCAACCGCGCAGGCACCGTCAAAAAATGGTGTCAGGTCTGACATTCGGACATTCCAAACAAGAAATGTACGATTGTCAGACCTGACACCAGAAAGTGACACCAGAAATTAGCGCCAAAAAATGGTGTCAGGTCTGACATTCGGACATTCCAAAGAAGAAATGTACGATTGTCAGACCTGACACCAGAAAGTGTGACACCAGAAAGTGACACCAGAAAGTGACACCAGAAATTAGCGCCTTGCGGCGCGCGTGCTTAAGGGACCAGCGAGAAGTTGACGTTCGCCTGGATAGCCGTCGACACGTCGACCACTGCGATCGACTTGACGGCGTAGCCGGTGGCGGCCGCATCGAGCCTGTACTTGCCGGCGCCCGGGACGCTGGTCTGGTTCTGCGCGAACACCAGCGGCAAGGTGGCGCTGTAGGCAGCGTATTGCGGCGCCGCCAGCGGCAGCTGCGCCAGCGTGTAGGCACCGCTCGCCAGGTCGGCGCCCTTGTACTTGATCGTCACCGTCGGGCCGGCCGCGAACGTCTGCTTGGCCGACACGAAGGCCGCTTCGGTGGCGCTCGCCGGCGTCATCGTCGCGGTGCCGCTGATCGAACCGGCAGCGCTGGCAGCGAGCGTGATCGGCGCCGACGCGGTGCTCAACGCAACGTTGCTGGTGGTCGTTGCCACCGGCACGGCGCCGACCACGGAAGCGGCGCGGTCGTCGGCGGTGATGACGACGTCGTAGTTACCCGGAGCTAAACGGGCGAGGAAGAATTCACCGCTCGCACTCGGCACGGTGGAACTGACGACGACGCCGTTCTGCTGCGCCGACACCATCACGTGGCTGCCCAGCAAGGCGGTGCTGATGAAGCCGGAAATGCCATTGATCGCGGTCGGGATGACCTTGATGACGGGCTTGAGCGCGTAAGTGCCGTTGCCCTTGGTGAGCACCGATTTGCAGGCGTCGAAGTCGAGCACCAGGTCGACCTTCTGGCCGGCGGCGACGTCGAATTCGTTGACCAGCTTGATGCCGCTTTGCACGCCGCTCGGGGTATCGAGCGTCTTTTCGGCGGTGCCGCCGGTCGGCACCACGGAGTTGGCCAGGCCGGTGCCGGTATTGGCGTCAAGCACCAGGCGCAGCTGGGTGTAGTGGCCGGCCGCGAGGCTGGTCTGGCCGAGCGCCTCGAGCGTGCCGTTGGTGAGGTTGAGCAGGTTGATCTTCTTCGCAGGGCTGAGCACGATGTCGGTCCAGCCGGCATCCGCGTCGCTCGCCGTCGCGCTCTGGTGCACGCGCACCTTGTTGACCGTGACGTTGACCGCGTCGAAGCCGCAGGCCGGCGCGTCCGTCAGCGATACCGCCAGCGTGCCCATGGTGGAGGCCGGGACCGGGGTGGCAGTGCTGCCGCCACCGCCGCCGCAGGCGACCAGGGTGGCCGCGGCGATGGCGGTGGTGACGAACAGTGCGCTGCGGGAGATTTTTGCGTGCATGAGGTTGCCTCTTTGTTGGTTTATGGATTCTTGTGATGCGCTCAGCCAGACTGCACTGTAACAACAGGCTACTATCCATACGGCAACAAATATGTGCGCAAGCAAACGCAGAAACCTCCGCTTACACTTCTTACAGCTTCCCTTGCGAGGACGATAAGATTACGTTGGGATTTCCCAACAGAACCTTAGTGGGCCTCGTCCCAGTTGTTGCCGATGCCGACTTCCGCCAGCAGCGGCACCTTCAGTTCGGCCACGCCGGCCATCAGTTCGGGCAGCTTCACCTTCACCAGTTCCAGCTCGGCGGCGGGCACTTCCAGCACCAGCTCGTCATGCACCTGCATGATCATGCGGGTGCCCAGCTTGTCGCGCTCGAGCCAGTCCTGCACGGCGATCATCGCCAGCTTGATCAGGTCGGCGGCGGTGCCCTGCATCGGCGCGTTGATCGCGGCCCGTTCGGCGCCCTGGCGGCGCGGACCGTTCGGCGAATTGATCTCCGGCAGCCACAGGCGGCGGCCGAACACGGTCTCGACGTAGCCGCGCGCCTTGGCCTGCATGCGCGTGTCGTCCATATACGCCTTGACGCCGGAAAAGCGGGCGAAATACTTGTCGATATAGCTTTGCGCGGCGGCGCGCTCGACGCCCAGATTGGTGGCCAGGCCGAATGCGCTCATGCCGTAGATCAGGCCGAAGTTGATGACCTTGGCGTAGCGGCGCTGCTCGCTGTCGACCTCGGCCGGCGCCAGGCCGAAAATCTCGGCGGCGGTGGCGCTGTGGATGTCGATGCCTTCGGCGAAGGCGCGCAGCATCGCCTCGTCTTCCGAAATGTGCGCCATGATGCGCAATTCGATCTGCGAATAGTCGGCCGACACGATCACGTTGCCCGGCGCGGCGATGAACGCTTCGCGGATGCGGCGCCCCTCGGCGGTGCGGATCGGGATGTTCTGCAGGTTCGGGTCGTTCGACGACAGGCGCCCCGTCACCGCCACCGCCTGCGCGTAGTTGGTGTGCACGCGGCCGGTGTCGCGGTTGACCATCTTCGGCAGCTTGTCGGTGTAAGTCGACTTCAGCTTGGAAATGCCGCGGTATTCGAGCAGCACCTTCGGCAGCGGGAAATCCTCGGCCAGCTTCTGCAGCACTTCCTCGTCGGTGGAAGGGGCGCCGCTCGGCGTCTTCTTGATCACCGGCAGCTGCAGCTTGCCGAAAAAGATTTCGCCGATCTGCTTGGGCGAGCCGAGGTTGAACGGGCCGCCGGCCAGCTCGTGCGCTTTTGCTTCGAGCTCCATGATGCGCGCGCCCAGTTCGCCCGACTGCACGTCGAGCAGCGCGGCGTCGATCAGCACGCCGTTGCGCTCGATCTTCTGCAGCACGACCGAGGTCGGCAGCTCGATCTTGCGGTAGATGAATTCGAGCCCGGGGTCGCTCTCGACGTGGCCCTTCATGGCCTGGTACAGGCGCAGCGTGATGTCGGACTCTTCGCCGGCGTACTCGCTCGCTTTGCCGAGTTCGACCTGGTCGAAGCAGATCTGGCTGGCACCCTTGCCGCAGACGTCAGGCAAAGGAATGGTGGTGTAGCCGAGGTGGCGCAGCGCCATGTTGTCCGTGTCGTGCGGCTTGTGCGACTCGAACACGTAGGACAGCAGCAGCGTGTCGTGGACGATGCCGCGCAACGCAATGCCGTGGTTGGCGTAGACGTGGGTGTCGTACTTGAGGTTCTGGCCCACTTTCGGCTTGTCGGCGTTTTCCAGCCATGGCTTGAGTTTGGCGAAGACCAGTTCGCGCGGCAACTGCTCGGGCACGCCGGCGTAGCGGTGCGCCACCGGGATGTAGGCGCCCTTGCCCGGCTCGACCGACAGCGAAATGCCGACGATCTGCGCCGTCATCGGCTCGGTGGAGGTGGTCTCGGTGTCGATCGAGACCAGCGCGGCAGTGTCGAGCAGCGCCAGCCAGCGCTCGAGATCGGCTTCGGTGGTGATGGTTTCGTACTCGCCGCGGATCAGCGGCACCAGCTGCGGCTCGCCGAACAGGTCGCCTTCGGGCGAATTGAGCGCCGGCCCCTGCGGGCGGCCCGCGTTGGGGCTGCCGACGATTTCCTTGAGCAAGGTCTTGAAGCCGTAGCGCTGGAAAAAGTCCTTCATGCCGTCCAGGTTTTCCGGCTGGCCGACCAGCGTCTCGGTGATCGACACCATGTGTTCGGACAGGTCGCAGTCGCACTTGACGGTGATCAGCTCGCGGCCCTGCGGCAGCCAGTCGAGCGCGGCGCGCAGGTTCTCGCCGACCGCGCCGGTGATCTTGGCATGGTTTTCCATCACGCCTTCGAGGCTGTCGTGCGCGGCCAGCCACTTGAGCGCGGTCTTCGGGCCGCACTTCATCACGCCGGGAATGTTGTCGACGCTGTCGCCGATCAGGGTCAGGTAGTCGACGATGCGGTTCGGCGGCACGCCGAACTTGGCCAGCACGCCCGCTTCGTCGAGCTTTTCGTTGGTCATCGTGTTGATCAGCGTGACCTTGTCGTTGACCAGCTGCGCCAGGTCCTTGTCGCCGGTCGAGACGATGGTGTTCATGCCCAGCCTGGAGGCGGCCACCGACAGCGTGCCGATGACGTCGTCGGCCTCGACCCCCTCGACCATCAGGATCGGCCAGCCCATGTGCTTGACGGCTTGGTGGATCGGCTCGATCTGCAGGCGCAGGTCGTCCGGCATCGACGCGCGCGTGGCCTTGTATTCCGGATACATGTCGTCGCGGAAGGTCTTGCCCTTGGCGTCGAACACGCAGGCGATGTAGGCGGCCGGGTAGTCGGCGCGCAGGCGGCGCAGCATGTTGACCATGCCGTGCATGGCGCCGGTGGGATGGCCGTCCGGACTGCGCAGGTCCGGCAGGGCGTGGAACGCGCGATAGAGATAACTGGAACCGTCTACTAACAGCAGGGTATTTTGCATAGTGCTAACTGAAAAAGTGGGAGCCGGCGAGGCGGCGAAGTGTCTGTCATTATCGCAGAATCGGGCATAGAAAAAACGCAACAATGCGCAACGGCGTATGCTGTCCATATGGGGACAATTTCGACACTTTTCACTGGCAAGGGTGTCGATTTGTTACAATGACCGATAACGAATCACAAGGTGAACCACCATGTCGCGCACTTCTTCTGTCTGGAAAATCCTTCTCTTGGGCATGCTCGCGCACGCAGGGCTCGCCGCCGCGCAGCAAACCGTGAACATGCCGCCGCCGAAGATGGAACGGGTCGACGACAGCGACGTACCGCTGACGACCGCGCCGCCGCGCACCGCGGCGCCGAAAGTGGCGGAAAAGCGCGAAAACGGCCAGGTCAAGGAAGTGGAAGTGACCAGCGGCAAGAGTACCTACACGATGAAGGCCAATTCGCCGACCACCGTGGCGCAGCCGGGCGATCCGGCCAGCGGCACGCTGCGCCCGCCGCAGTGGAAAGTGCTGGAATTCGACCTGTTCCGCAAGAAACAGAAGGAAGAAGCCGAGACCGCCGGCGCCACGACCGCGCCGCCGCCGCCGCCACCGCCGCGCAAGTAGCACCGTACTGGCACGGCCCGCCCGCGGCGCCGTGCCCCGATCCTCCGACCACCTTTTCCTTCGCTTGCACACATGGCAGTTTTCACCGCGGTCAGTCTGGATGACCTCACCCACTGGATCGAGCAATTTCCCCTAGGCAGAGCA
Organism: Burkholderiales bacterium; assembly: GCA_038248405.1. Lineage (GTDB taxonomy): Bacteria > Pseudomonadota > Gammaproteobacteria > Burkholderiales > Burkholderiaceae_D > JAFCUW01. Next base: position 13,356 of record JBBRXM010000086.1, read on the forward strand.
AGTGCGATCAAGGGCATCGCTTCCGGCATCGAGAACAGCAATTTCTTCATCACGACCGAGCGGGGCGAATTCGTCCTGACGATTTTCGAGAACCTCAGCTTCGAGCAGCTGCCCTTCTATTTGCAGCTGATGCGCCACCTCGCCGAGCGCGGCGTGCTGGTGCCGGCGCCGGTGGCCAACGACGAGGGTGAGCTGGTGGTGCCGCTGCACGGGAAGCCGGCCGCCATCGTCAGCAAGCTGGACGGAACGTCGCAGATGCAGCCGCAGCCGCTGCACTGCGCGGCGGTGGGCGCGATGGTGGCGCGCATGCACATGGCGGCGCGCGACTTTCCGCTGTCGCAGCCGAACCTGCGGGGCCTGGCCTGGTGGACCGAGACGACGCCGAAAGTGCTGCCCTTCCTGTCGGCCGACAAGGCTGCCCTGCTGCAAACTGAAATGGCGTTCCAGCAAGCGTTCGCCGGCGGCGAACCGTACCGCAAGCTGGCGCGCGGGCCGGTGCACGCCGACCTGTTTCGCAACAACGTGATGTTCGACGGCGACCGCCTGACCGGCTTCTTCGACTTCTACTTTGCCGGTTGCGACACCTGGCTGTTCGACCTGGCCGTCACCGTCAACGACTGGTGCATCGCCCTCGACACGGGCGTGCTCGACGAAGCACGGGTGCGCGCGATGCTCGACGCCTACCATGCGGTGCGTCCGTTTACCGCCGACGAGCAGGCGTCGTGGCCGGCAATGCTGCGAGCGGCGGCGCTGCGCTTCTGGCTGTCGCGCCTGTACGACTTCTACCTGCCGCGCGAAGCGGAGATGCTCACCCCGCACGACCCTGCCCATTTCGAACGCATCCTGCGCGAGCGCATCGCCACTGCCGCGCCGGGATTGCCCGTATGAGCGCGCTCCCGGCAAAGACCGGCTGGTCCTGGCTCAAGCAAGGCATGGGGCTGTTCCGCAAGCAGCCGGCCGCGTTGACGGCGCTGCTGTTCGCCAACGTCCTCATCAGCCTGGGGATCGGTGCCATCCCCCTTGCCGGCCAGCTTGCGGCGGTGCTGATTCCGTCGTTCAGCATGTCCTTCATGCAGGCCTGCCTGATGATCGACCACAACGTGCGGGTGACGCCGGCGGTGCTGCTGACGGGCTTTCGCAAGCCGGCGGTGATCAACCTGTGCAAGATCGGCCTGGCCTACCTGGCCGTTGCCGTGCTGCTCAAGCTGATCGCCTACACCATGATCGGCGACGCCTTCTGGAAGCAGGCGGCGGTACCGACCGACCGCCCCGTCATCGCCGGCTCGGACGTGCTGGGCATCTTGATGATCGCGGTGCTGGAAGTGGGCACGGTGATGTCGCTGTGCTTTGCCGCACCGCTGGCCTACTGGCAGAAGATGGCGCCCGCCAAGGCCCTGTTTTTCAGCTTTTTTGCCGTGCTGCGTTCGGCCCGCGTGTTCCTGGTGATGCTGCTGGCCTGGTTCGGGATGTTCATGCTGGCGTCGGTGGTGCTGCTGATGGTGCTCGGCAACGGCACGCTGGGCCGGGTCGCCATCACCTGGCTGGGCTTCCTGTTCATCCTGCTGCTGCAGTGCGCCATGTATGCCGGCTACCGCCAGGTATTCGGCGTGCCCGACCTGGGCGCCAAGCCCGGCGTGGCCGCGTGAGTGTTAAACTGCGCGTTACAGAACCCGAGATAGAACCCATGACCACCACTACCAAGCCGGCCGCCAAGAAACGCTCCGAGCCGAGCGCCGAGCGCGCCGCCAACCCTTTCCTCGATGGCGAGCTGTACACGCGGACGCGCGAATACTCGCCGCGTGAAGCGATTTTCTCCAAAGAGATGAAGGCCATCAACGAGCGCGGCGCCGGCAAACGCAACCGCGATCCGCTGCAGGCGCCGTCGCTCAAGCCGCTGCTGGGCATGGTCAAGAAGGGCTTGTCGCTGAAAGACATGTTTGGCAAGATCATCGCGGGTACCGACAAGGGCCTGTGGGAAGGCTGGATGTCGACCTTCGGCTTCGAGATTCGCTCGGTCAACTATGCGCCGACAGGCAAGCGCAATGCCGTGCTGGCGCTGGACCTGGGTATTTCGTCGAAAGCGAACGCGCTGTTCGCCAAGGAAGGCGTGCCGAACTGGCGCAGCCTGGTGGTGGAAGATTGTGCCGAGCTCAAGATCCGCCATGCGACGGAGAAGACGCCGTTCGATGCCTGCGCGGTTTTCTATCTGGACAGATAGGGATCGGAGTAATCGAGGGGTCAGACCCGGTTCTTCTTTTAAAGGGTCTGACCCCGGTGTTGTTGAGCTAACTAAACCGGGGTCTGACCCCGAAACCGGGTCAGACCCCTATTGCCATGATCGCCAAGAAACCAGATGCAGCCCGCCTCGACAAGGTCGTCGCCGATGCCCGCCGCGCCGCCGACACGCGCGAACAGGGCTACCGCGAACGCTCGCTGAAGATGTATCCGTGGATTTGCGGACGCTGCATGCGCGAATTCACGCACGCTAACGTCTCGCAGCTGACGGTGCACCACCGCGACCACAACCACAACAACAATCCTCCCGACGGCAGCAACTGGGAGCTGTTGTGCCTGTACTGCCACGATAACGAGCACTCGCGCTACCTCGAGGCCGACCGCGGCGCCGGCCTGCAGGCGCCGGAGATGCAGGCGGCGACCCACAATCCCTTCGCCGCCCTCGCCGGCCTGATGAAGAAAAAAGACTAGCGCGCCAGCCGCGCTTCAGTCACCGGAGGTCAGCACGATGGCGCCATCGATGACGGCACCGCCTTCGCTGGCGGCATCGTCCAGGCGTATTGTGGCGAAAGCTCAAGCGTCATGAATGCCTCTTTTACCCTTGGTCTTCAGGGCGGCATTGACGAACTGCCCGAATGCCCTGTCCTTCTGGCGTTTTTCAAGATAGGACATGTCGTGAAACTCGGATTCCTTTTTGAGCTTCAGGTAGTTCTGAAAATGCCCTGCGTCCAGTTCACCTTGCGCCAGGGCTCGCTGGACAGCGCAGCCCGGTTCATTGGCATGAGTGCAATCGGCAAAGCGGCAAGTCTTCGCATATTGGCCAATGTCGGCAAAACTCTGGTCCATGCCTTCGCTGACACCGAGCATTCCCAACTCGCGCATTCCCGGCATATCGATCAATAGTGCGCCATGCTCGAGCACAATGAGGTGGCGCCGGGTGGTCGTATGCCTGCCTTCGCCCGTGTGGCTCACTTCCCCGGTTTCCAGTCCGGAATCGCCCACAAGACGATTGATCAGCGTTGTCTTGCCAACGCCGGATGAGCCGAGCAAGCAGTATGTTTTCCCGGGCAGCATGAGTTCGCGGATTTGATCAATGCCCTCCCCACTGACATTACTGAGCGCGATTATCCGGGCGCCTATGCCCGTGTGGCGAATCTGGTCGACCAGTTGGCCCAGCAGCTCTGGACTGATCAGATCGGTCTTGGTCAGCAGGATGATCGGCTCAATATGACCTTCGCTCACCATCACGAGGTAACGCTCGAGTCTTTGCACATTGAAATCGTAATGGCAGGACTGAACAATGAAGGCCACGTCGATATTTGCTGCAATCATCTGGAATTCGATATTCTTCCCGGGATTTTTTCTTCTCAGGAACGACATTCTTGGCAGAACGTGATGGATGCTTGCATGGGTCCGTGAGTCGTGATACCGGAGGCAGACCCAGTCACCCACGCATGGCAAATCGGTGCGAGATTGGCTGGCATGAAGGAACCTGCCCGTTAGCTCACCGGGCACCTCACCATCCTCATTCCTGATGATGTATTGGTCGCGATCAACCGCTGTCACCCGGGCGATGGACTCGGCATGGCCACACAACTGATCAGCCTGACTGATGAACCAATCGTTCAAACCGATTTCAGTCAATTCCATGGTGAAAAGCTTCCCTCTGCAGAAACTTCAATGATCTAGCGCGCCACACGCTCCAGCTTGGCCACCGACAGGTCGAGCACTTTCATGCCGGCGCGCCCGAAGTTGATCTGGGCGCGCGCGTTGCCGCCGCCCCCTTCGATGTTGACGATCACGCCTTCGCCGAACTTGGCGTGCTCCACCGATTCGCCGATGCGCCAGCCGGGCCCCGACGCCTGCTTCTGGGTGATCGCCTGGGCGATCTTGTTGTCCGCGCCCGCGCTGCTGAACTTGGTCTCGTCCCAGGCCGACTTCTTGTTGCCGAACCAGTGCGACTGCACGCGCGGCGAGATCCACTTGAGCGCCGCCTCCGGCAGTTCGTCGAAAAAGCGCGACTTCATGTTGTAGCGCGTCTGGCCGTGCAGCATGCGCTGCTGCGTGAAGCTCATGTACAGGCGCTTCTTGGCGCGCGTGATGGCCACGTACATCAGGCGCCGCTCTTCATCGACGCCATCCAACTCGCGCGAACTGCTTTCGTGCGGGAAAAGCCCCTCCTCCAGGCCGGTGATGAACACGGCGTCGAATTCGAGGCCCTTGGCCGAGTGCACCGTCATCAGCTGCACCGAGTCCTGGCCGGCCTGCGCCTGGGCGTCGCCCGCTTCCAGCGAGGCGTGCGACAGGAAGGCCGACAGCGGCGACATCACGGTCGGCAGCGGCGCGTCGGCGTCGAGGATCTCGATGCCGTCCTGGTTGAGGATCGCTTCGCCGGCCTGCGCTTCCGCGCGCGGGCCCAGGTGCGCCGGCGCGCCTTGGCCGAAGCCCTCTTCCTGCACGAACTGGGTGGCGGCGCTGACCATCTGCTCGAGGTTCTCGATGCGGTCGGCGCCCTCTTTTTCGTTGCCGTAATGGGTCAGCAGGCCGCTGGCCTCCAGCACTACCCGCACCATTTCAGGCAGGGCCAGCTGCTGGGTCTCGAAGCGCGCGCCTTCGATCAGCTTGACGAACGACCCAAGCGAACTGCCCGACTTGCCCGACACATACGGCACCGCGGCATACAGCGAGATGCCGTACTGCTCGGCGGCCGCCTGCAAGGTCTCGATCGAGCGCATGCCGATGCCCCGGGTCGGGAAATTGACCACGCGCAGGAAGGCCGAATCGTTGTGCGGGTTGTCCATCAGCTGCAGGTAGGCGATCGCGTGCTTGACCTCGGCGCGCTGGAAGTAGCGCTGGCCGCCGTACACGGTGTAGGGCAAGGCGGCGGCGAACAGCGCGTGCTCGATCACGCGCGACTGCGCGTTGGAGCGATACAGGATCGCAATTTCGCTGCGGGCGGCGCCGTCGGCCACCAGGCTCTTGATTTCTTCGATCAGCCACTGGGCTTCTTCGAGGTCGGACGAGGCTTCGTAGATGCGCACCTGCTCGCCGTGGCCGGCGTCGGTGCGCAGGTTCTTGCCGAGGCGCTTGCTGTTGTTGGAGATGAGCTCGTTGGCGCTGTCGAGGATGTGGCCATGCGAGCGGTAGTTCTGCTCGAGCTTGATCAGGTTCTCGACGCGGAATTCGCGTTCGAAGGCGCTCATGTTGCCGACGTTGGCGCCGCGGAAGGCGTAGATGCTCTGGTCGTCGTCGCCGACGGCAAACAGCGCGCCGCCGATCTGCTCGCCGTGGCCGGCCAGCAGCTTGAGCAGGTTGTACTGCAGGTCGTTGGTGTCCTGAAACTCGTCGACCAGGATGTGCTTGAAGCGCGCCTGGTAATGCTCGCGCAGCGGCTGGTTGCGCTGCAGCAGTTCGAACGAGCGCAGCAGCAGCTCGGCGAAATCGACCACGCCCTCGCGCTGGCACTGCATGTCGTAGAGCTCGTAGAGCTCGACCATCTTGCGCTCGATCGGATCGTAGGCCTCGACCTTATTGGCGCGCAGGCCCTGGTCTTTGGCGTTGTTGATGAAGTACTGCAGCGTCTTGGCCGGATACTTCTCGTCGTCGACGTTGTTGGCCTTGAGCAGGCGCTTGATCATCGACAGCTGGTCTTGCGAATCGAGGATCTGGAACGCCTGCGGCAGCGCGGCGTCGCGGTAGTGCGTGCGCAGGAAGCGGTTGCACAGGCCGTGGAAAGTGCCGATCCACATGCCGCGCGTGCTGACCGGCAGCATCGCCGACAGCCGCGTGAGCATTTCCTTCGCCGCCTTGTTGGTAAACGTCACCGCCATGATGCCGGCCGGCGACACCTGGCCGGTCTGGATCAGCCAGGCGATGCGGGTGGTCAGCACCCGCGTCTTGCCGGAGCCGGCGCCGGCGAGAATCAGGGCGCTTTGCTGCGGCAGCGTGACGGCGGCTAGTTGTTCGGGATTAAGGTTGTGGAGGAGATTCTGCATGCAGCCATTATACCGGGCGGGGGTCGCAACGCGCCGCGCTCGCCTATCTGGCGGGCGCCTGCATGGTCGCTTCGGTAGCGACGATATCGAACTCGCAGCCGGGCTGGCCGGCCTCCTCCACCTTGACCGTGGCGCGCACGCCAGCGGGGTGATCGGGATCGGATGCATTCGAGTCAACAATAATGTTGGAGGAACTCGCGGGCATATTCCAGCGTCGAACGTGCATAAGCCTTCATCTGACGAGGTTCCCAATGTTAAATCGAGTCGTTACAGTCGCCGCGCTTGCCGTCGGTGGCGTGTTGCTGTCAAAGCAGTTCAAGAAAAACCGCAATTCCCAGGGCGACTCGTCGATCGAGGAGTCGACCGAAGTGAACGTGCCGGTCAAGGCCGCTTACAACCAGTGGACGCAGTTCGAAGATTTCCCGAAGTTCATGGAGAACGTGCTGGAGGTGAAGCAATTGGACGACCGCCACCTGCACTGGCGCGCCAAGGTGGCGGGCGAGGAAAAGCAATGGGATGCGGAGATCACCGAGCAGGTTCCTGACAAACGCATCGCCTGGCGCAGCGTGGGCGGGGCCAGCAATGGTGGCGTCGTCACCTTCCACCGGCTGTCCGACAATGCCACACGCATCATGCTGCAGATGGATTACAGGCCGGAAGGACCGATGGAAAAGGTTGGCGATGCGCTCGGCGCGGTGCGCATGCAAGCGCGCAACAGCCTGCAGCGCTTCAAGGAAATGCTGGAGCAGCGCGGCAGCGAAACCGGGGCGTGGCGCGGGCAAATCGCGCAGCATTGAGGCGAGGTGCCGCAGCACAGCAAGTGTGCAATTACCACACGCGGCACCGCTTGATCGCCGCCATCGGCTGGCCCGGCTTGCACGAGAATGCTTTTTCGAACTCGGGCATGTTGACCACCAGGCCGTTGACGCGATACTTGCCCGGCGAGTGAGGATCGGTCAGCGCATTGACGCGCAGGTTTTCCGGGCGGTCGTTCTCGCACGCCCATTGGGCATTGCCGACAAAGAAGCGCTGCTGCGGCGTCAGCCCGTCGCGCAGGCCGCTCGCCTGCGCCGGCATGCTCGCCATCTGCGTCTGCCACGCCATCCAGCCGAGGATCAGCCCGCCCAGGTCGGCGACGTCTTCGCCGAGCGTGAGCTTGCTGTTGATCTTGATGTCGTCGACCACCGTGTACTGCGCGTACTGGTCGACGATGCACTGGGCGCGCTGGTTGAACGCTTTCGCATCCTTCTTCGTCCACCAGTCCTTCAGGTTGCCCTGGGCGTCGAACTGGCGCCCTTCGTCGTCGAAGGCGTGGGTCAGCTCGTGGCCGATGGTGCCGCCGGTGTTGCCGTAGTTGGGCGCGTCGTCCATCCTGGCGTCGAACAGCGGCGGCTGCAGCACGCCGGCCGGGAAGTTGATGTCGTTCATCTGGGCGTTGTAGTAGGCGTTCACCGTCGGCGGCGACATCGACCATTCCTTGCGGTCGAGCGGCTTGCCGATCTTGGCCAGCTGGCGGCGCGATTCGAACACGTTGCCGCGCTCGATGTTGCCGGCGAAATCGTCCGGCTTCACCGCGTAGGCGCTGTAATCGCGCCACTGGTCCGGGTAGCCGATCTTGTTGACGATGGCGTGCAGCTTCTGCCGCGCGCGCGCCTTCGTGGGCGCACTCATCCACGTGAGCGAATCGATGTCCTGCTCCATCGCCTGCTCGACCTGGCGCGTCATGTGCAGCGCCTTGGCCTTGAGCTCGGGACTGAACGCGCGGCTGACGAACTCCTGCCCCAGCGCTTCGCCCAGCTGGGCATCGACCAGCGCCACGCAGCGCTTCCAGCGCGGACGCTGCTGCTCGACCCCGCGCAGCGTGCGGCTGAAGAAATCGAAATGTTCGTCGTCGAACGCTGTCGACAGCGCCGGCGCACTGGCGCGCGCCACGTGCCAGCGCAAGTAGGTCTTGATGGCGCCGACGTCGCTGCCGCGCCACTGCCGGCCGAGCGCCTTGTAGAACGCCGGCTCGCTGACGTTGACGGTCTTCAGCGCCGGTTCGCCCAGCGCGGCCAGGTAGGCGCTCCAGTCGAAGCCGGGCGTGAGCGCCTGCAGGCGGGCAACCGTCATCTTGTGGTACAGCTTGTAGGGGTCGCGCTTGTCGACGCGCGTGAGCGTCGCCTTCGCCAGGGCGGTCTCCATCCGCATCACGGTGGCGGCCTCTGCGCGTGCCTGGTCCGGCTTGTCACCGAGCAGCGCGAACATCTTGCCGATGTGGGCGATGTACTTGCGGCGGATTTCGGCCGACTTGGCGTCGGTCTTGAGGTAGGAGTCGCGGTCCGGCAGGCCGAGCCCGCCGCCATTGGCGAACGCGATCACGCGCGACGAATCGCCGTAGTCCTGGCCCGAGCCGAAGGCGAAAAACAGGCCGTCGTCGGCCAGCGCCAGCTGCAGCCGCGCCAGCACGGCCGGCAGGTCGCGCGCGGACCGCATGGCGTCGATCTGTTCGAAGTAAGGCTGGAGCGGCTGGGCGCCGCGCCGCTCGATGGCCGCCTCGTCCATGCAGGCGGCGAAATAGTCGCCGGTCTTCTGCTGGCTGGCGTTGCGCCCGGCGCCCTGCCTGGCCAGGCCGTCGAGGATGCCCCACAGGTAGCGCTGGTTATCCTCGGTCAGTTTGCCGTACACGGACCAGCGCGCCTGGTCGGCGGGCACCGGGTTGTTCTTCATCCAGCCGCCGCAGGCGTACTGGTAAAAATCGATGCAGGGGTCGGCGCCCTTGTCCATCGCAGTCACATCCAGCCCCGGCGTGTACGGGAAAGTGGTGACGGGGCGGTCGGCCGGCGCCTGGGCGGCGGCGCCCGCTGCGCTCAGTGAGAGAAGGATGGCGGCAAGCTGGCGCATGGACGTTGATCCCAAAGCGTTCATGCTGCCATAGATCTTTTGGCAAGGCAATCTGTCAACCCGCCGGCGCCGGGGTGGCCAATCCTTTCGCCAGCGCATCGCGCATCAGCGTGCGCATGGTCTTTTCCGCCAC
>JBBRXM010000087.1:0-21915 GCA_038248405.1 Burkholderiales bacterium
CGGCGCTGAAAGCGCTGGCCGACGACGGCGTGATCGCGCAGACGGTGGTGGCAGAGGCGGTGGCCAGGTACGGCCTCGATCCGAGCAAGCCGAATCCTGTAACGCAGTAAGCACCCACAGACGTCGTCCTCGCGAAAGCCGCGACCCCAGCGGAGTTGAACGAGGACGCTCAGCATGGGTCCCCGCTAGCGCGAGGACGACGGCTCTTGAGGAGAGTGGTTAGTCGCGCGCTCTCGAAAAAATAAACAAGAACGGAGTCATGCTATGAGCATTGTGGAAGTCAAGGTCCCGGATATCGGCGACTTCAAGGAAGTGGAAGTGATCGAGCTGATGGTCAAGCCTGGCGACACCATCAAGGTCGACCAGTCGCTCGTCACGGTCGAATCGGACAAGGCCAGCATGGAGATTCCGTCCAGCCACGCAGGCGTGGTCAAGGAGCTCAAGATCAAGGTCGGCGACAAGGTCGCCGAAGGTTCGCTGGTGCTGCTGCTGGAGACGGCCGATGCCGAAGCGCCGGCGGCCGCACCTGCCGCCGCACCGGCCGCCGCGGCGCCCGCTGCTGCTGTTGCTGCGCCGGCGCCTGCCGCCGCGCCGGCCGCGGCCCCCGCAGCCGCCGGCGCCACCAGCATCGTCGAAGTGAAGGTGCCGGACATCGGCGACTTCAAGGAAGTCGAAGTCATCGACCTGATGGTCAAGCCGGGCGACACCATCAAGGTCGACCAGTCGCTGATCACGGTCGAATCGGACAAGGCGAGCATGGAGATCCCGTCGTCGCACGCCGGCGTGGTCAAGGAAATGAAGGTCAAGGTCGGCGACAAGGTGGCCGAAGGCTCGCTCGTGCTGCTGATCGAAACCACGGCCGCCGGCGCACCTGCTGCTGCACCCGCGGCTGCGCCTGCCGCTGCCGCGCCGGCGCCAGCCCCGGCCCCGGCTGCAGCGCCGTCGGCAGCCGCAGCCGCTCCGGCGCCGGCGGCTGCTTCTGCCGCGCAGGTCGACGCATCGAAGGCGCACGCCTCGCCGTCGATCCGCAAATTCGCCCGCGAACTGGGCGTGGACCTGGGCCGCGTCGGCGGCAGCGGTCCGAAAGGGCGCATCACGCAGGAAGACGTGCAGAAGTTCGTCAAGGGCGTGCTGGCCGAGGCGAGTGCGCCGACGGCGAAGCCGGCTGCCGGTGGCGGCACTGGCGTCGGCCTCGACCTGCTGCCATGGCCATCGCTCGACTTCAGCAAGTTCGGCCCGACCGAACTGCTGCCGCTGTCGCGCATCAAGAAGATCAGCGGCCCGAACCTGCACCGCAACTGGGTGATGATCCCGCACGTGACGCAGTACGACAAGTCGGACGTCACCGACCTCGAACAGTTCCGCGTCGATTCGAACGCCGCGCTGGCCAAGGCCAAGTCGACCGTCAAGCTCACCATGCTGGCCTTCGTCATCAAGGCCAGCGTGTCGGCGCTGAAGAAATTCCCGGCGTTCAATTCGTCGCTGTCGGCCGACGGCGCCAGCCTGATTCTGAAGCAGTACTACAACATCGGTTTCGCCGCCGACACGCCGAACGGGCTGGTGGTGCCGGTGCTCAAAGACGCCGACAAGAAGTCGGTCTCGCAGATCGCCACCGAAATGGGCGAGCTGTCGGCGCAGGCGCGCGACGGCAAGCTCAAACCGACCGACATGCAGGGCGCGACCTTCACCATCTCGTCGCTGGGCGGCATCGGCGGCACCTACTTCACGCCGATTATCAATGCGCCGGAAGTGGCCATCCTGGGCCTGTCGAAGAGCGCGACGGAGCCGGTGTGGGACGGCAAGGCGTTCGTGCCGCGCCTGATGCTGCCGCTGTCGCTGTCGTACGATCACCGCGTGATCGACGGCGCCATGGGCGCGCGCTTTACCGCTTACCTGGCCGACGTCCTGGCCGACCTGCGCAAAACCCTGTTGTGATTGGAGCGCACGATGAGCACAATTGAAGTAAAGGTCCCCGATATCGGCGACTTCAAGGAAGTCGAAGTGATCGAGCTGATGGTCAAGGTCGGCGACACCATCAAGGTCGACCAGTCGCTGATCACGGTCGAATCGGACAAGGCGAGCATGGAAATCCCCGCCAGCCACGCCGGCGTGGTCAAGGAACTGAAGGTCAAGGTCGGCGACAAGGTGGCCGAAGGCACGCCGTTGCTGGTGCTCGAGGAATCGGCCGGCGCGGCTGCGGCGCCTGCGCCAGCGGCAGCCCCTGCGGCTGCCGCGGCGCCGGCAGCACCCGCTCCCGCCGCAGCGCCAGCTCCAGCTCCAGCTCCAGCTCCAGCTCCGACTCCAGCTCCGGCTCCGGCCGGCAGCTACGCCGGCAAGGTCGACGTCGAATGCGAGATGATGGTGCTCGGCGCCGGGCCAGGCGGCTACTCCGCGGCGTTCCGCGCCGCCGACCTGGGCATGGACACGGTGCTCATCGAGCGCTACGCCACGCTGGGCGGCGTATGCCTGAACGTCGGCTGCATTCCATCGAAGGCACTGCTGCATGTGGCGGCGATGATCGATGAAGCGGCGTCGATGTCGAAGCACGGCGTCACCTTCGCGCAGCCGAACGTCGACATCGACGGCCTGCGCGCCTACAAGGACAAAGTGGTCGGCAAGATGACGGGTGGGCTGGCCGGCATGGCCAAAGCGCGCAAGGTCAACGTGGTGCAGGGCGTCGGCATGTTCGTCGGCCCCAACCACATCGAAGTGACGGCCGGCGACGGCAGCAAGAAGGTCATCGGTTTCAAGAAGGCGATCATCGCCGCCGGCTCGTCGGTGGTGAAGCTGCCGTTCGTGCCGGAAGATCCGCGCATCGTCGACTCGACCGGCGCGCTCGAGCTGCGCGCGGTGCCGAAGAAGATGCTGGTCATCGGCGGCGGCATCATCGGCCTGGAGATGGCGCACGTGTACTCCACGCTGGGCGCGCGCATCGACGTCGTCGAAATGATGGACGGCCTGATGCAGGGCCCGGACCGCGACATGGTCAAGGTCTGGCAGAAGTTCAACGAGCACCGCTTCGACAAGATCATGGTCAAGACCAAGACGGTCGGCGTGGAAGCGCTGGCTGAAGGGATCAAGGTCGCGTTCGAAGCCGCCGAGGCGGGCGCCGCGTCACCCGAGCCGCAGCTGTACGACATGGTGCTGGTGGCCGTCGGCCGCAGCCCCAACGGCGGCAAGATCGCCGCCGACAAAGCCGGCGTGACGGTAACGGACCGCGGCTTCATCCCGGTCGACGGCCAGATGCGCACCAATGTGCCGCACATCTTCGCCATCGGCGACCTGGTGGGGCAGCCGATGCTGGCGCACAAGGCGGTGCATGAGGCGCACGTGGCTGCCGAAGCGGCGCATGGCGAGAAGGCTTACTTCGACGTCAAGGTGATCCCGTCGGTGGCGTACACCGATCCGGAAGTGGCGTGGGTCGGCATGACCGAAGACGAGGCGAAAGCGAAGGGCGTCAAGCTGGAGAAGGGCCACTTCCCGTGGGCGGCGAGCGGACGGGCGGTCGCCAATGGCCGCGACGAAGGCTTCACCAAGCTGCTGTTCGACGCCGAGACGCATCGCATCGTCGGCGGCGGCATCGTCGGCACGCATGCGGGCGACATGATCGGCGAGATCGCGCTGGCGATCGAGATGGGTGCCGACGGCGTCGACATCGGCAAGACGATCCATCCCCACCCGACGCTCGGTGAGTCGATCGGCATGGCGGCCGAAGTGTACGAAGGCGTGTGCACCGACTTGCCGCCGCCGCGAAAAAAGTAAGGGCCAAAGCGATCGACGCCGTCGTCCTCGCGAAAGCGGGGACGACGTGCAGGAGCGCTGGCAACAGGACGCAAAAAAACCGGGACATGTCCCGGTTTTTTCATTTCCGAACAAAGGCTTCAGGCAGTGCGCAGTACGCTGCGGTAGAACAGGTCGAGCCGCTTTTCCAGCTCGCTCAGCACCTCGGCACGCGGCGTCGCCACCGGCGCGAACAGCATGCGTCGGTAAAAGTCGCCAGTCACGCAGTTGAGCAGGTGCACCGGCAGCAGCTCGAGGTCGAGATCCTCGCGCAGCTGCGCGCGGATGTCCGGCCGCTCGAAAAAACGCATCAGCATCGCGCGCGTCTGCCTTGGGCCGGCATCGAAAAACGTTTGCGCCAGTTCGACGTTGCCTGGCGCATCGGCAATCACCATGCGCGCCATGCTGAGCGCTTCGGGCAACATCACCAGGTCGAGGAAATGGGCGGCGAAATCGCTGACGATTTCTTTCAGCGGCCGCCGGTCATGCTCCATTTCGTGGGTGTCGAAGAAGCGCTCGCGGTTGGCCACCAGCACCGCATTGAGCAGCCCGGCCTTGCCGCCGAATTTCACGTAAATCGTGCGCACCGCCACGTGGGCCTCGCGCGCCAGCATCTCCAGGCTGACTTTGCGGTAGCCATGCTTGAGGAACAGCCGGCCCGCCGTGTCGACCAGATCGTGCAGGCGCGCCTCGCGCTCGCTGCTGCGCGGACGGCCGGCGAACTTGGGACAGGAGGGAATAGGCAATTGGGTAGTCATGGCCAGACTTTAGCCCAATTTAAAATGAAATGCAATCGTTTCATTTCTTGACTTGGCTCCGGTTCTGTCCAATAATGCGCAATCACCATTTCATTTATTTGGAGTTGCCCCCATGTCAGCCACGCCTACCAAGCTCGAGCACAAGCCGCTAGCCGCCGTCGATCCCGCCGCGGACGCCGCTGCTGCCGCAGGCTCGCCGCCGAACCGGCGCGTGATCGGCATCGTCGCGGTCGTCGCCCTGGTCGCCCTCGGCGTGGGCGGGCGCATGTGGTACAGCAGCCATTATTTCGTCGAGACGGAAAACGCCTACGTCGCCGGCCACGTGCACCCGGTGTCGGCGCGCATCGCCGGCGTCGTCACCCGCGTGGTGGCCGAGGACAACCAGCGCGTCAAGGCCGGCGACGTCATCGCCGAACTCGATCCGGCCGACCAGCACGTCAAGGTCGAGCAGATCCAGGCGCAGATCGCCAGCGCCGAGCAGCAGGTGTTGCAGGCCGACGCCACCATCGCGCAGGTCAAGGCGCAGGCCAGCGGCGCCCAGGCGCAGGTGGCGCAGTCGCAGGCGCAGCTGCAGCGCACCAAACAGGACGCCGAGCGCTACGGCCAGCTCTATAACACGCAGATGAAGGCGGTCTCGAAGGCCGAACTGGACGCCGCCAACGCCGCCCGCGCCGGCGCCACCGCCGACCTGGCCGCGCGCCGCGACAACGCGCTCGCCGCCCAGGCCCAGATCACCGCCGCCGGTTCGGCGCGCGAGGTGCTCAAGGCCCAGGTCAAGGTGCTGCAGACCCAGCTCAAGGACGCGCGCCAGCAGCTCGGCTACAACCAGATCGTGGCGCCCGTGGCCGGCCGCATCGGCAAGCGCAGCGTCGAAGTGGGCGCGCGCGTGCAGCCCGGCCAGCAGCTGGCTGCCATCGTGCAGGACGAGGTCTGGATCACCGCCAATTTCAAAGAGACCCAGCTGGCCGGCATCGTGCCGGGACAGGCCGTGCACGTGGTCATCGACGCCATGCCGGACCATCCGCTGGTGGGCCGCGTCGACAGCTTCTCGCCGGCTTCGGGCAACCAGTTCGCGCTGCTGCCGGCCGATAACGCCACCGGCAACTTTACCAAGGTAGTCCAGCGCGTGCCGGTCAAGATCGTCCTGCGCCCCGAAGACGTGCGCCAGCTGGCCGGCCGCCTGGTGCCGGGCATGTCGGCCCTGGCCGAGATCGAACTGCACCAGAAGACTGCGGCCGCCGCCCCGGCGCCGGCCAAGTAACAGCGCAATGACCACCACCACGTACAAAGCGCCGCCGCCGGTGGCCGAGCATGTCGACATGCGGACCTGGGTGGCGGTTGCCGCCGGCATGCTGGGCGCCTTCATGGCGGTGCTCGACATCCAGATCACCAACTCGTCGCTCAAGGACATCCTCGGCACGCTGTCGGCCACCCAGGAAGAAGGCTCGTGGATCTCCACTGCCTACCTGTGCGCCGAAATCGTCGTCATCCCGCTGACCGCGCTGCTGGTGCGCGCATTCACCATGCGCGGCTACCTGATCGGCACCACCAGCGCCTTCCTGCTGTTTTCGACGCTGTGCGGCTGGGCCTGGAACCTCGAAAGCATGATCGTGTTCCGCATGCTGCAAGGCTTCACCGGCGGCGCCCTGATCCCGATGGCGATGACGCTGGTGATGGCCAAGCTGCCGCCGTCCAAGCGCGCGCTCGGCATGGCCGTGTTCGGGCTGACGGCAACGCTGGCGCCGACCATGGGGCCGACGCTGGGCGGCTACCTGTCGGAGCTGTACGGCTGGCCGTCGATCTTCTACATCAACTGGGTGCCGGGCCTGCTGCTGATCCTCGGCGTCTGGTGGGGGCTGGACAAGGAGAAGTACCAGCTCAAGCTGCTGGCGCAGGCCGACTGGATCGGCATCGCCCTGATGGCCACCGGTCTCGGTTGCCTGACCATCTTCCTGGAAGAGGGTAACTCGAAGGACTGGTTCGACTCGAGCTTCATCATCACCTTCGCGGCGCTGGCGCTGTTTGGCATCGTCGGCTGGGTTGCCACCAGCATGACGCGCGCCGAGCCGTTCGTGAACCTGCGCCTGTATGGCCAGCGCAACTTCCTGGTCGCCACCGTGCTGTCGGCCTGCGTCGGCATGGGCCTGTACGGCGCCTCGTTCCTGCTGCCGCTGTACCTCGGCCAGATCGCCGGCTACACGCCGATGCAGATCGGGATGGTCATCATGTGGGCCGGCCTGCCGCAGCTGCTGGTGATGCCGGTGGCCGCGGCGCTGTCGTCGAAGGTGGACAACCGCATCCTCTGTTCGTTCGGCCTGCTGCTGTTCGGCGTGTCGTGCCTGATGAACTCCCACATGGACTTCACCACCGGCTACGACCAGCTGCTGTGGTCCCAGGTAGTGCGCTCGCTCGGGGTGCCGTTCATCATGCTGACGCTGTCGAACTTCGCCATGCAGGGCATCTCGCCGCGCGACACCTCGTCCGCCTCGAGCCTGTTCAACATGACCCGCAACCTCGGCGGCTCGGTCGGTATCGCCATGCTGGCCACCGCCCTGACCAACCGCGAACACTTCCACTCGGCGCGCCTGGGCGAATCGATCTCCAGCTACGCGGCGCCGACGCAGCAGCGCATCGACCAGATGACGCAGGCCTTCGTCTCGGGCGGCGTCGACCCGGTCACCGCCGGCAACCAGGCGCTCGCCGCGCTCGCCGGCCTGGTGCGGCGCGAGTCGTACATCATGGCCTACAACGACGGCTTCGTCATCATGGGCTTCGTGCTGATCGGCTGCATCGCGGTGCTCTGGTTCGCCAACAAGGTCAAGTCGCCGTCCGGCGGCGGCGCCGGCGCCCACTAACAAGAGAATGAACATGCCTAAACTTTTCGTACGCAGCGCGCTGGCGCTGGCCATCATTGCGCTGACCGGCTGCACCACCGTCGGCGCCGATTTCGTCGCGCCGGCGGCGCCGGCAGCGGGCGCCTACCGCCACGCCGACGCGGCCAAGCCCGATAGCGCGCGCCTGCCGGCCGAGTGGTGGACCGTGTTCAACGACCCGGCGCTGAACGCGCTCGAGCAGCGCGCGGTGCGCGACAACCCGGGCGTGAAGGCCTCGGCGCTGCGCCTGCTGCAGGCGCAGGCGCAGCTCGGCGTGTTCCGCGCCGCGCAGGCGCCCACCGTCAGCCTCGGCGCCTCGGTGGCCAATTCGCGCAGCTCGGCCGAAACGTCGCAGGCGCTGGCGCTGGGCGGTCGCTCCATCAAGGGCAACAACTTCGCGCTGGGCGCTTCGCTGTCGTACGAGCTTGACCTGTGGGGCCGCGTGCAGCGCGTGGTGGAAGCGGCCGATGCGCAGGCGCTGGCCGCGCAGGACGACCGCGACGGCGTGATCCTGCTGCTGTCGGCGCAGGTGGCGGCCAACTACTGGCAGCTGCGCGGCCTGGATGCCGAGATGGCGATCCTCAAGAACGCGCTCGGCACCCGGCGTGAGTCGGAGCAGCTGGTCGAGGCGCGCTTCAACGGCGGCCTGTCGAACGAACTGGATCTGTCGCGCGCCCGCGTCGAACGCGCCAATGCCGAGGCGGACCTGCATGAAGTGCAGCGCCAGCGCAACCTGCTCGAACACAGTCTGGCGACGCTGGCCGGCGTGTCGCCGTCGGCGCCGCTGATCGCGTTACTTGGTAGCGCGGACCTGCCGCTGCCGCCGGCCATTCCGGTCGGCCTGCCGGCCAGCCTGCTGTCGCAGCGGCCGGACCTGGCCGCGAGCGTCGCGCAGCTGCGCGCGGCCAATGCGCAGGTGGGCGTGGCCGAAGGCGCGTTCTATCCGTCGCTGAGCCTGACGGGTAACTTCGGCTATGCGTCGGAGAGCCTGCGCGACCTGGCCAGCGGCGGCGCGCGCCAGTTCTCGGTCGGTCCGCTGGCGCTGTCGCTGCCGATCTTCGACGGCGGCCGCAACAAGGCCAACCTGGCGGTTTCAAAAGCGCGTTACGAGGAGGCGGTGGCGAATCATCAAGGGCGGCTGCTGACGGCGCTGCGCGAAGTGGAAGACGCGCTGTCGGACGTGCAGCAGCGCCAGCGCCAAGGCGAGGTGCAGTCGCAGGCGCAGCAGGCGGCGGCGCGCGCCTACCTGGTGGCGCAGGCGCGCTACGACCGCGGCGTGTCGAACTACCTCGACGTCACCGACGCGCAGCGCAGTTCGCTGACGGCGGACCGCGCGGCGGTGCAGATCCGCGCGCAACGCCTGCTGGCGACGGTGGCGGTGGCGCGTGCGCTCGGCGCGGGGTGGACGCAGCAGGCGCCGCTGGCGACGATCGCGCAGTAGCCGCAGGGGTCTGACCCCGGTTCTTCAGTTGGGGGGCTGACCCCGGAGTTGTTGGCCGCGGCAAGGTCTGACGCCGACGCTGAGTTCCTGGCGTGCAGCTGCCAACACAACCGGGGTCAGACCCTAACAAAGCAACACCGGGGTCTGACCCCTAGTAACACTGGGATTACAATGCATTCCTTGCATTCTTTTCCCCCAAAGGACCCATGAAGAATATCCTCGCTCCCATCGTCCTGATGGTCGCCGCCGGCGCCGCCGGCGCTGCCGATCTCTCCGCCACCCAACTCGACACGATGGCCAGGCGCTTCGCGCCGGTCGAGCTCACCGCCGACACGTCGAAGCTGTCGGCCGGCGACCGCGCCGCCATCGTCAAGCTGATCGAGGCCGCCAAGATCGTCGACACCCTGCAGCTGCGCCAGCGCTGGTCCGACAACGAGGCGCTGTGGGCGGCATTGAACAAGGACCAGTCGGCACTGGGCAAAGCGCGCCAGCGCTACTTCTGGCTCAACAAGGGTCCGTGGTCCATCATCGATGGCAACGAGTCGTTCATGCCGGCCGAGTACGCGGGCATCAGGATCCCGGCCAAGAAGCCGGACGGCGCCAACTTCTATCCCGCCGGCGCCAGCAAGGCGGCGATCGAGGCGTGGATGAACGCGCTGCCGGCCAAGGACAAGGAACAGGCGCAGTGGTTCTTCACCACCATCCGCGCCGGCGCCGACGGCAAATTCAAGACGGTGCCGTATTCCGAGGAGTACCGCGCCGACCTGCAGAAGCTGGCGGCGCTGCTGCGCCAGGCCGCCGCCGCCACCGATAACGCCTCGCTGAAGAAATTCCTCAGCCTGCGCGCCGATGCCTTCCTGTCGAACGACTACCTGGCGTCCGACTTCGCCTGGATGGACCTCGATTCGCCGGTCGATGTCACCATCGGCCCCTACGAAACCTACAACGACGAGATGTTCGGCTACAAGGCGGCGTTCGAAGCCTACGTCAACGTGCGCGATCCGAAGGAGACCAAAAAGCTCGACTTCTTCGGCAAGCACATGCAGGAACTGGAAGACAACCTGCCGTTAGATAAGCAATACCGCAATCCGAAGGTCGGCGCGCTGGCGCCGATGGTGGTGGTGAACCAGGTCTACGGCGCCGGCGACGGCAACATGGGCGTGCAGACCGCGGCTTACAACCTGCCCAACGACGAGCGCATCATCAGCGCCCGCGGTTCCAAGCGCGTCATGCTCAAGAACGTGCAGGAAGCGAAATTCGCCTCGACGCTGACGCCGATCGCCAGGATCGTGCTGCGCCCCGACGCACAGAAGGACCTTGACTTCGACTCCTTCTTCACCCACATCCTGGCGCACGAGATCACCCATGGCCTGGGCCCGCACATCACCAACAACGGCGGCAAGGCGTCGACTCCGCGCCAGGATCTGAAGGACACCTACTCGACCATCGAGGAGGCCAAAGCCGACGTCACCGGCCTGTGGGCGCTGGCATACATGATGGAGAAGGGCCAGCTGAAGGACACGCTGGGGCAGGGCGAGGCGACCGAGCGCAAGCTGTACAACACCTTCCTGGCGTCGGCCTTCCGCACGCTGCACTTCGGGCTGACCGATTCGCATGCGCGCGGCATGGCGATCCAGGTCAACTACCTGCTCGACAAGGGCGGCTTCGTTTCGCACGGCGACGGCACTTTCTCGGTCGACTTCAAGAAAATTCGCCAGGCGGTGATGGACCTGGACCGCGAGTTCCTCACCATCGAGGCGACCGGCGACTATGCGCGGGCGCAGGCGATGATGGCCAGGCTGGTGGTGATCCGGCCGGACGTGCAAAAGGCGCTCGACAAGATGAAGCAGTCGGTGCCGAACGATATCCGTCCCGCATTTACAACAGCGGCGTCGCTGACGGCGACCAAGCGTTAAAGATGGGCGCTTCGCGCCGGACAGAGGGCCGCTCCCGTCAGGAAGCGGCCTTTTTCGCTTCGGAACCCTCAAACGTGCGTGCTAATCTTTTCATTGTAATAATCTATCAGTTTTTTGTTTATGGTAGGCAGCGCGCATGAAGATGGTGGACGTGATACAGTCTCCTAAGTTGCCCGCCGGAATGTAATTCGGATGCGGGGCACCATTACTACTGAGCTCACAATGAAAAAATCAAGCATGACTATCGGCCGGCGCCTGGCCGTCGGCTTCGGCGCCGTATTCCTCCTGATGATCGCGCTGATCGCGCTGGCGGTCAGCCGGGTCGGCAGCATCGACACCAGCCTGACCCGCATCAACGACGTCAACAACGTCAAACAACGTTACGCCATCAATTTCCGCGGCAGCGTGCACGACCGCGCGATCGCGTTGCGCGACGTCGTGCTGGCATCGGACGCCGCCGGCGCCGGCGTCCAGGTCGAGCTGATCAAAAAGCTGGCCGACAACTACGCCAAGTCGGCCGCGCCGCTCGACGCGCTGTTCGCCGGCGACGTCAGCGCCGACGAGAAGGCCGCGCTGGCCGGCATCAAGGACGTCGAACGCAAGACGCAGCCGCTGATAGACAAGGTGATCGCGCTGCGTCTCGCCGACAATACCGCGGAAGCCGCCACCGTGCTGGCCAAACAGGCGGCGCCCGCGTTCGTCGAGTGGCTCGCCAGCGTCAATCGCTTGATCGACCTGGAAGAGAGCATGAGCCGGGTCGAAGCCGACAGCGCGCGCGCGGTGTCGAAGTCGTTCCTGGTGTGGATGCTGGTGCTGGGGCTGATCGCCGTCGGCGCCGGCTCGGTGGCGGCCTGGTTCATCAGCCGCGGCCTGCTGCGCCAGCTCGGCGGCCAGCCCGATTACGCCGCCGCGATCGTCGGCAGCATTGCCGCCGGCGACCTCGCGATCGCCATCGATACCCGTGCCGGCGACGATTCGAGCCTGCTGTTTGCGATGCAGGGCATGCGCAACAACCTGGTCGACATCGTCAGCCAGGTGCGCGCCGGCACCGCTACCATCAATACGGCGTCCGGCGAGATCGCGGCCGGCAACCTCGACCTGTCGGCGCGTACCGAAAGCCAGGCCGGTACGCTCGAGGAAACGGCCTCTTCCATGGAAGAGCTGACCGGCACCGTGCGCCAGAACGCCGACAATGCGCGCCAGGCCAATGTGCTGGCGCTGTCGGCCTCGGAAGTGGCGGTCAAGGGCGGCGCGGTGGTGGCCGAGGTGGTCGAGACGATGGCCAGCATTAACGAGTCGTCGAAAAAGATCGTCGACATCATCGGCGTCATCGACAGCATTGCATTCCAGACCAATATCCTCGCCCTGAACGCGGCGGTCGAAGCGGCCCGCGCCGGCGAGCAGGGCCGCGGCTTCGCGGTCGTCGCCAGCGAGGTGCGCAACCTGGCGCAGCGCTCGGCGGCGGCGGCGCAGGAAATCAAGACGCTGATCGGCAACTCGGTCGAGCGGGTCGAGGTGGGCGCGCGCCTGGTCGACCAGGCCGGCAGCACGATGCAGGATATCGTCACCAGCGTCAGGCGAGTGACCGACATCATGGGCGAAATCGCGCTGGCCAGCCAGGAGCAGACCGCCGGCATCGACCTGGTCAACCGCGCGATCGGCCAGATGGACGAGGCGACCCAGCAAAACGCGGCGCTGGTGGAACAGGCGGGCGCCGCCGCGACCTCGCTCAACGACGAGGCGGCCGCCCTGGCGCGGGTCGTCAGCGTGTTCAAGCTGGGCGCGGCGGCCGTCGCCCCGGCAGCTACGAGGACGCCGCTGCGCCGTCCGACCGCGCCGAAGAAGCTGGCAAGGGCGAACGCCGCGCCGGACGAGTGGGAAACGTTTTGATGGCTGACCACTGTTGCCACTTGTTCCACACGGAAATATAAACTTCAAAAAAGGGTAAGGCGCGCTAAAGAAGTGACGATAGGCATGTATGGGATTCCCCGGAGACCACCATGCTCAAGCCACTACTCGCCGCGTCGCTTTGCCTCCTGTTCACCTCCCGCGCTGCGCTCGCCGCCGACCTGACTGACCAGGAGGTGCGCTGGCTGAAGGCGGCCGCACCGGTGCTGGCATATTCGCAACGCTTGCAGCTTCCCATCGATATCATCGTCCAGCCGCGGGCGCGCAGCGGCGACGTCGCGCTGGCGATGGGCTTCGACGGCAAGCGCTGCAAGCTGGTGGTTTCGCTGCGCGGCAATCCGGACGCGGAAAGCATCCTCGAGAAGGTGCCGGAACAGCAGCGCGGCCTGCTGATCGAAGCGATGGCGGCGCACGAAGTGGGCCATTGCTGGCGCTACGCATCCGGCGTCTGGAACGCCCTGCCTGCCGGCCTGGTCGATACCGCCGAGCACGAGGCGGCCGGCGCGCTGGTGGCCGAAGCGCAGGCGATGCGGGTGAGCCGGCGCGAGGAGGGCTATGCCGACCTGGTGGCGCTGGCGTGGATCGCGCGCAACCATCCGCAGCAGTACGCCGAAGTCCACGGCTGGCTGCAGTCGCTGCGCGGCCAGCACCCGGCCGCCGCCCACGATACGCGCCCATGGGTCGAGCTGGCGCGTGAGCCCGCCGCCTTCGGCAATGCGGCAACGCCCTTCGACGACGTCGAAGGATTGTGGAGCGAAGGGCTGCTGATTGCCGGCTGATGCTGCCAAAACACCATCGGTTTCGTCGGTTCTCGTGGTTTGTTCGACAAGGGTACGTTGTCGCACAGATGAGGTTGTCCTTACAGCGTTAAATAGCGCTACTAACAACATTCAACCAAGGGATCACCATGAAAACCACATTTCTCGCCACGTTGCTTGCCACCGCCGTCAGCGCCAGCTTTGCAGCTGCGCCTACCGCCGCCCTGAACCACGATCCTGCGACCTACCGTAACGTCACCCAGAAAGCTGCCGCCGACTTCAAGGCCGCCAACGCCAAGTGCACCAGCCTGTCCGGCAACGCCAAGGGTGTCTGCGTGGAGGAGGCGAAAGCTGCCCGCGCCCACGCCGAAGCCGACGCCATCGCCCAGTACAACAACACCATCGCCGGCCGCGCCAAGGCACGCAGCGCCGTTGCCGATGCTGACTTCGCACTGGCAAAAGCCAAATGCGCCGACATGACCGGCGCCGACAAGGACAGCTGCATGGCCAGCGCGACGTCGGTGCATACCGCCGCCCTGGCCGACGCCAAGGCCGACCGCAACGTTGCCGCAACCGGCACCGATGGCGTCAGCCCCGTCACCACCACCGCCACGCGCGACGCCACCAAGGCTGCCGCTGTCGACAAGTGCGCCCAGATCGCCGGCGGCTCGAAGACCGGTTGCCTGATCGATAACCGTACCGGCGCCGTCACCACCCTGGGCGGCACCACGGCGGCGACCACCACTGCCACCACCACCACCGTTGCCCCGGGCACGGTTGCCAACCGCACCGCCAACGCGGTCGACAACGCTGCCGACAACACGCGCAACGCCGCCGCTGTCGCCGCCGACAAGACGCGCAATGCGGCCGCCACGGTTGTCGAGAAGACCAAGGAAGTCGCCGCCAACGCCGCCGACCGCACCCGCAATGCCGCCGCTGTCGTGGCCGGCAAGACCGAGCGCGCGACCGACAACGCCGCCGACAAGAGCGCTGTTGCCGCCCGCAAGTCCGGCGTCGTGGTCGCCGATTCGGTCATCACTACCAAGGTCAAGGCCGACATCTTCAAGGAGCCTGAACTGAAATCGATGGCGATCCACGTCGAGACCGAAAAGGGCATCGTCATGCTGAGCGGCTTCGTCGATTCGAAGGCTGATGCCGACAAGGCCGTGCGGCTGGCCAAGAGCGTCGAAGGCGTCTCCAGCGTCAAGAGCGCCATCAAGGTCAAGTAAGCCAGCGCAGCAGCATCGGTGCCCGCGCGGTGACGTCAAGTCGCCGCGCGGGCATTTTGCGTTGTGGCGCCGGCCCGGCTGCGCCAATGCGCCATGCCAGCCCACCGCGGGCGCGCGCCGCAGAGTATAATTTTCGCGTGAACAGACTCGAAACCTTTGGCCTTATCGCCGCCCAGGCTGAACGCGGGGAAATTGTTTTTCCTACCAGCGTGAATGCCGCCCTGCGCCTGCAGCTTGCGCTGAACGACCCCGACTGCCATATCGAGGACGCGATCAAGCTCGTGCTCGGCGAGCCCCAGCTGGCGGCCCGCACGGTGGCGATGGCCAATGCCGCCGCCTTCAACCGCAACGGCGAAGCGACGGTCACCAACGTGCGCGCGGCGGTGATGCGGATCGGCTACCGCAGCCTGCAGATGCTGGTGGCCGGGCTGGTCGTGCGCCAGTTTGGCAGCCGCATCATCGACCCGCAGCTGCGCTTCAAGGCCGAACAGTTATGGGAACACACTGCGCATGTGGCCGCGCTGGCACAGGTGTTCGCCCGCCGGGTTACCTTCATCAATCCCGATACTGCCCTATTTGCGGCCATCGTCCATGAAGTAGGCGGCTTCTACCTGCTTTCCCGCGCAGACGAATTTCCGGGCCTGCTCGACGCCGATCCCGAAAACTGGATCCAGCTGTGTGAGGAAGTAGTCAGCCGCGAAGTCATGCGCAAGCTGTCGATCCCGGATCCGGTGGCGGTGGCCATCCAGAACCTGCGCAGCGGCCTGCTGGGAATGCCTCCGAGTACCTTGCTCGACACGCTGCTGCTGGCTAACCAGTTCGCGCCGGTGCAGTCGCCGCTGGCCCCCCAGGTCGCCCCCGAGCCGATCTCGACCGAATCCGCGCTCGACCTGGTGCTCGACCAGGAGACGCTCGAGAGCATCTTGCGCGAGTCTGCCCAGGAATTCCAGTTGATGAGCGCAGCGTTACTGGTCTGAACGGCCCGCGGTTGTGCCTGTGCAGACCAGCTCTGCCGGATTGGGTTGCGTTTCTTAAATTGCAGCCTACCATGAAGTATCTTCGAGACATTTTCGGCCCAACCCACTGAGCAAGGAGCAGCGCATGCTGTCCCAGGATCGGTTGCTGCGGTTTTCGCAAATGGAAAGGGGCGGCGAGCAGCTGCGCGGGTGCTTCGCCGCCTTGACGTCTGCGCACCACTATTTCCATGGGGCGGCGGCGCTGCGCTCAGTGTCGGTCTCCGATCCGAGCGACGACGGCAGCATCGAGGCAGTGTTCATGGAAGTGCGCATCCGCTTCCGCATGCTGCTCATGTTCAGCGACGACTTCGATCCGC
The DNA here is from genome assembly GCA_038248405.1 of Burkholderiales bacterium. Taxonomy (GTDB): domain Bacteria; phylum Pseudomonadota; class Gammaproteobacteria; order Burkholderiales; family Burkholderiaceae_D; genus JAFCUW01. The sequence goes on from JBBRXM010000087.1 coordinate 15,997, forward strand.
GCGGGCGCGTCACCTGCACCCACTGCCATCGCGCCTACGGATACCCGGTCGAAGACTGCCTTGGCGCCTTCACCTTCGACGCCGAAGGCGTCACCGACCTCGAACATGGCATCGACGGCAAGCTCATCACGTTGCACGCCGACGCGCCGCATATCGTGCTGGCATTCCTCGAACGGGCCATCGCGCATAACCGCTATCTCTAGTTGACGCCGGCCCCCGCGACGCCGGCGTTGCGCAATGTGCTCACCGCTGTTCATTATTTTCCTATCGGAACAGGAACATACCGAATTGCATGGTATGTTTTGTCAGTACAACAAAATTTCTATCGTGCAGCGTCCGCCTATTCCGACATGGTAGGATTTGCATGGATATAAAAGTAGCAATTTTCTATGGGTAAAATCATGAGTGCATCAATCCGCAGCGCAGCTATTGCCCGATCAATCCTCGCGGCCGCCGTGGTCGCGGCCCTGCTGGCCGGCTGTGGCGGCGGTGGCGGTGGCGGCGGCGCGACCGGGGCGACGCCGGCGCCGACGCCCGCGCCCGCGCCTGCCCCGGCGCCGGTGGCAACCCTGTTGAATCCCACATCGCTGGAAGCCTATTCCGCGCTCGACACGCGCATCCGTGCCCAGTTCAGCGTGGATGTCGACGCGTCGACAGTCAACCAGAACACCGTTTTCCTGGCGCAGGGCACGTTAAGAGTACCGGCCACGATCACGCTGACCGGACGGGAAGTGGAAATCAAGCCGCTGGCTGGGCTGGAAATGACGCGGCCTTACACGATTGTCCTGGCCACTGGCATCAAGAGCACCGCCGGCGTCGCGCTTGCGCAGGAAGCGCGCTTCAATTTCCTCACGGTTCCGCCGGCCGCCCAGGTGACGACGATCGATATGCCGGTCAGCAAAGACGCAGTGTCGGTTGCCGTTGGCGACGTCAACGGCGACGGTCGCGCCGACATCGTCACCACGCGCAGCGGCGCCAACGTGACCGACACGCTGCAGGTAGTCCTGCAACGCGCGGACGGCACCCTGGCGGCGCCGACGGGCTACAAGATGAGTTCGGTTCATTGTGTGCCGACCTCGGTGGCAGTGGGCGACGTCAATCATGACGGCAAGAACGATATCGTGGTCGGCACCCTCGCCGACAGCGCCGGCGAGGTGTGCGGCATCCAGGTATTCGCGCAAAGTGCCACAGGCACTATCGGTGCGGCGCAATTACTGCCAACCCTCGATGCTCTGCGCGTCAAGCTGGTCGACCTCGATCGTGACGGTTTCGTCGACTTGATCGGCGCTGGCTTCAATACCGGTTCGATCAGCGTCTTCCGGCAGATCCAGGCTGGCGTGTTCGATCTCGAAACGTCGTATGCGGTGGACACGGGTACCGATGATTTCGCGGTCGGCGACATCAACAACGACGGCAGGCCGGACATCGTGCAGATGCGTGGACTGAACCGTGGCTCGCCTCAGTTCGGTGTCCTCGCACAAAAAGCAGACGGTACCTTCGCGGCAGCGAAATATTATGATCTGCCACCACCTTTTGCCACCACCGGCGTCACCGGCAACTTGACGGTGGGCGACATCAACGGCGACGGCCTGGCCGATGTCGCCGTCACCGTCACCGGCAGCGCGCCGTTCGCACGGGTGATCACGTTCTACCAGAACGCCCAGGGCGAACTGGCCGCGGGCGCGCCGCTGGCGTCGTACGAGCTTCCTGCAGCGATTCGCACGGCCGACATCGACCATGATGGCAAGACTGACCTGGTCGTGGTCAATCGCGACACGCAGACCGTGACCGTCTACTATGCGCAGCCGCGCCAGGAAGGCCTGGTCGGATGGCTGTACAAGGTGCCGAGCACCGCGAACTATCCCGATGCGCTGGCAATCGGCGATATCAATGGCGACGGCAGCCAGGATATCGTCATGGCCACCGCGAACGGCCTGGTGCTGATCAGGATAAAGCCGTCCACCCCGGCCACCCCGGCCGCCTGAACCGGTGCCGCCGGCGGCGCCGGCCGCAGATCGCTCCCGAAAAGCCCGCCTGTATCGCGGGCTTTTGTTTTACTTGCGCCGGTATTCGAACGCCGGCAGCGCCTTGAGCGCATCCTTGGTCGCACCGGCCAGCGTGAGGGTGCCGTCCTGAAGCTTGATCTGTTCCATCGGTATGGCGACATCGCGCTTGCCGATCCCCAAGAAGCCGCCGACGCCGACAATGGCAAATGAGGCCGCCGGGGCACTCCCATCCGAATTGGGCGAGATGACGATGTCGCTGATGGTGCCGATCTTTTCCTTCTTCTCGTTGACGACGGGCTTCTTGAGAATGTCCCGGTTGATGCTCCAGCCGGCCACCACAGCGTCCATCTCCACCACGGCAACGCCGAGCGTGGACCTGCCGGCGACCGGCGTGGCGGGCTTCGACTGCGTGGATGTTGACTGGGCGGCGGCGAAGCCGGTGCACAACAGGCTCGCGGTCAGGACCGCCAGCGCTTTTTTGTTGCAGAGCATATGTCACCTCATGGGTTGTCAGGCGGGGAATCGCTATCCATGATACGAACGGCACCCGCGCCGCATAGCCATGTTCATCCCCGCGTTGAGGTAGATCAGAACAAGGGTGCGCCCGGCTGAAAAAGCGGGGCGGGAATGAGGCCTACTCTGCCAGGCATTAATTGCTCGTCGTTATCTGTATCATTGCCGAATTCGCCATAACGCGCATCGCGCAAGAATATGAACAGAGTACATCGCTATACGCCGGGGGTTCTGCTGTTGGGACTTTTGTTGAGCAATGCGGCCCGGGCCGCCAGCGACGATATCCAGCGCGCACTGGGCGCGGCCGCGGGCATCTACGCCGGCATCTACGTCCATGAGCTCGGGCACGCGGCCGCCTTCAGCGCCGCTGGCGCGGAGGAAATCCGGATTCGGATTCCTGGCCCGCAGTGCAAGCTCCTGTGCGGCCAGACGGACGTGAAACTGCCTCGCACGATGAGCGCCGGCTCCGCCAGGGTCATCAGCACCGCCGGCTTCGTCGCCAGCAACCTGGCGGCGGAGGCCTTGCTGCGGCACGACGCCGGTGCACGATCCGGGTTCGGCCAAGGCTTCATCGCCACGAACCTGTATTCGAATGTCGTCCACGTGGCGACTTACTATACCCAGATACGCGGCAAGAACGGGTACCGGGGAAACGATATCGACATGTACGAACTGGCCGGCGGCAACCCGCATCTGATGTCAGCAGGCCTGATAGCGTATTCCATATATTCCTTGCACCGCATGCGGAAAAAGAATATTCCGGTGCTGTTTGTCGGCGGGCATTTCTAGCATGAGAATCGCTGTCGCGGGCCGAGGACGTCCTGAAATGCAGTCTGACTTGACGGCGGGTGGCGTTTCCAGTGCACAATGCCACTTCCCGCTGGCTCCGTTACTTCGATGAAACCACCACTTTCCGACTCTGCGCCCGTCGCCTGCGACGATCCCGGTGTATATCGCACCTTGCTGGAATCGACCAAGGCGATTCCGTGGCGTATCGACTGGACCACGATGCGCTTCACCTACATTGGCCCGCAGATCGAGGATTTGCTGGGATGGAGCCCGTCGAGCTGGCTATCCGTGACCGACTGGGCCGACCGCATCCATGAGGAAGACCGCCAGAAGACGGTCGACTTCTGCGTCGCGCAGTCGCAGCAGGGCGTCGACCACGAAGCCGATTATCGGGCCCTGACGCGCGACGGCGACCAGGTCTGGATCCGCGACGTGGTGCACGTGGTGCGCCGCGAGGACGGCAGCGTCGATGCGCTGGTCGGCTTCATGTTCGATATCACCGCGCGCAAGCAGGCCGAAGAAAAGATCCTGCAATTGCAGCGTGAGCTGGAAGCGCTGTCTTACCGCGACGGCCTGACCGGCGTGGCCAACCGCCGCATGTTCGACACCCTGTACCCGGTGGAATGGGCCAAGGCGCGCGCCACCGGCGAGCCGCTGTCGATCGTCATCATCGACATCGATTACTTCAAGCAGTACAACGACCATTACGGCCACGTCCAGGGTGATGAGTGCCTGCGTCGCGTGGCCCGGGCCATGGACGAGGGCGCCTCGCGTTCACGCGACCTGTGCGCGCGTCTGGGCGGCGAGGAGTTCGTCCTGCTGCTGCCGGCGACGGACGAGGAAGCTGCCGGCAACGTGGCCGAGCGCTGCCGCAAGCTGTTGAGTAACAGGAAGATCCCGCACGCCGGATCCGGCGTCGGCCGCCTGGTCACCGTCAGCATGGGCGTGGGCACCATCGTGCCTGGCGCCGAGGACGATCCGGACGTCTTCCTGGACCGGATCGACCGCCGCCTCTATCGCGCCAAGTCGGCGGGGCGCGACAGGGTGTGGGACGTCGAGGCGTAAAGGCGCGGGTCTCGTGGCAGGCCCCATCTTTTTGTTCCGGACGGAAATGCGTGCTTGCATCTTTAGTTTCCCTGGAGTAATATTTGTCCTGGACAATTTATTGCGTCCTCAACCATGCGAATGCGTTTTTACCAAAATAAAGAGGATGACATGTCAATTAACCAACTTGTTTACTTAAGCCAAGCGGTCCGTAAGATGTCGCAGGAGGACCTCATTGCGATTCAAAATACCGCAAAAACAAACAACGGCCCGCTCGACGTGACTGGCAGTCTGTTTTACAACGGCGGGTGGTTCTTGCAGGTGTTGGAAGGTCCGGCGGCGGCGCTCAGTAAGCTGTACAACAAAATCGAACTCGATCCCCGCCATAAAAATTCGCGGATCCTTTACAACGAACCCGCCAGTTTTCGTACGTTTTCGCGCTGGAATATGAATATGACCAACCTGGACGACAGACAGGCCGACAAATATGATGAACTTGTCGAAGTGCTGGAAGCGGCGCAGGCAGGCCGAAAAATCGGATCGGCGTCGCCGGCGGTGACCTTGTTGAAGATGTTTAAAGCCTGAATGACTTGCTGAACGGGGCGGCCTGTCAGCACCGGCTTCTGGCCGGTCCCCCCCCGCGACATCGCGTTCTATGGATGCCAGATCGGCTCATCCGATTCCAAGACACTGTCTCCGGTACGCCGCGATGTGCGGCGCCCGCCCAGACGTCATTTCGATGTTTCTGCCGCCGCTCAGCCCATCGGTTTCAAAAATTCTCTTCAATCGCCTGGGCTCGCCGCCTCGGTCCCGGCCACGCCAGGCTTCAGGTTCCTGAGCACGTCCCGCCAACTGACGATGCCAACCGGCCGGCCGCTACTGTCGAGGATCGGGATGCAGGAAACCCCGTGCACATTGAACAGATCGATGGCGTCGCCGATGGTGGCGTCGTCATGCAGCGCAACCGGCTTTCGCGTCATGATCTGGTGTACCAGCTTGTTCAGGGTCGCAGTATCTTTATGTGTCTCCGTGGATGTCCCAATATTCGGGCTGAGCGCCTTGAACAAGTCGCGATCCGAGACGACACCAAACAGCTTGCCGTCCTCGATGGCGAGCAGATGGTGGAACTTGCTGTGCTCGAAAATCTCTTTCACCAAGGAGAGCTTGTCGTCCAACATTACTGTGACGACTCTTGCGCTCATGATGTTCTTCACGCTGATGGTCTGGTCCAACGGATGCTCCTGTTTTTGATCGGGATCTCAATGATAGGCTCGCAGCCGCGCTCATTGCAAACTGCAACCGGACACGATGTCGATTGCCGTTGCGGCCGGGGCGGCAGCGTGCGCCGGTCCAGCCACGGAATGGGAGGCAACAACTAGAGGGATCAGTGCCAGGCGCGTCTTGCTCTCCGGTCTACGATTTGCCAAGCGACCAGATATGGACCAGAAAGCAAAAAGCCCACGAACTTGCGTTCGTGGGCTTTTTGGGTATTCGTGGTAGGCCGTGCGGGATTCGAACCTGCGACCAACGGATTAAAAGTCCTGGATCAGCATCTATTCCCTTGTAG
>JBBRXM010000088.1:0-21808 GCA_038248405.1 Burkholderiales bacterium
CCAGCTTGCGCAGCGCCAGCGTGACGTTGTTGACGGCCGACAGCTGCGCCGCCGGCACGATCGCACCGAGCATTTCGCCGCAGCGCGCCACGCCGTTGCGGTATTCGATGCGCGGGGTGCCGAACTGCGACAGCCCGCCCCACCCTTTGCCCAGCCGCAGCGAGGGATGGCCGTAGGCGCAGAAATTCATCGTGAAATGGGAAGGGTCGATGCGGATCATGTCCGGATGCCGGTCGGCATAATTGCGCACCCGGTTGATCTCGCCGGCGACCAGGCCGGCGTCCGACAGCGCCGTCGAGCGGCGCGCCGGATACGACTCGAGCGCCATGTCAAAACCGACCCGCGCGCACGCATCGGCGTAAATCATCTTCAGCCATGCGCCGTGGAGCGTATCTTCGATATCTTCGGCGGTGACCAGCACCAGTTTCGGCCGGCCGGCCAGCGCCGGCGGAGCGATGCCGGCAACAGCGACGACAGCAAGCGATCGAATCCTCGAACGCGAAATCGGTTCACGCAATTTTTACCTCGATATCCTGGCGCGCCTTGCCGCGGACCGGCCGACGCCAGGCGCTAATGGTTCTTTAACTTCCCGCCCGTAGCATACCATTTCACAACCTTCGGATCGAATAACCAGCCGCCCGCCACCGCGCCGGCGCACTCGGAAAGCCAGGCACGTGACACAACTGTTCATCGCGGCATGCGTGCTGCTGGCGTTACTTGGCGCCCACTGGTGGTGGCGGCGCTTCCGGCGCGTCCAGGTCGGCCCGCTGGCCGGCGTGGTCGTCGCTGTCGCCGTCGTCGCCGGGCGCCTCACCTTCGTCCTCGCCCACCTCGACGTGTATGGCGCCGCGCCATGGCGGGTGGCCGATCTGGCCGATGGCGGCTTCGTCGGCGCCGCCGCCGTATTCGCCGCGCTGGTGGCGGCCACCGAAGGCACGCGCCGCTCGCCCCGGTTGCGTCGGCCGCTGGCGCTCACGCTGGCCTGCGCGGCCTGCGCCGCGGCGCTGGCGACGGTAGCGGCGCCCTATCTTGCCACGGCCCGGCCCGGTCCTCCAGCGGTTCTGCTGCGCAACCTTGACGGCGCTGCCATCGACCTGGCCACGTTCCGCGGGCGCCCCCTGGTGCTCAACCTGTGGGCCAGCTGGTGTCCGCCGTGCCGGCGCGAAATGCCGCTGCTGGCCGACGCGCAGGCGCGGCATGCGGACGTGCAGTTCGTGTTCGTCAACCAGGGCGAGGAGGCGCCGCAGATCCGGCGCTTCCTGCGGGCGCACGACCTGGCGCTGCGCAACGTGCTGTCGGACCGCCTGCGCCAGGCGGGCGTCGCGACCGGCTCGAGCGCCATGCCGACCACGCTGTTCTTCAACCGCGAAGGCGAACTGGTGGTGCGCCACGTCGGCGAAATCGACGCGCCGGCGCTGGCCGCCGCGCTTGAAGCCGCCGAGCGCTAGCCGGACGGCCGGCCGCGCACGCCGACGCCGGCCGCCGATCGGGCTAGCGCAGCAACGCGCGCGCCGGCGGCAACGTCGCCGCCGTCGCCAGCTTGAAGGTCGCCACCACCGACGACAGTTGTTGTGCCTGCTCCTGCATCGCATCGGCGGCCGCCGCGGCCTCCTCGACCAGCGCCGCGTTCTGTTGCGTGACCTGGTCCATCTGCGCGATCGCCTGGTTCACCTGCGCGATGCCGGCGCTTTGCTCCTGCCCGGCGAGGGCGATCTCGCCCATGATGTCGGTCACCCGCCTGACGCTGGCGACGACGTCGGTCATGGTCGCGCCGGCCGAATTGACCATGCGGCTGCCCGCTTCGACCTTGCTGACCGAATCGCCGATCAGTTCCTTGATTTCTTTCGCGGCGGCCGCGCTGCGCTGGGCCAGGTTGCGCACTTCCGCAGCCACCACGGCGAAGCCGCGGCCCTGTTCGCCTGCGCGCGCCGCTTCGACCGCCGCATTCAGCGCCAGGATGTTGGTCTGGAAAGCGATGCCGTCGATGACGCTGATGATGTCGACGATCTTTTTCGACGAGTCGTTGATCGAAGCCATCGTGTCGACCACCTGCGCGACCACGGCGCCGCCCTTGAGGGCGACCTCGGAGGCCGATGCGGCCAGCGCGTTGGCCTGGCGCGCATTGTCGGCGTTCTGCTTGACGGTGCCGGCCAGTTCTTCCATCGAGGCGGCCGTCTCTTCCAGCGAACTGGCCTGCTGCTCGGTGCGCGCCGACAGGTCCTGGTTGCCGGCCGCGATCTCGCTCGAGGCGGTGGCGATGGTGTCGGTACCGGAGCGGACGTCGCCGACGATCTTCACCAGGCTCTCGTTCATGTGCTTGAGGGCCAGCAGCAATTGGCCCGTTTCATCCTTGGCGCTGACGTCGATGCGGCTGGTCAGGTCACCGGCGGCGATGGTTTGCGCAACGCGCATCGCCTGGTTCAGCGGTCGCGTGATGCTGCGCGTGATCCAGTAGGCCAGTGCGCATGCCAGCAAGGTAGCCAGTGCCGCCAGCCCCCCCATCACATTGCGGCTTTCGCTGTAGTTGCTTTCCGCTTCCTGGCTGCCCTTCTCGACCAGCACTCCGCCGAGCTTGACCAGGCCGCGTACCGAGTCGAAGAATGCCTGCTGGTCAGTGACCACGCGCGAGAGCAGGAGGCGGCTCGCTTCCGGCTTCTTGCCGTCCGTGATCAGCTGCAGGAATTCGTTCTGTCCTTTTGCGTACTTGTCGCGCACATCGGCGATTTTCAAGTAAATCTGGCGCCCTTTTTCCGTATTGAGCAGTTTGTCGAGCACGGCGAGATCGGCGCCCACTTGCTGGCGGATCGCGGCCAGCTGCGCCAGCTCGCCCTTGACCTGTTCCGGGTCATCGACGATCAGCATGTTGCGCATCAGGATGGCGTTCTTATTGATGCCGTCCAGCACTGCATTGGCAAGCGCGACTTTCGGGTAGCGGTCATTGACGATCAGCCTGGTGCTGTCGTTAAGCGCGCTCAGGCGTGTGATGCCGAGCAGCGTGATGGCGATCAAGAGCAGCACGACGAGGCCAAATCCAGCGAAGAGGCGGGTCCTAACGTTCATATTCATGTATTTTCCAAATGCAGCGAGTCAGTCGCGGGTGACAGGGCGCGCGCTCAGGGCAGCAGGCCGATCAGGAAGATGCGCCAAAGCAAGCGGGCCCGGACGGTAGAGGGAGGCGACACGATGTTTCCGGTCGGAAAATCTTAGAGCAGCAGGGAAACATCGTCAATCGATTGGATCGATTTGGCCCGATTCAGCATGGAATCCGTTGTTTCCCGTGGAAAACAATTCGGAAAGGAAGTCGCGCAGGCGCGAATCGCCGTCGGGCGATGCGCCCAAACGCGCCGCCTCGGCGCCACTGAGCCGACAGGCCGTCAGCGCTAGTCGGCGTGTCGCTCGACCCAGGCGGCGAAGGCGTCGATGAAGCTCTGCAAAAACTTCTTCGTGGATTCGTTCGTCAAGTCGTCGCCATCGAACTGCTTGCTGATGTTGCCGATGTAGGCTTCCGGCTGCTGCATTGCCGGCATGTTGAGGAACACCAGCGATTGCCGCAGGTGGTGATTGGCGCCGAAGCCGGACATCGCGCCCGGCGAGACGCTGACCACGCCGCACGGCTTGCCGTTCCACGCGCTGTCACCGTATGGCCGCGAGCCGACGTCGATGGCGTTTTTCAGCACGCCCGGCACGGAGCGGTTGTATTCGGGCGTCACCCACAGCACGCCGTCGAATTTCTTGATGGTCTCGCGGAACTCGGTGTAGACCGCCGGCGGATTGGCGTCGTCGTCCTGGTTGTACAGGGGCAGCTGGCCGATCTCGACGATTTCCATGTCAAGCTGCGGCGGCGCCAGCAGCATCAGCGTCTTGGCGACCTTGCGGTTGAACGATTCTTTGCGCAGGCTGCCGACGATGACTGCGATTTTGCGAGTGGCCATGGAGTGTCCTTTGGGTGGGGGGGGGGAAATACTGGTATTTTTACACCTTTCCTGATAGCAGCGCGCACGTGTGCCGCGCTCGCTTGAGGCCGGCACGGCGGCTAAACGAAACTGGTAACGCCGCGGACGGGCGGACGGTGATGCCGCAGTCAGCGTAGTTTCTTTGGCGATATCACCGGTTTATCTGCCCCGGCATCGGCGAGCGCATCGGCCTGCCAGCCGCCGCCGAGCGCCTTGTACAGCGACACCGTCGCCTGCAGGCGTTTCAGCTTCAGCATGCCGAGGTCGTTCTGCACGTCCGACAGCGCACGCTGCGTGTCGAGCACCGTCATCAAGTCCTCCGCGCCCACGCGGTAGCGGATTTCAGACAGGTCGAACGCCAGCCTGGTTTCGCCCAGTTCGGTCTTTTTCAGCTTGAGCTGTTCGTCGAGGCTGTGGATCTGGCCGAGCACCAGGCCCACTTCGGCCAGCGCGCCCAGTACCGTCGCCCGGTAGAGCTGCACCAGCTCCTGCTTCCTGGCGATGGCAATGTCGCGCTCGCGCTTGAGGCGGCCGGCGTCGAAGATCGGCGTCATCAGCGAGGCACTGACGTTGGCCACCAGGTTCGGCGCGTTCAGCAGCGACAGCAAGGCGCTGCTCTGCGCTCCCAGCGCTCCGGTGAGGCGGATATTCGGGAACAGCGCCGCGCGGGCGACGGCGACGTTGGCGTCGGCCTCGGTCAGGTTCGCTTCGGCGCGGCGAATGTCGGGCCGGCGCGCCAGCAGTTCGGACGGCAAACCAGGCGTGACGTGCGGCAGCGAAATCGTGTCGAGGCCGTCGTCGCCTACCTTGAAGGTCTGCGGCGCGCGGCCGAGCAGGATTGCCAGCGCCGATTGCGCTTCGCGCTGCTGCTGCAGCAGGTCCGGTATCGCCGCCTTCTGGCCGGCCACCGCGGAACGCTGGCGCGCCAGGTCCAGCGGCGAGGCGGCGCCGGCGCTGCGTTGCGCCTGCACCAGCACCAGAACGTGCTCGGCATTGGCGACGTGTGCGCGCGCACTGTCCAGGCGGTCGTGCAGCGACAGCACCTGCAGGTAGGTCGAAACGATGGCGCTGGTCACCGTCAGCACTACCGTCTGGCGGTCGTCGCGATTCGCCTCCAGCGACGCAGCCGCGGCCGCCATGCTGGCCTTGTTCTTGCCCCAGAAATCGACTTCGTAGGCGACCTGCAACTGGCCGCTGGCGGAGGTGTTGCTGCTGCCGTTGCCAATAGGCAGGGAACGGTCGGCGCCGCTGTAGAAGTCGACGGTGGGCAACAGCGCGATGCCGGCGATGCGCGCCTGCGCCTCGGCCTGGCGCAGCCGGGCCAGCGCCGCGCCGAGCTCGAGGTTGCTCGCCTGGCCAGCTTCGACCATGCGGGTCAGTTCGGCGCTGCCGAACGTGTTCCACCAGTCGCGGTCGGGCCACTGGTGCGGCTGCGCCGTCTCCCCCGCGGTCCAGCCAGCCGGCATCTCCACCTTCGGCGGCGGCGCCGCGATCGGCACCGTTTGCGCGCAGCCGGCCAGCACCGCGCATGCCATGGTGGTCGCTCCGAGGCGGCGCAGCATCAGAGCGCCGCCACCGGCTTGGCCGGCGCGCTGCTCACCACCGGCGCCGGCGCCGGTCCGACCAGCACCCGGTCGCCCTCGGCCAGGCCCGACAACACTTGCACCTCGCGCGCGTTGCGCATGCCGATCTTCAGTTTGCGGGCGGTGAAGCGCCGCTGGCCATCGACGACGTTGACGCTGTAGGCGCCGGCGGCATCGGGCGTGCCAAGTGCCCTGATCGGCAACAGCAGCGCATTGGGCGCCTGCGCGACGACGAATTGCACCTGCGTGCTCATGCCGGCCATCAGTTCATGTTCGGCGTTGTTCACTTCGAACAGGACGGTGTAGAACGCCTGCTTGCCCTGCTCGCCGCTGCCCTCGGCGGCGACCGGCAGCACCTGGCGCAGCTTGCCGGACCAGTGACGGCCCGGGTAACCCGGCGTGGTGAACGTTGCCTGCATGCCCACGCGCAGGCGGGTGACGTCGTTTTCCGCCACGCGCGCGGCCACCGTCAGCTTCGACAGGTCGGCGATGCGGATCAGCGGCGCGGCCGGCTGCGCGGCATTGACCATCTGGCCGGCGCGTGCGTTGAGCGCGACGACGGTGCCGGCGATCGGCGCCACTACTTGCGTCTGCTTGCGGTTTTCTTCTTCGATCTTCAGGGTCGCCTCGAGCTGGTGGATCTGGGCATCGATGGAGTCGACCCGCGCGCGTGCCGACGACAGCGCCATGCGGCTCGATTCGTAGGCGTCCTCGCGGGTGGCGTTCTGCGCCTTGAGCTGGGTCTGGCGCTTGAACTGCAGCTCGGAAAATTCGAGCTGCGCGCGCTGGTCGGCCAGTTCGGCCTGCATGCGCGCCATCTGCGCGCGGTTGTTCTCGGCCTTGGTCGGTTGCAGCGTCGGCGTGATCTCGAGCAGCAGCGTGTTGGCCTTGACCATGTCGCCGATGCCGACGGTGACCTCTTTGACCTGGCCGGCGATTTGCGCGTAGGCGTCGGCGTATTTGAACAGTTGCAGCTTGCCGGCGGCGCCGATGGCGTCCTCGATCGCGCCGCGCTGCACGGTGACGGTATCCAGTTTGACCGGCGCGGGCGCCGGAGGCGGAGCGACCACGGGCGCCGGCTGCGGCTGCAGCACTTGCGCCAGCACGACGCCGGCGCTCGTGATGATCACCAGCGACAACATGACCGACAGGCCGCGGCGCCGCAACGGGTGGCCCGGGGTCGCGGGGCCGGCCGCCGGAGCCTTGCTTTGTTCATAACTCATTGTTATCACATCAAAAATAAACACGACAGTATACATCGGAGCGGTCGCGGGCGCCGTGCCGAAGGCGCCTAGTTTCTTGTGCGGAAGCCCAAAAGCTGGTGTCAGGTCTGACATTAAGACATTCACGCGTAAATGTCTTAATGTCAGACCTGACACCAGCGGTTGAATTTAGATGCGGCCGCGGCGGAAGGCGGCCAGGAATTTCTTCGCCGCAGTGGGGGTCAATACCACGGCGGGATCGCCATGGTATGCGTACAGGAAAGGCGGCCCGCCCTGGCGGTCGGTCAGCTTGGCCGAGAGCAGGAACCGGGTACCCGCAGGATAGATCGCCGGGTCGGATAAGCGGCGCGAACATTGCACCGGCAAGGTCGGCGCGAAGGCCTGGCCGGCCATCGGGCGGATCCGCAGCAAGCCGGTGCGCGGATCGAGCGCGGATTCGACCGCCACCTCCCGATACGCCCAGGTATCGCGCGCCATACCCTTATGCCTTCACGGCGACGGCCGGCGCCCGCACCACGTGCTCTTCGCGGATCGGCAGGTTGATCAGCGCGGCGCCCAGCGCCAGGACGATGTCGGCGTACCACATCCAGGTGTAGTCGCCGAAGCTGACGAACGACAGCCCGCCGAGCCAGGCGCCGAGAAAGCCACCGACCTGGTGCGACAGCAGCGTCAAGCCGAACAGCGTCGACAGGTAGCGCATGCCGAACAATTTACCCACCAGGCCGGCCGTCGGCGGCACCGTGGCCAGCCAGGTGAATCCGAGCGCAGCGGCAAATATGTAGAACGTCATCGGCGTTTTCGGCGCCAGCAGGTAGATGGCGACGATTGCCGCGCGGCTGGCGTACATCAGGGCCAGCAGCGACTTCATGCGGTAGCGCGTCGACAGCGCGCCGGCGGTGAGGCTGCCGGCGATGTTGAACAGGCCAATCAGGCCCAGCGCCGTGGCCGACACGCCGGCCGACAGGCCGCACAGCGCGACTTCGCCCGGCAGGTGGGTGACCAGGAAAGCGATGTGGAAGCCGCAGGTGAAGAAGCCGGCATGCAGGAACAGGTAGCTGCGGTCGCGCAGCGCGATCTTGATCTGCTTGCCCAGGCCCATGCCGGGCGCTTGGACCTGCTTGACGGCAGGCGCGCCGGCGACAGTCTTGACGCCGGCGCCGCGGCGCAGCGGCCAGGCCAGAGGAATCGTCAGCAGCGTGGTGGCGGCCATCGTCAGCATGGCGGCGACCCAGCCGGCGCTGCTGATGATGGCCTGCATCAGCGGCGCGAACACGAACTGCCCGAACGAGCCGCCGGCGTTGATGAAGCCGGCCGCGAACGGACGCCTCGCCGCCGGCAGGCGCTGCGCGGTGGCGCCGATCAGGATCGAGAAACTGCCGGCGCCGGCGCCGGCCGCGCTGAGGATGCCCATCGTCAGCATCAGGCCCCACTGCGAACTGACGAAGGGCGTCAGCGCCATGCCCGATGCCAGCAGCAGCGCGCCGAGGATGATCACTTTCGAGGAGCCGTACTTGTCGGCGACGGCGCCGAAGATCGGCTGCGCCGCGCCCCACACGAACTGCCCCACCGCCAGCGCGAAGCTGATCGAGGCGATGCCCAGGCCGGTCGAGGTGTTGATCGGCGACATGAACAGGCCCGTCGTCAGCCGCGCGCCCATCGTGATCATCAGGATCGCGGAGGCGGCGAGGATCAGCAGCCACGCGGCGCGTGGGGTCATTTCAGTCTGGGTGGGCATGGTTGAGATCCTCGATGAGCGGTGTCAGTTGATTCATGGTGGCGTCGAGCTGGGCGTGCAGCGTGCGCACCGCTTCCGTGCCGAGCAGGTGTTCGAGCGCGTCCTGGGCGGCGCGCCAGGCGACGAAAGCGTCGGCGACCTTGGCGCGGCCGGCGGCGGTGATGGTGACGATGCGCTGGCGGCTGTCGGCGCCCGGCTCGAGCGTGATCCACTGGGCGTCGATCAAGGGCTTGAGGTTGCGCGTGAGCGTGGTGCGCTCGGTGCCGAGGCGTTCGGCCAGCGCGGCCACCGGCAACGCCGCGCGGGCGGCGTTGACGAGCACGGAGTACTGGGTGGTCTTCAGGCCGGCCGTGGCAAGGTGCTGGTCGTACAGGCGCGACATCGTGCGCGTGAGTTTACGCAGCTTGAAGCAGGTGCAGCCGAGTGGTTTTTCGGTGAGCATGATAGGTGCAGGTACACTAATGTTGAAATTATAGTGCAATTACACCGATTGGGAAGTTGTTTTTTTGGGCTGATCAACGCAATGGGGCCCCCGCGTTCGCGGGGACCCCGTTCACGCGCCCGGCGGCGCCCGTCGATAACTTACGGGGCCGGCGCCTTGATCAGCATGCAGATCGCCTCGGCCGCCATGCCCTCTTCCCGCCCCAGGTAGCCCAGCTTTTCGTTGGTCTTGGCCTTGATGTTGACCTGCTGCGGCGACACGCCGATGTCCTCGGCAATGCGCGAGACCATGTGCGGGATGTGCGGCGCCATCTTCGGCGCCTGGGCGATGATGGTGGCGTCGATGTTGCCGATGGTGTAGCCGGTGGCGATCACGCGGTGCGCCACTTCGCGCAGCAAGGTGCGCGAGTCGGCGCCGGCGAACATCGGGTCGGTGTCGGGGAAATGCTTGCCGATGTCGCCCAGCGCGGCCGCGCCGAGCATCGAATCGATGATCGCGTGCAGCAGGACGTCGGCGTCGGAATGGCCGAACAGCCCGAGCCGGTGAGGAATTGCGACCCCGCCGATCACCAGTTTGCGGCCTTCGACGAGGGCGTGGCAGTCATAGCCGGTACCAATGCGGAACGGCGGAGTGGGATTGTAGGATGCGAGTGCCATGTCAGTTCACAGTAAAGGTTAAGGCGCGGCCAGGTACATCTCGGCAATCCGGATGTCTTGCGGCAGCGTCACTTTCAAATTGCGGGGATGTCCTTCGACCAGCATCGGCGCCAGGCCCAGCGCTTCCACCGCGCTGGCGTCGTCGGTGACGGCGGCAGCATCGGTGGCGGCCGCGAGCGCGTCGCGCAGCAGGCGCAGCCGAAACATCTGCGGGGTCTGCGCCAGCCACAGGCTGTCGCGCGACACGGTGGCGACGGCATCGGGACCGGCGCGCTTGACGGTGTCGACCACCGGCAGCGCCAGCAGGCCGCCGACGGCGTGCGTGCCGACTTCAACGATCAGTTTGTCGATCAGCGCGCGGTTCAGGCCCGGGCGCGCGGCGTCGTGCACCAGCACCCAGTCGTCGTCGCGCACGCTGCCAGCCATCGCCGCCAGGCCGTTGCGGATCGATTCCATGCGGGTGGCGCCGCCGCAGCGCAGCACGCTCACGCCATGCTGGGGCACCACCGCGGCGATCTGCGGGTCGTCGGCGCTGACGACGACGAAGGTGTGGGCGATGCGCTCGCTGGAAAGAAAGGCGTCGATCGTGTGGCGCAGCATCGCCTTGCCGCCGAGGGGCAGGTATTGCTTGGGACCGTACGCGCCCATGCGGGCGCCGACGCCGGCCGCCGGGATCAAGGCAAAGTAACGCGGTGCTTGCTTGTTCATGCTGTGTCTTTGTGTCGTGTCATCGATTTCGTGTTTAACGATCCGATAGATAACTGTACCTCACCTGCATAAATTTTGCTCAGGCGGACGTGCTTTTTTTGGAGGCGGCACCCATGCTTCCACTTTCGACAAATGGTCGTGGCAGGCCTTGAGATGGCGCATCTATTGAGCAAGAACTTGCCTAGACGCGCGCGCGGCGCTGGCAAGCGTGCGGGAAGACAGAATCAGGCCGGGGACCAGGTGCCGGCGATGATCTTTTCGAGCCAGAAGGTGCCGATCACGGTCTTGACGTCGGTGACCTCGCCGCTTCTGACCTTCTCGAGCATGTCGGCAACGCTGGCGCGGAAGGTCTCGAGAAATTCGCCGTCGTCGAGCCTGGTCTGGCCGGCGGTCAGGCCGCGCGCCAGGTACAAGTCGAGGTGCTCGTCGGAGTAGGCGATGGCGTTGTGGATCGTGCAAACAAAATGCCACTCGCTGGCGGTGTAGCCGGTCTCTTCCTGCAGCTCGCGCTTGGCGCAGGCCAGCGAATCCTCGCCCGGGTCGATCTTGCCGGCGGGGTATTCGATGAACACGCGGTCGAGCGGATAGCGGAACTGGCGCTCGAGCAGCACGCTGTCGTCTTCGAACAATGGCAGGATCACCACGGCGCCCGGATGGCGGATGAATTCGCGGTGGGTTTCGGCGCCGTCGGGCAAGGCAATGCGGTCGCGCGTGACCTTGAGGAAGCCACCGTCGTACGCCAGCTCGCCGTCGAGGCGGGTTTCCCTGAGATGCGAATCCATGCTGCCTCCCGTAACGATGTCAGTTGTGGCGCTTGCGCAGGTAGCGCATGACGAATCCCGGAAATGCGAGGGTGACGAACAGCGGCACCGTCAGCATGTAGAACTCTTTGGACTGTTCGAACACGCCGCCGATGCGCCCTTCCAGCAGGCGCGCCAGCAGGCCGACGACAAAATACAGCACCACCAGTTCCAGCAGGCGTACCCACAGGGGCTTGTCGCGCCCGAGCGGAATGACGCCGAAAACCGATTCGTTAAAAAACGGCAGGTTGGCCAGCACCAGTGCGACGGCGATCACCAGCCAGCTTGCGAGCGATACATCCATCCTCAGGTGCCCAGCGTCTTGGTCATGGCGTTCATGCAGGCGCCCAGCAGCGCGCCCGGAACCAGGCCCAGCGCGACGATGGCGATGCCGTTGACCGACAGCGCCACGCGCATGTCGAGCGGCACCGAGATCAGCGCGGTGTCGGCCGGCTCGTCGAACCACATGGTCTTGACAACGCGCAGGTAGTAGAACGCGCCGATCAGCGAGAACAGCACCGCGACCACCGCCAGCCATACCTGGCCGGACGAGACGACCGCCTGCAGCACCGACCACTTGGCCATGAAGCCCATCATCGGCGGCACGCCGGCCAGCGAGAACATCAACACGGTCATCACGATCGCAAACCATGGGCTGCGCTTGCCGAGGCCCTTGAAGTCGGCCAGTTCTTCGGCTTCGAAGCCGGCGCGCGCCAGCATCATGATCAGGCCGAAGCTGCCCAGGGTGGTCAAGACGTACGTGATCGAGTAGTACAGGCCGGCGCTGTAGGCGGTGACGGCGTTGCTCGAATCGGCGCCGACGACGCCGGCGGCCAGTCCGAGCAGGACGAAGCCCATTTGCGCGATGGTCGAATACGCCAGCATGCGCTTGAGGTTGGTCTGCGCGATGGCGGTCAGGTTGCCGATCGCCAGCGACAGCACGGCCAGCACCATCAGCATCTGCTGCCAGTCGATCGCCATCGGCAGCAGGCCTTCGACCAGCAGGCGGATGCAAATGGCAAACGCGGCCAGTTTCGGCGCGCCACCCAGCAGCAGCGTGACGGCGGTCGGCGAGCCCTGGTAGACGTCCGGCACCCACATGTGGAACGGCACCGCGCCGAGTTTGAAGGCAAGGCCGGCGACCATGAAGACGATGCCGAACACCATGATGGTCTTGTTGACGGTGCCGGAAGCGGCGACGCGCGCGATTTCGGTGAGGTCGAGCGAGCCGGTGGCGCCGTACAGCATCGAGATGCCATACAACAGGAAGCCGGAGGCCAGCGCGCCGAGGATGAAGTACTTCATCGCCGCTTCGGTCGACACGGCGTGGTCGCGGCGCAGCGCCACCAGCGCGTACAGCGCCAGCGACATCAGTTCGAGGCCAAGGTAGATGACGAGCATGTTGTTACCCGAAATCATCACCATCTGGCCCAGCATCGAGAACAGCGCCAGCACGTAGAATTCGCCGCCGAGGTTACCCGAAAGCATGCCGCGCTCGCTCGCATACTGGCGCGAGTAGATCAGCGTGATGCCGGTGGCAAGATACGTGAACAGCTTCAGCAGGTTCGACATCGGGTCCGACACGAACATGTTGGAGAACGTGTAGACGGTGCTGCCGGCGCTGTAGTCTGCGTAGCTGAAGACGGCGCAGCCGGCCAGCGTCGCCAGCGACAGGTAGTAGGCCAGGCTACGCTTCGACAGGAACATGTCGATCAACAGGATCGCCGATGCCGCGACCATCAGGAAGATTTCGGCGTAGACCGGGATCAGGTTGGGGTTGGTCATTTGATTCATTTTTCGATCTTATGGCAGTTTGCTGACGGCGACATGCTGGAGCAGGTCGGCCACCGAGGTTTGCATCGTGTCGGTGAACGGCGCCGGATACACACCCATCCAGATGACGGCGATGGCCAGCACGGCGAACATGAAGAACTCGCGCCTGTTGATGTCGGTCAGTTCGGCGACATGCTTGTTGGCGACCGGGCCGAGCACGACGCGCTTGACCATCCACAGCGAGTACGCCGCGCCCAGGATCAGGGCGGTGGCGGCCAGCAGGCCAATCCAGAAGTTAAACTGCACGGCGCCCAGGATCACCATGAACTCGCCGACGAAGCCGGAGGTCGCAGGCAGGCCGCAGTTGGCCATCGAGAACAGCACGAAGTAGGCAGCGAACTTCGGCATGCGGTTGACCACTCCTCCGTAGTCGGCGATCTGGCGCGAGTGCATGCGGTCGTACAGCACGCCGATGCACAGGAACATGGCGCCGGAGATGAAGCCGTGCGAAATCATCTGCACGATGCCGCCCTGCATGCCGATCGGGTTGAACATGAAGAAGCCCAGCGTCACGAAGCCCATGTGCGCGATCGACGAATAGGCGACCAGCTTTTTCATGTCCTTCTGCACCAGCGCGACGAGACCGATGTAGATGACGGCGATCAGCGACAGCGTGATGATGAAGCCGGCCAGGTAGCGGCTGGCGTCGGGGGCGATCGGCAGCGAGAACCGCAGGAAGCCGTACGCGCCCAGTTTCAGCATGATGGCCGCCAGCACGACCGAGCCGCCGGTAGGCGCTTCGACGTGGGCGTCCGGCAGCCAGGTGTGCACCGGCCACATCGGCACCTTGACGGCGAACGCCATCAGGAAGGCCAGGAAAATGAGGACCTGCTCTTTCATCGTCAGCGCCAGCTTGTGCCAGGCAAGGATGTCGAAGCTGCCGCCGGCCTTGTTGTACAGGTAGACGATGGCGATCAGCGTCAGCAGCGAGCCGAAGAAGGTGTACAGGAAGAACTTGAACGCCGCGTACACCCGGTTGGCGCCACCGAACACGCCGATGATGATGAACATCGGGATCAGCGTCGCTTCAAAGAAGAAGTAGAACAGCAGGCCGTCCATGGCGCAGAACACGCCGACCATCAGGCCCGACAGGATCAGGAAGGAACCCATGTACTGCGCCACGCGCGCTTCGATCACTTCCCACGCCGAGATGACGACAATGATCGTGATAAAGGCGGTCAGCGGCACGAACCACAGCGACAGGCCGTCGATGCCGAGCGCGTACATGATGTTGAAGCGGCCGATCCACGGCGTGCTTTCGACGAACTGCATGCCGTGGGCGGCGTTGTCGAAGTGCTGGATCAGCGGGATCGTCGGCAGGAAGCTGACGATGGCCGCGGCCAGCGTGAACCAGCGGGTCAGGCCCGGCTTGTCGTCGCGGCCGATGGCCAGCACCACGCAGCCGAGGATGATCGGGAGCCAGATCGCCAGGCTCAGGAACGGAGGAAAAGTAGACTGCATCATTTGTCTTTGTCTTTGCGGATCTGATTAAGCGTGCCAGAACGGGAAGAAATACAGCAGCGTACCGAGCACGCCAAGGATCATCACGAACGCATAGTGGTAGATGTAGCCGGTCTGGCCGGTGCGGACGACGGACGACACCCAGCCCACCAGTTTGGCGCTGCCGTTGACGACCAGGCCGTCGATGAGGCCCTTGTCGCCGACATTCCACAGGCCGTTGCCGAGCAGGCGTGCGCCGCCGGCGAACACGACGTCGTTGAACTTGTCCATGTAGTACTTGTTGTCGAGCAGCGTGTGGACTGCCTTGAACTTGGCGAAGAACCATGCCGGCACGCGCGGATTGACCATGTAGCAGTAGTAGGCCGATGCCACGCCGGCCAGCGCCAGGATGAACGGCATCGACGTCAGCGAATGGATCGCCATCGCCATCGGGCCGTGGAACTCTTCGGCCAGTTCTTTCATCGCGTGGTGGTTGTCGCCGACGGTGATGACGCCCTTGAAGAAGTCGCCGTACAGCATCGGGCCGATCGTCAGGTAGCCGATGATGACCGAAGGAATCGCCAGCGCGACCAGCGGGAACCAGACGACGAACGGCGACTCGTGCGGCTTCTCGCCCGGCGCCAGGCCGTGGGCGTGGTGGTCGTCGTGATCTTCGTCGTGGGCGTCCGAATCGTGGCCATGGCTGTGGTGCTGCGGCTTGCCGAAGCGTTCTTCGCCGTGGAACACCAGGAAGTACATGCGGAACGAGTAGAACGCCGTGACGAACACGCCGGCCAGCACCGCGAAGTTGGCGAAGCCCGCACCCCAGATGTGGGTCGCGTGCACCGCTTCGATGATGCTGTCTTTCGAGTAGAAGCCCGAGAACAGCGGCGTGCCGATCAGCGCCAGGGAGCCGAGCAAGGAAGTGATCCAGGTGATCGGCATGTACTTGCGCAGGCCGCCCATGTTGCGGATGTCCTGGTCGTGGTGCATGCCGATGATGACCGAGCCGGCGCCGAGGAACAGCAGCGCCTTGAAGAACGCGTGCGTCATCAGGTGGAACACGGCGATGCCGTACGCGGACGAACCGAGCGCGACCGTCATGTAGCCCAGCTGCGACAAGGTCGAGTAAGCGACCACGCGCTTGATGTCGTTCTGGATGATGCCGAGGAAACCCATGAACAGCGCGGTGATCGAGCCGATCACCAGCACGAACGACAGGGCCGTATCGGACAGTTCGAACAGCGGCGACATGCGCGCCACCATGAAGATGCCGGCGGTAACCATCGTCGCCGCGTGGATCAGTGCGGAAATCGGGGTCGGGCCTTCCATCGAATCAGGCAGCCAGACGTGCAGCGGGAACTGGGCCGACTTGCCCATCGCGCCGATGAACAGGCAGATGCAGGCAACGGTGAGCAGCATCCAGTCGGTGCCCGGCAAGGTCAGCAGCGACAGCGCATCCTTCTTGGCGAACACTTCCTGATAGTTCATGGTGCCGGCGTAGGCCAGCAGCAAGCCGATGCCGAGGATGAAGCCGAAGTCGCCGACGCGGTTGACCAGGAAGGCCTTCATGTTGGCGAAGATCGCGGTCGGGCGGGTGTACCAGAAGCCGATCAGGAGGTACGACACCAGGCCCACCGCTTCCCAGCCGAAGAACAGCTGCAGGAAGTTGTTGGCCATGACCAGCATCAGCATCGAGAACGTGAACAGCGAAATGTACGAGAAGAAGCGGTTGTAGCCTTCGTCTTCCGCCATGTAGCCGATGGTGTAGATGTGCACCATCAGCGACACGAAAGTCACCACGCACATCATCATCGCCGACAGCGAATCGATCTGGAAGCCGACTTCCATCTTCAGCGTGCCGATCGTCATCCAGTTGTAGATGACGCCGTTAAAGCTGGCGCCGCCCTGCACCGCCAGCAGCGTCTGCACCGACAGGATCAGGGCGACGAGCACGCCGAGGATGCAGGCGGCGGTCGAGATCTTGCGGCCGACCACGTTGCCGAGGAATTTGGTGCCCAGCAAACCGGCAATCGCCGCACCGGCCAGCGGTGCGAGAGGGATTGCCAGAAGGACGTTAGGGTTGAGAAGTTGCCCCGCCATGTTGAACCTTAATCGTTATTTATTCGAAGTGTTGAATCTGCTTACCTGCAAGGCTTAGCCCTTCAGGCTGTCCAGGTCTTCCACATTGATCGTATCCACGTTACGGAACAGGACCACCAGGATCGCGAGGCCGATTGCCGATTCGGCGGCCGCCACGGTCAGGATGAAGAACACGAAGATCTGCCCTGCCGCGTCGCCCAGGTAGTGCGAGAACGCGATGAAGTTCAGGTTCACCGCCAGCAGCATCAGTTCGATGGCCATCAGCAGGATGATGATGTTCTTCCGGTTCAGGAAGATCCCGACGATCGAGATCGCGAACAGGATCGCGCCCAGGACCAGGTAGTGTGCGAGCGATAAAGTCATTTTGTCTCCTTGGCGGTGGCCGGATTTGCCACCACGGCGGCGGCTTCGGCGGCGGCCAGCGCTGCCGCGGTCGATGCGGCGTCGAGCGCCGGCTGGTCGACCGACGCCATCTTGACGATGCGCAGGCGGTCGTTACGCTTGACGCGCACGGCCTCGCCCGGATCGAAGGCCTTGGTATCCTTGCGCTTGCGCAGCGTGAGGGCGACGGCGGCGATGATCGCCACCAGCAGGATCACGGCGGCAATCTCGAAGCCGTAGATGTACCTGGTGTAGATCAGGATGCCCAGTTCCTTGGTGCCGCCGATGTTGGCGCCGGCGGCTTCGGGCTGCGGCTCGAACTTGAGGAAACCGCGCCACAGCACGGCCGCCATCTCCAGAACGATCAGCGCGCCGATGCCCGACGCCAGCGGCAGGTAGCCCCAGAAGCCTTCGCGCATGCGGTCGACGTTAATATCCAGCATCATCACGACGAACAGGAACAGCACCATCACGGCGCCGACATAGACCAGCACCAGCACGATGGCGAGGAACTCGGCCTTGAGCAGCATCCAGATGCCGGCGGCGTT
This sequence comes from Burkholderiales bacterium, assembly GCA_038248405.1. Lineage (GTDB taxonomy): Bacteria > Pseudomonadota > Gammaproteobacteria > Burkholderiales > Burkholderiaceae_D > JAFCUW01. Next base: position 17,406 of record JBBRXM010000088.1, read on the forward strand.
GAAGAACGCCAGCACCAGGAACAGCGCGGCGTGCACCGGGTTGCGGGCAGTGATGACGCGGGTGGCGGCGAGAATCATGATCGCCGAGAACGCGTAGAACAAAGCAGTTTTAAAATCCATGGCTAACCCAAAGTCCTACGGTTATCAGCGGTACGGTGCATCGGCGGCGCGGGCGGCGGCGATGTCGTTTTCATAGCGGTCGCCGACCGCCAGCAGCATTTCTTTCGTGTAGTACAGGTCGCCGCGCTTTTCGCCGTGGTATTCCAGCACGTGCGTCTCGACGATCGAGTCGACCGGGCAGGATTCTTCGCAGAAGCCGCAGAAGATGCACTTGGTCAGGTCGATGTCGTAGCGCGTGGTGCGGCGCGAACCGTCGTCGCGCTGCTCCGACTCGATCGTGATCGCCATCGCCGGGCACACCGCTTCGCACAGCTTGCAGGCGATGCAGCGCTCTTCCCCGTTGGGGTAGCGGCGCAGCGCGTGCAGGCCGCGGAAACGCGGCGACATCGGGGTCTTCTCTTCCGGATATTGCACCGTGATCTTGCGAGAAAACATGTACTTGCCGGTCAGGGCCATGCCCTTGATCAGCTCGGTCAGCATCATGCTGCCGAAAAAGTCTTTAACGCGATCCATACCTTTTCCTTACTTCCAAATGTTCCAGGATGTCTGCATCCAGCCTGCTACCAGGACCAGCCATACCAGCGTCAGCGGAATGAAAATCTTCCAGCCCAGGCGCATGATCTGGTCATAGCGGTAGCGCGGGAACGTGCCGCGGACCCATACGAACAACGAGACGATCAGGAAGGTCTTGGCGAACAGCCAGAAGAAGCCGCCGAAACCACCCCAGAATTCGAGTGCCCTGAATGGCGCCGCCCAGCCGCCGAGGAACATGATCGATGCCAGGCAGCCGATCAGGATCATGTTGGCGTATTCGGCCAGCATGAACATCGCGTAGGCCATGCCCGAGTATTCGACCATGTGGCCGGCCACGATTTCGGACTCGCCTTCGACGACGTCGAACGGGTGGCGGTTGCACTCCGCCAGGCCCGAGGTCAGGTAGACCACCAGCAGCGGCAGCAGCGGCAGCCAGTTCCAGGACAGGAAGTTGACGCCGTGGTCGACGAACATGCCGCGGGTTTGGCCGGCGACGATGTCCGAGAAATTCAGGCTGCCCGAGACCATCAGCACGACCACCAGCACGAAGCCCATCGGGATTTCGTAGGAGATCATCTGGGCCGATGCGCGCATGGCGCCCATGAACGAGTACTTCGAGTTCGACGCCCAGCCGGCGATGATGATGCCGTACACTTCCAGCGACGTGATCGACATCAGCAGCAGCAGGCCGGCGTTGACGTTGGCCAGCGCCAGTTCAGGACCGAAAGGGATCACCGACCAGGCGGCCAGCGCCGGCATGATCGTCATGATCGGGCCGATGACGAACAGCGTGGTGGTGGCCTTGGTCGGCACGACGATCTCCTTGAACAGGAGTTTCAACGCATCGGCGATCGGCTGCAGCAGGCCCATCGGACCGACCCGGTTGGGGCCGATACGGATCTGGATCCAGCCGATCAGCTTGCGCTCCCACAGCGTGGCGTAAGCGACCAGGCCCATCAGCGGCAGCAGCACGCACAGGATCTTGATCATGGTCCACGCCAGCGGCCATACCGGGCCGAGGATGTTGACGCCGTGCGTGTTCAGGTTGACGATAAAGTCATTCATCAAGCGCTCTCCCCTGCTTTCTCAACCTGGATGGCGCCGAACATCGCGCCCAGCATGGCGGTCGACGGGTGCGCGGCGGCAACGCGCACGGCGTTGGCCGGCAGGCCCCTGTCGATCGAAGCGACCAGGATCGCGGAACCGGAACCCTGCGTCACCTTGACGGTGTCGCCCGATTTGACGCCCAGCTTGTCGGCCAGCGCGGTCGGCAGGTAGGCGAGCGGCGCTTGCGCGTCGGCGGTGCGCTGCAGCGGCTCGGACCGGCGCGCGATGGCGTCGGCGAAATAGATCGGCACGTCGGTGACGCGCTCGAGCGCGCTGCCGTCGCCGAACGCGGCGGCAGTGGCGGCAACGGTCGAGGTGTTGGACAGCCTGGCCGACAGATCGGTCACGCCCTTGCCCAGCACTTCGTCGCGGATCGCTTCCGAGGTTTCGTAGTCGAAGCCGGCCAGGCCGAGCAGGTTGCCCAGCACGCGCAGCACTTTCCAGGCCGGACGAGCGTCGCCCAGCGGCTTGACGGTGCCGTTGAAACTTTGCGCGCGGCCTTCGCAGTTGACGAAGGTGCCGGCCGTTTCGCTGAACGGCGCGATCGGCAGCAGCACGTCGGCATAGTCGAAACCATGCTGGAAGGCGCTCATGACGACCACCATTTCGGCGGACTCGAGCGCGGCGCGGGCTTGCTGCGGGTTGGCGCAGTCCAGTTCCGGCTCGGCGTTGAGCAGCACGTAGGCTTTCTTCGGCTCCGAGAACACGGCTTTGGCGTTCTTGGCAGCGGCGCCGGCCAGGTAACCGCCGACGCTGTTGGCGGCGTCGACCAGGTAGCCGAGCCTGGCGCCGGTCATGTCGGCGATCGCTTGCGCGGCGGCGTGAATGGCGGACGCCTGCGGATGCTGCAGCGCTGCATTGCCGAGCAAGATCACGGACGGCAGTGCTGCCTCGCCGGTGAACAGGCTGGCGGCCATCTTGGTGGCGGCGTCGGACGGCGTGACCTTGTCGAAGGCCGGCGCGGACTTGCCGGCAGCCTTGGAGACGGCGGCGCCGATGTCGGAGAGTGCGGCCAGCCAGTCGGACGGCGCGGCGATCATCTTGTTGGACGTCGGAATCAGCAGTTCGTCGTCGGCGCCGTGCAGCACGGACAGCTCGGCGCCGTTCTTGACGGCGGCACGCAGGCGGGTGGCGACCAGCGGATGGTCCTTGCGCAGGAACGAGCCGATGACCAGCGCGCGCTTGACGTTCGACAGTTCTGCGATCGGCATGCCCAGCCATGGCGTGACCTGGCCGTCATTGGCGAAGTCGCTCTGGCGCAGGCGGAATTCGACGTTCTCGGAACCGAGGCCGCGCATCGCCTTGCCCAGCAGGTGCAATTCTTCCAGCGTGGAATGCGGCGTGGCGACGGCGGCGATCGCATCGGCGCCATGCTCATGCTTGATGTTGCGCAGGCCGTGGGCGATGTACTCGAGCGCGGTCTGCCAGTCGGTCGGCGCCCATTGGCCGCCCTGCTTGATCATCGGCGAGGTCAGGCGGTCGTCGTTGTCGAGCGCTTCGTACGAGAAGCGGTCCTTGTCGGACAGCCAGCATTCGTTGATCGCTTCGTTTTCCAGCGGCAGCACGCGCATGACCTTGCCGCCCTTGACCTGGACGATCAGGTTCGAACCGAGCGAATCGTGCGGCGAGACCGACTTGCGGCGCGACAGTTCCCAGGTACGGGCGCTGTAGCGGAAAGGCTTGCTGGTCAAGGCGCCGACCGGGCACAGGTCGATCATGTTGCCCGACACTTCCGAGTCGACGGTCTTGCCGACGAAAGAGGTGATTTCGGCGTGCTCGCCGCGGCCCAGCATGCCCAGTTCCATCTGGCCGGCCACTTCCTGGCCGAAACGCACGCAGCGGGTGCAGTGGATGCAGCGGGTCATCTCGGCCATCGAGATCAGCGGGCCGGCGTCTTTCGGCGGCACCACGCGCTTTTCTTCTTCGTAACGCGAAGCGGACTTGCCGTAGCCGACGGCCAGATCCTGCAGCTGGCATTCGCCGCCCTGGTCGCAGATCGGGCAGTCGAGCGGGTGGTTAATGAGCAGGAACTCCATCACGGACTTCTGCGCCTGCACCGCCTTTTCGCTGTTCGAGCGCACGATCATGCCTGCCGACACCGGCGTGGCGCAGGCCGGCAAAGGCTTCGGCGCCTTTTCGACTTCCACCAGGCACATGCGGCAGTTAGCGGCGATCGACAATTTCTTGTGATAGCAGAAGTGCGGGATATAGGTCCCCAGCTTGTTGGCAGCGTCCATCACCATCGAACCTGGTGGGACTGTTACCTTTTGACCGTCAATTTCAATTTCAACCATGAGATTTCTCTGGCCTTAGATATAAGCGGGCACGAGACAATGCTTGTGCTCGATGTGATATTCAAATTCTTCGCGGAAGTTCTTGATCATGGCGCGTACCGGCATCGCCGCCGCATCGCCGAGCGCGCAGATGGTGCGGCCCTGGATGTTGTCGGCGATCGAGTTGAGCATGTCCAGGTCGTCGGCGCGGCCCTGGCCGTGCTCGATGCGGTGGACCATGCGGTACATCCAGCCGGTGCCTTCGCGGCAAGGCGTGCACTGGCCACAAGATTCTTCGTAATAGAAGTACGACAGGCGCAGCAGCGACTTGACCATGCAGCGCGTCTCGTCCATGACGATGACGGCGCC
>JBBRXM010000089.1:0-21656 GCA_038248405.1 Burkholderiales bacterium
GGACGGGGTGATTGGGCCCGGTCGCGCCACACCCGGGGCCGGCGCGACCGCGGGGACCCAATCTCGCTAGCCCAGCAACGAACGTAATTTCTGATACCCGCTCCGACTGATCGGAATGCGCCGCCCATCCTGCAGCACCGCCGCATGGCTGTCCTTCCCCGCCTGCTCGATCCGCGCCATGCGCTCCACGTTGACGATGTACGAGCGATGGATGCGCACGAAGCGCCCGCCATCGAGCTGCGCCTCCAGCTCCGCCAGCCGCTGGTTCTTCAGCCAGCCCTTGCCGCCAGCGCTGATCTGCACGTAGTCGTCCTGCGCCTCGATGAAGTCGATGTCGGCGGCGGCGATCACGTGCACCCTGGCGCCGTCCTTGATCAGCACCCGCTCCAGCGGCCGCTTCGCCGCTTCCTGCAGCACACCCTCGAGCGCCGGCGCCGGGCTGCTGCGCGCATGCGCCAGCGCGACGTCGAGCCGCTGCTGGCTCACCGGCTTGAGCAGGTAATCGACCGCATGCACCTCGAACGCCTTGATCGCATACTGTTCGTACGCGGTCACGAAGATATAGCGCGTCGACGCGCCGGCCAGCTCCACCACCTCGAAGCCGTTCAGCTTCGGCATCTGGATATCCAAAAACACCAGCTCCGGCGCCAGTTCGGCAATCGCCTTCACCGCTTCGAAGCCGTTGGCGCACTCGCCGACGATCTCGATGTCCGCATGCGCACCCAGGTATTCGCGCAGCACCCCGCGCGCCAGCTGCTCGTCGTCGACGATCATCACCCGCATTGCTGCACTCCTTCCGTTTCGAAGGGCAGCGTCAGCTCCACCCTGAACAGCGTTCCCCGCCGCGACCAGTGGATCGCCGCCTCGGTGCCGTACGCGGCGGCGAGGCGCTGGCGCACGTTCGACAGGCCGATGCCCTTGCCTTCTGCGGCAGGCAGGTCGGCATCGACGTCGTTTTCCACCGCCAGGCGCAGCTGCGAGCCGGCGCGCGTGGCGGTGATCCTCACCACGCCGCCCTCCATCAGGTTGCCGATGCCGTGCTTGACCGCGTTCTCCACCAGCGGCTGCAGGATCATCGGCGGCAGCAGGCACTCCAGTGCGTCGCCCGCCACCAGCTGCTCGACCGCCAGCCGCTCGCCGAAGCGTACCTGCTCGATCGCCAGGAAGTGCAGCGCCAGCGTCAGCTCGGCCGCCAGCGTCACCTTGCGGTGCGCCTCCAGCCCCAGGCTGTGGCGAAAAAAATCGGCCAGCTGCAGCGTCATCGCGCGCGCGCCGGCCGGGTTGCTGGAGGTGAGCGCGCTGATCGAATTGAGGCTGTTGAATAAAAAATGGGGGTCGATCTGGGTGCGCAGCATGCGCAGCTCGGCGTCCTGCGCCGCCAGGCGCGCCTCGAGCACGCGCCGCTCCGACTGGCGCACCCGCGCCAGTTCGATGGCCAGGTAATGCCCCAGCGCGGACAAACCGTACAGCACGACGCCGAGGGCGAACATCAGCGCCCGAAGCGACCCGCTCATCGGCACGCCTGCCCATTCCTGGCCGCTCGACTGCAGCAGCGCGTTCCAGGCATTGCCCAGCCCCGTCCAGCCGGCCGACGCCAGCAGCGCGCTGACGCAGAACACGGCCAGGATCGACATGCCGTTCTGTTGCGCCAGCGGCCAGGCGCGGCACATGTAGTACGCCGAGAAGCCGCAGCCGACGGCGTACAGCATCAACAGCGGCACCACGAACAGCAGGCTGTTGATCCAGCCGGCGCCGGCCATGCTGACCACCAGCGCGGACAGCATCAGCGCCAGCAGCAGCCAGCCGAGCAGGTACAGCGCCGCGCCGCGCCTGCCGAACAGCGCGCCCTGCATCAGTTGCGCACCTCCACGCCGCCCATGATCGCGTGGCCGCGCACGATCAGGCGCTTGCTGTTGTCAGGCGGCGCCACGGTCTTCTCGGTGAAGCCGCCCATGATGGGCGTGCCGTGCAGGATGACGGTCCAGTCGGGCGGGCACTTGATGGTGATCCCGCCCCACACCACGAACACGTTGATCACCGCTTCCGTCTCGATCTGCGCGTTGCGCATGTCGAGCACGCAGCCGCCCATCACCGCCGTCACCTCGCCGCCCCTGAAGTGCTGGCTGTAGATGCGCCGCTCGAAGCCGCCGAGGATCGCGGTGGCGTTGATGGTGTCGTCCATGTCCGCCACCTCGCCCTTGAGCGAACTGCCGACCAGCCGGCGCGCCGCCATCGCCCGGTACAGCACCGAGGCGCCGAGCGCGATCAGCAGCACCGGCCACACGGCGCGCCAGGTGAAGTAAATCAGGCCGAGCCGGTGCATCACCATCAGCACGCCGACGCCGATCAGCGCGGTGCCGAGAATGTAGCCGTCCGAACTGCTGGTGTCGAACAGCTTGAAGACGCCCAGCAGGATGAACAGCATCGGCCAGAAATGGATCGCGCGGTGGAGATCGAAGATGTCGAGGTTATCGGCGAGGAACAGCACCCCCATGCCGATCACCAGCACGCCCAGGATCACCTGGCGCGACACGCCCTTGCTGCGCAGTTCATTGTTCACGGCTGGACTCCCCGGTTGGTGCATTGATGGCGAAACGCTCGCGGATGAACGGCCTCAAGATCAGCGTGACGCCCCAGGCGATGATCAGGTAGGGCCAGCTGTTATAGAAGGTCATGCCGAACATGCCTTCCAGGTTGGCGAACAGCCACAGGCCGATGAACAGCGTCCACAGCCCGCTGGTGAAATCCCTGGCGGTCGGATAGCCGATCATCCGGTTCAGGCCCAGCACCACCAGGCTCAGCGGCCAATAATGCCATAAGTCATACACGTCGACGAGGTCGAATTGCTGCAGCAGCAGCACGGCGCCGATGGCGACCAGCAGCAGTCCCCACAATATCTGCTTGCGCCACTGGTAGGAATGGATGTCGTTCACGGTAGCCCCCTAGTTAGAACAAGGACAAGATAGCGCGGCTGGCGCGGCGCCGACAGCGCTATTCGGCCAACGGCCGCTGGCGACCGGCGAACGGCGCCATGCTCGGCCAACGGGGCGAAATACGGGGCGCAAAAAAGCCCACGTCGTTGCCGAGGTGGGCTGCTGGAAAGAGACGAACGGTTATGCCGGCGGCAATGCCATGTCCGTAGGCTGGTTGCGGACCTGATTGTGGTACTTGGCCTTCGCGATGGCTTGCTTGACCATCTCGCGCGCCTTGTTGGTGCGCTTGATGTCTTTCTTTTCCTGCTTGCCGCGATGTTGGGCTTCGTCTTTATTTCCAATACGCTTGGTCATGGGTATTTCTCCTGTGGTCGGTCTTGCGTGGTTTAGTTGTTTTGCACATCATGCTATCGCGTTGTATTTCCGCACATAGGACATTGCGACGCCATCTTGTAGGACTCGAGGAAGTCGGTACTTCAGTTACGGCTGGGAACGAGCTTCCAGTCGGGCAGCAGCAGTCCCCATCCCAGCTGGCGGCGGATTTCTTCCGGTGTCGGTGGCGGCGTCAAGTCGCGCGCCCGGCGCGCGAGATATTCGCGCACGATATGTTTTGGTGGGTGGGTGATGGCTGACATGGAAACCTCCGCTGCTTTGTTGGCCGCCCCATATCCATGGCGGCGGCACGAAAAATTCTGGTGCCGATGCTTGAGGCGACCGGCTAACCTGCTGAGGTTTCGTATCCTTCCGTCTGTCAAAAGGACCGTTACTCACACAGCTTCATGATAGGGGCTCACGATTGTGGCAACTGTACGTTGGCGCACCTTCCTCATCGTTTCGGTGACGCCGCGCGCGCCGATATCACTTCCCAAATTTTTGCTGAACAGGTAGCGTGGAGCTTTTCTCACTTGCAAGCGACTCCATGCGACTGATGTCCCTGCTGTTCTGCGCCGCCCTCGGCGGCTGCGCCACCGCTCCTTCCGCCCCGCCCGCGACCGTGGCGCCGCTGCCGGCCGGCGCGCCAAAGCAGATCTACCAGATGACGCCCGGCGAAGTGGACAGCTACATCAGCACCGTCCACCAGGCCGAGCCGGACCTGCGCAAACGCATCGCCGCGATCGGCCGGCGCAACATCGGCCAGCCTTACAAGCTGAACCTGCTGGGCGAATATCCGTACCAGTTGCACGACGCCCTGCCCATGTTCAGCCTCGACCAGAGCGACTGCGTCGTGTTCGCCGAGCATACCTATGCGATGGCGCTGAGCCAGTCGTGGGAGGAATTTTTCTGGATGCTGCAGCGGATCCGCTACAAGGATGGCGTGATCGGGGTCGCCACCCGCAACCACTACACCGAAGTCGACTGGAACCGCAACAACAGCTGGCTGCTGACCGACATCAGCGCCGCGCTGGCCGGCCCGCGCGGCCCGGCCTATCCGCTGACGGTGGACCGCGCGCGCTTTCTTAAAACGCGCCACCACACCGACAGCAATTTCGCGCTGCAGAACAGCCGCGAGTATTTCGTCCCCGCCGATCGGGTCGGCGCGCTCGCGGCGCAGCTGGCCGACGGCGACTTCGTCAACGTCATCTCGACCCGCAACGGCGTCTTCTGGGCCTCCCACGTCGGCCTGGTCGTCACCGCCGCCGACGGCAGCCGCAACTTCCTCAACTCGGCCGAGCCGCAAGTGCGCGAGGAATCCTTCGACGCCTTCGTCGGGCGCACCCGCGCCCGCGAAGCGCGCAACGCAGCCGCCGGCAAGCCCGGCCAGATGCTGGCCGGCTTCAAATTCCTGCGCCTGAACGACAACATCGTGGTGCCGCCGGCCTTGCCGCAGCCGCGCCCCGGCTACAGCGCCCCCTGACGGGCGCGGCGCTCACGGCGGACACCACACCAGGCGCGTGCGGCGGGTCCATTCGGAGCGCTCCGCCAGCCCCGTCAGGCCGTTGTTGATGCGCAGCGTCAGCGCGGCGACGTCGTCCTCGTCGGCCAGCGCGTTGCAGCCCCTGGCCCACCACACCGCGGCCGCCACCGCCAGGCACCACTGGGCGCCGCTGACGGCGTCCGGGTCCCCCACCAGATCGGGCGCGTCGGCGTGCCACTGGCGCAGCTGCGCGGCAGCGTCGGCGTAACCGCCACGCCCGGTCAGCTGCAGCAAGCCGCGGCCACGGTAGCGATAGCCGTCGCCCGGATCGCGGTTGCCCATCCGCCTGCCATAGACGACATTGGCCAGCAGCTCGGGCTGGTGCGCGTAGTGCGCCGGGTCGAGCGGGCCCTTCGGCAGGAAGCGCCCCGGCCACACCTGCGCCAGCCGCGTCGCACTGTAGTCGAGGTTTTCGGCCAATAAAGTGTAGGTGCCCGTTTCGTGCAGCGTCTGCGCGACGAAATGGGCCACCCGCAGCGGCGTGGCCGCGATCCCGTAGCCGTCGAGTACCGGCTGCCCTTCGGAAAATGCGGCGCGGTACGGCGCGCGGATGCGCGGCGCCAGTGCTGCAATCTGATCGATCGAAACGGTGACAGTCATGGCGAGCTCCTGCGCGGTTGCAGCGTTAGCTTATTTTCAATATAGCCGCCGCGCCACCGCCCCTGTCAATAGTTCGGCCAAATTCTCGCGCCACCTCAGTCCGATCGCTGAAAGATGCGGAACTGCCGGGCTGCGGCCGCGCTCCAACCTGAGTAGCGAAAAATCGTTCGGCCTGGCCGCGTGTTCTCGGCGTCACTATTTACCACGAAAAATCTAGTTAATTAAGGAATGCTTGCGCTAAGTTATTAAGATGCCATTCGCCATTTTTCGCTCAGTCAGCCATTGAGCATTATCAATCCGATCACGATAAACCGCCACGATAATAAACTTACGCTTTAATAAGACCTCTAACGGCGCGCAATGGGCGGATAAATTAAACGGTTTACTTGGAAATGATTTCAGTCTGTATTAAGTGCGCACGGCTTTCATATTAATTACGGCAGATGAATGCTGATTGCGATAACAGAAGGATTAACGGGAATTCGTTTCTAAATAACTTCAGATAAGCAGCAAACCTCCCATGTCCAAGCCAAAAATCCCCACCATGCGCGACATTTGTGCCCAGATGGTGTCGATGCACCGCACCGCCAAGATCGCCATCATGGTCGCCGTCGACCTGTTGGCCCTGCCTTTTTGTATCCTGGTTGCCATGCTGCTGCGGGTCGGCGACCTTAGCCTGGCGAGCCATTACGGCCCGCTTTCCTACCTGCTTGTCGCGGTAGTCACGATCGCGGCATTTTCCCTGTCCGACCTGTACCGGGCGGTAATCCGCTTTATCGACCAGCGCATGCTTGCCGTCACCGGGCTGACGCTGGGGCTGGCCGTGGTCTGCGTCTACGTCGTGCTGCTTGCCATCAACGACGAAAAATTCCCGCGCAGCGTGCTGGCGATTTACTGGTTCATCGTGTTTTCCTATGTCACGGCATCACGCCTGACCGTGCGCAATTTCCTGCGCAACCACATGAACCGCGGGCCGGCCGGCGACGCCGTCGCCATCTACGGCGCCGGCGAGTCCGGCGCCCAGCTGGCGCTGACCATGCGTACCAGTAACGAATATCGCCCGGTCTGCTTCTTCGACGAAAAGCACGTCCTCAACGACCGCACCATCGCCGGCCTGCGCGTGTTCCACACCGACCGCCTGGTCGAGATGGTCAGTGCCCTCAACATCCGTTCGGTCGTCATCGCCATCCCCTCGGTATCGCCGGCGCGGCTGCGCGACATCATGCAGCGCATGGCCGAGGCAGGCGTGACGACGAAGATCCTCAGCCGCCTGATGGACCTGGCCGACGACAGCCTTGCCAGCCCCGAAGCGATCCGCGAGCTGAAATTCGAAGACCTGCTGGGCCGCGCGCCGGTGCCGCCGCGCACCGACCTGTTCGCCCGCTGTGTGCGCGGGCAGACTGTGCTCGTCACCGGCGCCGGCGGCTCCATCGGCAGCGAGCTGTGCCGCCAGATCGTCACCCTCGCCCCGGCCCGCCTGCACCTGCTCGACCATTCCGAGTTCGCGCTGTACACCATCAAGCAGGAACTGATGGCGAGTTACCCCGACGTGCGCATCGATGCCCACCTGGGCTCGGTGTGCAACGCCGGCCTCGTCGAGCGCATCCTGCACCAAGGCAAAGTCAATACGATCTACCACGCCGCCGCCTACAAGCACGTGCCGCTGGTCGAATCGAACATCGTCGAGGGGCTGCGCAACAACGTGCTCGGCGCCCAGGTCATCGCCAACGCCGCCGAGCGCTTCCAGGTCGATACCTGCGTGCTCATCTCGAGCGACAAGGCGGTGCGCCCGACCAACATCATGGGCGCCAGCAAGCGCATCGCCGAACTGATCTTCCAGGCTGCTGCCGCCCGTTTCGCCCCGCACACCACCTTCTGCATGGTGCGCTTTGGCAACGTGCTCGGCTCGTCCGGCTCGGTCATTCCGCTGTTCCAGCGCCAGATCGCCCACGGCGGCCCGCTGACGATCACCGATCCGCAAGTGTCGCGCTACTTCATGCTGATCGCCGAAGCGGCCCAGCTGGTCATCCAGGCCGGCGCGATGGCCGAAGGCGGCGACGTCTTTGTGCTGGACATGGGCGAGCCGGTGCGCATCGTCGACCTGGCCCGCACCATGATCGTGATGTCCGGCCTGACAGAAAAAAACGCGCAAAACCCGCAAGGCGATATCGAAATCAAATATGTCGGCTTATTCCCCGGAGAGAAACTCCACGAGGAGTTATTAACCGACGGGAAGGTATTCCCCAGCGAGCATCCGCGCATCATGCGGATGAAAGAAAGCGCACTAACGCCGGGAATATTGGAAACCTATATTACCTGCCTGATGATGGCCTGCGATACCAACGATCGCGCAATGATCGAATCGATGGTGAAAGCCATCGTCAGCGAGTACACGCCGCAATGCCAGCCGCAGCCGGCGGCGGCAACGGCGTCAGCGCCGGTACTGATGCGCCCGCACCTGCTCAAGCGCCTCACTTCATTTCGAATTTAACCGGTCCAATGTACCGGCAATCCCTGTCATCCACGGAGGCGACTAACATGCGCGACGACATATTCTCAGGCCACTTGAAACACCTGATCGGAAAATTCACGGACCGCAGTGCGGTCATCGGCATCATCGGCCTCGGGTATGTCGGCCTGCCGCTGACGCTGCGCTATTCCGACGTCGGGTTCCGGGTACTGGGGATCGACATCGACGCCACCAAGGTCGACAAGCTCAACGCCGGCGCCAGCTACATCGAGCACATCGGCGCCGCCCAGGTCGCCCGCGCCCGCGGCCGCGGCTTCGAGGCCACCACCGATTTTTCGCGCGCCGGCGAAGCGGACGCGCTGATCATCTGCGTGCCGACCCCGCTCAACGCCTACCGCGAGCCGGACCTGTCGTTCGTGCTCGGCACCACCGACGCGCTGCTGCCGCACATGCGCGAAGGCCAGCTCGTCTCGCTCGAAAGCACCACCTACCCCGGCACCACCGAGGAAGAACTGCGCCCGCGCCTGGAGTCGCGCGGCTTTACCGTCGGCGACAACGTGTTCCTGGTGTTTTCCCCGGAGCGCGAAGACCCCGGCAATGCCAAGTTCGAAACGCGCACCATTCCCAAGGTGTGCGGCGGCAGCACCCCCGCCTGCCTGCAGGCCGGCCTGGCGCTGTACGGGCCGGCCATCGACCGGGTGGTGCCGGTCAGTTCCACCCGCGCCGCCGAACTGACCAAGCTGCTCGAAAACATCCACCGCGCCGTCAACATCGGCCTGGTCAACGAGATGAAGATCATCGCCGACAAGATGGAGATCGACATCCACGAGGTCATCCGCGCCGCCGCCACCAAGCCGTTCGGCTTCACCGCCTACTATCCGGGCCCGGGCCTCGGTGGCCACTGTATCCCGATCGACCCTTTTTATCTCACCTGGAAGGCGCGCCAGTACGGCCTGCATACCCGATTCATCGAGCTGGCCGGCGAAATCAACTCCGACATGCCGCACTGGGTGATCGGCAAGCTGGCCGACGCCCTCAACGCGCGCTCGCGCTCGATCAAGGGCAGCCGCGTGCTGGTGCTGGGCATCGCCTACAAGCAAGACGTCGAGGAAATGCGCGAGTCGCCCTCGGTCGAACTGATGGAAATCCTGCGCGACAAGGGCGCCCAGGTGGCTTATTCCGACCCGCACGTGCCGGTGTTCCCGCCGATGCGCGAACACCAGTTCGACCTTGCCAGCGTCGAACTGACGGCCGAATCGATCGCTTCCTATGACGTGGTGCTGGTGGCCACCAGCCACCGCGCCTTCGACTACGGCCTGATCCAGCAGCACGCCCGGCTGATCGTCGACACGCGCGGCGTGTACCTCGAGCGCCTGCACAACGTCGTCAAAGCCTGATCACCCGGAAGGAAATCCCATGCGCAATTTCGCTCCCGCCATCCTCGACCGCAAGATCCGCTTCGCGCTGGTCGGCTGCGGCCGCATCGCCAACAACCATTTCGCCGCCATCGCCCAGCACAAGGACCGCTGCGAGCTGGTCGGGGTGTGCGACATCGATCCGCGCCGGCTGGAAGAAGCGGCCGGCAACACCGGCGCGCGGCCCTACGCGACGCTGGCCGACATGCTGGCCCATTGCGACGCCGACGCCTTCATCATCTGCACGCCGTCCGGGCTGCATCCGGAGCACGCGGTGCAGATCGCCCGCGCCGGCCGCCACGTGATCACCGAAAAGCCGATGGCCACCCGCTGGGAAGACGGCAAGCGCATGGTCGGCGCCTGCGACGCCGCCGGCGTGCGCATGTTCGTCGTCAAGCAGAACCGCCGCAACGCCACGCTGCAGCTGCTCAAGAACGCGGTCGAGAAAAAGCGCTTCGGCCGCATCTACATGGTCAACCTGAACGTGTTCTGGACCCGGCCCGACGAGTACTACAACAGCGCCAAATGGCGCGGCACCTGGGAATACGACGGCGGCGCCTTCATGAACCAGGCCAGCCACTACGTCGACCTGATCGACTGGATCATCGGCCCGGTGGAAAGCCTGCAGGCCTACACCGCCACGCTGGCGCGCGACATCGAAGTCGAAGACACCGGCGTGCTGAGCATCCGCTGGCGCAACGGCGCACTCGGCTCGATGAACGTGACGATGCTGACCTACCCGCGCAACCTCGAAGGCTCGATCACCATCCTCGGCGAAACGGGCACGGTACGCATCGGCGGCGTCGCCGTCAACGAGGTGCAGCAGTGGGAGTTCGCCAAGCCCGATGCCGACGACCTGAAGGTGGTCGACGCCAGCTACCAGACGACGTCGGTCTACGGCTTCGGCCACCCGCTGTACTACGACAACGTCATCAAGGTGCTGCGCGGCGAGGCCGAGCCGGAAACCGACGGCCGCGAAGGACTCAAGTCGCTCGAAGTGCTGGTGGCCGCCTACATGTCGGCGCGCGACGGCAAGCGCGTGGCGCTGCCGCTGGAGTACTGATCCATGGACCAGGCCATCCATCCCAGCGCGATCGTCGACGCCGGCGCCACCATGGGCGACGGCACCCGGGTCTGGCATTTCGCCCACGTGTGCGGGGGCGCGCGCATCGGCGCCGGCTGCTCGCTCGGCCAGAACGTATTCGTCGGCAACGACGTGCGCATCGGCGACCGGGTCAAGATCCAGAACAACGTTTCCGTGTTCGACGCCGTCACCATCGAGGACGACGTGTTCTGCGGCCCCAGCATGGTGTTTACCAACGTCTACAATCCGCGCGCGGCGGTGGTGCGCAAGAACGAATACCGGCCGACACTGGTCAGGTGCGGCGCCACCCTGGGCGCCAACTGCACCGTGGTGTGCGGCGTGACGATCGGGCGCTACGCCTTTGTCGCCGCCGGCGCCGTGGTCAACCGCGACGTTCCCGATTTCGCCCTGATGGCCGGCGTGCCGGCGCGCCGGATCGGCTGGATCAGCCGCTTCGGCGAGCGGCTGGCGCTGCGCCCGGGCGGCCAGGCGCGCTGCCCCCACACGGGCGAACTGTACTCGCTGCGGGACGGCATCTGCACGCTGGAGCAGGCACCGGAAGAAAAAGATAACCCGGCCGCCAGGGCCGCCTGAACCGAAGGAACACCATGGAATTCATCGACCTCAAAACCCAGTACCGTGTCTCGCGCGAGCTGATCAACAGCCGCATCCAGGCCGTGCTCGACCACGGCCAGTACATCATGGGACCGGAAGTGGCCGAACTCGAGGGCCGGCTTGCCGAGTTCACCGGCGCCCGCCACTGCATCACGGTTGCCTCCGGCACCGAGGCGCTGATCGTGTCGCTGATGGCGCTCGGCGTCCGGCCAGGCGACGAAGTGATCACGACGCCCTTCTCCTTCATCGCCACCGCCGAAGCGATCGTGCTGCTGGGTGCTACGCCCGTGTTCGTCGACATCGACGCCGCCACCTGCAACCTCGACCCTACGCTGATCGAGGCGAAGATCACGCCGCGCACGAAGGCGATCATGCCGGTGTCGCTGTACGGCCAGGCCGCCGACATGGTCGGCATCAACGCGGTCGCCACCCGCCACGGGCTGCCGGTGATCGAGGATGCGGCGCAAAGCTTCGGCGCGGTCTACCGGGGCCGGCGCAGCGGCAACCTGTCGACCATCGGCTGCACCAGCTTCTTTCCCAGCAAGCCACTCGGCTGCTACGGCGACGGCGGCGCCATTTTCACCAGCGACGACGAACTGGCCAAGGCCATGCGCGAGATCCGCGTCCACGGCCAGTCGCGCCGCTACGTGCACACCCGCGTCGGCGTCGGCGGGCGCATGGACACGCTGCAGTGTGCGATCGTGCTGGCCAAGCTCGAGCGCTTCGAATGGGAGCTGGCCCAGCGCAACGAAGTGGCGGCGGCCTACGACGCCCTGCTGTCGGGCCGGCTCGGCCTGGTGGCGCGCCCGCGCGACCGCAGCAGCGTCTACGCCCAGTACACCGTCGTCGTCGAGCAGCGCGAGCGTATCCAGGCCGCCCTGCACGATGCCGACATTCCCACCGCCGTGCACTACCCGGTGCCGATGCACCTGCAGCCGGCCTACGCCCACCTGTGCGCCGCCGGCGACTGCGCGGTGGCCGAGCGGATGGCCGCGCGGGTGATGAGTCTGCCGATGGGACCCTACCTGTCGTTCGGCGATGTACAGCAGGTGGCCACTACGCTGCTCAAGGAAATCGGCCGCGCCGAGGAAGAGTCCACGTTGGCGCGCGCCGACGCCACCAATTGCGCAGCCCCATGAGCGCGCGTTCCGATTCTCCCCTGGCTGAGCCGGCGCAACAGACGGGCGCGCGCGAGGGCCGGCGCGCCCTCTCGCCCCAGGGAAAACAGCCGAAGGGCAAGATCGCCCATCTCACCTCCGCGCACCCTCGCAACGACACCAGGATCTTCATCAAGCAATGCCGCACACTCGTCGCCGACGGCTACGACGTCACCCTGGTAGTAGCCGACGGCAAGCTCGACGAATTCAGGGATGGCGTACGAATCGTCGATGCCGGCCGGCTGCCGGGCCGCCTCAATCGCATGTTCAAGAGCACCCGGCGCGTGTTCGACAAGGCGCTCGCGCTGGACGCCGATGTCTATCAGCTGCATGACCCGGAGCTGCTGCCCATCGGCCTGAAGCTGAAGCGGCTGGGCAAGACCGTCATTTTCGACTCGCACGAGGACGTTTCCCGCCAACTGCTGAGCAAACCTTACCTGGGCGCGCTGTCGCGCCGCACCTTGTCGGTGGCGTTTTCCCTGTTCCAGCGATACGCCTGTGCGCGCTTCGACGGCATCATTGCAGCGACTCCGTTCATCCGCGACACGTTTTTGAAGATCAATCCAAATACCGTCGACGTCAACAATTTCCCGATGATCGGCGAGCTCGATGCCGCCATCCCCTGGGCCAACAAACAGGGCGAAGTCTGTTACGTCGGCGGCATCGGCGCCATTCGGGGTATCCGCGAGCTGGTCCACGCCGGCGCCCTGCTGCACTCGGCAGCGCGGCTGAACCTGGTCGGACAGTTTTCCGACCCCGTGGTCGAGGCGGAAGTGAAGGCCGATTGCGGCTGGGCTCGGGTCAACGAGCACGGCTTCCTCGACCGCGCCGGCGTGCGCGAGGTGATGAAGCGCTCGGTGGCGGGCGTGGTCGGCTTCCTCCCCCTGCCGAACCACATGGATGCGCTGCCGACCAAGATGTTCGAGTACATGTCCTCGGGCATCCCCGTCATCGCGTCGAACTTCCCCCTGTGGCGCGACATCATCGAGGGCAATCAATGCGGCCTTTGCGTCGACCCGCTCGATCCGAAGGCCATCGCCGCGGCGATCGATTTCCTGGTGAGCAACCCCGACGTGGCCAGCCGCATGGGCGAAAACGGCCGCAAGGCCGTGCTGGGAAAATACAACTGGTCGATACAGGCGACCAGGCTGACAGAGTTCTATGGAGCGATTTCACATGCCAAGCAAGCTAGCGCGGGTTGTTAACCTGGTGCTGTCGATCGCCAGGCTGCCGGTTGCGCACCTGGAGTTTCGCCAGGCGCTCAATCCGGCCGAGGTCGGCAAAATGCACGAGTACTTCACCCGGCGCCACCCGAAATACTTCGTGTTTCAGAATAAATCGCTGGGGGTGGCGCTGGTCGACCTCACGAAATTCCGCGATCGCGAGCAGTACATGGACACCATCAAGGGGCGCAATTCTGCCGAACACCATGCCAGGAAGGCGAAAGCCAAAGGCTACCGCGTGGTCGAGATCGATCGCAATGATTACATCGACGCGATCCATGAAATCAACAACTCGGTTGAAATCCGGCAGGGACGCAAGATGGATCCGGCGTACCAGCAAAAGACGCTGCAATACCCCACCGACAAGAATTACAGGCATTTTGGCGTACTCAACGCCGCAGGAAAGTTGATGGCGTATGGCGACATCGGCCTCTATGGGAATTTCCTCGCATTCAACCGGGTCATCGGCGTCAGGAACAACGACGGCATGATGCACCTGATGGTGACGGAAATAGTCTGCCGGCAGATCGAGGAGCGCAATTGTCGCTACCTGATGTACGACACCTACTTTGGCGCCAGCCCCGGATTAAAGGCGTTCAAGGACATGCTCGGCTTCCGACCTTATCGCGCGAAATATTCGATCCAATGAAAACCATACTCGGCCGCTTGTATTGCGATTACGCGATGCCTTCCCAGTTGGGCGCTTACGAGGACCTGGTGCGCGCCGCCCACAAGGCGGGATATGCACAGACCTCAGTCCGCCGCTATCACGATCTGGTCAAAGGCCGATCGGTGCCCGACAAGGTGATCGTCCATCGCCATGATATCGATACCGACCTGCGCACCACGCGCAAGATGTTCGAGATCGAAAAAAAACACGGCGTCACATCGAGTTTCTATTTCAGGCTATCCACGCTGGATATCGGGCTGATGCGCGAAATCGAAGAATATGGCAGTGAGGCGAGCTACCACTACGAAGAGCTGGCCACCTACGCCAAGATGAACAGGATCAAGAACGCCGCGGAGTTGCGCGGGCGGCTGCCCGAAATCCGCTCCCATTTCGTCGCCAATTTCTCGCGCATCGAACAACGCTTCGGGCGAAAAATGCGGACCGTCGCCGGCCATGGCGATTTCGTCAACCGCAAGTTAAAAGTAAACAACACCGAAATCCTCGCGGACCCGCAATTGCGGCAGCGTTGCGGAATCGAGGTCGAAACGTATGACCGCAGCCTGATGGAGAACATCGACATCTATATCACCGATTGCCCGCCTCCGCAGTACTATCGCCCCAGCTCCCCCTTCGCCTCGATAGGAACGCATCGCCGGATCTATTTGCTGACCCATCCGCGGCAAGTCGAAACCAATTGGAAGGAAAATACGAAGGAGAACTGGTGCCGCATTTATGAAACGCTTACCTGGTAAGACCATGCCGCGCCGTCGGCCTCCTTCATCAACACAACCGGTATCTCCATGAAACCCAAAAAGATCGTCACCATCATCGGCGCGCGCCCGCAGTTCATCAAGGCCAGCGCGGTGTCGGCTACCCTCGCCGCCTCGGACCGGCTAAAGGAAGTTGTCGTCCACACCGGCCAGCATTTCGACGCCAACATGTCCGATGTGTTCTTCGCCGAACTGGACATGGCGCCGCCCGCCTATCATCTCGATATTCACGGCGGCGGCCATGGCGAGATGACGGGACGTATGTTGGCCGCGATAGAGCAAGTGCTGTGGACCGAAAAACCCGACGCCGTCATGGTGTACGGCGATACCAATTCCACGCTGGCCGGAGCGCTCGCGGCGATCAAGCTGCATATCCCGGTGGCCCACGTGGAGGCAGGCATGCGTTCATTCAACATGACTTCGCCGGAAGAAATCAATCGCATCCTCACCGACCGCGTGGCCCGCTGGCTGTTCACCCCTACCGACGGGGCCGGCGCCCATTTGCGGCGCGAGGGTGTCGCGCCGGAAAATATCGACATGGTGGGCGACGTCATGTTCGATGTCGCGCTGCATCACGGAGCGCGCGTGAGCCCACACGGCGGTACGCTTGGCAAGCTGGCTCGGGAGCACGGTGTGCAAGCTGGCGCCTACTGCCTCGCCACCATCCACCGCGCAGAGAATACCGACCATCCAGACAGGCTGGCGGTAATTGTCGAG
The DNA here is from genome assembly GCA_038248405.1 of Burkholderiales bacterium. GTDB lineage: Bacteria > Pseudomonadota > Gammaproteobacteria > Burkholderiales > Burkholderiaceae_D > JAFCUW01. The sequence continues at coordinate 15,570 of JBBRXM010000089.1, forward strand.
GCGCTCATCGATTTCGCCAAAGACGTCCGCGTGGTGTTGCCCTTGCATCCGCGCACGCGCAGTGTGCTGGCGCGACAAGGGAAGCTGGACGCCCTGGCGCAAGCGGTGGTGCTGCTTGAGCCACTGGCCTACCTGGCCATGGTCCAGCTCGAAAAACATGCAGCCGTGATCGCCACCGATTCCGGCGGGGTCCAGAAAGAAGCCTTCTTCTACCGGGTGCCCTGCGTAACCTTGCGCGACGAGACGGAATGGGCAGAGTTGGTGGAGTCTGGCTGGAACCGGCTTGCCCCGCCGGTCGATGCTGCGCAGGTGCTGAAGTGCCTGACGGCCAGTCTTGGCAGCACCGGAGCGCAGGTCGCACCCTATGGCGCCGGCGATGCGGCGAGCCGGATTGTGCAACGGCTGTCGAGCGACCTGAACTGAAGCGCGCTCGGCTCCGGTCTCGTCCTGTCCGCCACCAGCGCTGCGGGTGCATGCCGGCGCCTGCGGAAATGGGGATCTTACATGTCCTGCTTTTTGGACCACGTGTAAGGATGGTCCCGCCCCGAAAGGTAAAGTGCGATGTCGACCAGTCGATGGTTGAGCGAGGATGGCTTCAGGCCGCAAAAGACGAAGAACATAATCACACTGAACGGAGCCGTCCAGCGGCTCATGCGTGGAGCCGGCAAGCTGTTGGCCACGCGCATAAAGCCGAGGCTGACAGCACTACCTAACACCAGGCTGGCAATGACTTCCGACGCCGTATGAAACTGGTAACGGACCAGTAGTACGCCGAGGCCAACGCTGACTGCGATGCCAAACGCCACCCCTCCCGTGCGCCAGCGCATCGATGTTCGCTGCAATACGACGAAAAAGAAAACCGGGATAACGGCGGCCGAACGGAACGCATGCCCGCTGAGGGCCTGGTAGTCGAGTGCACGGATTGCTGTCTCCCATCCCAGAAATGCGACTTTGGACAGCGCCACGATGCTTAGGCCGGCGACAAACAACAGGCACCAGTACAACGCCAGCTGCCAGGTCCGTCCCGCAAGCAACCACGCTGCGATCGCACCGGCCACAGGGAGCATGACTGCCGTATGGGCAATATCAACAAGTTGTGCAATCATAGGTTTGATAACAATCCCGCCGGCACGTGTTCCTGCAGGCCGTGTCAGAAACAAGTGCCGGCTGAGTTTTTCTGCACTTCCAGGCTATTTTTTCCGCCGGCGATCGACAATACCTCGCCGATCACCTGACAGATCGTTTCCATCTGCGCATCCGTCAGCGTCGGGTGCACCAGGAACATGAGGCTGGTTTCACCCAATTCCCGCGCCACTGTCAGGCGGCTCTTTGGACGAAAGCCGGTGTCATCGAAGGCCTTCTCCAGGTACACCTCCGAGCAGCTACCTTGCGCGCACGGCGTCCCTCTGGCCGACATTTCATGCACGATCCGGTCGCGTGTCCATCCATCCGCAAGATTGTCCGGCTCGACAAATGCATAGTACTTGTAGAACGCATGTTCGACGTCGGCCGGGATAACCGGAACCCTCACTGCCGCGTATTGCTGACACACCGCCGCGATCCGTTTTGCATTCGCCTGCCGCTGCGCCGTCCATCCCTGCATCCGCTGTAACTGAATGCGCCCGATGACGGCCTGGGTTTCAAGCATCCGCCAGTTGGTGCCGAACGAGTCATGTACCCAACGGTAACCGGGCGGATGCGGACGCTCGTACACCGCCTCCCACGACTTGCCGTGGTCCTTGTACGACCACATGGCCAGCCACAACTGACGCGAGTTGGTCGTCACCATGCCGCCCTCGCCTCCCGTCGTCATGATTTTGTCCTGGCAGAACGACCACGCCCCGACGTGGCCGATACTGCCGACCATGCGGCCTTTATAGCGCGCGCCGTGGGCCTGGGCACAATCCTCGATCACGAAAATTCCGTGCGCTTCTGCAAGCGCCATGATGGGATCCATGTCGCACGGCAAACCGGCGAGGTGAACACAGATAATCGCCCTGGTGCGCGGCGTCAGTACCGTCCGGATCGTCTCCGCGGTGATATTTTGAGTCTCCCGGTCCACGTCCGCAAACACAGGAATGGCGCCGGCGTTGACTATGCAACTTGCCGAGGCGAGGAAAGTTCGCGGCGTGACAATCACTTCGTCGCCCGGCTCGATGCCGAGCGCCTTCAGTGCCACGTCGAGCGCCAGCGTGCCGTTGGCGAGTGCTACGGCGAACTCGGTCCCCGTCCATGCCGCGAATTCCTTTTCGAACTCGCGACATTCGGAACCGGTCCAATAGTTCACTTTATTGGACAAGATAACATTTTTAACGGCTGTGGCTTCTTCGTCGGAGAAGCACGGCCAACTGGCAACCGGCGCATTCATGTAGCCCTCACCTTGAAAAGGTCTGCACAATATATTTGATGTCAGCCCAGAGTGAATACTTGTCGATATATTCCCTGTTGATCCTGACCTTGTCTGGCCATATGATGGTGTCGTTATATGCAACCGGATCGGCAACGGCGGACAGCAAGGCTTCCTCATTTCTGTATTTGATGGATGCCGGCCCGGTAATACCGGGCCGCAACAGCAATATGATCCTGTCGCTCCCCTGCAGTTGGTCGGCATAATTCGGCACGTCGGGCCGCGGCCCAACAAGGCTCATGCTGCCCAACAATACGTTGAACAACTGGGGTAATTCGTCGAGCTTATATTTTCTGAAAAAAGCGCCTGAGCGGGTGATGGACGACGTATTGTTCGAAGCAATCGGGCTCCTCCTGCCCTGGCTTGCATACATGGTTTTTATCTTATATACCTTGATCACGCCACCGTGGCGTCCGACCCGTTCATGTATAAAAAATCCGTTGCTGCGAGTCTCCATAGCGGCAATTACCCAACATAAGATAATCACCGGCAGAAAAACAATGACACCTATGAACGAACAGACGATGTCTACACTTCTTTTTACGAAGAAATCGAATCGAGACATTTTCTAGTTCCGTCGCAACATATTATTCGCAAGCCGCCAAGAACCGTTTTGCCAGGATCGGGTAAGTCAGGTTATCCAACACGAATTGCTTGCCGCGCTGCCCCATCGCTTTGCGCTCGTCTTCCCCGAGGGACAGCAAGGCGCGGATGCCCTTTGCCACCACGGGCGGGTCTTCCGGTGCGACGGTCAGCCCGCAACCCGCATCCCTCACAGAATCGTTCCCCGCTTCAACAGCATGCAACACTGGCCGGGCAGCCATCATGTAGTCCATCAGCTTGTTGGGAGCAATACCGAAACGATAGAGCGATTGCCGTCGCCAGCCGATGTAGGCCACGTCGAAGCGCTCCAGCAAGGCAGGAACCTGCTCCTTGAGAATCGGATCGATAAAACACACGTTTGCCAACTGTTCTGCCGCCACCCGGCGCTGCAGGCTTGCTTTGTCGGGCCCGTCACCAACCAGAACGAAAGCGACCTTTTCGTCCCCCATCAGTTGCGCCGCAGTGAGGAAGGTTTCGAGTGCATTGGATGTGCCGTGCGTTCCCGCATAGCCGACGACGGCGCAGCCTCTGTCATGCAGGCCCGCCAGCACATCGGCGGCCGGCGCCTGCAAGGCAGGGCTGTTGACAAACCATTCGCCCGGGTCTATCCCGTTGGGCACGACATGCAGCTTATCCGGCGCCATGCCGCGCGATTCCGCATACTCGCGCACTTTCGGCAGAATCGACACGACTGCATCTGCATGGCGATAGGCATAGTCCTCAGCTGCCTGCACAAGCATGATGAAAGGATGCCACCTCGACATGCCACCGAGTTCCATCGGCGTCAGCGGCCACAGGTCATGTATTTCAAATACCAGCTTGGCGCCGGCCAGCTTCGCGATTCGGTGCGCTGGCCATACGTCCATCGGATAGGTACTCGAGGCAATGACCACATCCGGCCTGAACGCCGCGGCAATACGCCTGCTTTCGATGTACAAACGACGGACGAAGGAGCCCATGTTGCGTACTCGCCCAATCCCGTTGCCCACATACCCGGGCGTCTCGAACCATGTGTAGTGAATGCCGTCGATCGTCTCATCGAGGCGGTTCTGCCCCCCTAGTTGGGGCTGCCGGCTTCGGATATGCGATTGCGAAGAGCCGACGATTTGCACAAGGTGCCCTGCGCGCACCCATTCTCTCGCCAGATAATAGGGCCGGTACTCCATACCATGGCGCGGGGAACCCGCATAGTGATTGATGTAGAGAATGCGCATGGTTTCAAAGCCTGTGGATTTGCACCCGATACTGAACTCACTGCCTGAAAATTTCCGGCCGCTTCCAGAAGGTTGACGCTCAAAAATCTGGATCGATTATCATATTTCACAGGATTGCCGGGCTGATAAAAATCAATGTTAACCCGCTTGAAAATGTACCTGATTTTCCGTTTTTTGCATTGAGCCGTATTAAGCAATTCAAGCCGCAGCGCACCACCGCCACCGATACCTCTCGATTACATAGACAGCTTCTTACGTAGCTTCAACACGCCTGCTTACCGAGTTGATATCGTCCAATCATCACGGCCGCCTGCAATCGCCCGCTCATGCCGACGGTTGAGCCCGACTATCCAAGACAAGGACTCATTATGCGAACCAACAAAATGCCGAAGCTGATATTCCAGTCACACAGTCAGCCCGGCGACGACTGCTGGCATTCGGTGCTGATCTCGCTGCTGCGCGGTCTCGCTGCCATCGCGGTCGCGGCCGCGCACCTGCGCGCCGACATGTACCCGGGCCTGCGCACGGTCACGGATCCATCGATCTGGTTCAAGGGGTTCACCTTCACCACCGGCTTCGCGCACCACGCGGTGCTGGTGTTTTTCGTCATCAGCGGCTGGCTGGTGGGAGGCAGCTTGCTCGACAAGATTCGCCAGCCTGATGCGATTGCAAGCTATGCGATCGACCGTGTGACGCGCCTGTGGACCGTGCTGATCCCGACTTTCGTGCTGACACTTCTTTTCGGCCTCGGAACCGGCGTCATCAGCGCGCCAGGCATCGACTTCCACCTCGCCAACGATTACTCCGCCCTTGTCTTCGCCGCCAACCTGGTCGGTCTGCAGACGATCGCGGCCCCTACTTTCGGCGGCAATTTCCCGCTGTGGAGCCTGGCGAACGAGACCTGGTATTACGTGATGTTCCCGCTGCTGGCGATGCTGTTTCACGCGCGGCGCGGCGTCCAGCGCCTGGCTTGCGGCGCCACGCTTGTCCTGCTGGCAGCGGTGCTGCCCGCTGCGATCGTCGGCTACTTCGCGATCTGGCTGCTCGGCGTGGTATTTTCCCGGATCAGGATCGAGTGCAGCGCCGCCCTGCGCACCGGCTGGCTGGTGCTGCTCGCCGCGCTGTGGGCCTACTACCGGCTGACCGGCGACATGGACGCGTTCACGCTCGCCACCGTGCTGCCGGACGCTGCCTGCAGCCTGGTGTTCCTGGTTCTTTTGTCGAGTCTGCAATTCAAGGCAGCTGCCACATCGAGGCTGCGGCGCCCCCTGGCCAGGATTGGCGCCTTCTTTGCGGAATTCTCCTTCAGCCTGTATGTGCTGCACGTACCGCTGATCGACCTGCTGCGGCACTGGCTGATGACGCGCTGGGGGCTGGGCCAGCTGTCCCCGCACGACCCGCTGCACTTTGCGATCTATCTGGGCATGCTGGCCACCCTGCTGGCGGGGTCCTACCTGTCATACCGGCTGTTCGAGTCGCAGACGTACCGGATCCGGCGGCAACTGAAGCGCATGCTGCTGCAGCAGCGCCCTGCCCGGGCGGCAGTTGCGCCGGCAGTACCCGCCGAGTGATACGCACCTCCAAAGAAAAAACCCCTTGATTCGTTACTCTCAAGGGGTTCAACAAGTTCAATTGCTATTTATTTCTACACTGCCACGTATTTACTTTTTCTCGTACGCGCCGATGTCGAAACCCTTACCGGTCGGACGAGCAACTCCGTCCTTGTCGGTATTGAACAAGGTCGTCGAAATCGCTTTGTCGATCATGAGGCTTCCGACGTTCAGGTGGAAATCGCCAGCCGCCGCATTGACGAAACCTGGCGTGGCACGGACCGCATGACGCTCATTGGTTGTCGTGACGGCA
>JBBRXM010000090.1:0-20835 GCA_038248405.1 Burkholderiales bacterium
GCAACCACGGTCGAGGCGAGCAGGATGTAGATGAGCGGCTGGTGGAACTGCAGCAGGAAGCGCAGCCAGCGGGGGACCCGCTGCTGCGCCGTAATCTGGTTGGGGCCGAAGCGTTGCCTGCGCGCTTCCACCTCGGCCGGCACCAGGCCGCCCGCGGGGTCGCTCTCGAGCAAGCGAGCCGCCTGTTCAGCGGGCAGTTGATGCCAATCGATCCGCGTCAGCGTTTTCATGTGGGTAGCGTCGTGGCGGCGGACCGGCGGGTCACAGCCGGCGTTGCCCGATGATACTTGTGCGGGCGCGCACCGGGTGCCGATGATGATGATATTCTTGACCATCGCCGGCCAACAAGCAAGCGAGCGCAGCGCGGGCACCCGGCCCCATATTGGTTCGTTCGGTCCACTCACGGGGCCGAAATCGCTGTAGGATGACTTCAACGACTGTCCGACCGAGGCCAAGCATATGCGTCATGAGAGGGAGCAAGCGAGCGAGTCTGAACGGCCGGTGGCGCATTTCGATGACGCCTTCATTGGCTGGCTGAAGCGATCGATCCGCTGGGCGGTACGCGCCCTGGCGGTGCTGATGACGCTGGTAATCTGGTGGGGCGTCGCCGACGTGGTCTACGTGTTGTATGAGCGCATGATGGCGCATCCATACATGTTGCTCAACATCAGCGACATCCTCGCCACCTTCGGCGCCTTCATGGCGGTGCTGATCGCCATCGAGATTTTCGTCAACATCGTCAGCTACCTGCGCGATGACATCATCCATTTGAAGATAGTGCTGGCCACCGCCTTCATGGCGGTGGCGCGAAAAGTCATCGTACTCGACTATAAGGAAACGGGGGCGGACTATGTGTACGCCACCGCCGCCCTGGTGCTCGCGCTCAGCATCGCCTATTGGCTGGCGGTGGTAAAAAACCCGAGCAAGGCGCAACATGGCGAGCTGTAGGGCGTCTCGTGCAGGCGCTATGGGACAAAGCGCCGATCGCTACCGGGCACTGCCTTTCATTTCCAGAATGACGCGAGGGGCGTCCGGGTCATTGGAATAGAACTCGTGTGTGCCCGAATAGATCCCCGTCACCCGCTTCCCGGTATTTCCTTCGGTAATCGGTGCCAGGCTCATCCGCACATCCAGCGCTCCCCCCGGCTTCACCACGAAGATGATGTTGCCGGTATTGCCCCCGCCGCTCTCATTCCATACTGACGGGGAGACGAGGGAAAAGCCCTGGCCGCTCCAAGCGTTGCCGTTCGGACTATTCACCTTCCCGGTGGCGGTGACATTCTGAGACGAAATCGTAAACCGCAGGCGCAGGTCGGCCGTCCCTGCATTGCTGATGTGCAGCGTCTTGAACACCGCGTTCCCGTTCGCGGAGTCGCCGAACGGCATATCGACGATGGCGGGGTGCGCGTTGTAATGCTTGCCGTCGACGACCAGTTTCGGTTGCGGCCCGGATGGCCGCGGCCGCAGGGAAATGAAGGGATCGCCCTGGAAATTCAAGGGCGTATTGTCGATCTTGCCGATATAGGCTTCGGCGAACGTGGCGCCATACGAGAGCGATTGATAGTTGGCGGCGACCTCTTCCCGCTCGGCCTCGGATGATTGCATTTCGATCATCGTCGAGCCAAGCGTGAGCAGCGACTGGCCGGACATCAACAGCGTCGATGCAAACGAATCCGGCAACAGGAAATTGTGGGTCGAGCAGGAGTCGAGGTTGACGAACTTGGCCTGCACCGGCGTATTGCGTAGTTCCTGGGCGCGGAAATAGACGGCATCGGAGGAATGGAAATCGCTGACGGGGTCGGGTCCCTCCGCCACGATCAGTCCGCCGCTGCCATGGCCATTGAAGGAGCACATTTCGCCCCTGCTGCCAAGGCAGGCAAGAAAGGCGGCCAGGCGTTCCGATCCGGTCCCGGCGGTGCGGTAGCCAAGCTGCTCCGGCGTATAAAGAGGAATGTCGTGCCAGTAACCCGCATTGTCGGGCACGGAGCCAAATTTTGGGCTCAGCCACAGTGCATTCGTGCGCTGGTAGCTGCGCGTCCATGTCGCATCCTGCGCCTGGCGGTCCCGGTGATACGCGATCATCTGATCGAGTTTGCTGGCGATTTCCGTTTGCTGGCGCTCTGCGCCGGTGGCACGCAGGATCGACACCACCGCGCCATTTCTGCAGTTCGGGTCCTCCGAAGTGAGCCAGATATGGTCGCTCCCGGCGGCGGGCGTGTCGACGAACGCACCGCTGGTAAAACGATAGCGCGCGCAAGATGGCAAGCGATAGGGATCGAGAAACGGCGTCACGCTGCCATCGCCGGCATCGATCCGGGTTGGTACCGGGACCGCGCCGACCAGGATGGCGCCACTGCTGTCCCTGAGCTGATCGCGCACCGCCGGCGCGCTGCTTTCCGCCTGTCGGACAAACACTTTCCACACCGGTCCATATGGGCTGGAGTGGCTGTTCATGTCGGCGGCGAGCACGGTCGCCAGCCGGTCGAGCCGGTCACGATGCGCGCTGAGCTGATCGGGCGCGGCCAATAACAGAATGATGCGCTCGCCCGCCGGAACCTCGGCATACCCATCCTTGATCACATACGCGCGCCGGTTGGCGAGGGCGGCCATGGCGCCGGCGATACGGGCTTCGATTTCCGGCACCGAAGACGTACCGCGCACGTTGGCCAGCACGTCTCGCACCAGGGCATTGCTGCCTAGTCCATCGTAGAGCGCGCGCCCCGCCGTCGTGTCGGCAGCGACAGTGAACATCCGGGCCGCCTGCGCTTTGCGCTGGAACGTGTCCAGGTCCTCGTTGCGGGCACCGGTCACGATCGCCAACACGGCGACCGCCCGGTTCACGCCCGAGCGCGCAATGGCACCCGACCAGTATTCAAGCCCCGCCGCCTCGGCATCGCGGTTGAACGACTGCCGGTAAACGGCGGTGATCAGGTAGGTGGCGTCGTCCCCATACAAGGCCTTCGCTTCCGCACTGTCGGCCAGGCTGTTGATGGTATCGCGAAGCGCCGGATCGCTGTAGTATGCCGCGACGATGCCGCTGAGATCCGTCGGCGCACGCAGGGTAGCGAATACATCGCTGAAGTAACGTAAGCCGGCGGGGTCAGCCGGGCGACCGAAGAACGCCAGGTATAACTGCTGAACCACAACTTCGTGGTTATTGGTCTGCACCGTGGCCAGGTACTTGGGCGAGACGGTATCCTGTTCGATCGCCGGACCTTGACTGCTGCCGCCGCAGCCATGCAGTGCCACACCAATTCCAAGCCACAATAAAATTTTCGCCAGACTGCCCATATGATCTCCAAAGGTCCCAAATGGTCACATGGTTGCGGCAACATTGCAATTAAATCAAATACAAAACGTGCCGATCGCGTGGCTTTCAGGCTACTTGCCTGAGTCCTGTCCACCAAGACGATTCACGCAAACTAGCTGTTTGGCGTTTTCCCTATACGGCCACAGCCAGTACAATCGTATTCAGGGGGCTGCTTCGATGGCTTAGGCGCCTTGGGTGATTCCGGCGGACTTTTTGGCGCCGGTGAATCACCCGCACGACCATAATCCCCGCCCAAGGACTGCCGGTGGCTATTTCGGTCCGCTGCGGCATCAGCTTTAGCCTGGGCCTGGGCCTGAGATCGTCGTTCCTCTTCTGCCCGCTCTAATTCGCGCCGTTTCTGCTCCTGGCGCTCGTGCCAGGTCTTTTCGCGCCAACCTTCGAGCTCCTGGCGCTTGCGAGCAAGCACAGCGTCCATTTGTCCGAAAATGCCAGTCTGTTCTTCGATTTGTTTTAAGCGCTTGTTGAGATCACTCGATAGAAGTTCGCTCTGACCCTTAAGTTCGCTGAAGATTGCTCCTTGTGCTGCGCTAAGGATGTGTTGACCATCGCGGATGGCCGCCGCCCTTGACGCATACTCTTTCATCATCGCGAGGCGTCGATCTAACATTGTCCTGGTTAACCTTGTCAATCCAACATGCGGGCTGTCATGTCTGACTCCGAAGACTAAACCGTAGTAGGTGACCAAAGTTCTCAACTTCTGATGCAGAGGTGACCCCCATTTAAAAGCAGGATCGTCCTTTGGAAATTTAATATCAACGTCTTGCCCAAACATATGGCCACTACCCACGTACTGCGCAACGGGGTTTTCATTGGCGTCCTTTGCGTACACGAGATGTGCTTGCCTGTACGGCGAACGTACGCCCGACACAATCCGGATAGTTTTTAAGCCGGCATCCTTCAACTCTTTGATGATGCTCAGTACGTCTGGATTCGTTCCCGTGCCAGGATTCAAATATTCATTGTGGAAGCGCTCGAGCGCTTCGAATAACTCAGGATCTACGAACTTCCCACCTTCCATTTCATTGGTGGCCCAGTTGTCCCCTGCCGCGTCCTTGATTCCAGATACCTCCTTCAGATATTTAGCACTGATATCAGCGAAAGGATCTCTCGCAAGCTTGTATTCCAGCTTCGGGTTAAAAGGGGGGAGCGGTGCTACATTAAGTTGCTGGAAATTAACCTTATTCCCGGCCTTTACCGCCTCATATTCGTCCCGCGCCGCACCAATCTTACGGTCTAGCTCTTTATCTTCGGCGGTTGCGGCGGCGATTCGTTCCCCGAGAACCTTTAGCTGTTTGTCGGACTCGACAATAGCCCCGTTCAGATCACTGATCTGTGCATGCATCGCGAAAATCGCCTTCTGACGCTCCTCAATACTGAATTGCACGGCGTCCCATTCTGACAAATAAAGGAGCCACCCGGCGAACCACTGCTCATCGAAGATATTCTCCACTGGTCCAGCGGGCCGAAGACAGGCGACGTGCGGAAATCCTACCGGCTGCGAAATTTCGCGATTCGGATTTGCGATTGCAGCTTTGACGGCGTGTTGAAATGAATCACTTCGCTTGAGAGTCACTTGCACGGTGGAAAAGCGCGGCACTTTAGCCGCTGCCTCCCAGTCGACATAGCACCAAAGGCGACCGGCATAGTGCGCAATCTGGTACTCGACTGGTAACGCTGCGAGCAAGTCGATAGGCACTGCGGTTGGACCAAGCGGCATTCCAGTCTTAGTCGCCTCATCCCCGTAGTACGATGGATAAATAGACTGAACGCTATAGGTGGTGCAACCGCCTAATCCGAGGAACGAAACTGCAATTGCTGCCGCTTTGATCTTTGTTTTCATGGGGCTTCCACTTGTGATGGTTGACGTTGTCATGTTGGCTCGTGAGCTTTGGCAGGGGCAGCATACCTATGCTGCTTCCAGCTGGCGCTGGGATGCAGTCCAGGAAGCCGATCGCCAAGGACAGTATCCCTATAAAGCAAGAAATTGACAATCCTTGAAATAATACCGAAAGGAATATTCCGTGACCGGAGCAATGACCACCAAAACACCGAGAAAACAGAAAGCGCCTACGTCAGCGCCAGCAGCCCGGAGAGGGTGCAACACAAAAAATCTGACAGGCATACGCTTGCCAACGTACTTGAGCATGTACCCACCAATTTTTTAAGTAGTAGTTCAGTCTTCCACCGTACAAATATAAAAAAAATTCGTGGATATTGAAAAAGCCCACATTCCCTCTCGGGAATGTGGGCCTATCAACAAAAAGCTGATGAAGTAGGTTCTAGAACGGGATGTCGTCGTCCATGTCGGAGAAGTTCGGCGCCGGCTTCGGCTGCGGACGGGCTGCAGGCGCCGGCGGCGCCTGGCGCTGCTGCTGCTGCTGCTGTGGACGGCTAGGGGCGCTGCTCTCGTAGCCGCCGCCGTCGTCCATGCCGGCGTCGCCGCCCATGCCCTGGCGGCCGCCGAGCATCTGCATGTTCTCGGCGATGATGTCGGTCGCGTACTTCTCGACGCCGTCCTTGTCGGTGTACTTGCGGGTCTGCAGGCGGCCTTCGACGTAGACCGACGAGCCCTTCTTCAGGTACTGGCCGACGATTTCAGCCAGGCGGCCGAAAAACGAAATGCGGTGCCACTCGGTGAGCTCTTTCTGCTCGCCGGTATTGCGGTCCTTCGACTTGTAGGACGTCGCCACGGCGATGTTGGCGATCGCGTCGCCGCTCGGCATGTAGCGGATTTCCGGGTCGCGGCCCAGGTTGCCGACAATGATGACCTTATTAACAGATGCCATGTGTTGCTCCTCTGAATTTTTGTGGACCCTGGCTCTGCACTTGACTAAGCGCCAGGGTATCGGTGTCCTTGCGAACAGCCGCTATTATCGCGGAAGTTAAAGGCCTTGTTTAGCTTTTTTCATACTATCTGACCCGGTCCCGAAGTCCGAATTTTATTTTGAACTTCTGGCCATTTTGCCATTGGAACTGCTGTGTTTCGTCCCAGATACGAGCGTCCCGGGCACTTTGGCGCTAAGCAATAAATACTGGTATTATATACAGTAGTCTGCCGCCGCGCCCATCCGGCAAGCGTCTGCGCCAGCAGCGCCGGAATTGAAACGCGGCTATAGTTACAGGTTGTCCCTTTTTTGGCCCGCCGACATTGGTACCCGTACGCGCCGGCCCGCATCACCATAGAAAGCACACTACATGGAACAGATCCGCATCCGCGGCGCCCGTACGCACAACCTCAAGAACATCAATCTCGACCTGCCGCGCAACAAGCTGACCGTCATTACCGGCCTGTCCGGCTCGGGCAAATCGTCGCTCGCATTCGACACCCTGTACGCAGAAGGCCAGCGCCGCTACGTCGAGTCGCTGTCGGCCTACGCGCGCCAGTTCCTGCAGCTGATGGAAAAGCCCGACGTCGACCTGATCGAAGGCCTGTCGCCGGCGATCTCGATCGAGCAGAAGGCCACCTCGCACAATCCCCGCTCGACGGTGGGCACCGTCACCGAAATCCATGACTACCTGCGCCTGCTGTACGCGCGCGTCGGCACGCCCTACTGCCCCAACCACTCGGAGCATCCGCTGGCCGCGCAGACCGTCTCGCAGATGGTCGACGCCGTGCTGGCGATGGAGGAAGGCACCAAGCTGATGATCCTGGCGCCGGTGGTGGCCAACCGCAAGGGCGAGCACGCCGACCTGTTCGCGTCGATGCAGGCGCAGGGCTTCGTGCGTTTCCGCATCCAGAGCGGCACGCATGACGCCAAGATCTACGAGATCGACGACATGCCGACCCTGAAGAAGGCCGAGAAGCACACCATCGACGTCGTCATCGACCGCGTCAAGGTCAACCCGGAGATCAAGCAGCGCCTGGCCGAAAGCTTCGAGACCGCGCTGCGCCTGGCCGACGGGCGCGCGGTGGCGCTCGAGATGGACACCGCCGCCGAGCAGGTGTTCTCCAACAAATTCGCCTGCAACGTCTGCGGCTACTCGCTGCAGGAGCTCGAGCCGCGCCTGTTCTCCTTCAATAACCCGATGGGCGCGTGCCCGGAGTGCGATGGCCTCGGCCACATCGAGTTCTTCGACCCCAAGCGCATCGTCGCCTTTCCGAATCTGTCGCTCGCCTCCGGCGCCATCAAGGGCTGGGACCGGCGCAACCAGTTCTACTTCCAGATGCTGTCGAACCTGGCCGCGTTCTACGAGTTCGACATCGACAAGCCGTTCGAGCAGCTGCCGGCGGCGGCGCAGCAGGCAGTGCTGACCGGCTCCGGCAAGACCACGATCCCGTTCACCTACATCAACGAGCGTGGCCGCAGCGTGGTGCGCGCGCACACTTTCGAAGGCGTGGTGACCAACCTGCAGCGGCGCTACCGCGAGACCGATTCGATGGCGGTGAAGGAGGAGCTGGCGAAGTTCATCAACGAGAAGAAGTGCCCGTCGTGCGAAGGCGCGCGCCTGCGCGTGGAAGCGCGCTTCGTCAAGCTCGGCACCGGCAAGCAGCAGCGCGCGATCTACGAGGTGGCCAACAAGCCGCTGCGCGACTGCCTGGCCTACTTCGAGAAGCTCACCCTCAAGGGCGCCAAGAAGGACATCGCCGACCGCGTGGTCAAGGAGATCATCTCGCGCCTGAAGTTTCTCAATAACGTAGGCCTCGACTACCTCTCGCTCGACCGCAGCGCCGACACGCTGTCGGGCGGCGAGGCGCAGCGCATCCGGCTCGCCTCGCAGATCGGCTCGGGCCTGACCGGCGTGATGTACGTGCTCGACGAGCCGTCGATCGGCCTGCACCAGCGCGACAACGACCGCCTGATCGAAACGCTCAAGCACCTGCGCGACATCGGCAATACCGTGCTCGTGGTCGAGCACGACGAAGACGCGATCCGCACCGCCGACTACATCGTCGACATGGGCCCGGGCGCCGGCGCCCATGGCGGCGAAGTGATCGCCGAGGGCACGCTGGCGCAGATCCTGAAGAACAAGAAGTCGCTGACGGCCAAGTACCTCAACGGCTCGTTGAAGATCGCGGTGCCGAAGAAGCGCCACGTCGCCAATCCGGACAAGCAGCTGGTGATCACCGGCGCGACCGGCAACAACCTGAAGAAGGTGTCGCTCAATTTGCCGGTCGGGCTGATGACGTGCGTGACCGGCGTGTCCGGTTCGGGCAAGTCGTCGCTGGTGAACGACACGCTGTACCCGGCGTTGTCGCGCCATCTGTACGGTTCGCAGACCGAGCCGGCGCCGCACGATTCGATCAGCGGGCTGGAACACTTCGACAAGGTGATCTCGGTCGACCAGGCGCCGATCGGGCGCACGCCGCGTTCGAACCCGGCGACCTACACCGGCCTGTTCACGCCGATCCGCGACCTGTTCTCGACGGTGCCGGCGGCGAAAGAGCGCGGCTACAGCGCCGGGCGCTTCTCGTTCAACGTCAAGGGCGGGCGCTGCGAAGCGTGCCAGGGCGACGGCGTCATCAAGGTCGAGATGCACTTCCTGCCGGACGTGTACGTGCCCTGCGACGTCTGCCACGGCAAGCGCTACAACCGCGAGACGCTCGAGGTGCACTACAAGGGCAAGAACATCACCGAGGTGCTGGACCTGACGGTGGAAGACGCGCACGAGTTCTTCAAGCCGGTGCCGGTGATCGCGCGAAAACTGCAGACGCTGCTCGACGTGGGCCTGGGCTACATCAAGCTGGGGCAGAGCGCGACGACGCTGTCGGGCGGCGAGGCGCAGCGCGTCAAGCTGTCGCTCGAGCTGTCCAAGCGCGACACCGGGCGCACGCTGTACATCCTCGACGAGCCGACCACCGGCCTGCACTTCCAGGACATCGATTTGCTGCTGAAGGTGATTCACCGGCTGCGCGACCAGGGCAATACGCTGGTCATCATCGAGCACAATCTCGATGTGATCAAGACGGCTGACTGGATCGTGGACCTGGGGCCGGAAGGCGGCGCCGGCGGCGGGCAGATCATCGCCAGCGGCACGCCGGAGGAAGTGGCGGTCAATCCGGACAGCGTGACCGGGAAGTACCTGGGACCGTTGTTGAAATAAGCGAAGGGGGCGAAAGCCCCCTTTTTTGGCGCCTCATGGTCGCAGGTTTCATTGCTTCGCACTGCAGCCCAAAAACCGTCATCCTCGCGAAGCGGGGACCCATACTGAGCATGCTCGGCATGGATCCCCGCTTCGCGAGGACGACGATTTTTTCGTCGCGGGCCAATATCGGTAGCCGGTTGCCTGCTCGCGGATGGGGTCCCCGCGTTCGCGAGGACGACGGTTCTGGTTTTGGGTCTGGGGTCTGACCCCGCGGGCTCAGACCCGGGTGTGGCTGCGAGCCCGCAAGCGCAAGGAGCCGCTTACGCCATCAGCTTCGCGTCCAGCATCTTGCGCGCATCGAGCAGTTCCTGCGGCAGGCGGTACGCCAGCTTGTCGAACAACTCGTCGTGCAGCTTGACCTCTTCCTTCCAGGCGTCGATGTCGACCGACGTGATCTTGTCGAACTGCTGCTCGCTGAAGTCCAGTCCTTCCCAGTTCAGGTCGGCGAACGCCGGCGTGGTGCCGAACAGGTTCTCGGCGCCGCCGGCGTTGCCTTCGACGCGGTCGACCATCCACTTCAGCACGCGCATGTTGTCGCCAAAGCCAGGCCAGACGAACTTGCCGTCGTCGTCGGTGCGGAACCAGTTCACGCAGAAGATCTTCGGCAGCGCCGCCGCATTCATGGCGCCCAGCATGGTCCCCATGTCGAGCCAGTGACGGAAGTAGTCGCTCATGTTGTAGCCGACGAACGGCAGCATGGCGAACGGGTCGCGCCGCACCACGCCGACCTTCGAGGCGGCAGCCGCGGTCGTCTCCGAGCCCATCGTCGCGGCCATGTACACGCCTTCGACCCAGTTGCGCGCCTCGGTCACCAGCGGCACCGTGGTCGAACGGCGGCCACCGAAAATGAAGGCCGAAATCGGCACCCCGGCCGGATCGTCCCAGGCCGCATCGAGCACCGGGTTCTGCGTCGCCGGCACCGTGAAGCGCGCGTTGGGATGCGCCGCCTTGGAGCCGGAGGCCGGCGTCCAGTCCTTGCCCTGCCAGTCGACCAGGTGCGCCGGCGCCTCTTTCGTCAAACCTTCCCACCAGACGTCGCCGTCGTCGGTCAGGGCGACGTTGGTGAAGATGGTGTTCTCGCGCATCGAGGCCATGCAGTTGTAGTTGGTCTGCTCATTGGTGCCCGGCGCCACGCCGAAGTAGCCCGCTTCCGGATTGATCGCGTACAGGCGGCCGTCGGCGCCCGGCTTGATCCACGCGATGTCGTCGCCGATGGTGGTGACCTTCCAGCCCTGGAAGCTGGCCGGCGGAATCATCATCGCAAAGTTGGTCTTGCCGCAGGCGGAAGGGAAAGCCGCCGCGACGTAGTGCTTCTTGCCTTCCGGGGACTCGACGCCGAGGATCAGCATGTGCTCGGCCAGCCAGCCGGCGCCGCCCTGCTGCGCTTCCTGGCGGCCCATGTTGGAGGCGATGCGCAGCGCGAAGCACTTCTTGCCGAGCAGCGCGTTGCCGCCGTAGCCGGAGCCGTACGACCAGATCTCGCGAGTTTCCGGGAAATGGACGATGTACTTGGTGTCGTTGCACGGCCAGGCGACGCTCTGCTCGCCGGCGCGCAGCGGCGCACCGACGGTGTGCACGGCCGGCACGAACTCGCCCTCGGCGCCGAGCACGTCGTACACGGCGCGGCCCATGCGCGTCATGGTGCGCATGTTGACGGCAACGTAAGGCGAATCGGACAGTTCCACGCCGATGTGGGCAATCGGCGAACCGAGCGGGCCCATCGAGAACGGCACCACGTACAGGGTGCGCCCGGCCATGGCGCCGTCGAACAGGCCGTTCAGGGTCGCGCGCATCTCGTCCGGCGCGGTCCAGTTGTTGGTGGGGCCGGCCTCTTCGCGCGTGGCCGAGCAGATGAAGGTGCGGTCCTCGACGCGGGCGACGTCGGTCGGGTCGGAGCAGGCCAGGTAGGAGTTCGGGCGCTTTTCGGCGTTGAGCTTTTTCATGGTGCCGGCGGCAACCATCAGGTCGCACAGGCGGTCGTACTCTTCCTGCGAGCCGTCGCACCAGTAGATGCGGTCCGGCTTGGCCAGCGCGGCGATGTCCGCCACCCAATTGATCAGTTTCTGGTGTTTGATGTAAGCTGGGACGTTCAATGCTGCAACGCCTCCCATGACGGGCTGATTCATGAAAACCTCCAATTACTATTAAGAATCCTGGTCGGGCTGGCCGGCAATTTTCAGCGATTGCGACGGCTGCGCGCGGGGGATTTGGCGGGACAGTTCACCATCCAACTCCCCAATATCGCGCCGATTGTACACCCCGAAAATGGCGCTGAAGACCTCCGGAGGGCAAAAATGTAGTAAAAATAGTTGAGCAATGTAGTAGGTTACTCGACGACTCGGAAATCCTGTTATTTACCTACGAACTTTCGTTATCTTTCTGCCAATCAAAATGAAAATAGCTGTCCTCGACGATTACCAGGATGCCGTGCGCACCCTCGATTGTTTCAAGCTGCTGGACGGACACGAGGTCAAGGTGTTCACCAGTTCCACCCGTGGTCTGGGCCAGTTGGCGATCCGGCTGGCGCCGTACGACGCGCTGGTGCTGATCCGCGAGCGCACCAGCCTGTCGCGCCCGCTGCTGGCCAGGCTGGCGAACCTGAAGCTGGTCTCGCAGACCGGCAAGGTGGCCGGGCACATCGATGTGGCCGCCGCCACCGAGCGCGGCGTCGCCATTGCCGAAGGGGTCGGTTCGCCGGTGGCGCCGGCCGAACTGACGTGGGCGCTGATCATGGCGGCCAGCCGCAAGATCGTGCCGTACGCGAACAACCTGAAGGACGGGCTGTGGCAGATGGCGTCGATCAATCCCGTGCTCAACGGCCTGGGCACCGTGCTGCGGGGGCGCACGCTGGCGATCTGGGGCTACGGCAAGATCGGCCGGCTGATCGCGGGATACGGCAAGGCGTTCGGCATGCGGGTGCTGGTGTGGGGCCGTGAAGCGAGCCGGAGCGCGGCGGTGGCCGACGGCTTCGAGGCGGCGCCGACGCAGGACGAGTTTTTCGCCCAGGCCGACGTGCTGACGGTGCACTTGCGGCTGGTGGACGCCACGCGCGGCATCGTCGGCGCGCAGGACCTGGCGCGCATGAAACCTGGCGCGCTGTTCGTCAACACCAGCCGGGCCGAACTGGTGGCCGAGGGCGCGCTGGAGGCGGCGCTGAAGCAGGGCCGGCCGGGTTGGGCCGCGCTGGACGTGTTCACCAGCGAGCCGCTGGCCGCCGATGCGCCGCTGCTGCGCATGCCGACGGTGCTGGCGACGCCGCACCTGGGGTATGTCGAGCGCGATAGTTACGAGCTGTATTTCGAGGCGGCGTTCCGCAACATCGTCAACTTCGCCGAAGGCAGGCCGAGCGGGATATTGAATCCGGAAGCGCTGCGGAAATGACGGCGGGATCGCACACGGCGAAAGGCCGATAAGGAATTGACGACGGAGATCGCCGGTCAGCGCACCGGTTCGCCGGTGATGTTGATCGGCGGCGCCGGCAGCACGTGCGCGCGCGTCCACAGGCCGGCCCAGCCCGGCGGCCAGCTCAGCTGCGGGCCGGCGTACGGCGGCAAGCTGGCGCGCACGGCGATCACCGGCACCGGCGGTGTTTCACGCAGCCCGCCCGCGGTGGCGCGTTCCATATCCAGGCTGTACATGTAGCCGGGCAGCAGCGCCTTGCACACCTGCTCGAACCAGGCGGTGTGATCCTCGTCGCGGCCGAGCGCCTGCGCCAGGCCTTGCGGATCGAATTTGGCCAGCGCCGTGACCAGTTCGTCGGTGGTGGCGCCGGGCGAATCGCCCCAGCCCATCACCGGGTTGACGTTGTAGTCGGCGCCCGAGCCATACCAGCCTTCGCGCCACGGCCGCTGCATCCAGTCGCGCTGGCCGGTGAACAGGTGCCAGCGCCAGTGCAGGCCGGATGGCTTGGGCCAGGAATACAGGTACAGCTTTTCGTAGCCGGCCTGGTGCAGCGCGCGCACCATCGCCATCAGGCGCGCGTGCGGCATGCGGTCGGGCGGCGCGCGGCGGAACAGGATCGCTTCGCCGTCGGCGTGCTGGACGTCGTCGGTGGACAGGTTCAGGTCGAGGGTGCGCGCTTCGCTGCCGAAGCGGGCGCTGATCCAGCCGGTGAGCAAGTTGACGTGCGTGATGACGCCGTAGCCGCGGTGGCGGTGAAAGATGACAGTTCCGGGTGCGAGCGTTTTCATCGGGCAGTGGTGCAAAAAAAGAGGCTAGTGTACTGAAGCGCTGACGAAGATTCTAGCGCAGTCACAAGCAGATACAACCCTTTTGCGTTTTTCGACAGCGCCTGTGGTACACGCTATCATGCGTGACTTTCCTCAACGAACCGACACACATCATGAGCCTGCGCATCATCGCCACCGGCGGCACTTTCGACAAACACTACGACGAACTGACCGGCACGCTTGGCTTTGCCGACAGCCACCTGCCGGCGGTGCTGGCGCGCACGCGCATGACGATTGCGGTCGCGCTGGAGCAGTTGCCGCTGCTCGATTCGCTCGACATGCAGGACGTCGACCGCCAGCGCGTGCTGGCGTCGTGCCGCGCCGCGGGCGAACGGGCGATCGTCATCGTGCACGGCACCGACACGATGCGCGAGACGGCGGGCGTGCTCGGCGAGGCCGAGCTTGGCAAGACGATCGTGCTGACCGGCGCCATGATCCCGTACGAGATCGCCAACTCGGACGCGCTGTTCAATTTGGGCTTTGCCGCCGGCGTGGCGCAGACGCTGGCACCGGGCGTGTACGTGGCGATGAACGGCCAGGTGTTCGCATGGGACAACGTGACGAAGAACCGCGCCGCGGGCGTATTCCAGCCGCTGTAAAAAACCGGGGTCAGACCAGTTGGTCTGACCCCGGTGGAGTTTGGCGGCGGCGGCTTCGGGGTCTGACCCCGAGAAGCAACACCGGGTCAGACCCCTCGGTTACGCTTTGGCTTCGCCGCCGAGCGCTTCGACGATGTCGGCCATCATCTTCGACAGCTCGCCCGTCATCAGCATCATGTCGTTGTCGAAACGCTCTTCGTCGTTGCGCGTCGAGGTGTCGCTTTCCTTGATGACGTCGAGCGGCTTGATGCCCTTGATGGCCAGCGATTCGGTCAGCACGAACGAGATCTTGTCGTTCCACGTCATCGCCAGGCGCGTGCACTGCTTGCCGGCGGCGATGTGGCGGCGGATGTCGTCCACTTCCAGCGCATGCTTGACGTAACGCACCGCCGCCTTGCTCTCGCCGGTGGCGCGCAATTCGGTGTCCTGGTCGATCGTGAAGCCGACCGGCGCTTCGTCCGTCTCCAGCCACGCCGTCATCACCGCCACCGGCGACCGCTGCACGCGCAGACTCTCGAGCGGCAACTTGTCGACCGCCTTCAGCAGCAGCTTGATCACTTCGTCCGCCTTGCCGGGACTGGCCGCATCGACCACCAGCCAGCCATTGACCGGATCGATCCAGGTGAACACGTTGCTGCGGATGCTGAAGGCGCGCGGCAGCAGTTCGTCGGCGACGCGCTCTTTCAGTTCTTTCATCGCTTTCTTGCCGGGAGCGAAACCTTGCGCTTCTTCCAGCTCGGCCGCCTTGGCCTTGGCGACCTGGTTGATCACGGAGCCGGGCAACAGCTTTTTCTCGGTGCCCAGCAGGATCAGCATCTGCTTGTTGACGACATGGACCAGACCGCCATTCGGGCGCGGCGTATCCCAGCCCTGGCGCAACAATTCGTTGCTGGTGGCGGGAACGAAACTTTGTGGCGCGAGCGCCGCTTCCAGTTGCTCAGGGGTGTATGCCCACGGTGCCGGCAGGCGATAAATCTGAAGATTCTTAAACCACATAGTTGATATCCGATTGTTTCAGCATTACAGAAGGAACGACATTTTACACGTTGGGTCCGGCCCGCTCGGGCCCATTTTGGTGCCTGTGATTATTCAAGCGAGGTCTCGCCGAACAGGCTCAATTGCTCGATCGACTCCGCTTCGCCCAGCCGCACGCCGGCGCCCAGCAGGCGCACCGGCTGGTTGCCGCGCGCAAAACCGGTCTCCATCAGCCGCTCGAACTGCGCCATGTTCGGCTCGCGCCCCACGCATTCGACGGTCGTCTGGGTGAAGTTGGCAAAGCGCAGCTTGACGAACAGCTTGTGGACGTTCTTGCCGGCCCCGGCCCGCCCGATGCGCGCCAGCAGGCTGTCGTACAACTCGGGTAACAGCGCCAGGCAGGCCGCCAGGTCCGGCACGTCCGGGGTGTAGGTTTCCTCGCAGCTGACCGACTTGCGCTCGCGCGCGTTCGATACCGGCCGCTCGTCGATGCCGCGGCACAGGTCGTGCAGGCGGGCGCCGAAGCTGCCGAAGTGGTGCTGCAGCTCGAGCAGCGTCCAGCCGCGCAGGTCGGCACAGGTCTGCGCGCCCAGGTTGTTGAGCTTGGCGGCGGTGACCTTGCCGACGCCGTGCAGTTTTTTCACCGGCAGCGCGGCGACGAAGGCGTCGACCTCGCCCGGCGTCACCAGGCACAGCCCGTCCGGCTTGTTCCAGTCGCTGGCAATCTTGGCGACGAACTTGTTCGGCGCCACCCCGGCCGAGGCAGTGATGCCGACGGTGTCGAAGATGCGCTGGCGGATTTCCTGGGCGATCAGCGTGGCGCTGCCCTTGCAATGGGGCGAGTCGGAAACGTCGAGGTAGGCCTCGTCGAGCGAGAGCGGCTCGACCAGGTCGGTGTAGTGGCTGTAGATGTCGAGGATCTGGCGCGAAGCGATGCGGTACTTTTCCATCGCCGGCGGCAGCACCACCAGCTCGGGACACAGCTTGAGCGCCTGCGCGGTGGCCATCGCCGAATGGATGCCGTAGCGGCGCGCCTCGTAATTGGCGGTGGCGACAACGCCGCGCTGGTCCGGGCGGCCGCCGACGGCCAGCGGCAAGTCGCGCAGCGACGGATCGTCGCGCATCTCCACCGCCGCGTAGAAGCAGTCGCAGTCGCAGTGGATGATTTTTCGGGCTGGGGCGTTCACGCTGGCGTTACGAGCCCGGAGCCGGGTTCAAATACTGTAATTGCATACAGTATTCCTGTAAACGGGATTTGTTGCAAGAGGAGGGTAACAAAAGGGGCAGCGCAGTGCGCCGCCCCCTTCAGCCTGGTAGTCAGGCCATGCGGATGCTTACCAGCTCAGCTTGAGCGTGTACTTGCCGCTGGTCGCGCCCGTGCCGCCGCTGTAATACACCACGCGCACGTAGCGGGCCGAGGTGGTCGTGCCGGTGTTGCTGACCGACGCCGCGTCGGTCACGCCGGCGCCGTTTTCGCTCTTGGCAAGCAAGGTGCCGGCACTGTTGTAGACGTACAGGTCGTAGTCGGCGGTGGTGCTGCCCATGGTCAGCGTCGACGTCAGCGTTTTGCCGGCCGGCAGCTGGACGAGGAAGTAGTCGGTGTCGGTGGTCGAGCCCATGTTGCCGCTGACTACGGTGCCGGTGGTGGCAACGCTGTTGGCGGTGGCGAGCGTGTTGTTCGACTCCGTTTCGTTGATCGCCGGCGCCACCGTCCCGGCAGCTGCATCGACCGCCGCCGAGGCGTCGACGATGCCGGCGCCGCAGCTGGTGCAGGTGGCCGGGAAGGCGCGCGCGCTCGACTTCAGTTTCGCTTCGACCTCGTCGGGCGTCAGGTTCGGGTTTTTAGAGAGCATCAGCGCGACCACGCCGGCCACGTGCGGCGTCGCCATCGAGGTGCCCTGGTAGAACGCGTAGCTGTCGGCGCCCGGCGCGGTCGCACCGGCGTTGAGCGTGGACAGGATGCCGTTGGCGGTGACGCTGGTGTCGCCGCCGGGAGCGGCGACGTCGACCACGGCGCCATAGTTCGAATACCACGCGCGCCCGCCGGAACGGTTGACCGCCGCCACCGTGATCACGCCGCTGCAATTGGCGGGATTGGAATTGCTGGCGTTGGTGTTTTCGTTGCCGGCCGCGACCACCACGACGGTGCCGCGCGAGCGGGCGCTGTTGATGGCGGTCTGCGTGGTGGTGCCGCAGGCGCCGCCGCCGCCGAGCGACATGTTGATCACGCGCGCCGGATTGGCGTTGGCGGGCGCGCCGCTGACGGCGCCGCCGGAGGCCCAGATGATGGCGTCGGCGATGTCGGAGGTATAGCCGCCGCACTTGCCGAGCACGCGCACCGGCACGATCCTGGCGTTGTAGGCGACGCCGGCGACGCCGACGCCGTTGTTGGTCTTGGCGGCGATGGTGCCGGCGACGTGGGTGCCGTGCCAGCTCGACGACTGGTCCTGGGCGGGCGAGCCGGTGCCGCATTCGCCGGCGACGATGGCGTCGCCGGTGTCGCTGGCGTCGCTGTCGCGGCCGTTGCCGTCGTTGGCAATGGCGGCGGTGGAGATGAAGTCGTAACCTTGCAGGATCTGGCCGCTGAGGTCGGCGTGCGGGCGGTAGCCGGTATCGATGACGGCGACGTTGACGCCGGTGCCGGTCGACTTGTCCCAGGCGGCCGGCAGGCGCAGGCCGGCGGTGGCCTCGTAGTAGTGCCACTGCTCGTTATAGCGCGGATCGTTCGGCGTGAACATCTTCTGCATGATCAGGTCAGGCTCGGCGTATTCGACGTTCGGGTCGCGCGCGACGAGGTCGGCGGCCAGCGCGGCGATCTCGGCGGCGCTCATCTTCCTGCTCAAGCCGACGACATGGGCGCCGGTGGCGGTGCTGTGCAGCGTCTTCATTGCCAGGCCGAACTGCTGGCCGGCGCGGTCGATCAGCGCCTTGCGCGCCTGCGCCATGGCCGGCACGCGGGCGGCGCCCTTGCCGGCAGCCGGGGTGGCATCCTTGTACTTCACGATCATGCGGTCGGTCTGGAGGATCGGCGCGACCTGCGCCGCGCTGTGGAATTCCGGCACACCGGCCATCGCCGCCAGCGGCAAGGCGCCGGCAACGGCGACCGCTGCACACAATCTCACCAATGACCGCTTCGTCAACTGATTCTGCTTCATGTGATTTTTCCTTTTTTTCCGAATGATGTGATGGCATTGCGGACGGGTGGCCCGCCTGCCGTTCTTTTCTGCGCAGTCTCCGCACGCAGCCCCGGCTGTAATGACGGGGATTTAAGATTACACAAGAAGAAGATAATTCGATTCGGAAATACGACGCGAACATGATATTTCGCAACACCCGCGGCCAAATTCGTAGCTTGTTCGGCGGAAATCAATTTCCACCAAATGTCACGATGATCGTTTTGATATCGAACAATGCAAGGTGAGTAGGCGCAATCGCGACGGAAGATTGTTCGGGCGGGCGCATTCACGGGCTGACAGCCCGCCGCCAATCGACGGTACTCGGCCAGCCCGAGAGAAAACCTGGTCAGTTGCTCATTTGCGTAGCCAGCGACGGAATCGAACTGTTATGGCGATAGCTGCCTGACAGCGAAGGCCCGCCGTTGCAGCTGATCGTGAAATCGATTGCCAGCCGTAGCGGCGCGCCGTCGGCGCCATAGGCGGCGTCCAGAATCTTGAAACTGCCCCTGCGCGCGGTGCACGGGGCCTCGAGCGGATCTTGCAGGATCATGTCCGGCGCGGTGGCCGCGAGGGCGACGCCGGCGCCGTTGAAGACGTAGCTGCCGGCGGCAAACAGCGTTCCGGTCGGCAGGCCGAACTGAACATCCCAGGTCCGGATGGGGTCGTGGTAAAGGTCGCGAAACTGGTCGGCGTACCGGGTCGGGACATAGGTCGGGGTGAAATAGAGTGCCGGATCGAGCCGCAGCGGAATACCATTCATGGACGGCAGTCCAAGGATCGTCATCCACGACGGCCGATCCACAATATCGCCAACCGTGATGGTGGTGCGCGTCTTCTCGGTGGCGCCGAGCGAATCGGTCACCGTCAGCTGCAATTGCACCTGCTCGACGGCGGAGGCCCGGACGTCGCCCAGGCTGACGGTCGTCACCGCAGCGTCGGGGTCGGAAAAGCGCAGCGGCGTGCCATTCACCTGGCTCCAATGGTAACTGGCCGCGGCCACATTGGCGCCGATGGCGGGCCGCACGCTGGCTTTGAGCTTGATTTGTTCGGCCACGCTTGCCATGCTGGTGGCGCTCTTCTCGATATCGACCAGCAGCGCCAGCGGCGCCGAGAAGCTGCCGAAGGTGCCCAGTCCCAGCTCATGGCCTTGAGCATCGTGCACCTTCCTGTTGCCGGCTGGATCGAGCCAGTCGCTCCACTGCACGCCATCGAGCGTCGCGATGACGGCATAGGTCCGGCCGCCCCGCAATGACTCGGCCGGCCGCAGCAGGATGGCGGCGCCATGCCGCTCGGCCGTCGCCGCGACGTTCCAGCCGGGATCGCCATACGCGCTGACGTCCGCGAAGTGGTATTCGAGCGCCGGAAGATCGACCGGCGGACGCGAAAACTGCACCTGGTAGAGCGCATCGGACGCTGTCATCAAGTCGCGCGGCGGGGTCACCAGTTCAACGCTGAGGCTGTCGGCCGCGTAGTCCCTGGTATCGCGGTCGACCTCGTCGCTACGGTCGAGGCGACGCACGCCGTCCCACCACATCAGGCCGTTCGTCAGAGTTGACCAGGGATACGATTCTTCCTTGCCTGCGCCGTTAAGGACGAATCGCGCGGTCCGGCTGGTGCCGGTCTGGGCCGCGGTCATGCCCACGACGCCGTTGGCGCCCTGGAACTGCACCTGGCCGGCATCGGGCCCACGCTGAATATAGCCGGTGATGGGTGTTGTCGTCGAAATAGCGAGCGTGCCCGCAGGCGTGTCGAACACCATGGCCAGGTTCAGGGTGGACTGCGCCGTCTCGTAATTGACCGTCTTGCTGACGTCGACCGTGCGAAGGGTGTCGAGGGCGTTCGCTGAATCGCTGTAGCTGAAACTGGTGCCGGCGGGCGTTGTGATGCGCCAGGACTGCGCCAGCGCCGTGCGGCTGCGCAGCGTGTGGAAGGCGCCGCTCCAGGTCGCCTTGCCGGCACCGTTGGTGAGCTGGCTGCCCAGTTGCAGATCGCCCTCGACCGTACCGGCCTTGACGGCGGTGGCGCCGTTCAACTCGAACGTGATGTCGCCGTTGACCACATCGGACAAGGCGCTAACGCGGCAGGCCGATGCCGCGATCGCCAGGCGGTCACCCTTCGATGCGACGCCGTCGCCATCGCGGTCGGTCAGCGTCAGCGTCGCGGTGCCGGAGCCCTGATAGCAAGGCACCACGATGGTGGCCGGCAGGCCCTTGCGGACAAAGCGGCCAGCCATGTCGGTGACAAGTTGAGCAAAGCCCATCATTTGCTCGGTCGCTTTTACCGCGCGCATGGGGACGCTGGAAAATCCCAGGGGCGTAAACGCCAGCGTCGCTGCCGTGGCGCCCCCGCCGGCGGGCGGGGCCGCGCCCCCCCCGCCCCCCCCCCCACCACCCCCAGCAACCCGCAAGAAAAAAAGGGCGGCCCCCCCCACGTCGAAGCGC
>JBBRXM010000091.1:0-20738 GCA_038248405.1 Burkholderiales bacterium
CTTGATGTTGCGGTCGGCCAGGAACATGCCCTTGACCGGGTCGAAGAAGCGGTCGACCGTCTTGGTGACGATCAGGCCGGCGTCGCGCAGCTTGCGGTAGATGCCCTGCGACAACTCGACGTTTTCCGGCGAATCGGTCGAATACCAGTTGTCGAAGCCGATGTGGAAGCCGTCCAGGTACTGCTGGCGGCCGGCGGCGATCTTGGCGACGAATTCCTGCGGCGTGATGCCTTCCTTTTCGGCCGCGATCATGATCGGCGTGCCGTGGGTGTCGTCGGCGCAGACGAAATGGACCTCGCGCTGGGCGTCGCCGTCACGTTGCATTCGCTGGAAGCGCACCCAGATATCGGCCTGGATGTACTCCATCATGTGGCCGATGTGGAAGGCTGCGTTGGCGTAAGGCAGGGCGGTAGTGACGAACAGCTTGCGGGTCATGGTCGAAATACGCTTTTTGTTGGGGGAAAACAAGCATTTTACCAGCGCTGGGCGGCAATAGGCACGGCCCGCGTGGGCGTTTTGCCTTTCCGGCAAGGCGTCCCCGCCGATTTGCGCTAAACTGCGCCATCACATCCGGAGATATTCATGAGCATCACAGCAGAACACGTCAAGGCAGCGCTGAGCGCGGTCATCGACCCGAACACCCAAAAAGACTTCGTCGCCTCGAAGTGCGTGAAGAACATCAAGGTCGACGGCGCCAACGTCGCGCTCGACGTTGAACTGGGCTACCCGGCCAAGAGCCAGCTGTCGATGATCAGCGCCAACGTCACGCGCGCGCTAGAAGCGCTGCCGGGCGTGGGTACGATCAGCGTCAACGTGTATTCGAAGATCATTTCGCACACGGTGCAGCGCGGCCTCAAGCTGATGCCGAACGTAAAGAACATCATCGCCGTGGCGTCCGGCAAGGGCGGCGTCGGCAAATCGACCACCGCCGTCAACCTGGCGCTGGCGCTGGCGGCGGAAGGCGCCAGTGTCGGCATCCTCGACGCCGACATCTACGGCCCGTCGCAACCGATGATGCTGGGCATTTCCGGTCGCCCGGAAACGACCGACGGCAAGACCATGGAGCCGCTGGAAAACCACGGCCTGCAGGTGTCGTCGATCGGCTTCATGATCGACCCGGACGAGCCGATGGTGTGGCGCGGCCCGATGGTGACGCAGGCGCTGCAGCAGCTGCTCGACCAGACCAACTGGCGCGACCTCGATTACCTGATCGTCGACATGCCGCCCGGCACCGGCGACATCCAGCTGACCTTGTCGCAGAAAGTGCCCGTCACCGGCGCCGTGATCGTCACCACGCCGCAGGACATCGCGCTGCTCGACGCCCGCAAGGGCTTGAAGATGTTCGAGAAAGTCGGCATCCCGATCCTAGGCGTGGTGGAAAACATGAGCACCCACACCTGTTCGAACTGCGGCCACACCGAGGCGATTTTCGGCCATGGCGGCGGCGAGAAGATGTGCTGCGACTTCGGCGTCGATTTCCTCGGCGCCTTGCCGCTGACGATGGCGATTCGCGAGCAGACCGATTCGGGGCGCCCGACCGTGGTGGCCGATCCGGACGGTCCGGTGGCGCGCGTCTACAAGGACATCGCGCGCAAGGTGGCGATCAAGATCGCCGAAAAGGCGAAGGACATGACGAGCAAGTTCCCGAGCATCGTCATCAAGAACGACTAAGTGCAGCTCGACGCCATTCGCCAGCGCCTTCGGGCGCTGGGCGCGCTACCCTTGCACGAGCAGCGTGTGCTGCGCGACTGGGTGCAATGCGCGCCGCACGACCGCGGCCGGCGCCGTCCCGACGATTTCCTGCCCAAGCCGGTGCGCGAAGCCTTGCCGGCACTCGACGCCGAGCTGCAGGCCATGGCGCGACTGATCAGTACGCATCCCGGCGAGGACGGCTCGGCGCGCCTGCTGGTGGGTCTTGCCGATGGCCAGGCGGTGGAGACGGTGCTGCTGCCGCGCGACGGCGTGTGCGTATCGAGCCAGGTCGGCTGCGCGGTCGGCTGCCAGTTCTGCATGACCGGGCGCGACGGCCTGCTGCGCCAGGTCAGCAGCGGCGAGATCGTCGCCCAGGTGGTGCTGGCGCGCCTGCAGCGGCCGGTGAAGAAGGTCGTCTTCATGGGCATGGGCGAGCCGGCGCATAACCTCGACAACGTGATGGACGCCATCGACTTGCTCGGCACCGAGGGCAACATCGGCCACAAGAACCTGGTGTTCTCGACCGTGGGCGACATGCGCGCGTTCGAGCGGCTGGCGGCCGGGCGCGTGAAGCCGGCGCTGGCGTTGTCGCTGCACACCACCAAGCCGGAGTTGCGGCTGCAACTGCTGCCGCGCGCGCCGAAGTTGAGCCCGCGCGAGCTGGTGGAGCAGGGCGAGCGCTACGCGCGGCTGACCGGGTATCCGGTGCAGTTCCAGTGGACCTTGGTGGAGGGCGTCAACGATGGTGCGGACGAAATGGATGGCATCGTCGAGCTACTCAAGGGCAAGCACGCGGTGCTGAACATGATCCCGTACAACACGATTCCGGAACTGGCGTTCAAGCGGCCGAGCTGGGAGAAGGCGAGGGCGATTGCTGCTGATTTGCACCAGCGCGGCGTGCTGACCAAGCTGCGCGATTCGGCTGGGCAGGACGTGGAGGGGGGCTGCGGGCAGTTGCGCGCGCGGGCCGCCGGGCCGCGCATCATCGCGGTACGACATGTACCTGTATAAGTCAGGTCAGATCAAAGGTATTGAGAATGGACGGTGCGCATTCGTAGGGGACTGCTTTGGAGCGATGGCGGTCGGATCTATTGGTCTTTCTCTTGCGCGATAAAACGGATACCTTCAGTGGTGGAGCAGGGCGAGCGCTACGCGCGTTTGATCGGTTATCCGGTGCAGTTTGAGTGGACTTTGTTGGAGGGTGTCAACGACGGCGTCGACGAGATGGATGGCATCGTTGAACCACTCAAGGGCGAGCACGCGTTGCTGAAGATGACCCTTACAACACGAAGTGAACGCTGAGAGCAGAAGATGCGTGCTAATGTGGCTCGGCAAAATCGAAACGGTAGGGTCATGGGGGCAATGGGCGCTTGACGAGAACGTTTACGCCGAACTGTACCGCGACGTGAACGGCTGGGGAGTCGCGGTCGTTGCCTTGTCGCAGTAAGCCCGCACCATTACCGAAGCGCGGACTTTGGATGATGTCCGAAAAACTTGATGTGCGCCGCCGATACTGCTGAGTTGGTGTTGAAACCGCCGGCGGTCCAAGACCCCGCCCGAACTCCGCCGCGCGGGTTGTTATTCCTGAGCTGCACTCACCCCAGTGCATGCGCGGAAGATCAAGGTCTTGCCATTGACTGCCAAATTTTTGTCACGAACGTCCGAGCCTCGCCTAGCTCTGGATCGGTTCCCAAATCCCGATCCTCTAGGACCTTTTCAACGAAGCTGGGTCCGTGACGGGCATCGATACTTCGGCAAAACCCCTCAAGTTCGCCCACGGGCACAATCCATAGACCTATACCTTCGCATTTTTCGATCAAATGATTGTATTGAGCAATGGTTGCAGCACCCCGTAGCGCACTCCGGCCAGAATGTTTAACGTTATCCCAAGGAGAGGTTAGACGAAAAAATTTTTTAATATCCTGCTCCACATTTTTTGGAAATTTGCCTATTCCATCGACACCGTTGAGCTGGTCTATGATCATGTTTTTTAATTGAGTAGCATTTATTGGC
Source organism: Burkholderiales bacterium (assembly GCA_038248405.1). Classification (GTDB taxonomy): domain Bacteria; phylum Pseudomonadota; class Gammaproteobacteria; order Burkholderiales; family Burkholderiaceae_D; genus JAFCUW01. Next base: position 3,706 of record JBBRXM010000091.1, read on the forward strand.
GGACTTATTGATTCCACACTGGTCTTGACAGTTCTCCAGGCGTTACCAACGTCTTCCCAGATGCCACCGAGGTTTTCGTATAATTGTCGGAATGCGTTTTCTTCATTTAATATATCGATGTCCGCTATTACCGATACTGGTACATCAAGAGCTCTTAGAGTTTGCGCTAATTTTGCCATGCGATGCTTGCCCGCGGCATGTATAAATAACACATCCGGCCGAATTTCACCGCATATCACTGATAAATTCAAAATAGAATTGTAGAACAAACAGTCCCCATCCGACTCCGTTATAACAACATGTCGATAGAAAATACCTTTAAAAACGCCAGAATATTGCGTTAGAGTATCATTGGATATTGCTGCTGTTCGTTCTTTGCTAAGTTCTTTTATTCTGTTAATATCCCCTACTCTCTGCAATCTAATAATTCGAACTTTTTCATTTCCTTCTGCTAATAATCCATCTAAAATATCAGTACTGTGCGTTGCAATAAAAAGCTGCGAGCGCGATCGTCGATTTTTTGCAATGTACTCACCTAGGAGGCGCGCTTGTGGAGGGTGTAGAAACGCCTCGGGCTCATCTAGAAATTGAATCGAGTGATTATCTGCAGCCAAGACATGAAGCAGCACAGTAGTGAAGCTGCGCATTCCATCACCTTGAGATTGGAGAGGTACTGCGGCGCTTAAGAGTCTGTCGATATATGATTTTGCCAATTCATCTTCGCCGGGCATGAGTTGGGGTTTGATCCCTACGTACAACGGAAATTGGGAACCCCCACCCCGAAAAACGATTAAATCTTTACCAAAAGCCTTTCGAAAAAAACCACTGACTGTTACGGCTAGGTTAGGGTCCATTAATAGAAGGTGGATTGGATGTGCTGGAGGCGATTGATATAATGCTATTGCACCAGCCGGGTCCGATCCACTGATGCGACTCTCTGTTGGAAGTCGTGTCGTGAAGAAAGATGCTACTGGATGGCGATCAATCGGATGGTCGAAATACGACGTGTGCGTGTGATGAATATTGTAGCCAATCCCACCATACGTGAAATTGGAAAAATCGCCAGATTTCTGCGCATGTCGTTCCAAATAAAGTTTTAAATCGCTACTCGTGCCAGTTTTTTTTAATTTGGCGTCTTTGATAACTGTCTGCGGCTGTGACTTGGAAACCCAGTTTTGAAGTTCGCGGAGTGCCGCGCTCTTACCTGCGTTGTTTGGTCCTACAAAAACCACGATTTCGTCATCGGCGAAAGATAACGCTTGACCGTCTGAAAATGTAATTTCTTCAAATGAAATTGCCGGTCGAAAAATGTGTGTAATCGCGGATTCATTTAGGCTGGTGTCGGTGGGCACGAGGAATTTCCTAGTAGTCGATTCAATTGGACTGTCTAGCATATCACTTTCTTGTCGATGAGAATGATTTGAGTGCTACTGACAAAGCTCGTATCTTCTCATGGATAGCCTTCTTATGAAGCTCTGCCAACTAGCTCGATCTAGATGAGCGCTCTTTTTTTCCAATGCCTCCGCAAGCCGAGGATGTCACGTTTCCGTCGAATTTGGCAGGGATGAGAAGCTCAGCGGAATTGTTCTCAGGGTCGTCGCCAAACGCGAGTGCATTTGCATTATCAGAGCGGTCGCATCGTAAATCGAGCTAGTCGGACGATGCGAGATACTAATGAATTCTCTTCAACGTGAAATAGCCCAGTTTTTGACCTGACCCGATGCCAATCGCCTCATACGCTCCGTGGATAGTTGATGCGTCGGATTTGCCGGATAAGAACAGGTAGTCGTCACATACTGTCGTTCGGCCAAGCGTGATTGCGCCATTTTCCAGGCGATAAGCTAACGGTTCAGCCAATGGAAAAAACTTCTCATCGTGAGCCGTTTTTGTCTCGACAACTGCGCGCTTCCACGCGCCGCCCATGCAAGATTCGGTCGCATCTCCCCCTGAAAATCGAATCGTCGCTTCAATCTTGACTTTGTGCTGCAGGTCCTCAACGCGCAGTCGCCAGCGGGCATCTACCTCTTGCGCTTGACCCATGACCGTCACCCCGCACATCAAAATGGCAGCGACGAATTTGAACGAAGAATTTGGCATTGGGATCATCGTGTTCTGATTGAATGTGGGCGTCCGGGCGATTGCTGCCGTAACGATAACAGACTCGCGCCGAGACGCGCGGGCTCCCGGTGCGGGGGCGTTACATGCTTCACGACCCGGCAAATTAGCCCCTCGGCAACGCGACTTTGCAGACTCCGCTAAAATATCCGACAAGCATATTCACTCAACGAGAAAGCCATTCATGTCACAACTTCTGCAAGCACTCCAATGGCGCTACGCCACCAAAAAAATGAACCCAACCAAAACGGTTCCCACCGAAGCGGTCGAGCACATCCTCGAAGCAGTGCGCCTGACCGCCAGCTCCAGCGGCCTGCAACCGTATGAACTGTTTGTCGTCACCGACCCGGCGCTGCGCGAACAGATCCAGGCCGTCGCCTGGAACCAGGCGCAGGTCACCGATTGCTCGCACCTGCTGGTGTTTGCCGCGTGGGATAACTACACGGCCGATCGCATCAACGGGATGTTTGACCTGGTCAACGCCGAGCGCGGCACGGTCAATGCTGGCTGGGAAGCCTATCGTCAGCAGTTGCTGGCGACCTACCCGCAGCGCGATGCCGAAACCAACTACCAGCATGCCGCCCGCCAGGCTTACATTGGCGTCGGCACCGCGCTGATCGCCGCGGCGGAGCAGAAAGTCGACTGCACGCCGATGGAAGGTTTCGATCCCGCGAAGGTCGACGAGATCCTCGGTCTGGCTGCGCGCGGATTGCGCTCGGTCGTGATCCTGCCGCTGGGTTATCGCGCCGACGAAGGCGACTGGCTCGTCGGCCTGAAAAAAGTGCGTCGTCCACGCACGCAGTTCGTCACCGAACTGGCATAGGCGACGTCGCACCGGCGGGCGTCCACACGGGCGCCCGTGCCACGCTCAGCTTTGGAGCCCGGCGTAATGTGTTGGGCTTGATCGGATCGATTCCGAAAACGCTTCCGCCAGGCACTGCCTGGCTATAGTCTTCGACCGACGGCGGAAGGCGAACAGTCAGCCGCGTCCCGCGACGGTCCACCAGCCTTTCGCGCCATCCTGGCGCAACTCGCGCCGTTCCTCGCCGCTTCATCGCATGGCACCCCTGCGCCTGCCGGCTTCAGCTAGAGTGGTCCCGTTGTCATTCAAACGGGGATCACCATGAGACTCATCCAGGCATTTACCTGCGCGGCGCTGCTGCTCGCGGCCGCTCACGTCGGCGCCGCCGACTTGATTGCCCCTGTCGACGACGTGAAAGTCGCCAACGCCGGTTTCCAGTCCATTAAGATTCCCAGCCAAAACGGGGCACCCGTTCAGGTTGACATCTGGTACCCAACCCAGGCACCGGTCGCGACGCGAACCATGGGCGTGATTACGCAAGAGGTGGCTGTAGGCGCTGAGGTCCAGGGAGCGAAACTGCCGCTCATCGTGTTTTCGCACGGGACCGGAGGGTCCGGACTCAGTCACTACGATACCGCGTTGGCGCTGGCAAATGCCGGCTTTGTCGTCGCAGCGATAACGCATCCGGGCGATAACTATGCCGATCAAAGCCGGTCCCTCGATGTCCTGGCGCGACCAAGGCACATCATCGGGGTGATCGACTACATGCTCTCTACCTGGAAAGGTCACGCGAGTCTGGCGCCCGGCCGCATAGGACTTTTCGGTTTCTCGGCTGGAGGTTTTACGGCACTGATCAATATCGGTGGAATCCCCGATCTAAAACGGATTCCCAAGCATTGCGAAGCGCATCCATCCGATTTTGCGTGCACGTTACTATCAACCAGTACCGATCGACGCCAGCAGATTCCAGTCCTTGTCGGCAAAGACTTGCATGATGTTCGGATCGGCGCTGCCGTGATTGCAGCGCCGGCCCTGGGGTTCACCTTTAGCGCTGGGGGCCTCGATGGCGTGTCCATCCCGGTGCAACTATGGCGTGCAGAAGGCGATGTTTTGCTGCCCCATCCCTGGTATGCCGAAGCTGTCCGAACCTCGTTGAAGAGGGCGCCGGACTTTCACCTGGTTGCAAAGGCTGGGCATTTCGATTTTCTGGCGCCTTGCAGCGAAAAATTGTCGAGCCTCGCGCCGCAAATATGTGTGAGCGAAGATGGGTTCGACCGGACGATTTTTCATCGTCGCTTTAACGCGGAAGTCGTGTCATTTTTCATCAAGTCACTCAGCCGGAGCTGACGGTTTTCCTTCGCGGGAACGGAACGTTGGTGGCCTTATTTACGTCCCACCACATGCCCGCCAGAATCCTCACTGGCCGCGATCAACACACCGTCCGCTTCTGCTATCGTGTCGCCCCTCAGTTAGGTACGCTCGATTCAATCAACTGAGCAGGAGTGATCATGAAGCCGCGTTCCGTGTTGTTGTCCTGTACCTTGTTTTTTGCCATGTTGGCCGCCGCCGCAAGCGCGAGAACCCATCATCCGCACGGCAATCAACAGCCGCAATACGTGACGCAGCCCGGCACCCACGAACTGCCGCCGCGCTACAGTGCGCCGGCCGGGCCGAACCCGGCCGCGCGCCTGGCCTTCTGGGCCGAAGCTGCGATGCGCGCCAACGCCGTCGACCACGCGCCGCCCATCGGTGTGCGTGAACAGCTCGGCCCCACCCGCAGCAGCCGCGCCTTTGCCATCGTCCACATCGCCATTTACGACGCGATCAACGCCATCTTCAAGCGCTACCCAGGCTACAGCGGCTACCTGGCGGCCTTTGCCGACAGCTCCGTCGACGCCGCCATCGCCCAGGCCGCGCACGACACCCTGGTGTATCTCTACCCGCACCAGGCCAGCCGCTTCGATGCGTGGCTGCAGGCCGACCTGGCTACGCTGCCTCCCAGCCGCGCCAAGCTCAACGGCGTCGACATCGGCCGGCGCGCCGCGGCGGCGATCCTGGCGCTGCGCGAAAGCGATGGAATATACGAGGGCGAGCCGGTGGTCGGGCAGGATATCTTCGTCAGCAACGCGCCGGGCGCCTGGCGGCCCGATCCCGTCAGCCGCATCACGATCGCGCTGGGCGCCTACTGGAACCGGCTGACCCCTTTCGTGCTGCAGTCGGCCTCGCAATTCCGTTCGCCGCCGCCACCGCCGCTGCCCGGCGAGGAGTACGCCCGCGCTTTCGCGGAGGTCAAGCACCTGGGTGGCGACGGCGTCTTCACGCCCACCCGGCGCAGCGACGACCAGACCGAAGCCGGCATTTACTGGGCCTACGACGGCACCGCCTGGCTGGGCACGCCGCCGCGGCTGTACGGCCAGATCGCGCTGCAGATCGCGCTCGCCCGCACCCGCGACGTGCTCGAGCTGGCGCGCGCGATGGCGCTGGTGCACGTCGCCATCGCCGACGCCACCATGGCGGTGTGGGACAGTAAATACTTCTACGATTTCTGGCGCCCCGTCACCGCCATCCGCGAGGCCAGCCCCGGCTCCGGCCCGACCGGCGAGGGCGACGGCAACCCCGCCACCCGCGGCGACCCGTCGTGGACGCCGCTCGGCGCGCCGGCCAGCAATCTCATCGGCCCCGACTTCACGCCGCCGTTTCCGGCCTATCCGTCCAGCCACGCGGGCCTGGGCGGGGCGATGTTCGAAACCGTGCGCCGCCTGTACGGCGACGGCATCGCCTTCACCTTCGTTTCCGACGAATGGAACGGCATCACGCGCGACAACGACGGCCGGATCCGGCCGCTGCGCCCGCGCAGCTTCAGTTCGCTGTCGCAGGCGGAGGAAGAAAACGGCCAGAGCCGCATTTACCTCGGCGTACACTGGCAGTTCGACATAACCGAAGGCACGGCGATGGGGCGCAAGGTGGCCGATTACGTCGTCGAGCGCGGCCTGGTTCGCCCCGCCAACTGATCCTCCAGTCCCCTCGGCGGGTCGCCAATGGGGCGCCGCCGCATCCGCGCCGTTCCGTTTGCGAGTCGGATATTGACGTGCGCACGATTGAATCTTTCAATCGAATTCCTCTCGACAGTTGGTAAACTGCGGAATAGACTAATTAGCATCCACGATGAGGAAGTTCGCATGCCGCTATCGGGCTCGGAGAATCACAGCGACTACCCTGGCGCCCAAATCGCCGGCGCGCCCCTGCCGCAGGAAGAGCAGGCGCGCGCGAACCTGTACGCGCTGGTGGCGCGCCTGCTGCTGGCGCCGCCTGACGACGCGCTGCAGGACAGCCTGGCCGGCGCCGACGCCATCGTCGCCGCCGATGCCGAGCAGCCGCTCGAGCGCGCCTGGCAGCAGCTGTCGCTGGTGGCCCGCCTGCTGCCGTTCGAGGTCGTGCGCGAAGAATTCAACGAGCTGTTCGTCAGCACCAGCATTCCCCGCGTCAATCCCTACGGTTCGCTGTACGTGGCCGGCTTCCTGCACGAAAAACCGCTGGCGGCCCTGCGCACCGACTTGGCAGTACTCGGCCTTGGCCGCCGCAGCGGGGTCGCCGAGACGGAAGACCACCTCGGCGCGCTGTGCGAAACCATGCGCCGCCTGATCATGGACGGCCAGGGCGTGGCCCGCCAGCAGGAGTTTTTCGAGATGCACATCGCGCCGTGGTCGGCCGCCTGCCTCGAACACCTGCGCCGCGCCGATGGCGCCCAGTTCTACGCCCGCGTGGCCGACCTGGCCGACGCCTTTTTCGATATCGAACGCGAAGCATTTCAGGTGGCCCACGATGATGCCGACGACTGAACAACCCAACCCAGAGAGCACGCGCATGGACAAGCAAAAGACCAAAACCGTCAATCCCACCCGGCGCAGCTTCCTGCGCGCCGCCGGCGGCGCCGGTGCGCTAGGCGCGCTGGCGGCGGTGGCCGCCGATGCGGGCGCCGCGCCGGTGGAAGCGGCGCCGGCAGCTGCCGAACCCAAGCAGTCCGGTTACCACGAAACCGAGCACATCCGTCAATACTATCGTACCGCGCAGTACTGGTAGTCCACGCACAGGAGCGAATCGCATGCCCGTCGTTAAAAAATCAACAGCCGGGGCCGCCGTCGCCGGCGCCACCTCCGCCTTGCAGCAGGGGCTGGCGCGCGCGGCCGCCGCCACCGTCAAGCGCCGCAGTTTCCTGGTGCGCGCGGGCCTGACCGCCGGCGCCGCCGGCCTCGCGAGCAACCTGCCGTTCAACGTCATGGAGCAGGCCAAAGCGGCCGATCCCAAGGCGCCGGCGCCCGGCACGCCCGAAGTCAAGCACACCGTCTGCACCCACTGCTCGGTCGGCTGCTCGGTGGAGGCGGTGGTCAGCAATGGCGTTTGGATCCGCCAGGAGCCGGCCTTCGATTCGCCCATCAACATGGGCGCCCACTGTGCCAAGGGCGCGTCGGTGCGCGAACACGGCCATGGCGAACACCGCCTGCGCTATCCGATGAAACTGGTGGCCGGCAAGTATCAGCGCATTTCATGGGACCAGGCCATCAACGAGATCGGCGACCGCCTGCTGGCGCTGCGCAAGGAAGCCGGCCCGGACTCGATCATGACCATCGGCGGCAGCAAGCACAGCAACGAGCAGTCCTACCTGATGCGCAAGTTCGTCTCGATGTGGGGCACCAACAACTGCGATCACCAGGCCCGCATCTGCCACTCGACGACGGTGGCGGGCGTGGCCCAGACCTTCGGCTACGGCGCGATGACGAACTCGTTCAACGACCTGCACTTCAGCAAGGCGGTGATGTTCATCGGCTCCAACCCGGCCGAGGCGCACCCGATCTCGATGCTGCACTTCCTGCACGCCAAGGAGCTCGGCGCCAAGATGATCGTCATCGACCCGCGCTTCACGCGCACCGCGCGCTTCGCCCACCAGTACGTGCGCGTGCGTCCCGGTACCGACATCGCGCTGGTGTGGGGCATTCTGTATCACATTTTTGAAAATGGCTGGGAAGACAAGGCCTTCATCGAGCAGCGCACCTACGGCATGGAGGAGGTGCGCAAGGAAGTGGCGAAGTGGACGCCGGAAAAAGTGTCGGACGTCACCGGCGTGCCGGCCGCCGCCGTGCGCGAGATCGCCCACACGCTGTCGCAGAACCGGCCATCGTCGGTGGTGTGGTGCATGGGCATCACCCAACACCATGTCGGCACTGCCAACGTGCGCGCGCTGTCTATCCTGCAGCTGGCGCTGGGCAATATCGGCGTGAAGGGCGGCGGCGCCAACATCTATCGCGGCCACGACAACGTGCAGGGCGCCACCGACGTCGGTCCGAATCCCGATTCGCTGCCCGGCTACTACGGCCTGGCCGAAGGCGCGTGGAAGTATTTTGCCACCGCCTGGGGTGTCGATTACGACTGGCTCAAGGGCCGCTTCGGCTCCAAGGAGCTGATGGAAAAGCCCGGCATGGCCGTGTCGCGCTGGTTCGACGGCGTACTGGAAAAGAACGAATACGTCGACCAGCCTAGCAACCTGCGCGCCATCCTGTACTGGGGCCACGCGCCCAATAGCCAGACCCGCCTGCCGGACATGAAGGCGGCCATGCAAAAGCTCGACATGCTGGTGGTGATCGACCCGTACCCGACGCTGACCGCGGCCATGCACGGGCGCCAGGACGGCGTATATCTGCTGCCGGCCACCACCCAGTTCGAAACGTCCGGCTCGGTGACGGCGTCGAACCGCAGCATCCAGTGGCGCGAGAAAGTCATCCAGCCGCTGTTCGAATGCAAGACCGACCAGGAGATCATGTACCTGTTCGCCAAAAAATTCGGCTTTGCCGAGCAGATGTGCAAGAACATCAAGGTGGTCAACAACGAGCCGGTGATCGAAGACATCCTGCGCGAGATTAACCGCACCTGCTGGACCATCGGCTACACCGGCTGCTCGCCGGAGCGGCTCAAGCTGCACATGCAGAACAAGCACACGTTCGACCCGACCACGCTGCGCGCCGAATCGGGCCCGTGCAAGGGCGACTACTACGGCTTGCCGTGGCCGTGCTGGGGCACGCCGGAAATGAAGCACCCGGGCACGCCGATCCTGTACGACCTGTCGAAGTCGGTGGCCGAAGGCGGCCTGCCGTTTCGCGCCAACTGGGGCGTCGAGCACAACGGCGAAACGCTGCTGGCCGCGGACGGCTCGTTCACCAAGGACAGCGAGCTCGACACCGGCTATCCGGAATTCGACCACGTCTTCCTCAAGAAGCTGGGCTGGTGGTCCGAGCTGACGCCGGCCGAGCAGGCCCAGGCCGAGGGCAAGAACTGGAAGACCGACCTGTCCGGCGGCATCATCCGGGTGGTGATCGGCCACGGCTGCGCGCCGTTCGGCAACGCCCGCGCCCGCTGCAACGTCTGGAATTTCCCCGATCCGGTGCCGGTCCACCGCGAGCCGCTGCTATCGCCGCGGCGCGACCTGGTGGCGCGCTATCCGACCTACGAGGACAAGGCCAGTTTCTGGCGCGTGCCGACCCTTTACAAGTCGGTGCAGGCGGTCGACTTTTCGAAGGACTACCCGCTGATCATGACGTCCGGCCGGCTGGTCGAGTACGAAGGCGGCGGCGACGAGACGCGTTCGAATCCGTGGCTGGCCGAACTGCAGCAGAACATGTTCTGCGAGATCAACCCGGCGGACGCGGAGCAGGTAGGCGCCGTCACCGGCCACTACATCCACGTCGAAACGCCGACCGGCGCGCGGCTGAAGGTGATGGCGATGGTCACGCCGCGGGTGCCGGTGGGCCTGGTGTGGATGCCGTTCCACTTCGCCGGCTGGTGGATGGGCGACGACCTGCTGGACAAGTATCCCGAGGGCGCCGCGCCGCTGGTGCGCGGCGAATCGGTCAACACCGGCTGGAGCTACGGCTACGACGCCGTGACGATGATGCAGGAAACCAAGGTGTCGCTGTGCCGCCTGGCGCGCGCGTGATTAGCCGCGCGCCGCGACAACAATTATTGAGAGGAGTGCCATGCCAGCCCGGATGAAATTTATTTGCGACACCGAACGCTGCATCGACTGCAACGGTTGCGTGACCGCCTGCAAGAACGAGAACGAGACGCCGTGGGGCGTCAACCGCCGCCGCGTGGTCACCATCGACGACGGCGTGCCGGGCGAGCATTCGATCTCGGTCGCCTGCATGCACTGCACCGACGCGCCGTGCCTGGCGGTGTGCCCGACCAACTGCATCTACCACACCGAAGACGGCATCGTGCTGCACAACAAGGACCAGTGCATCGGCTGCGGCTACTGCTCGCTGGCCTGTCCGTTCGGCGCGCCGCAGTTCCCGTCCACCGGCCTGTTCAACCACCGCGGCAAGATGGACAAGTGCACCTTCTGCGCCGGCGGCCCCGAGCCCGACCAGTCCGAAGCCGAGTTCAAGAAGTACGGCCGCAACCGCATCTCCGAAGGCAAGCTGCCCGCCTGCGCCGAAATGTGCGGCACCAAGGCGCTGCTGGCCGGCGACGCCGACATCATCGCCGACATCTACAAGCAGCGCGTCGAACAGCGCGGCTACGGCCCCGAGCTGTGGGGCTGGAACATCGCCTACGACCGCAGCAAGCGCGGCGGCGAGATCACCACCAAGGGCACTGGCCCGCGCGAAAACCAGCTGCTCGACGACGCGCAGAACAAGCCGCGGAGGCAGCCGCTATGAACGCCCTGCGATACGCCGCCGCCGCGCTGATGGCAATGCTGCTGTCGGGCTGCCTGGAAGTACGCCAGCACCCGGGCTGGGTCGACGGCGCCTATGCGGGCAAGCGCGACAACCGCTCCGCCCAGGTCAAGTACCACAACGACAAAATGGCGTGGTCCGCGGCCATCAGCGACCGCACGATGAACCAGAACGAGTACAACCGGGCCAATCCCTGAAAGGACTGCGCATGCGCTCAATTTCATCCCTGTGGAAAGGCCTCGCCGTCGCCTGTGCGCTGGCGCTGGCCGGCCACGCGCTGGCCGACGTGCCGCACCGTTCCGCCAAGCCGGCCTACGCCGAAGAACAGACCATCCTGCAGACCGAGAAGGACAGCCCGGATCCGGGCTTCGACTCGACCGCCTCGGGCAAGGTCCACGTCGACCGCCATTACCTCGGCCAGTACGGCAGCACCGAGGGCACCGTCATCCTGCAGCGCGGCGGCAACACCTGGCGCCTGCTGCGCAACGGGCCGATCGCGATGGCCGCCGGCTTCCTGCTGCTGGCGACGCCCTTGCTGATCCTCGGCTTCTACCTCGGCGTCGGCCCGGCCGCGCCGATCCAGCACGAGGCGGGGCGGCGCCTGGAGCGCTTCAACCGCTGGCAGCGCTGGGTGCACTGGGCCACGGCCTACAGTTTCCTGGCCCTGGCGTTTACCGGCGTGATCATCCTGTTCGGAAAAAACGTGCTGCTGCCGTGGATGGGGCACGACGTCTTTTCGTGGGTGGCCTACATCTCCAAGATCATCCACAACTTCGTCGGGCCGCTGTTCATCGTCTGTACGATCATCATGTTCGTCACCTTCGTGCGCGACAACCTGTTCCGCCGCTGGGACTGGCTGTGGATCAAGAAGGGCGGCGGCCTGGTGTCGAAGAAGCACATCCCGGCCGGCTATTTCAATGCCGGCGAAAAGGTCTGGTTCTGGGGCGGCGTGGTGGTGCTCGGCTTGGTGATGTCGGCCACCGGCCTGGTGCTCGACTTCGTCAACTTCGGCCAGACGCGCTACGTCCAGCAGATCGCCAATTACCTGCACCTGGCCGGCGCCACGCTGTACATGGCGGCGGCGATGGGCCATATTTACATCGGCACCCTCGGCACGCCCGGCGCCTACGAGGCGATGCGGCACGGCACCGTCGACGCCGAATGGGCCAAGGCCCACCATGAATTGTGGTACGACGAGCTGACCCACACGACGCCGCCGACGCCACCGATTCCACAGCGCAGGAGGCGCGGATGAAGAACCTGACACTTGTATTGATGGTGGCCGCCGCCACGCTGGCCGGCGGCTGTTCGCGCAACGAGCAAGCGGCCGACACCGGCATGCGCAAGACGGGCTTTCCCGGCATGATTACCGCCGGCGGCGGCACCAGCGGCGAAGTGCTCGCGCGTAACGCCAAACCCGTTACCGACGGCAGCTACGCCGGCGGCACGCCGTTCCACGCCGGCGGCGCCGGCGGCACCACCGGCGGTACCGCCACCGCGGGCGCCGTGCAGGAATCGGGCCACGGCCCCTCCGGCAAGACGGCGCCGCCGGCGGCCAAGCAAACGCCATCTGGCCAATAGGAGAGCGCATGCAGACCAAACTACTGATCGCGCTGGTGCTGGCGGCCTCGAGCTGCGCGGCGCTGGCCACGTTGCCCCCGCCCACCCCCGCCCAGGTCGAGCAGCAAAAAGCGAAGAAGGCCATCGCCGACGCCCAGGCCGAAAAAGACAAGCAGGCGCTGCTGGCCAGGATGGATGCCATCACGGCCGGCTGGCGCGAGAAGGCGCCGGCCAAAGGCTGGAAGGTCAACGCGCCGACCCCGATCGCCGCGCCGGCGGTGGCGGTGACGGCGGCGGCCAACCAGTCGGCGCCGTCCGGCCAGCCCGAGGGCAAGATGACGGCGACCGGCGCCGCGGCGCCGATGACGAGCGAAAAAGCCGGCAGTGCAGCGCCCAGCGCCGACACCAAGACGGCGCCGTCGCCAGCGGCCTCCACCGTGAAGACGAAATAATGCAGCTGGCCAGTTTGCCCATTGCCGTCATCATGCAGCGCCGCGTCCTCCAGCATCGCTGGGCCGACGAGGCGTGGTCCGCGATCGCCGTCATGGCCGACCCGGGCGGCTTGCCGGCGCTGCAGCAGCTCACGCTCGGCGGCGGCCACGAATCCTATCTGGTCTCGGGCATCGAACTGCAGCTGTTCGCCGACGAGAACGAAGGCTATTACGAAAACTGGAACGCGCCGGCGCCGAAGGTGTTTGTCATGTGGCGCATGCAGGACGGCCGCGCGATGCCGCTGAAGGCCTCGGTCAGCTATGCCGAAGGCACCCGCATGTTCGATTCGGGCGAAGCGGCCGACGGCGTGGCGATGCCGGCCGAGATCCACCACTGGCTGGCCGGCTACCTGCGCGAGCACTACCAGCCGCGCGAGTTCGAGCGCCACGGCAAGCGCAAGCGCAGTTAGGAGCTCGCATGTCGAACGAAGGATTCCTGCAGCGCTGGTCGCGCCTCAAGACCGAGCCGCCGGCGCCGGAATTGCCCACGGCGCCGCTGCCTGTCGTGGCGGAGGCGCCGGTCGTAGCGCCCGAGATGGATGTGCCGCTGCCGACGCTGGCGGACGCCGCCGCGCTCGGCGCCGACTCCGACTACTCCGCCTTTGTCGGCCGCGGCGTCGACAGCGCGGTGCGCCGGCTGGCGATGAAAAAACTGTTTGCCGATCCCCATTTCAACGTCGTCGACAAGCTCGACATCTACATGAGCGACTACAATCTGCCGAGCCCGGTCAGCTCGGCGATGCTGGCCTCGCTGTCGCACGCGCGCAGCGTGTTCGGCCGCATCGAAGAGGTCCTCGAGCTCGACACCGCCGACGCCGACGCGGCGCCTGCACAAGCGCCCGGACAAGTGCCCGAACAAGCGCAGGCGTTACCACCACCAGACCAGGAAGTTGCATGAATTCACCCGATTTGATTCTCAAGGAACGCCCGAAGATGGCGGCGCTGGCCGCCGCCGCGGCGCTGCCGGGCCCCGATCCGGTTTCCACCGTTTCTTACCTCTCCGCCGGCAAGACGCTGGTCATCGGCAGCGCCGCCGACGTCGCGCCGTGGGCCGAAGGCCTGTGCGCCCAGCTCGAGCTGACCGCCTTGCTGACCGATCCGGCAGGCGCTGCCGAGCCGGCTCGCCTGTACGAGGTGCACCGCGGCCACAAGGTGCGCGTCGACGGCTGGCTGGGCGCCTTCGACGTCACGTGGGAAGAGGGCGGGCAAATGCGCAGCGGCCGCTTCGACCTGGTGCTGGACCTGTCGCCGGCGCCGCTGTTGACGCGCCACCAGAAGCCGGCCGGCTATTTCGCGCCGGGCGCCGCCATCGCCGCGCGCGCCGAGGCGGTGCAGCAGCTGGCCGACATGATCGGCGAATTCGAGAAGCCCAAATACTTCAGCTACAAGGAGCGCATCTGCGCGCACAGCCGCAACCAGCTGATCGGCTGCAACGCCTGCATCGAGGTCTGTTCGGCCGAGGCGATCACCGGCGCGGGCGACCGCATCCGCGTCAATCCGAACCTGTGCGCCGGCTGCGGCGCCTGCACGACCGTCTGCCCGACCGGCGCGCTGACCTATGCCTACCCCAGCCCGGCCTACACCGGCGAGCGCCTGCGCACGCTGGTGTCGACTTACCGCGAGGAGGGCGGCAGCGCGCCGGTGCTGCTGTTCCACAGCGGCGAGCACGGCAAGGCCCTGATCGCGGAACTGGAAACGAGCGGGCAGGGCGTGCCGGCCAACGTGCTGCCGGTCGAACTGCAGCATACGGCGTCGGTCGGCATCGACGTCTGGCTTTCCGCCATCGCCTACGGCGCCGGCGCGGTGATGGTGCTGATGACGGACGAGGAGGCGCCGCAGTACCGCACGGCCGTGGCCGCGCAGATGGATGTGGCCAACATCATCCTCAATGGCCTCGGCTACGAGGGCGAACATTGCCGGCTGCTGCAGGCGAGCACCAGCGGGCCGCTCGGCGTGGTGCTGGCAAGGCCGGTGCTGACCACCGGCGTGCCGGAAGCGGCCGGCTTTCACGTGATGGCCGACAAGCGCAACACGCTCGACCTGGCGCTGTCGCACCTGGCGCGCGTGGCGCCCCTCAAGCCTGCGCTGGTGCCGCTGCCGGCCGGCGCGCCGTTCGGCGCCGTGAAGGTCGACACCGCCAAGTGCAGCCTGTGCATGGCCTGCGTGGGTGCCTGCCCGGCGTCGGCGCTGATGGACAGCCCGAGCCTGCCGGAGCTGCGCTTCGTCGAGAAGAACTGCGTGCAGTGCGGGCTGTGCGAGACGACCTGTCCGGAAGACGCCATCGTGCTCGAACCGCGCATGTCGTTCGCCGACACCTGGAACAAGCCTGTGGTGCTGAACGAATCGACGCCGTTCTGCTGCATCCGCTGCTCCAAGCCGTTCGGCACGCTGCAGATGATCGAGAACATGCTGGGCAAGCTGGGCGCCCATCCGGCGTTTGCCGGCAGCCTCGACCGGCTCAAGATGTGCGGCGACTGCCGGGTAGTGGACATCATGAAGAGCGGCGACAGCGCGCGCATCACGGGCGGGCGCTCGCTGTAATCCGGAATAAAATATTGTTGACTTTAAAACGTCGTCCTCGCGAAAGCGGGGATCCATACTGAGCGTACTGAATCGGTAGAACGAACTCAGTATGGGTCCCCGCATTCGCGAGGACGACGTCGTGTATCTGCCGCGGCCCGTTTGCGATGTCGACGACGACACGTTCGCGCCCGCAGAACCGCGCTCTCCCCAGCAACGACGCTGTAAAATAGCTATCTTTACTTACGCACATCCAATCGCCATGACCGTCGTCCGCACCCGTTTTGCTCCGAGCCCTACCGGCTACCTCCACCTGGGCGGCGCCCGCACCGCGCTGTACTCGTGGGCGTACGCGCGCCACTTCGGCGGCACCTTCATCCTGCGCATCGAAGACACCGACCTCGAACGCTCGACGCCGGAAGCGGTGCAGGCCATCATCGACGGCATGCAGTGGCTGGGCCTCGATCACGACGAGGGCCCGTTCTACCAGATGCAGCGCATGGACCGCTACCGCGAAGTGGTCGCCAAGATGCTGGCCGAAGGCACCGCCTACCTGTGCTACTCGTCGCCGGAAGAAGTCGAGGCCATGCGCGAGCGCATGCGCGCCGCCGGCGACAAGCCGCGCTACGACGGCACCTGGCGCCCTGAAGCGGGCAAGACCCTGCCTGACGTGCCGGCCGACCGCAAGCCGGTGGTGCGCTTCAAGAATCCGCTGGACGGCGAGGTCAGCTGGGACGATGTCGTCAAGGGCACCATCACCATCGGCAACAAGGAACTCGACGACCTCGTCATCGCGCGCCCGGACGGCACGCCGACCTATAACTTCTGCGTCGCCGTCGACGACTGGGACATGCGCATCACCCACGTGCTGCGCGGCGACGACCACGTCAACAACACGCCGCGCCAGATCAACATCCTGCGCGCGATCGGCGCGCCGCTGCCGCTGTACGGCCACCTGCCGATGATCCTCGGCGCCGACGGCGAGAAGCTCTCCAAGCGCCACGGCGCGGTCAGCGTGATGGACTATCCGGAGCAGGGCTACCTGCCCGAAGCGATGCTCAACTACCTGGCGCGCCTGGGCTGGAGCCACGGCGACGACGAAATCTTTTCGATGCAGCAGTTCTGCCAGTGGTTCGACCTGAACAACCTGACCCGTTCGCCGGCGCAGTTCAATCCGGAGAAGCTGAACTGGCTCAACAACCACTACATCAAGCAGGCCGACAACGAGCGCCTGGCCTCGCTGGCACGCCCGCGCATGCTGTCCGAAGGCGCCGAGTTCAACGGCAACCCGGCGCTGGCGCCGGTGCTGGCCTTGATGAAGGAGCGCGTCAACACCGTCAACGAACTGGCCGACGCCGCCATGCTGTTCTACCGCGACCCGCAACCCGACGCGGCCCTGCTGGCGCAGCACCTGACCGACGCCGTCAAGCCGGCGCTGGCGCAGTTCGCCGAGCGCTGCCAGACCGTCGAGTGGCACCGTCCCGCGCTGGCGGCGATGCTCAAGGAAGTGCTCGCCGCAAACGGCCTGAAGATGCCGCAGATGGCCATGCCGCTGCGCCTCATCATCACCGGCCAGCTGCAGACGCCGGCCATCGATGCGGTGCTCGAGCTGTTCGATCGCGACGTCATCTTGGCGCGCGTGCGGAAATATCTTTAATTAAAGCCGTCTGGCATTTGCGGAATGCAAGAGAGTAGTCTATAATTTTGCTTCTTCACCGGACGGGGGTATAGCTCAGCTGGGAGAGCGCTTGCATGGCATGCAAGAGGTCAGCGGTTCGATCCCGCTTACCTCCACCACGTTGAAGAGTAGTTTGCAGC
>JBBRXM010000092.1:0-20414 GCA_038248405.1 Burkholderiales bacterium
TATTGGCCCTGCACAGCGTCAAGGGTTCGCTTCGCCGGGCTGCGCTTCGCGCACCCCGCCCTTGACCCTGTTCCGAGCCTCGTCGCACCGACCTACAGCGCAAAGCGAGGTCACGAAGAATCAGGCATTCACAGCGGTAGCCGACATGGTAGCCGAAGTCAACTTCCACTCAAAACGGCATTGGGCCCACGTTCCCGCGGCTGGATCGAAATCGAGATCAGCTTGCGACAGACGCATTGCGCCTGTACCACCACTAGTTGCTGAACCGGGTTGCGTAGAAAAATCGCCTCCCCGTCGAGAAAGGTCGTCAAGTATTTTCGGCGGAAATCTCGTCATGCGCTTCTTTGCTAAAAAATGCATCTACACTTACAGCCAGGGTAGCTTCATAGGCCCCTTGGAGTTCGAGACCGACAGCGCGGCCCTTGCGACCAATAAACCGCTTGTTGTAGGTCTTCGCCGTCCCCGAGTCTTCACTCCAGCCCATCAAGTTTTCCCGAATTCTCTCCTGCATGGACTCCGACTCAGCTTCCGCTTTTTGGTCCAATATTCGCTAAAGTGGTCGTTCCAGGTGTGCCGCAACGCATGGCCAGCGAAATTGGCTAATAGCGGATGCGAGCCGGCGATTTTGCGCATCATCTGCTTGTAACCTTCAATACTCATCGGCTGCCCTTGCGTAGGGCCGGATTTGTGGGTCACGAAGACATAAGGATACGCCGCGGCATTAGGGATTCTTCGACGTACTTGAACGATGTAGGAGCGGAAGGATTCCGCGAGACGTAGGTCCAGCGCTAAGCGGCGCGATCGTGTTTTCACCAATGGCTGGCGCCCGCGCGGATCTTCTTTCTCGTCGGTACACCGCCGAATCACTACTTCGCTCCGCTTGAAGTCGATGTCATCAACACGGATGTTGAGCACTTCTCCTCCACGTATCCCCAGCCACCGCAGCGTCTGGATGACAAGTTCGTTTCGAACTTGGAATTATAAGAACGGATCGTAATGCATTGCGACCAAGTAACGTATCAATCATTGCACCAGTCAATACTGCCGCCAGGCCAGTTATTTTTAAGTGCGCCATTCCGCGCGAATCTCTTATCGGTCAACGCAAATTTCATCCGGCACGAAGCTCTGGACGGTATTTGTGGGTCGTCAAATGACCGCTTAAGTGCGTTGGTAGACTCAATTATCAAGCGATCTCATTCAGGGGAAATCCATGCGCAAATTTATTCCCGTTATTATTCATCCTGGTCGGCTTTCCCCCATTGTTTTTCTATGCGCACACGCCGCTGTTTCTGCGCAATCGGCCGCTAATATGGCCGTCGAGAAAATGCCGATCCCCATCACCTCGCCAGTGGGCCAGGCCCTGAACGCGACCGAGCAGGCCGCAGTGCTCCAGGCCCTGTTCGCAAACAAGGCCGTGGCAGCGCAGACGGCAGGACATAAAGTGCGCTCCGTCAGGGTCAAGCACGGCTTCGTCACCACCAGGCCCAATAGCGGCAAGCAAGGCGAATATCGCGCCACCGTCGTCGTGTTCGACTACACCGACGGCAAGGCGACCGAATACGGACTCGATCCCGACACCAGCGCAGTGGTCAGCCAGGAGACCTTGCGCGGACGGCCCCAGGCGTCGGCCGAGGAAATCGACGTCGCCGCCCGCATCGTGCGCAGCGACCCGATGCATGCGCGGCTGCTCGCCAATGCCGCGCCGCTCGCCGGTGGCTTCGTCGTCGATGCGCCGGCCGGCAGGCCCGCATGGCATCGCTACGTCCAGATGAAGGTATTCCGCCTCGACCTGGCGCGCACGCTGCGCACCGTGGTGGTCGATCTCACCGACGACGCCATCGTCTCATCGAGCTGAATCGTTGGTTCGGCAAAAAACGTTATGGGGAGTGATCGTGAAAATTTATATGCAGATCCCGGCGCGGCGCTTGTTTGTCATGTTCGTCGCGCTGATCGGCTGGCTGCTGCTTGCGCCGAATGCGGCGCATGCGCAGGCCTGTTCGGCGCCGAATTACATCGCATGGCCGGCGGCCAATCCGGTCTGGAAATTATGCTGGACCGCGCCGTCCAATTCTTCCGGGGTCGACGGATCGGGGCTGGAGGTCACCGACGTCTATTACAAAGACGTGAAGGTATTTTATAAGGCGAACATTCCGCTGTTGAACGTCAAATACGATCCGGGCGGATGCGGCGGCAGCAGCCTGAGCTATCGGGACTGGTTATGGGAATATCAGCCGTTCCAGGCCAATAACGTCATCGCTCCCGGTTATGCCGAGCCGACCGTGCCGCCAACGACCGTGTGTAACCACCCCGGCACGGATGCGGGCAGTTTTTCCGGCGTCGCCGTGCAAAAACTCGCGGACCGGCTGGTGCTCACCAGCCAGCTGAAGGCCGGTTGGTATCGCTATATCCATCAATGGACGTTTTTTGCCGACGGCAGGATCGAGCCGCGCATCTTCTTTACCGCGGTGGCGAACGCCTGCACCAACCTGGCCCATCACCACAACGGCTACTGGCGCTTCGACGTCGACATGGGCGACCCGGCCAGCGACGTCATCGAAGAATCGAACGGCGCCGGGTGGACCGCGCTCAATGAGGCCAGCCGCAGCAAGGACACGGTGCAGCCGAAGTGGCGGGTGCGCGACAAGCTCTCCAATCATGCGATCGAATTCACCACCGGCGCCGGTGACGATGCCGCCGACAGCTTCGCCTCGGCCGACGCCTGGGCGCTGGCCTACCAGGACGCCGAAACCGACGACGGCGGCGCGACCACCGGCGTCGACGCCGACAAGCAGCATCTCGACAGATTCGTCAACGGCGAGAACATCGCCGGCGGCAGCGACATCGTGTTGTGGTATCGCAGCGGAACCTATCACGCGGGCGACGGCGCCGCGTGCGACCAGACCGGTCCCAACCTGATGGTGAAGCTTGCCGGTGCGCCGCCGCCGCCGACGCTACCGGCTGCGCCCAGCACCTTGCGCGCCACTCCGATTGCGGGCGGCGCCAGCACGCTGACCTGGCTCGACAACGCGAACAACGAAGACGGCGTCAAGATCGAGCGTTCCATCCGCGGCGGCGCGTTCAGCCAGATCGCCACCGTCGGCGCCAACGCCACCAGCTACCGGGCGACAGGCCTGACCGCGAGCCGCAGCCCGATCTATCGTTTCCGCGTCCGCGCGTTCAACACGGCCGGCGACTCGGCCTACTCGAACACCGCCAATCCCTGATGTCGAAACGGCCACTTAATCTCGCCAGGGGAGTCCTGCCGCCTCCTCTGGCAGTCAGATTTGATATCTCATTGGCAATTTTTGTTACCAATAGCCCACAAATTCACCAGAAGAAAATGACGTCGGGAGTGTTAGCCTTTATCATGCTGCATAGCAATAAAATTCCCTACACGCTCACCACCGACGCGCTGCAGCCGCGACATCAAAAGGTTCACTCTGGACAGGTCCGACAATATCGCCCACTGGCGCGCCCAGGTTTTTTCCTCGCTGCTGCTGGCAGTGTTGATCTTGGGTACGCTCACGGCCATCCCGTCCATGATCATCCTCGCTTCGGAGGGCATGTGGGCAATGGTGGCGATGGACCTGCTGGCGCTGGCGTGGCTTGCCGGCCTGCGCTGGTGCAAGCAGATTGCCTACCGCACGCGCGTGCTCAACTTTCTGGCCATCATCTACATGGTCGGTGTCGGCCTGATGACCACGGTCGGCCCGGTCAGCCAGATGTACCTGCTGGCCGTGCCGCTGCTGGCCGCAGCGCTGTTGGGAACGCGGTCGGCGATGCTGACGCTGGCGGGCAGCGCGCTGACCATCTTCGGGCTCAGCTACGCCGGCTACGCCAAGCTGAATATTTCCGGCATGCCCGAATACGCCTTGATTCCGTCGCTGCTGATCACGCTTAACTACTTGCTGATCGGTTCGCTGATCACGATGTCCTGCTCGATCCTGCTGCAGCGGCTTGCCCGTTCGCTCGAAGACCTGGGCATCTTCGCCGAGTCGCTGCAACAGGGCAAGAACGAACTGCAGGCGCTCAACGTGGAGCTGCGCCTGACCGCCGCCGCCGTCGCCCGCCTGAACGACATGGTCGTCATCGCCAAGGTCGTCACCGGGCAAGACGCCGAACAGCCTATCATTTTCGTCAACGATGCCTTCGAGCGCAGCACTGGCTACTCGCGCGCTGAAGTGCTGGGGGGCAGCTGGCGCATGCTGCTGGGCGCCGACAGCAGCGCCGCCGAGGTGGCCCGCATCGGCGCCGCCGTCGGGCGCGCCGAGGCCGTCAACGCCGAACTGAAGTACTACACCAAGTCGGGTGCGCCTTACTGGGTCGAGCTCGAGCTGGTCCCGTTCGCCGACGAGGGCGGCAACAACACGCACTGGGTCGCCGTCGGCCGCGACATCACCGAGCGCAAGAAGTCCGAAAGCCACATCCACCGGCTGGCGTTTTTCGACGTGCTGACCGGCTTGCCGAACCGGCGCCTGCTGATGGAGCGGCTCGACAAGCTGCTGGCCAGCGCCCAGGGCGGTGCCGGCTTTGGTGCGGTGATGTTCATCGACCTCGATCACTTCAAATACATCAACGATGCGCGCGGCCACGCGATCGGCGATGCGCTGCTGCGCAACGCCGCCGAACGGCTGTCGCGGCTGGTGCGCGACTGCGACACCGTGGCCCGCATCGGCGGCGACGAATTCGTCGTGCTGCTGGCGCAGCTCGGTGACGACAAGGCGCACGCCGGCGAGGCGGCGCTGGCGGTGGCCGAGAAAGTGCGCCACGCGATCACGGAATGCTTCGAGATCGAGGGCCAGTCCTACAATTCGTCGGCCAGCATCGGTGTCACGCTGCTGCCGAAGCCCGGCCAGACCGTGCACGACATGCTGCGCGAGGCCGACACCGCGATGTACCGCGCCAAGGCCGACGGGCGCAACGGCGTCGCTTTCTTCGAGGCCACCATGCAGGCCGAGGTCGAGCGGCGCCTGACGATGGAGCGCCACCTGGCGGCGGCCTTCGACAACGGCGAACTGGCGATGCACCTGCAGTTGCAGGTCGACAGCCGCGGTGCGCCGGTGGGCGCCGAACTGTTGATGCGCTGGCGCACCGCCGACGGCGCCACCATCACGCCGGACATCTTCATTCCCGTGGCCGAGGAATCTGGCCTGATCGTGCCGCTGGGGCAGTGGGCCCTGCGCCAGGCCTGCGGCGCATGGCTGGCGCTGGCGCGCGCGGGCCATCCGATGCCGCTGTCGGTCAATGTCAGCCCGTCGCAGTTTCGGCAGCCCGATTTCGTGTCGCAGGTGCGCGGCATCCTCGACGAAACCGGCGCCCCTGCCAGCGAGCTGATCTTCGAGGTGACCGAAGGGCTGCTGATCGAGAACCTCGACGAGACGATCGCCCGCATGCACGAGCTGTCGGCGCTCGGTATTCGCCTGTCGATCGACGACTTCGGCACCGGCTACTCGAGCCTGCAATACCTCAAGCGCATGCCCTTGTACGAACTGAAGATCGACCGCAGCTTCATCCGCGACACTCCGGGCGACGCCAACGGCACCGCGATCGTGCAGTCGATCATCGCCATGGCCGGCCACCTCGGCCTGCGCGTGGTGGCCGAGGGCGTCGAGACGGGCGAGCAGGCCGCGTTCCTCGCCGCCAACGGGGCCCCCGTCATGCAGGGCTACCTGTTCGCGCGGCCGATGCCGCTGGCCAACCTGATGGCGCTGCTTGGCGCCTATCCCGCCACGCTGTCGATGCAGCACATCGAGGAACAGCGCGCCGCGCTGGCCCTGGCCTGACGCTGGGGTCATGACGCTGGGGTCAGGTCCGACAATCGGACACGGCCTCGTCACGAATGGAGGCCTCCTGCCTTTAGTGAAATAGTTCTGCAGTACAATCCTTCGCACCACGCTGCAGAAAGGTTGTATGTCCAGGTTGTTCGCTACGTTCGCCCCCGCTGTTGCGCTGCTCGCCAGGCGCATGCGTTCCCTCATGTCCGCGGCCGAGCCAGACCCGGTGGACTATCCATTCGCCGCCAGCGACATCGGCCAGCTGCACCGACTGAGCCATGCCGACGGCGCCGCCGCGGTCGACGCGCAGACCTGGGACGGCCTGCTGCTCGACGCCTATTTCGAGAAGCTGACCGGGCAGGTGAGCATCTTCGGCAAGCAGGTGCTGCATGACCGGCTGGCCGGCGGGCTGGCCGACGCGCCGCGCGCCGCCCTCGGAGAGCGCCTGCGTTCGCTGCTGGCCGACCGCATGCAACTGGCGGCGCTGCAGCGCGCCAGCGGGCCGCTGCGCGCCGCCGACACGGAAATCGCCTCCGTGCTGCTGGAACAAGCCTTGCCCGTCGTGCCCGCGTGGGCCGACAAGCTGTGGCTGCTGTTCTTCGGCATGGCGGCATCGGTGGCGGCGGTGGCGTTGTCGCCGCTGGGCTGGCTGGCGGCCGGCTTCTTCCTGTATCAGATGCTGTCGATCCAGGTGCGCCACCACGACCGCATGGCGGCGTGGGAGCGCGCGCTCCATTCGCTGCAGATGATGTTGCGCGCCAGCAGCGTGCTCGGTGCGCTGGAGCATCCGATGCTGCGCGACTTCGATGCCGCTGCGCAGGCCTCCGGCAAGCTCAACCGCAGGCTTAGCCGCTCACCGCTGACCGCGATCCCGGTGATACGCGCCTACGCCGACTGGTTCCTGCTCGCCAATGTCAGCCATTACTTCAAGACGGTCGGCCTGGTCGGCAGCCACCGCAAGTTCCTGCTCGAGGCCTACCTCCGCTGCGCCAACCTCGAGGCCGACCTCGCCCTGGCGCAACACCTGCTGGAAATGCCGTCGACGTGCTGGGCCGCGCGCAGCAGCGACGCCAGTGTCGCCCTCGAGGCGGCCGTCCACCCCTTGCTGCCGGCGCCGGCCGCGCTGTCGATCGCGCTGCGCGGCAGGGGCGCCTTCATCTCCGGCCAGAACGGCATCGGCAAGAGTACCTTGCTGCGTACCGTCGGCCTGAACCTGCTGGTGGCGCGCGCGTTCGGCTTTTGCTATGCGGCCGGCGCCACCGTGCCGATGCTGCCGGTGTACAGCAGCATGCAGAGCGAGGATTCGCTGCTCGGCGGCGAGAGCCTTTACATCGCCGAACTGCAGCGCGCCAAGGAATTGCTGGCCGCGGCCAGCGGGCCGCAGCGCGCCATCTATATCATCGACGAGATTTTCCGCGGCACCAATCACCTCGAGTCGGTATCGGCGGCGGCGGCGGTGCTGGACGTGCTGGCGGCGGACAACATCGTGATCGTTTCTTCGCACAACCTGGTGCTGGCGACACTGCTGGAACATCGCCTGCAGCAGTTCTGCGTGGCGTTGGACGAGCACGGTGCGCTGACGCTGTCGCCCGGCCTGCTGGCGCACACCAACGGCATCGCTTTGCTGGCCCAGCGCGGTTTCGGCCCTGCCATCGAGGCGCGCGCGGCCAAGGTCTTCGACTGGCTCGGTGCCTACCTGGCACAGCCGGGCGGCGGCGGCGAGGTGCTGGGCGACGCCCCCGCATTGCGGCGGGCATGACTGTGAACAGGAGCGGCATCGATGAACGACCATAAAGCAGCCAGGCCCGGAAGGTTTCCCACCATGGGCAGTTCGCTGCGCGCCGAAACGCTGGCGGTGTTGCTGTCCTCGGACGACATGACGGGCGTCGAAAGCCTGTTCGAACATCGCAAGATTGCATTAAATACCGTCATGCGCGCGCTGATGCGCAAATACGGCTGGCCGATCGAGCGGCATGACTTTCCCACCAACACCGCAGACGGCCGCGCCGCGTGGGCGTCGGTGTACAGCCTGCCGCAGGAGGTGATCGATACCGCGCTCGCTGCGGGCGGGCAGGACTGGGTCGACGGCGTGCGCGCGGCCCGGGCCGGGCGATCGAAGCGCGCGCTGCGGCGCTAGCCCGACACGCTCATCAGCACTTGTGCGCTCGTCGCGATGGTGGCGTATTCGACGTTCAGATTGGCCAGCGCCATCGCGTGTACCTCGGCCGGCGTGCGGCGGGTGCCCGCATAGTCGACCTTGCCGAACGCGAAGGTGGCGTCGGCCACGACCGTGGTGTGAAAGCCGAGGTTGCCCGCCGAGCGGGCCGTCGACTCGACCGAATTGTTGGTGCTTACCCCGACGATCACCAGCTTGTCGATGCCGCGTACCCGCAGCCAGCGCTCAAGGCCTGTGTTGATGAAGGCGTCGGTGACGTTTTTTTCGACCACGTGTGCACCGGCAAGCGGCGCCAGTTGGTCCTGGAATTCCGCGCCCGGCTGGCCCGGCCAGAACAGCGAGCCGGGCTTTCTCGATATGTGGCGCACGTGCACCACTGCCGCGCCGGTTTCCCGCCAGCGCTGCAGCAGCCCGGCAATGTTGTGTTCGGCATCGGGGTTGTTGCGCTCGCCGGCGGCCGGACTGGCCATGCCTTTTTGCATGTCGATGATCAGCAGTGCGGGGAGGTCGGTATGCATCGGTTATAGCACCTTGTACATGATGGTGGTGGCGTCGAGGCGGGTGCCGTCGACGGTGTCGCGGCAGAAACCGGGGATCACGCCGACGGTCACGTAGCCGAGCGCGACGTACAGCGGCTCGGCCCGGTCGCCGGTGCGCGTGTCGAGCGTGAGCAGGGTGCGGCCGAGCTCGGCGGCGCGGCGGTGCAGTTCGGCCATCAGCATTCGCGCCACGCCCTGGCGCCGGCACCCGGGATGCACCAGCAGCTTGCGCACCTCGGCGCGGTGCGGCTGGTTGGGTGGCGTATCGTAGTCGAGCTGGACCGAGCCGACGATGGCCGCGCCGCGCCGCGCGACCAGCAGCACCCGGGTGCCGGCCTCTACGCCTGGCCGTACCTGTTTGAGCCAGAAGGCGGCGCTGTCGGCGGCCCCCAAGGGCAGGACGAAGCCGACGCTGGCACCGTCATGCACGCAAGCAAGCAGCAGCTCGCCGAGTTGGCCGGCCTGGCCGGCAAGGTCGTCCGCCGCCAGTGCGGCGATGCTGGTGTTCACGTTGGTCATGGCCCGATCCTCACACAATGAAGACGACATAGCGGGCGCCGCAATGCGCCGGGGTGGTGAAGGCGCTGGCGCCGGCGAGCTGGTAGCGCAGGCAGTCGCCGGGCCTGAGTTGCCAGGCGTGGCCGTCCGCGACAACCTCGAGCTCGCCGTCGACCAGCAGCAGGTGGTGCTCCAGGCCGGGCCGCGGCGAACTGTCGTAAGCGATGTGGGTGGCGGGGTCGAGCTCGCACTCGATCAGTTCGCCGGCCAGCGCATGGGCGGGCGGCGACACCGAGCGGCGCCGGAAGCCGGCCGACGGATCCGTCCATACCGCTTGCGCGGCGCGCGCCACCAGGGGCGCGAAGTCGTCCTCGACCATGCGCATCAGGCGCGACATGGTCAGGCCGTAGGCGGCGCACAGCTTGCCCAGCGCGTTCGCGGTCGGGCTCACTTCGGCGTTCTCGAGGCGCGACAGGGTGGCGCGGCTGACGCCGGACAGCCTGGCCAGCTCGTCGAGCGACCAGCCGCGCTCGGTGCGCAGCGACCTGAGGCGCTGCGCGATGCGCAGGTCGGTTGAGTGATCGTCAAGTGTATTTTCCATATTAGGGAAAATATCTCATATATGATCGGCCGTCAAGCAGTCGCGATCCGGCCGGTCGTTGATGTGGGCTGATGACGCCGGCTCGCTTTACGCTCGAGAACGAGCTATCCTTGATAGCCCGACAATATGCGCCGCCCCCCATCGCCACCTGCATGAGTGCCGCAGCCGCCACCCGCCGTGCCGACCCACCTGACCTCGTCAACCGGCGGATGGTCGCCGCGCTGGTGCTGTCGATTCTCCTGCACGCCTTGCTGCTGTTGCTGCGGTTCGGCCTGCCGGGGCCGGGCTTGCCGTCGCCGTTCAAACCGCAGCCGATCAGCATCACCATTGCGCCCGCCGAGCCTGTGCCGGCGGAGGTGGCCGTGCCGGCAGCGCCGCTACCGCCTGTGCCCGCGCCAGCGGCCGGCGGCATGCGGGTGCTTGCGCCGGCGCCGCCCTTGCCCAAACCGCTGGTGCCGAGGCGCAGCAAGCCGCGCAGGATCAGCCGGCCCGTGCCCCCGCGCGAGCTGGTCGAGACGCCGACGCCGGTGATCGCGCAGGACCTGCACCCGAACGACTTCATCGCGCCGATGCCGCAGCCCCGGCCGGCCGCGCAGCAGAGCGTCGATCCCGGCCAGGCGCGGGACGGCAGCGACGACGGCGCGGCGCAGGCTGCGTTGTTGGCCGAGACATTGCGCAAGGAAGAAGAGGAGCGGGCGGCCGCGGACGCGGCGCGGCAGGAACAGGAGCGCCTGATGGCAGCCAGAGAGGCCGAGCAGCAGCTTGCCGCTCAGCAGGCTGCGCGGGCGGAGGAAATCGCGCGCGTACGCCAGGCCGACGAGGTGGCCGCGCGGCAGAAAGCGGACGACTTCGCAAAGCAACAAGCGGCGGACCAGCTGCGCCAGCAGGCCGAGCAGCTGGCCCGGCAACAGGCCGATCAACTGAAGCGGCAGGAAGCAGAGCAGGCGGCCCGGCAACAGGTTGACCAGCTGTCGCGGCAGCAGGCCGAACAGCTGGCGCGGCAACAGGCGGAACAGCTGGCGCGGCAACAGGCGGAACAGCTGGCGCGGAAACAGGCGGAGCAACTGGCGCGGCAGCAGGCGGAACAGCTGGCCCGGCAACAGGCGGAGCAACTGGCGCGGCAGCAGGCGGAACAGCTGGCCCGGCAACAGGCGGAGCAACTGGCGCGGCAACAGGCCGAACAGCTGGCGCGGCAACAGGCCGATCAGGCAGCGCGGCAAGCGGCCGAGCAAGCGGCTCGCCAGCAGGCCGGGCAGGCCGCCGCGGCGGCAGAGCGCGAGCTGGCGGCCGCAGCAGCGCCATTCGCAGGCGGCGGCAACAGCGGCGCCGGCGGCAGCGGTGCCACCGCAGCTAAAACCCCCTTGGGCAGTGATCTGGGCAACCGGGTGCGCGAGCTCACCCGCGGCATCGACCTGTTGTCGGGCGTGCCGCCGCCGCGTAGCCGCGAGGACAGCGAGCGCGGCGCGCGGCGCGTGGTCTCCGGCGGCGCCGAGCAGGACGTGTCGCTGCGCATGTATGTCGACAGCTTCCGCCAGAAGGTCGAGCGCAACGGCGCCGGCGCTGCCGGCCAGCGCGGCGCCGATCCGCTGCGCAGCGAGCCGCTCGTCAGCGTCGCCATCCGCAGCGATGGCAGCGTCGAGGAGGTGACGATCGTGCGTTCCAGCGGGCATGCCGAAACCGATAACGCGGTGCGCCGCATCATCCGCCTTAACGCCCGCTATTCTGCCTTTCCGCCCACCATCGCCGCGCGCTATGACGTCATCGAAATCCGCCGTATCTGGAGTTTCGCCGACTCGCTCAAGCTGCTCGAAGAACTGCGCTAAAAGACGCGCCCGCTCCGACCACGAAGAGCGGTTTGAGTTCGCGCGTTTCGCGCGGCCCCTGTCGCTGCGTAGTTGAGCTGAGCAGTCATTTTGATATGCAGCAAGGTCTGCCGGGCGACAGGCCTTACTCTGGTCCTGAAGGCCACTGGCTGGCCAGCTTCGGACGCAGGGGGCACCACCATGAAAGTTCATCGAAATACCGCCTTCAGGCGCGCACTTGCCTGCCTGCCGGCGCTGGCGCTGGCCGGATGCGCCAATTTCTCCAGCAACCAGCCGGGCCGCTCCGCGGGCGGACCGGCCGCCGACGCACCGGTGACGGAGCTGATCACGCCACAATTGATTGCCGCCGAGAAAGGCAAGCGCGAATCGGCGGTGCGCGAGGACCTGACCAAACTGGTCGTGCGCGACCCGCCGGCCTACACCATCGGCCGCGGCGACATCCTGTCGATCGTCGTGTGGGACCATCCCGAGCTGGGCGGCACGGTGGTGACGCCGGCCACCAGCGCGGCCGAGCTGAGCAACGCAGGCACGCCGCCGAACGGCTTCGTCGTCGATTCCGAGGGGCGCATCCAGTTCCCGTTCGCCGGCGCCCTCAAGATCGACGGCCTGACCGAGGACAAGGCGCGCGACCTGCTCGCGGCCAAGCTGGCGCGCTACATCGCCCATCCCAACGTCACCTTGCGCGTGCAAGCCTACCGCAGCAAGCGCGTCTACATCGACGGCGAGGTCAAGTCGCCCGGCCTGCAGGCCATCAACGACATCCCGATGACGCTGATGGAAGCGCTCAACCGCGCCGGTGGCCTGCTACCCACTGCCGACCAGAGCCGTCTGGTGCTCGAGCGCGGCGACGTGCGCTACCGGGTCGACCTGCGCGAGCTGGTGCAAAAAGGAATCAACCCCGGCAACGTCATGCTCGCTCCCGGCGACGTGGTGCGCGTTCATTCGCGCGACGAGAGCAAGGTGTTCGTCTCGGGCGAAGTGGTACAGCCGCGCTCGCTGACGATGCACAACGGACGCCTCACGCTTAACGAAGCGCTCGGCGAGTCGGGCGGCGTCAGCCCGCTGTCGGGCGATGCGCGCCAGGTGTACGTGGTGCGCAAGACGGACGACGGCACCCGCGTCTACCAGCTCGACGCCCGCATCAACGGCGCCATGGCGCTGGCCGAGGGGTTCGAGCTGTACCCGAAAGACGTGGTGTTCGTGGCCGCGTCGCCGTTGGCTAACTGGCACCGCAAACTCAGCCTGCTGATCCCCGGCGCACTGACTTCCGCAGTCGGGGTCACCACCAAACCCTGAGCGCATCCTAGGATCTGATATGGACATACCAAGCGAACGGCATCCGGTTTCCAGCGTCCTGCACCACCATTTGCCCGCGCTAAACACGCAGTGGGACCCGCGCGCGCCCGACATGGCAGACGAAGCGCCGGTCGACGTCAAGTCGCACCTGTTTACCCTGTGGGAGAGCCGCCGCCTGATCGGCGCCGTCACCGGGGTGGTGACCCTGATAGCGCTCTCCTACGCGCTGGTGGCCACGCCCGTGTACGAAGCGAACCTGATGATCCACGTCGAAGAGGAAAGTCCGAACGCCTCCAAGAACATCCTCAGCGAGGCGTCGTCGCTGTTCGAGACGAAGAAGGCGGCCATTGCCGAGATGGAGCTGCTGCGTTCGCGCATGGTCATCTCGCGCGCGGTCGACAACCTGCAACTGTATATCGAAGCGCACCCGAAATATTTTGCCGTCGGCGGCTTCTGGATCGCCAACCAGGCGCGCGGCGAACTGGCCGAACCCGGCATCTTCGGCTGGGGCGGCTACGTGTGGGGTGGCGAAAAGATCGAGGTGGCGGCGTTCGACGTTCCCGACAGCATGCTCAACCGCAAGTTTGCGCTCGCCGCGCTGGGCGGCGGACGCTATCGCTTTCTTGGCGGCCACGGCGCGCCGGCATTCGACGGCGCCGTCGGCAAGCGTTACCGCGTCACCACCGCCGACGGCCCCGTCGAGCTGAAGGTCGAGCGCATGAGCGCGCGCGCCGGCGCCCAGTTCCTGCTGCGCCGCATGTCGCGCCTGGGCACCATCGAGCGTATTCAGAACGCAATGGTGATCAGCGAGCAGGGCAAGCAGTCAGGCGTCATCGAAGTCAGGCTGCAGGGCAACAGCGCCAAGCGCATCCATCAGCTGCTGAGCGAGATCGGCCGCGAATACATGCGTCAGAACCTGGCCCGCAAGACCGAGGAAGCGGAAAAGTCGCTCGCTTTCCTGAACCAGCAACTGCCCATCCTCAAGCGCCAGCTGGAGCAGTCGGAGGCGAAGTACAACCAGTTCCGCAACGCCCACGGCACCATCGACCTGCACGAGGAAGCGCGCATGAGCCTGCAGCAGGCCGCCGCCGCCCGTACCCGCCGGCTCGAGCTGATTCAGAAAAAGACCGAACTGCTGTCGCGCTTCACGGAAGATCACCCGATCGTCAAGGGCATCAACGGCCAGCGCCGCGAGGTCGACGCCGAGATCGACGAAGTGGCCCGCCGCATCCGCACGCTGCCGGTGCTCGAGCAGGACGAAACGCGGCTGACGCGCGAAATCAAGGTCAACACCGACCTGTACACGGCGCTGTCGAACACGGCGCAGCAGCTGCGCCTCATTTCCGTCGGGCGCGTCAGCAACGTGCGCATGATCGACGCGCCGATGCCGCCCGAGAAAGCGCTCAAGCCCAACCGGCCGCTGATCATCGCGCTGTCGGCGGTGATGGGCTTGTTCCTCGGCAGCGCGCTGGCCATTGCCCGCAAGGCGATGAAGGGAGGCATCGACGACCCGCAGAAGATCGAGCGGCTGCTGCGCGCGCGGGTGGTGTACGCCACCATCCCGCACAGCGCCAACCAGGAGAAGTTGATGAAGAAGGTGCGCGCCGAAGCGGGCCTGTTGCCCTTGCTGGCGCAGTCGATGCCGGAAGACGTCGCCATCGAGAGCCTGCGCAGCTTCCGCGCGGCGCTGCAGTTCTCGATGCCGCACTTTAAGAACAATATCGTGATGCTGGCCGGGCCCACCCGCAACCTCGGCAAATCCTTCGTGGCCGCCAATTTTGCCGCCGTGATGGCCGCCAGCGGCAAGCGCGTGCTGCTGATCGACGCCGACCTGCGCAACGGCCAGCTGCACCGCTATTTCGGCGTCAGCCGCGACCAGGGCTTGTCGAAGGCGATCACTGGCGCCATGCCGGTCGAACAGGTGATCCACCGCGGCGTGTTGGAGAATCTCGACTTCATCCCGACGGGGCCGCTGCCGCCGAACCGTTCGGAATTCCTGCTGCACCTCAATTTCGGCGGCCTGCTGGAAACGGTAAGCGCCAACTACGACCTGGTGCTGCTCGATCCGCCGCCGATCCTGACGGTGGCCGATGCGCTGATCATCGGCGCCCACGCCGGCGCCGTATTCATCCTCACCCGCGCCGGCGTCACCACCGAATCGGAAATCAATGAGTCGATCAAGCACCTCAATCACGCGGGCATCGCGCCGCAAGGGGTGTTGTTCAACGACATGGCCTTGCGCCTTGGCTCCGGCCGTGCCCAGTACAGCGACGACGCGGCGGCCCAGCTGGGATACTCCGCCTAGCCGTGCCACCTTGGCCAGCAGGCGGTGATCGTGGGGGGAGCCGCAACGCCGCTCAGGAACAGTCCAGGCTGCGTGCCGGGATGCCTGGGCTCGATCCGCCCGCTGAGTTTTGTCAATAGGGATGAAGTGCGGGCCTTACATAATCGACCGTGCCGTCTCGCGCGTACCCCGCCAAGCCAACGATGAAAACAACGATGAAAAGCATTTTTGCCGCGTTTTCATTAGGGCGATCCCCGGATTCGCGCCTGAACCTGTCTGCGACCATCGGCGCGACTATCGCCCGTCAAATTCTGTCCGGATCCTTGTCGTTTGCCGCCATGTGCATCACCACGCGGATGCTTGGACCGGCGGGCAACGGGATCCTGGTCACAGCGCTGTTGTTGCCCCAGGCGCTGTACGCATTTCTGAACCTGGGCATGGGTGCGAGCCATGTGTATCACCTGAGCTCCGGCGCCGGCAATCCGCGGCGGATGCGCATCGCAAACTGGATACTCGCCGCTCTGCTATGGATGGCGGTGGCACTGGTGGTGGCGGCAAGCAGCGAACAACGGATCGCCACTTACCTGCCGGGCATTCACAAGGGCCTGGCCTTGTATGCCAGCCTGCTGTTCCCGCTGCTGCTGCTGGCAGCCTGGTCGTCGTCGATGATCCGTGGCCAGCGCGACTACCGGTCCTTTAACAGGACACTGCTGGTCCACCCGTTCGTATTTTTCGCCGCGGTTGCCATACTGGGCGCGACAGAGACAGTCAGCGTGGTGGCGGTCGTGACGTGCCACCTCATAGGTCAGCTGTCGCTCTGGTTGATGAGCGAATCGCGGCTCGGGAAGATCGGACCGGGCGCCACCGGCCAGTACCAGTTGCTGGGTGCGATTTCATTTGGCCTGCGCGCCCACGTCAGCAACGTCATCACCTTTCTGAATTACAGGCTCGCGTTATACCTCGTCAGCTTCATGCTGGGCGCCAGCGCGACTGGAATCTACGCGCTGGCCGTACAGCTGGCCGAGATGCTGTGGCTGTTCTCGGGAGCCGCGTCGTCGATCGTGTACCCCGAGTCGGCCGCAAACAGCAAGTCGCCGGCAGCCTTGGACGCGATGGTGAAGCGAATTGCCACCTTGGTGCTGCAGGTAACCTTGGCCGGCGCGCTGGCGGCCGCCGCCATCGCCCCGTTCGCGATTCCGCTGGCCTTCGGCAAAGCATTCAAGGACAGCGTTGCCCCGTTCATCATTTTGCTGCCCGGGATCGTCGCCTGGAGTTACATGAGCATCATGTCGAACGCGCTCGCCGGGATGGGATACCAAAAGGTCAATATCCAGGGCGCGCTCCTGTGCCTGGTGATAAATGTCATCGGCGCCGTGCTCGCCATTCCGGTCATGGGCGCGAGCGGTGCGGCACTCGCCTCGACCGTCGCGTTTCTTAGCACTGCCGTCTACACCGTGACGATGTACGGGAAGCTGATCGCAACGAAGCGGGCAAACGCAAGTGGCGTGCCGACGCCATGAATGGAGACCAATGAATGAAACCGAAACGAATCCTCGTGGTGACAACTTCCTATCCCTACGGCCGTAACGAAGCCTTCGTCCGAGCCGAACTGGAATACCTGTCCCGGTCTTTCGAGCATGTCGAGTTGGTGCCGAGCTATTACGTGCCGGACACCGCGCCGCGTCCTACCGCGCTGCCGGTCAATTTGGGGTATGCGAATGCGCGCTGGGGCACGCGGCGCAGTTTCATCCTGTTCAGCTCGTTCCTGGGGGGCTTGTGGAGATACGCGTGGCTCGGCGATGCGCTGCGGGTCGTGCGCGGCGCGCACCGCTGGGAGAACCTGAAGGAATTGGGCCGTGCGTTGTACCGCGCCTGCCTGTTCGAGCGTTTCTTGGTCGAGCAGGTCGGGCACGCCGACAAGGAAATCGACCTGGTCTATTTCTACTGGATGTTCCCGGAAATCATGGGAGCGATCCGCTACCGGGACGTGTACCAGCCCTCGCTCAAAATCGTCTCGCGCGGCCATGGCGGAGACCTGTACGAAGACCGCCGCAGCGGTCGCTATGCCGGTTTGCGACGGGGCGTGCTGGACGGAATTGACGCGGTCTATAGCATCTCGGAGCACGGAAAAGCCTACGTGGGGAGCAAGTACCCTGCTGCGGCGCGCAAATGCTTCACGGCGCGGCTGGGTGTTGACGACCCCGGGTTCGAGAACGCGCAGCCGGAAGAGGCTGCGCTATCGATCGTCTCGTGTTCCTTTGTCGTCGAAGAGAAGCGCCTACACCTCATCGTCGACGCGCTTGCCCATCTGCTGGAGGCGGAACCTTCGCTGGGCATCCGTTGGACCCACATTGGGGACGGCGAGCTGTATGATCAATTGCGGGCATACGCCCAGTCGAAGCTGGAGGGCCGCGCCGACGTCGTGTTCAAGGGCTACCTTGCGCAGCAAGACGTGATGCAGCTGTACCGAGAACAACGATTTGATGTGATCGTCAACGTCAGCTCGAATGAAGGAATTCCCGTCAGCCTCATGGAGGCCAGTTCGGTCGGCATCCCGATGGTGGCGACCGACGTCGGCGGAAACCGCGAGATTGTGAACGAAAACAACGGGATTCTGATCCCCGCCGATGCGGACATCCCGACCATCGC
Organism: Burkholderiales bacterium; assembly: GCA_038248405.1. GTDB lineage: Bacteria > Pseudomonadota > Gammaproteobacteria > Burkholderiales > Burkholderiaceae_D > JAFCUW01. Next base: position 17,641 of record JBBRXM010000092.1, read on the forward strand.
CAGCGCGCTAAGCCGTTTCCGCGACAGGGCGTGGGCGACGGCGTATCGGGCGCAGGCGCACGCCGATTGGCATGACAAGTTCAACGCCGCCCACAATTATTCGCGGTTTGGCCAATCCCTGGCCGAGATCACATCCGAATAGCCGGCGCCCCAGGAGGTTGCACAAGGGGTGACCCGGCGGTTTGAGAAATCTCTGCATTCGCCTGCGCATACTATTCTAGACTTTGAAATATTCGCCCGGATTCCAGCCGTGTGCCTTACGCAAGTCAACCGTGCTTACCGTCGCCGATGCCTGGTCGCTGTGATTCGCCCACCTTCATGCAGCGCGCCGTTCGAGAGGATTTGCCGATGTCGAACCTTAAACCGGATGCGCAGGACATAGCCATGCTGCATCGAATATTCGGGTGGCACGCAGTGCCGTGGACTGACGTCTTCTGCGAAGCGGTCAACCGTCTGGAGACGCAACCTCGCAGCGTACTGGAAGTCGGCGCATCAGGATCCTCTGCGCCGTCGCTGTACTTCTTGCGCAAAGGGTGCTCGGTCGACGTCACATGCTATGCAGATGGCGAAGTGCCGAGACTGCAAGCGTTTTGCCAGTCCATATGTGAGCAATACGATCTGCCGATGCCGCGGATAAGGACGCACGACGTGTTTTCGGCGAGCAGCGAAACCTACGATGTGGTCCTCTTGAAAGGCGTCCTCGGCGGATTGGACCGGCGTCACAATCTCAACGAGTTTTCCAGAGCAATCGAGTGCTGCCTTGGTATGCTGACCGACAAGGGACGGCTGATTATTCTCGATAAAGGTTGGTGTTCGCCCGTTCACAATGTGCTCCTCCGGCGCTTCGGCGATGCAGGTCGCAGTAATTGGCACTATTTTTCACAGAAGGAGCTTGAATCCCTGGCAGGCGACTGCAACCGGCCGCTGGTGTTCTGGAAGGGATTTGCCAGCCTTGGAATCATGCCCTTCAAGGGCCTCCAGTATTTCGCCGATCTACTGGATACCCGCATTTTCAACCGATTCCTGTCACGGCAGGGAACTGTGTTTGCGGCTATGTACAGCAATGACGGGAGATATGGATAACTCGCGCACGTGGGGCCACCGTTTCCGCCGCCCGGTGCCGTCAAATGGGTTCTTTTTTTTCGCATTGAATTGCCTTTCCAAATGAGCTGATGGACGGCGTTGCGCGAGATAAGTCTGTTGCCGGCGACCACGTCGTGGTCGAGAGTGAGGACTTGCGTCGCTTTGCCAGCGCGCATCAGCTGATGGCCTGCCTCCTGGCGGCTTGGACGGTGGTCGGCTCCCCAACGCCGGCACTGGCGGAGGCGACCTGCAATTATTACATTGCTCCAAACGGTTCGGACCGGGCAGCGGGAACTCTTGTTGCTCCGTGGAAGACGATCAAATACGGCAGTGCCAAGCTATCTCCCGGCCAGACATTGTGCGCGCGTGGTGGAATTTACTACGGTCAAGCCGGTCTTATCTGGAAGTCTTCCGGTACCGCTTCGGCGCCGGTGACTTTCAAAAACACTCCAGGTGAAAAGCCCGTCTTTGACGGGCAATGGGGCGACACCGGCACCGAGGGCAACTTCCTTGTGTTCTCGAATATCTCCCACGTCGTCGTCGATGGCATCACGGTTCAGCATTTCGCCGACAAGTACGGCAATGGCGCAATCGATCTGCATAATGGCCTCGGTCCGGTCGACGACATCACTATCCAAAATAGCACATTGATCGACAACGGTAGCCATACGGCGCAAGACCATCATATCTATGTGGCCGCCGGCGCTACCAACGTCACCATTCGAAATAATCTTTTTGTCCGCGCATCGGGATCCGCGATCCAGTCCTATCACACGCCGGCAGCGAGCAATATCAAGATCTATAACAACGTGATGATTGGCGGCACGCTGAAATGCTCGCAGAGTAAAAGCAATCCTTGCTCGACGAGCGAAACACAGCACTGGGGGGTGATCATCGGCGACGCCAAGTCCACGCAAATTTACAACAACACCATCTACGGCATGCAATATGGTATTGATTTCAACTACGGCACCATCAGCACGGGACCGTACGTCGTCAAAAACAACCTCATCGTCAACAGCACCGTAGCCGGCATCCGCGTCGCTTCTGCCTATGCGCCTCATTTCAAAAGTGACTACAACGGCTTCTCTGGCAACGTCACGGACCTTAACTGGAAAGGTGCCGATATGAGCGCGGACCAGTTTGCAGGCGCGACGGCCAATGAACGCCATGCGGTCCTTGCCGACCCGATGTTCGTCAATGCGGCGGGCGGTGATTTCCGGCTGGATGCTGGAAGCCCCATGATTGACAAGGCAACTGCAATGAGCGGGTTTAAGACTGACAAAGAGGGAGTCGCCCGTCCGAATGGATCAGGTGTTGACATTGGCGCCTATGAGAGAAATCGACATCTCCGTAAGAAATAGCGATCCATATAGTCTGCTCTTCCCGCCATCGCCGCCTCGGTGGTACACATCGGCGCGTATGAAAATCCCACGATGATAAATTAGCAGATCGCTTGACCTCCATAAACCCGCGCGAGCTTCGGCCGCGCGGGTTTTTCTTTGCCCTCCACTGATGAGCCTCGATCGCGGTATTTCGTTGCCGTATTCGCCATGCCCCCGCGCGCTTCGGTGGTTTGACAAAAAGAAATTGTCCTTGCGCATTTGATACGGTAGAGAAATTTTTCTGCCAAAAAATTGAACTTTGGATCTTGCTCCTGCTCAAACTCACACATTCACCAAATGACGTAA
>JBBRXM010000093.1:0-19636 GCA_038248405.1 Burkholderiales bacterium
CACCGCCCAGCAACACGCCAATGCGCCATTGTTAGCGATGCGCCCGATGCCAGGCAGCAATGGAATGATGATGGACTGCCAGTACAAGTTGTTCCTGCCACAACCGGACTGGTATGGCCCCACTTACCTCATGTGCGAGACCGGATATGTCGCCAGGGCGCCAGGCGTGTGCGTCAAGCGCGACGAAGCGCCGGCGCCGCCGTCGTGCTCTTCAGGTTGCCCCGGTTTTGCGATCGGCGACCCGGTACAACTGGCAAGCGGCGCCGAGGTGCAGACCGAAACCGATCTGACTGCCGGCCCGGGCATGCTGCTGACAATTCAGCGGACCTACCGCAGCCTGCGGATGAATTGGAAGGCGCAATCAGGGAGCTTTGGCTGGTCTTTCTCGTTCGATCGCGATTTCAATGTGGACCTGCAGACCGACAACAACGACCTGCAGATCGTGTCGGGCAGCCTGGGCGACGGCAGTGCGTTCAGATTCGAAGTGCGCGCCGGTGCGCAGGCCGTGTCCCGCTACGATAAACGGGTGTCGTTGAAACCGCTGAGCGCCAGCGCCGATGATTGGCTACTCACCACGGCCGACGGCCAGGTCGAGCGCTACAAGAAAATTAACGGCAGCTATCGGATGGTCAGCGCGCACCGGGCAAACGGTGAATCGGCGACGTTTTCCTACGATACCGGCAACGAGCTGCGCGAGATTGCCGATGCCAACGGCCGCAGCATCCACATCACCTGGCGCGACGGCCTGGTCGAATCGATCACCAGTGACAACGGCAGCGCTCGCTACAAATACGAGCAGGCCGCGCTGCCGGGGCAAGGCGAGGTTGCAGGCATGGCGCGCCTGGCGGCGGTGCACTTCCACGACCGCGATGGCGGATTGATCTCTTCGCGGCGCTATCACTACGAGCACGAATGGCTGCGCTTCCTGCTGACCGGCATTACTGACGAGAACAACAGCCGCTTTGCCACTTACGGCTATAACGGTGCCGCCCAAACCTTACTTGCCGAGCACGCTGGCGGCGTCAACCGCTACACGTTTGCCTACCCTACGGAGCAAACGCGGCGCGTCACCGATCCGCTTGGTACGGAACGCACTTATGGCCTCTACTTTGCCAGCGACAGCCGCGGCAGGATCGCCAGTGAGAGCCAGCCTGGCGGCGCCGGCGCGGCGCCCGCTGCCACCGCCTTTACCTACAGCAGCAGCGGCGACCTGGCGAGCAGCACCGATCGCAACGGCAACAAGACCTGCTACCTGACCGATCCGGCGCGCGGCCTGGCGACGCGCCGTATCGACGGCTTGCCCGCCGCCGGCAGCTGCCCTGTCGCAGTGAGCGATATACCAAGCAGAGCCGCGCGGATGACGAGTACGCAATGGCATCCCGACTGGCCACTGAAAAGCGCGGTGGCCGAGGCGAACCGGATCACGACCTATGTGTACAACGGCGAACGGGGTCCGGATGGACAGGTCGCGCATTGTGCCGGCGATGCCACGCTGTCCAACGGAAAACCGATCGCAGTCCTGTGCAGCAAAACGATCCAGGCCACCGCCGATGGCAACGGCACGCTCGGTTTTGCTGCGGCAAAAAATGGTCCCGCCCGCACCTTGCAATTCACCTACAACAGCGCCGGCCAGTTGCTGACGCGCACCGGGCCAGCCGATGCAGCGGGCAACGTTGAGTCGCTGCGACTTACCTACTACACGGATACGACCGACAGCCACTCCATTGGCGACCTCGCCAGCGCCACCAACGGCGCCGGCGAAACGACGGTCGTCAGCCAGTACCGCAAGGATGGGCTGGCGAGCACTATAAGGCAGCCGGACGCGCAAACCATCAAGCTCGAATACGGCCCCCGCAGGCAGTTGGCGGCGCGCACCGTGGAGGACAGTAGCGGCCATGCCGAGACAACGCGCTACTACTATGACGACGCCGTCCAGCTTTCGCGCGTCGTCGCCCCCGATGGATCGGCCATCGAATATGTCTACGACCCGGCGCATAGGCTCACCGACCTGCGCGACGGCAGCGGCAACAACGTCCACTTCACGCTCGACAACATCGGCAATGCGATCCGCCAGGAAACTCGCGGCCCCGCCGGCGAAATTGTCACCACCGGTCAACGCACCTTCGACGCCCTCAATCGCCTGCATAGAGAGCAGCGGGACGATCAGGATCCGGGCACCAGCTATGCGTACGACCGCAATGGCAACCTGGCGACGATTACCGATCCGCTGGGCCGCATCACGGCACAGGCATTCGACGCATTCAATCGCGCCGTCACCCAGACGCTGCCGGCGCCAACGGCGGGCGCCGCCGCGCCGGTGCTCAGTTTCGGCTACTCGAACCAGGACTGGCTCACGGCCGTTACCGATCCAAGAAAGCTCATTACCAGGTACAGCGTCGACGGGCTCGGCCAGCAAACCAGCACCATCAGTCCGGACACCGGCACCAGCACCACCCAGTTCGACAATGCCGGCAATCCGGATTACAGCATCGATGCCGCGGGCCGTAAAACCACCTATCGGTTCGACGCTGCGCGCCGGGTCATCCAGATCAGCACCAGCACTTTCGACTACGGCAAGGAAGCCAACGGCGCCAATGGCCGTTTGACGAGGATGCGCGACGACTCGGGGCAGACCATCTACAGCTACGATGGCTTCGGCCGCTTGCTGGCAAAGAACCAGTCGGTAGTGGCGGGCGCCATCGCGAAAAATTTCACGCTGGCCTACACGTACGGCAGCGCTGGCACCGGCACGGGCCATGTCGCGACGATGACCTACCCCAGCGGCAACCGCATCGACCTGACTTACGACAGCGAAGGCCACGTAGCGAGCCTGGTGCTGGCCGCGCCAGGTGCCGCCCCGGTGAAACTCCTCGGCGACATCCGCTACCTGCCGTTCGGCCCGGTACGCGGCTGGACCTGGGGCAACAGCAGCGCGGCAAGCCCGAACGTCTACGAACGCGGCTTCGACCTGGACGGCAGGATCGCCCGCTACCCGCTGGGCAATCCTGCTAACAACGGCGCACTGCGCACGTTGAGCTACGATGCCGCGGGGCGCATCAAAGGGACCGTTCACAGCGGCGCTGCCGGCGCCGCGCTGCTCGACCAGCGTTACGGCTACGACGGCCTCGACCGCCTGACCGACTTCGACAGCGCCAGCACCAGCCAGCGCTTCCAGTACGATGCCAACGGCAACCGCACGCGCGCCACGTTCGGCGCCAACGCTTACATCAACACGATCAGCACCACCAGCAATCGACTTGCCAGCACCACCGGGCCGGCGCCGGCACGCCAGAACGCCTACGATGCCACCGGCAACGTTCTGAGCGACGGCACGATCCAGTACACGTACGGGGTGGACGGCCGGCTAAGCAGTGCGGCTCGCGGCGGTGTGACGACGGGGTATCGTTACAACGGCATGGGCCAGCGGGTGGTGAAGACGGGTGCAATAGGAGCGACGGCGCACTACGTCTACGACGAAGCGGGCCGCCTGGTAGGCGAGTACTACGGTGCGGGCAAGGCGATCCAGGAGACGGTTTACCTCGGCGACATTCCGGTCGCCGTGCTGAAGCCGGGCGCAGCGGCCGCCCGCACGCAGGGACCATCGACTGTCGGGATCTACTATGCGTATGCGGACCATCTGATGACGGCGCGCGTGCTGACCCGCGCGAGCGACAACAAGATGGTGTGGCGCTGGGATGGCGCAGATCCGTTCGGGCTCGACCAGCCTGACGAGAACCCGAGTCGCCTCGGCGCGTTCACCTACAATCCGCGCTTTCCAGGGCAAGTGTTTGACAAGGAAACGAACAACCATTACAACTACCTCAGGGATTATGATCCTCAGACGGGGCGGTATCTGCAGAGCGATCCGATCGGGCTTAGTGGTGGGACCAACACCTATGCCTACGCTGGAGCAAACCCGCTCAGGTTCTTTGACCCGACCGGCGAGGTTGCGATAGCAGCGCCCATTATCATTGGCGGTGGTGTCGTGGGTTGCTATTTCACTCCGGGCTGTCGGGATCTATTCAATAAAATTTCGTCGACCATTGTCCTGAAATTAAAAGCGCCCTTTAAGAATGACTCAGATGAGGAAAAAATCTGCCCCCCTCGTCCGGAGTTCGACTGGACTGATCCCAGTGTCCCGCCGGTGGGACCCGACGGTAAGTCTTGGCCATGGCGAGGTTCGGATGCACCAGGTGGCCCGCGGGGGGGATACGTAAATCCGAACAATCCAGACCAAAGTGCTCATCCAGATTTAAACCATCCGGATCCGGTAGGACCACACTGGGACTTTACCGACCGTAAAACAGGGGGCTGGCGAGTCTATCCAGATGGTACGGTAAGGCCAAAATAATGGAAAAAAATATCTCAAAACTGCTACCGGCTAATATAGCTGCCGCATACATCAAGGAAGTCCTGATTACGGGGGGAGCGATGAGCGTCGACGTCGACTCGGAACCCGTCTTCGCGATCGCACCGGAAAATGCTAGCAATGCCAGAGTACTGGACTTTGCGCAGGGCGGTCTGTTGACGGCCATGCCGAGAACTTCTGATGGTCATACATCAGTACAAGCGGTACCCACAACGGTGCCGACTGCGGCCACTATCGTCTGCGACGAATTAATGCAGTGTCAGCAACCAGCCTTTTGGATTCATGAACCGCTGTTAACGGAAGCGGAAATTGCACAGAGGAACATGCCTCATGTAATTATTGACCGGCAAATATATTTGGTCTTCGAAAGTGAGCTCGACGCAGGCCGCATAGCGGAATTGATTCGATACAGCCTCTTGAGTTGGCACTTTCTTGCGTTTGTGACGGAAGGTCGGAGTCAAATTCGATGTGTCGACGATCTCGTCCGCTCAGCCAGATTGATCTTGGTAGGTGCCTATGACGGAGAGAGCTTTTTGTACAAATGGCGGCCGGGCCTCAATGCCGATACGGACAACTCAAAAAGCACGGGGCATTAAGAGACAGACTTGACAACGTCAGCGCCAGTCAACTTTGAGGAATTACTATGCGGATGCGGACCATCTGATGAGCGCGCGTGTGCTGACCCGTGCGAGCGGCAACAAGATGGTCCGGCGCTGGGATGCCGCAGATCCATTCGGGCTCGATCAGCCTGACGAGAACCCAAGTCGCCTCAGCGCGTTTACCTACAATCTGCGCTTTCCTGGGCAAGTGTTTGACAAGGAAACGAACAACCATTACAACTACTTCAGGGATTATGATCCGCAGATCGGAAGGTACAACGAATCCGATCCTATTGGATTGCGTGGTGGGGTGAATACCTATGCCTATGTAGGACAGAATCCAATTTCGCGCATCGATCCTAAAGGTCTCGTCGTTGGTATCGATGATGTGTCATCGTAGGCGGAATCTTCGTTACGAGTGCTTGTCTCGCTACGCCTGGGTGCAGAAAGGCAGTCAGCGATGCTGCTGCGGCAACCGCGCGTGCCTCAAAAGCAGCTTTGGACAGTTGCATGGAAGGCGGCAGCGCGATTGGGAGTTGGCTTGAAAATCGAGGGAAGAATCCCCCCAGACGTTGGCCCCCCTGGTGGCTGGGTACAGGGACCGCGTCGCGGACGGCAGTATGGCCCCGATGGTAAACCGTCTCTCGACATTGACAAACCACACCAAGGAAATGAGGCGGATCACGCTCACGAATGGCCGGATGGGGTACGGGAGGAACCGCGGCGTCCGGTGTCACCTTGGCCGAAGTCAAAATAGTCGCACGCAGTTTTTTGAATAAAAAATAGAGGCTTGCAAAACGTCGAAATATGCGGAGTTTGTCGAGAGCCACCTTTCTGCTGTAAGGTGTTTTGAAACGGAAAAAATTGTCGAGATAGTGTTTTCTCTGACCAGCGGTGGGGAATGTGTGGTGGTTGCCGAAGGTGTAAGCCGGATGCTTATTCAAGAAATGCGCGAGCGAAACATCGTTGAATCTATTTGCGTGCATGACAGCACAAGCAAAGATGAAGATCTGCAATGGGCCGCGCGCATGCTGGCAGTTCCTGATGAGAGCCCGGACTGGGCTGTGTACGCGCCGGTAATTGAATCGATAGTTAATCAAATAACCACCGGAGAGCAAGTGCTAATGGTGGTTACCCCAGTTTACGGCGCTATGGTGCTGGCGCTCGCGCAGAAGATTTCAAACCTAAGGTGACTACCTTAAAAAGGGTGCGCCAGCGGGTATTTGGATGCATTCTCATTCCATGACCAAAAGGCGTACAGATTGCTCACCGAAATCGAGAAAAGTCCCCCGATGGAAAATGTAATCCTTGCCCGCCGAATCCGCCCAGTTTTGTTCATCAGGATGATGCCGACGGGACGGCTGATGATTTTCACACCCATCAGTGGCAATATCATCAGGCGCCCGATTGTACATATAGGGCACGCAAGGAAAGCTGGTAATCATGGAAAATATCAATAGCAAGATAATTGCTACCGTGAAGCGACGAGGCATCTCTGGAACACAACATCGACGTGACGTACGACAGCGACGGCCGAGTAGCGAGCTTGGTGCTGGCCGCGCCCGGCGCCACGGCGATGAAACTCCTCGGCGACGTTCGCTACCTGCCATAAGCCACGCCAGCCGCGTACCAGGCTGAACGACCGAGTCACGAAAGAATTTCTGCTGATGAGTTGGCCCAACGGTGCACTAATAAGTGCTGATCAATAAAGCTACGTGCTGGACGTACTCTCAACAAACTGCGCATGCCCGCGCGCGCGCAGTTCGCACGCCGGACACGTGCCGCAGCCGTAGCCCCAGGCATGCAGCGCGCCGCGCTCGCCCAGGTAGCAGGTGTGGGTCTGCTCGCGGATCAGGTCGACCAGCGCGGCGCCGCCGGCGGCCTGCGCCAGCTCCCAGGTCTGTTTCTTGTCGATCCACATCAGCGGCGTTTCCACCTTCAGGCGCGTGGCCATGCCCAGGTTGAGGGCGACCTGCAGGGCCTTCATGCTGTCGTCGCGGCAATCCGGATAGCCGGAAAAATCGGTCTCGCACATGCCGCCGACCAGCACGTTCAGGCCGCGCCGGTAGGCCAGGGTCGCCGCCACCGTCATGAACAGCAGGTTGCGTCCAGGCACGAACGTGTTCGGCAAGCCGTTTTCCTGCATCGCGATCTCGACGTTGGAGGTCAGGGCCGTGTCGGAAATGCGGCCGATCACCGACAGGTCCACCATGTGATCCTCGCCCAGCCGCTCGTCCCACAGCGGCGAGATGGCGCGCACCCCGGCCAGCACCGCCGGGCGTACCGTCAGCTCGATGGCGTGCCGCTGGCCGTAGTCGAAACCGATCGTTTCGACGCGCGCGTAACGCTCAAGCGCCCACGCCAGGCAGGTGGTGGAATCCTGTCCTCCGCTAAACAGGACCAGGGCAGTATCGGTATGCAACATGAGTGAGATTTCCAGGATAGTAGGCGTTCGCCATCATTTGCGACGATCCGGTAAGATGCGCTCAGCATTTTCCCCGAATGGAGCCACATGTTTCTCGCACGACCTGACGACAGATCGTTACCAGCGCCGCGGCGCCCACGGATTTTGGCACAGATCGGGGTGCTCGTGTTCACGATGGCCGCCGCTGCGCCGGCCTACGCCCAGGGCGTCAACTACACGGTGCGCATCGAAGCGCCGCGCCCGCTCGACCAGCTGCTCGAGGACAATCTCGACCTGGTGCGCTGGCGCGGCAACCCGCGCCTGGACCGCGACCAGCTGCAGCGGCTGGTGAAAAACACGCCCGACCAGGTGCGCGCGCTGGTCGCCACCGAAGGCTACTATTCGCCCAAAGTGACGGCGGGCCTCGACAGCGCCGCCGGCCCCAATCCGGTGGCGGTGGTGATGGTCGATCCCGGCCCACCGGTGCTGGTCGGCGATGTCGACCTGGTGCTGCAGGGCTTCGAGCCGATCGCGCCCGGCGCCGGCACCATCGACGCGGCCGCGCTGCGCGACAGGTGGAGCCTGCCGGTGGGCCGGCAATTCCGCCAGGCCGACTGGGAACTGGCCAAGCGCGACCTGCTGCGCCAGGTGATGCAGACGCGCTATCCGCGCGCCCAGCTGGTCGACTCGCGCGCCACCGTCGACCCCGAAATGCTGCGCGCCCTGCTCAAGGTGACGCTCGACAGCGGCCCCGAGGTGCACTTCGACGGCCTGCGCATCGAAGGGCTCAAGCGCTACCCGCCCACCATCATCAATAACCTCAACCAGATCCATCCCGGCGACGTCTACGACGAGGCCGCCCTGCAGGCATTCCAGGCACGCCTGCAGGACACCGGCTACTTTTCCGGCGTCGAGGTCAGCGCCGACATGAGCGCGCTGCTCGACGAAAGCATCGAGGAAATGACCGACGAGCAGAAGGCAGTCAAGAAGCCCGCGCCGGCAGGCCCGGTCAACACGCCGGTGCTGGTGCGGGTGACCGAAAACAAGCAGAAGAACGCGGCGGTGGGCCTCGGTTATTCGACCAATACCGGCAACCGCGCCCAGGTCACCTACGACGACCTGGCGGTGTTCGGCCTGCGCATGAAGAGCAACATCATCTTCGAGACGCTGCGCCAGAGCGCGCGCGCCGACTTTTACTTCCCGACCACGCCGAAGGGCTTCAACGACAGCGTCGGCGCCGGCTTCGAACGCAACGACCTGCGCGGCGAGCGCACCAGCGTGGCGACCGTCGCCGCCCGCCGCGCGTGGGGCTCGCCGCTGCTCGAGCGCAGCCTGACGCTCGAGTACCTCAGCGAACAGCGCACCGTCGACGGCCTGATGGCCACCAGCAGCAAGAGCGTGCCGCTGACCTACAGCGTCACCCGCCGCGCGCTCGACAACCTGCTGGTGCCAACCACCGGCTACGTCGTCAACGCCCAGGTGGGCGGCGCGCTGCTGCCGGTGCTCACCGACGAGCGCTTCGTGCGCGCCACCACCCGCTTCATCGTCTACCGCCCGCTCGGCGCGGCCAGCACCCTGATCCTGCGCGGCGAAGCCGGCGCGGTCGCCTCGCGCGAGAAGGCCGGCGTGCCGAGCACCTTCCTGTTTCGCGCCGGCGGCGACCAGTCGGTGCGCGGCTACCCCTACCAGTCGCTGGGCATCAACGAAGGCAGCGCGGTGGTGCCCGGGCGCTACCTGCTGACCGGCAGCGCCGAATACCAGTACTGGTTCAAGCCGCCGTGGGGCGTGGCCGTGTTCTACGATGCGGGCAACGCCGCCGACACGCTGCGCGAGCTGCATCCGAAATCGGGCTACGGCGTCGGCGCGCGCTGGCGCAGCCCGGTCGGCCCCATCAACGTCGATCTCGCCTACGGCCACGCCGTCAGGAAAGCGCGCCTTCACTTCTCACTTGGATTTACCTTCTGATGGCCGATACCGATACTCCCGCTTCTGCTCCCGCTGGACGCCAGGCCGGCAAGGCCCTGCCGCCGGTCCGAGCGCGCCGCTGGCCGCGCCGGCTCGCCATCGGCGTCGCCGTCACCGCCGCGCTGCTGGCGGCCGGCTACTGGTATGGCGGACGCGAATCGACGCTGCAGGCGCTGGCGCAGAAAGTGGCCTCGGCCAGCGGCGGCAATATCGTCATCACCGGCGTCACCGGCTCGCTGTACGGCTCCATGCACGTCGGCCACGTGGTGTTCCGCAGCCCCGAACAGCTGATCACCGGCGACAATATCGACATCGACTGGTCGCCCTTCCAGTACCTGTCGAAGGGAGTCGCCATCAGCCGCCTGCAGGTGGCCAGCCTCACCACCCAGGCCCTGCGCGACACCGGCCCGGCCAAGATGCCGGTCAGCCTGGCGCCGCCGTTCCAGCTGTCGATCGCCGACGCGCGGCTGGCGAAAGTGACGATGATCCCGCTCGGCGCCACCGCCGCCGCCGCCACCGTGCTCGCCGACGTGCGTTTCAAGCTGCAGGGCGACCGCAACAAATGGGTGCTGAAGGACGCCAGCGCCGTCACGCCGGTCGGCCTTGCCACCGCCAACGCCAGCATTGGCGCCGCCAAGCCGTTCAAGCTCGACGGCACCGCCAGCCTCACGCAGCTGCACCCGAAGGCCGGCCAGAAACCGGCGCAGCTGACCGTGCGCGCCGGCGGCGACCTCACCGCCACCGACATCACCGCCAGCGGCCAGTCCGGCGCGGCATCGGGCGACGCCAGATTTTCGCTCTCGCCGTTCGCGCCGATTCCGCTGCGCGCGATGACCATCAACGGCCGCGGCATCGACCCCGGCTTCTTCAATCCGGCGCTGCCGACCGCCGACCTGACCATCGCCATTGCGGCCACCATCGCCGAGAACCGCGACATCGCCGGCAGCGTCAGCATCGACAACCAGGGCCCGGCCGGCACCATCGACAAGCAGCGCCTGCCGCTGCGCGCGATGCGCGGTAAGCTTGGCGGCAACCTGTCGGCGCTGCGCGTGGCCGACATGCTGGTCGACTTCGGCGCCGCCGGCAAGTTCACCGGCAGCGGCGACGTCGCCCGCACCGCCGCAGAAACGGGCCTCGGCACCGCCGAATTCGTGCTGCACACCGACCGCCTCGACCTCAGGGGCCTGCACAGCCGCATGAAGGCCACCAGCATCGCCGGCGACATCAAGCTGGCCAATGCCGGTGCCACCCAGACCTTGACCGCGCGGCTGGCCGAAAGCGGCATGCGCCTGGACGCCCGCGCCACCCTGGCCGACAACCTGCTGACGATCGACCAAGCACACCTGGCCGCCGGCAGCGGCCGCGCCGACCTGGCCGGCACCGCCAGCCTGGCCGGCGACAAGCCATTCAAGATCAGCGCCAGCGCCGCCCACTTCAACCCGGCCTCGTTCGGCGACTATCCCGCCGCCGACCTGAACGCCGACCTGCACGCCGCCGGCAAGCTGGCCCCAAGCTGGAAAGTGGCGGCCGACTTCGCGCTGCGCCCGAGCCGCCTGTTCAACCTGCCGCTGTCGGGCAAGGGCAAGCTCGACGCCGACGCCGCCCACGTCAGCAACGTCGCCGCCACGCTGGCGCTGGGCGAAAATACCGTCGACCTGCGCGGCAGCTTCGGCGCGCCCGGCGAGCAACTGCTGTGGAAGCTGGACGGCCGCCAGCTGTCGGCCGCGCGCAGCGACCTGTATGGCGCCGTCACCGCCAGTGGCGCCGTCAGCGGCACCATCGCCGCGCCGCGCACCACCTTTGTCGTCGACGCCAATGGCCTCGGCTGGGTGCCGGCGGTGCGCAAGGCCGACAACGGCGTCCTGCACGCCAGCGGCGAAGCGTGGTTAGGCCTTGACCGCGTGGTGGAAGTGAAGACCAGCGGCAGCGCGCAGCGCTTCAACCCGGCCGCATTCGGATCGTTCCTGCCCGGTTCCATCAACGGCGCTTTTGACGCCAGCGGCCGGCTCGGCGCCGACTGGCGCGGCGCGCTCAACCTCAACCTGCAGCCGTCGACGCTGTCGAACGCGCCGCTGTGGGGCCACGCCAGGCTGGCCGCCGATGCGCGCCACGTCTCCAACGCCGACGTCGACCTGCACGTCGGCCCCAACGTCATCGCCGCCACCGGCAGCTTCGGCGCCGGCAGCGACAAGCTTGACTGGCGCGTCGACGCCGGCCAGCTGGCGGTGCTCGGTCCCGACTTCGGCGGCGCCCTGAAAGGCGCCGGCACGCTGTCGGGCACCATGCAAGCCCCCGCCTTGAGCATCGCGCTTGATGGCCAGAACCTGCGCCTGCTCGGCAAGCACCAGGTCAAGCTGCTGCACGCCACCGCCAGCGTCGGCAGCGGCCAGGGTGCCGCCGATCCGCTGGTGAGCGACATCACGATCACCGACTACGCCAGCGGCGCTACCCGCATCGCCAGCGCGCGATTGCAGACCAGCGGCACGCGCGGCGCCCACAGCCTGCGCCTGGCCGCCCGCGGCGAGGACTTCGACGCCCTCGCGGAAGTGCGCGGCGGCTGGAACGCCAACGCCTGGACGGGCGCCGTCAACACGCTGCAGAACCGCGGCCGCTACGCCTTCACGCTGCAGGCGCCGGCGCCGCTGCGCGTGGCCACCGCCGCCGACGTCGGCGTCATCGGCCTGACCCACCCCGACCAGCTTTCGCTCGCCAATGCCGTGATCAAGCTTCCCGAGGGCAGCGTCACCTTGCAGTCGCTGGAGAAGAACGGCGCGCGCTGGACCAGCAAGGGCGCCGCCACCGGCGTGCCGCTGACCTACCTGTCGCAGTTCTCGCAAGGCATGCGCGACAACCTGTCGGGCGACCTGACACTCGGCGCGCAGTGGGGACTGGACATGCAAGCGCCTGCCGCGGCCGGCGCCGCGCCGGCGCTTTCCGGCATGCTGCACGTGTTCCGCGAAAAAGGCGACCTGGTGGCCGGCGCCGAAGTGCCGGTGGTGCTCGGCCTGCGCCAGCTCGACGCCCGCGCCGACGTCGTCGGCGGCGCGCTGCGCATGCAGGTCGAACTCGATGGCGTACGCGCCGGCCACGCCCGCGTCGACGCCACCGCGCGCATGATCGACGGCAAGCTCGGCAACGCCAGCCCGCTGACCCTCAGCGCCAAGGCCGACATGGGATCGATCGCCTGGCTGGCGCCGCTGACGGGCCAGCCGGCGCTGGAAATGGACGGCACCTTGAAAGTGGACCTGACCGGCGCCGGCACCGTCGGCACGCCGACCCTGAACGGCAGCGTCAGTGGCGACAACCTGGCGCTGCGCTGGGCCGACCAGGGCGTCAAGCTGCGCAACGGCCAGCTGCGCGCGCAGCTGGCCGGCGACCAGCTGGTGCTGCAGCGCCTCTCCTTCGATGGCGTAGAGGGCCGCGCCGTCGCCGACGGCGCGGTGCGCTTTGCCGGCGGCGAGGCGACCATGAACCTGAAACTGGTGGCCGACAAGCTGGAGGTGCTCTCGCGCCCCGACCGCACCGTCGTCATCACCGGCCAGAGCGTGCTCACGCGCGACGCCAAGCGCTTCGCGCTGGAAGGCAAATTCCGCGCCGACCGCGCGCTCATCGAGCTGGCGCCGCAAGGCCGCCCGACCATGTCCGACGACGTGGTGGTGCTCGGACGCGCGCGCAACGGCACCGTGGCCAAGGAAGCGCCGTCGCTGCCGCTGACGGTCGATGTCGAGGCCGATCTGGGCGACGCGTTCCGCCTGCGCGGCATGGGGGTCGACGCCGAGCTGGCCGGCGTGGTGCGCATCCGCGCCGCGGGTGGCCGCGCGCCGCGCGCCAACGGCACCATCCGCGTCGTCAACGGCACCTATGCCGCCTACGGCCAGAAGCTGGCGATCGAGCGCGGCGTGCTGACCTTCAGCGGCCCGTACGACAATCCGGCACTCAACATCCTCGCCGTGCGCAAGCGTCCCGAAGGCGAGCTGCTGTCGGAGACCAACGTCGAAGCGGGCGTGCAGATCCGCGGCACCGCGCAGGCGCCGGTCGCCAAGCTGGTGGCGACGCCGTCGGTGCCGGACAGCGAAAAGCTGTCGTGGCTGGTGCTCGGACATGGCATGGAAGGCACTTCCGGCAACGAAGCCGGCGTGCTGAGCGCCGCGGCGGGCGCCCTGCTGGGCGGCAAAGGCGGCGGCTTCCAGTCGCGGCTGGCCAATTCGCTGGGCGTGGACGAACTGGGCCTGTCGCAGGCAAAGGGATTGGAAAGCACGGTCGTCACGGTCGGCAAGCGCATCTCGGCGCGCGCCTACCTGAGCTTCGAGCAGGGCGCGACCACCGCGTCGAGCCTGGTCAAGCTGCGCTACAAGCTCAATCCGCGCGTGACGCTGCAATTCCAGACCGGCACCAATACCGCGCTGGACGTGCTGTACTCGTGGGCCTTCGATTAATGCAGGATGAACGGGTTCGGATCGGGCACCTGGTCGTCGTCCTGCGGCGTGTGCACCGGCGGATGGTGCGGATGGGGATTGTCGAACGGCTCGGGCGTGGGCTCGTCGGCCGGCACCGGGTCCGGTGCGCGGTGGGCATGGATAACTGCTGAATTCATGGTGGCTGCTCCTGCGGATGGAGCATTGACGTTACCACAATCGCGATTTGAGCCGTGTACGCGACGGCTGACTGGGCAGGAATCTCAGCCCCTGTTCGCGCCGCACAAAAACAAACGTCATCCTCGCGAAAAGCGGGGACGACGTATGGCGTCACGGGCCTCATTACCACTCACTCTTCACAAGCAGGTCTGACCTATGGTCAGACCCCGAAAAAGCGTTAAGGTTTCGCGTTTTTGACGTACTTCTCCAACCAGCTGTTGGTCTCGTAGAGCATGTGCATGATCGACTCGCGCGCGCGGTAGGCGTGGCTTTCGTTAGGCAGCATGACCAGGCGCGCGGTGCCGCCCAGCCCTTTGATGGCCTGGAACATGCGCTCGCTCTGGATCGGGAAGGTGCCCGAGTTGTTATCCTGCTCGCCGTGGATCATCAGCATCGCGTCCTTGATCTTGTCGGCGTTATTAAACGGCGACATCGTGTGATACACCTCCTGCGCCTTCCAGAACGGCCGGTCTTCGGACTGGAAGCCGAAGGGCGTGAGCGTGCGGTTGTAGGCGCCGCTGCGCGCGATCCCGGCGCGGAACAGGCGCGTGTGCGCCAGCAGGTTGCCCGTCATGAAGGCGCCATACGAATGGCCGCCGATGGCGATGCGGTGGCGCTCGGCCACGCCGCTGCGCACCACTTCGTTCACCGCCGCCTCGGCGTTGGCCACCAGCTGCGGCAGGTAGGTGTCGTTCGGCTCGGCCTCGCCGGCACCGACGATCGGCATCGACGGGTTGTCCAGCACCGCGTAGCCCATCGCCAGGAACGCGGCCGGTCCCCAGAAGCTGACGGCGTTGAAGCGGTACGGCGAACCGGTGGTCTGGCTGGCGGCGCTGGCGCTCTTGAATTCGGCCGGATAGGCCCACATCAGCATCGGCAGCGGACCGTCGCGCTTCGGGTCGTAGTTCGGCGGCAGCATCAAGGTGGCCGTCAGGTCGACGCCGTCGGCGCGCTTGTAGCGGATCTGCTCCTTCTGCACGTCCTTGAGCTGCGGGGTCGGATGCGGGAAGCGCGTCAGCGCCGTCAGCTGCGCCGCTCCGCTCCGGGTCAGGTCGCGCACGAAGAAATTGGGCCGCTCGGTGGGCGACTCGCGCGTGGTCAAGAGGCGCGTGCCGTCGTCGTTGAGGACCGCGGCGACGTTCTCGTAATACGGCGCGGCGCTCTGGAACAGGCGTTCTTTCTTCTTGCTGGCGAGGCTGAAGCGGTCGAGGAAGGGACGGTCGCCCTCGTTCGAGGCGCCGGCGCCGTCGAGCAGGATGGTGGTGTCGGGTCCGATCAGCAGGCGCGGCAGGCCGGCGCTGTCGGGCTGCGTCACCGGGCGGCCAGGATTGTTGTAGCGGTCCTCGAGCGAATACGAGAACACCAGGTCGGGCGCGGTGGCCGGCTGGTCCGGCGAAATACGCCAGGTCTTGATGGCGCGCGTCTTGTACCAGCCTTCGGTGAGCAGCGCGAGGTCGCCGCGGCCCCACTGGATACCGTTGTAGCGCGAGGCCAGCCTGGCCAGCACCACCGGCTTGTCGGCGAATGGCGCGGCCTGGGCGTAGACGACGTCGCGGATCTCGGCCGGCCTGGCGGGGTCGCCGCCGTCCTGGGCTTCGGCCCACACCAGGGTGGCCGGCGCGTCGACGCGCCAGCTGATGTCGCGCACGCCGGCCGAGGCGGCGTCGTTCCCCGGCGGCAGGCCTTCTTCCAGCGGCTTGTTGGCCACCAGGTGGACGGCCTTGCCGGACAGGTCGCGCACGTCGATACGTCGGGCGAACCCGGACGCCGGCACCACGTACGAGAACGGCCGCTGCATCGCCTGCGTCAGGATCAGTTTTCCGTTCGGCGACAGGCGGGCGCCGATGAACAGGTCAGGCACGCCAACCAGGCGCGTCTTGCCGGCGACGTCGACCAGCGCCAGCTGCACGGTGGCGTAATGCTCGAACAGCCGGGCGTCTTCCTCGTTCTTGAGCAGGTCCGGATAGGTGCGCAGCTGGCGCGCGCCGGCGCCCTGCAAGCTGTCCTGCGTGCTGGGGCCGGCCGGGATGCCGGTGGCGACCGGCGCCTTGCCGAGCGAGGCCGGCTTCATCGTCACCAGCAGGCCGCTGGAATCGGGCAGCCAGCTGAAGCCGGAGCCGGCGACGTAAGACAAGGGCTGCGTCGTCAGTCTCCTGGCGGCGCGGGTGGCGACGTCGACCAGCCACAGTTCGACCTTCGATTCGGCGCCCTTGTCGGCATAGGCGACGTGGGTGAAGGCGAGGAAGCGCTGGTCGGGCGACCAGGCACTGTCGGCCAGGCGCAGCGACTTGGGCAGGCCGGTCACTTTGGCCTGCGCCTGGGTGCGGATGTCGAGCAGTGTCAGGTCGGTACCGAAGCTGAAGCGGCTGGGCGAATAGGTGCGCGGGTTGATGCGCAGGCCGGCGAGCTTGAGTTCGGGCTGCGCTACTTCGACGATCGACGGCAGCGCCGGGGTGCCGGTCATGGTGGCCAGGTCACGCTTGGGCGAGAGGCTCAGGCCGGGGGAGCGCGGCGCATCGACGATGGCCTGCAGCGGCGCCGGCGGCAGCTGGTACTGGGCGTGGGCCGGCGCCGCGGTGGCGATCAGCGAGAGGGCGAGCGGGACGAGCGGAAGGCGTTGGCGCATGGATGTTCTCGGGTGGGTCGGAATGATGCATGGTGCTGATTCGGGCCGCGCTTGTCAATCGCGACCACCTATGCACGCCATCGCGGGCGCTGCCGCTTCGATTACAATGGCGGCTCCCGATTGTCCCAACGCCCAGGATCACTGCTGATGACACCCTCGCCGATCGTCGCCGCCCTTCTCGTTCCGTTCATCATGTGGCGCGTGTACCAGCGCATCAAGCGCCTGATGGTGCGCCAGCGCTCGCAGCCCTGGCGGCACTGGATCGCGGTGGTCGTTTTCCCTGTCATTGTCGCGCTGCTCGGCGTGGCCGCTCTGGCGCATCCGCTTGCGCTGGCGGGCATGGCGGCGGGGATCGCGGCCGGCGCCGCGCTCGGCGTGGTCGGCCTGCGCCGGACCGTCTATGAACGCATCGGCGGCGCGTACTTCTACACGCCGAACGCGCACATCGGCATCCTGGTGTCGATGCTGTTCCTCGGACGCCTGCTGTATCGCGCCCATGAATTGTATATGCTCGATGCCGCTCACCAGCCGGACTTTGCCAGCAGCCCCCTGACGCTGATGGTGTTCGGCGTCCTCGCCGGCTATTACACGATGTACGCCGCCGGCCTGCTGCGCTGGCGCAAGACCGCAACCAACTGAAAAAGAATCGATGAACATCACTACCCTGGCACTGCTGGTCCTGACGCCCTTCCTGGTATGGCGGGTCTATTCGCGCCTGCGGACCATGATGGTGCGCCAGCGCTCGATCGTGCAGCGCCACTGGACCGGACTCGGTGTGTTCCTGGCGATGGTGCTGGTGCCGGCGTCGGAGCTGGTGTCGCGGCCGATGGGACTGGCGTGGCTGATGGCCGGCACGTTCGGCGGCATCGGCTACGGCGTGTGGGGCTTGCGCCTGACGCGCCTCGAACAGACCGACGAGGGCTGCTACTTCACGCCGAATGCGCGGCTGGGAATCGTCATCGCGATGCTGTTCATGGCGCGCGTGCTGTACATCGGCTTCGAGATCTATGCGAACCAGGGCAGCAACGTGCCGGTGCCGCGCTTTACCGACAGTCCGCTGACGATGCTGACGGTCGGGCTCACGGGGGGCTACTTCGGCACTTTCTCGGCTGGCCTGTTGCGCTGGCGCCTCAAGCTGAAAAAAGCCGCGGAAAAATAAGCTCTTTGGTGCGAAACTTGTCGTTGTGATCACGACAGACGACCATTCCCCCTCCCCACCCGTCCCGCCATGCCGCGTGCTGCTGCTTGGCGGTTACGGCTTCTTCGGCAGGCGGCTCGCCGCCCGCCTCGCGCGCGACCCTCTTATCGAGCTCACCATCTGCGGCCGCGACCTGGCTGCCGCGGAAGCGCTGGCATCGTCGCTGAACGAACAAACCGGCAGCGCGCGCTTCCATGCACGGCGTATCGACGTGCTCGCGCCGGCTCTGGTCGACGACATCCGCGCGAGCGGCGCCAGCGTCGTCGTGCATGCGGGCGGACCGTTCCAGGGCCAGGGCTATGGCGTGGCGCGCGCATGCATCGACGCCGGGACGCACTACATCGATTTGTCGGACGGCCGCGAATTCGTCTGCGGGATCAGCGCGCTCGACGTCGAGGCGCGCAAAGCCGATGTGTGCGTGATCAGCGGCGCGAGCTCGGTGCCGGCCTTGTCCAGCGCGGCGGCTGACGCGCTGGCGCGCGGCTTCCTGCAGGTCGACGCGATCGACATCGGCATCAATCCCGGCAATCGCACCGAACGTGGCCTGGCGACCGTCACCGCGATCCTCGGCTATTGCGGCGCGGCGATCCCGCACTGGCGCGGCGGCCGCTGGCAGGAGTCCATCGGCTGGCAGGGCCTGCGCCGGCAGCGCTATCCCGACCCGGTCGGCGTGCGCTGGCTGGCGCACTGCGACGTGCCCGACCTGCAGCTGATGCCCGAACGCTTCCCCGGCGTTGGCATGGTGACGTTCCGGGGCGGTATCGAACTGCGCTGGCTGTTGGCGGGCACGTGGCTGATGGCCGCGATGCGGCGCGCCGGCCTGGTGCGCGACTGGTCGCGCCACAGCGCGCGGCTGAAGGCGTTCAGCGACCTGTTCATCGGCTTCGGCACCGATGCCGGCGCGATGCACGTCGAGCTGACCGGGGCAGGGCCGGATGGACGGGCGTTGCGGCGCTGCTGGACGCTGGTGGCCAAGGATGGCGACGGGCCGTTCGTTCCCACGCTCGCCGCAGCCGCGCTGGTGGGCAAGCTGGCGCGCGGAGCGCTGGCCTTTCGCGGCGCCGGCCCGTGCGTGGGACTGCTCGCGGTGCAGGATTTCCTCGACGCCGCGCAAGGATTGGCAATCACCACGGAGACGACTTCATGACGACATCTTCACAGTCGGTGTACCGGCAGGTGCTGGGCGCCGATTTCCACCTGCTGGCGGCCGAGCTGCAGCGCTTTCACAGCATGGCCGGGCGGGTGGAACTGGCCGGCAGGTTCTCGGTAAAGGGGCCGCGCAGCCCTGCCGGCCGCCTGGTGAGCGCGCTGTTCGCGCTGCCGAAGACGGCGGCGGAGGCGCCGTTCAGGTTCGAACTCGTCGCCGACGCGCGGCAGGAAACGTGGCGCCGGCATTTTCCGGGCAGGTCGATGGTGTCGCGGATGCAGGCCGGCCCGGGGATGCTGGTGGAGCGGTTCGGACCGATCAGCTTTTACTTCAGGCTCAAGGGGAGCGACGGCCAGCTGGACATGCTGCTGCACACAGTGACGGTGTTCGGGATTCGCGCGCCACGCAGGCTGATGCCGACGGTGTCGGCGCACGAAACTGGCGCCGACGGCAGACTGCATTTTGCCGTCAGCGCCCACCTGCCGCTGGTGGGGCTGCTGGCGGAATATCGCGGGTATCTCGAGATCGAGCGCGAGGGAGCGACGGACGCGTCTGGGGTCTGACCCCGAATGCGGGTCAGACCCGGGTGCTGGTGGGGCTGCTGGCGGAATATCGCGGGTATCTCGAGATCGAGCGCGAGGGAGCGACGGACGCGTCTGGGGTCTGACCCCGAATGCGGGTCAGACCCGGGTGC
>JBBRXM010000094.1:0-18957 GCA_038248405.1 Burkholderiales bacterium
CGGGGACTGCTGGCGTTGGCGCTGGTGCTGGCGGTGCTGCCGCTGGTGCTGCCCAACGCCTTCTACGTCGACGTGGCGATCCGCATCGCGCTCAACGCCATCGTCGTCATCGCGCTCAATCTGCTGATGGGCTACACCGGCCAGATCAGCCTTGGCCACGCCGGCTTCTACGGCCTCGGCGCGTATGCGTCGGCGGCGCTGACGACCCACTTCGACTGGCCGCCGCTGGCCGCGCTCGCCGCCGGCGCCGCCGCCACCGGGGTGCTGGCCTGGGTGCTGGCCCGTCCCGTGCTCAAGCTGAAGGGTCACACGCTGGCGATGGCCACGCTGGGCCTTGGCATCATCATCTCGATCGTCATCAACAACGAAGCGAAATGGACCGGCGGCCCGGACGGCATGTCGGTGCCCTCGTTCGCCCTGGCCGGCATGACCGTGGCCGGCGAAACCAGCTGGTACGTGGTGGCCGCCGTGCTGCTGCTCCTCATGACGTGGCTGGCGCTGAACCTGATCGATTCGCCCGTCGGGCGCGCGCTGCAGGCCATCCACGGCTCCGAAGTGGCTGCCCGCGTGGCCGGCGTCGACACCACGAAATTCAAGGTGCGCGTGTTCGTGCTGTCGGCGGTGGTGGCCAGCATCGCCGGCTCGGTCTCGGCCCACTACGTCGGCTTCATCACGCCGGGCATGGCCGGCTTCTTCCATTCGATCGAGCTGGTGACGATGGTGGTGGTGGGCGGCATGGCCTCGGTATTCGGCTCCATCATCGGCGCCGCGCTGCTGACCATCCTGCCGCAGCTGCTGCAGACTTTCGAAGGCTGGGAAGTGGTGGTGTTCGGCGTGATCCTGATGACGACCATGATCTTCATGCCCAAGGGCCTGGTACCGAGCATCGCGCAGCGCCTGCGCAGGAAGCGCTGACATGCTGACCATCGAACACCTGAGCAAAAGCTTCGGCGGCGTCCACGCGGTGCAGGACGTCTCCTTCGCCGTGCGCGAAGGCGCCATCCATTCCGTCATCGGCCCCAACGGCGCCGGCAAGACCACGCTGTTCAACCTGGTCAGCGGCATCTACGCGCCGACCGCGGGCAAGATCGTGCTGAACGGCGAGAACGTCGCCGGCCTGTCGCCGGACGCGCTGGCGCGGCGCGGCCTGTCGCGCACCTTCCAGAACCTCCAGGTGTGCATGAACATGACGGCGATCGACAACGTGATGGTCGGCTCGCACCTGCGCCTGAACCAGAACCTGTTCGCCTCGATGCTGCGCCTGCCGGCGGTGCGCCGCGCCGACGACGAGTGCCGCGCCGAAGCGGCGCGCCTGATGCAGTTTGTCGGCGTCGGCAAATATGAGGGCGCGGACGCCAGCCAGATGCCTTACGGCGCCTTGAAGCGCCTCGAGATCGCGCGCGCCCTGGCTGCCAGCCCCAAGATCCTGCTGCTCGACGAACCGGCGGCGGGCCTGAACCACACCGAAACGGGCGAGATCGAAGAACTGATCCGCAAGGTAGCGCAATCGGGCATCACCGTGCTGCTGGTCGAGCACGACATGAAACTGGTGATGAACCTGTCGGACCACATCCTCGTGCTCGACTATGGCAGGACGCTGGCCGAAGGAACCGCCGCCGAAGTGCGCGCCAACCCCGACGTCATCGCCGCCTATCTCGGCGCACCCGCATAAAGGAAGACGATGCGAGACTTTACCAAAGCGCCCCCGGTGCTGCAGATCCAGGGCGTGCAAAGCCACTACGGCCCGATCCAGGCGCTGCATGGCATCGACATCGAAGTGCGCCAGGGCCAGCTGGTGGCCCTGGTCGGCGCCAACGGCGCCGGCAAGACCACGCTGTTGCGCGCGATATCGGGGGTGCAGCCGGTCAGCGCCGGCGCCATCCGCTTCGACGGGCTTGAGATCACCCGCGCCAGTGCAGATGCCCGCGTACGCGCCGGTATCTGCCAGGTGCCGGAAGGGCGCCAGGTGTTCGGCCCGATGTCGGTCGAAGACAACCTGCGCCTGGGCGCCTACACGCGGCCGAAAAGCGAACTGGCGGGCGACCTCGAACGTGTCTACGCGCTGTTCCCCGTATTGAAGGAAAAGCGCCTGCTCACCGCCGGCATGCTCTCCGGCGGCCAGCAGCAGATGCTGGCGATGGCGCGCGCGCTGATGGGACACCCGAAGCTGCTGCTGTTGGATGAGCCGAGCATGGGCCTCGCGCCCCTCTTGATCCGCGAGATCTTCCGCATCGTCGAAAGCCTGCGCGACCAGGGCATCACGATTTTCCTGGTCGAGCAGAACGCCCACGCCGCGCTGGCGATCGCCGACGTCGGCTACGTCATCGAAACGGGCGCCATCGTGCTGTCGGGCCCCGGTCCCGAACTGCTGGACAACGAGCAGGTGCAAAGCGCCTACCTCGGCATGTAGAAAAAGGAGCAGTGCATGGTGAAGGTATATGAAATCAATGGCGTCACCCCGGTGGTGCACCCGTCCGCGTACGTGCATCCGAGCGCGGTGCTGATCGGCGACGTCATCGTCGGCCCGCGCTGCTACATCGGCCCGCTGGCGGCGCTGCGCGGCGACTTCGGCCGCCTGATCCTGGAAGAAGGCGCCAACCTGCAGGACACCTGCGTGATGCACGGCTTCCCCGGCGACGACACCGTCGTCGAAGTCGACGGCCACATCGGCCACGGCGCCGTGCTGCACGGCTGCCGGGTCGGGCGCAACGCCATGGTCGGCATGAACGCGGTGGTGATGGACCAGGCGGTGGTGGGCGAGGATTCGATCGTCGCGGCGATGAGCTTCGTCAAGGCCGGCATGGTGATCCCGCCGCGCAGCATGGTGATGGGGATGCCCGCGCGGGTGGTGCGCGAATTGCTCGACAAGGAAATCGCCTGGAAGAAGTTCGGCACCAGGCAGTACCACGACCTCAACGTGCGCTCGATGCAGACCATGCGCGAAGTCGAGTCGAAGGACGAGGTGGAACCGGACCGCAGGCGGATCGAGTTCGGTCCGGACATGCACATGCCTAAAGAATAAAACCGGGGTCTGACCCCTCGGGGTCAGACCCCAGACCCACCTCAGGAGACACCAACATGAACGACATCTCTACCCTGCAAAGCCTGATCGGCGGCCGCTGGCTCGGCGCCGCGCCAAACGTGCCGCTGCACAGCGCCATCAACAGCAACCTGATTTACCACACCCACGCCGAAAAGATCGATTTCGAGGAAGCGGTGGTCTACGCGCGCAAGACCGGCGTGCCGTCCCTGATGGCGCTCGACTTCCAGACCCGCGCGGCGCGCCTCAAAGCCTTGGCGACCTACCTGATGGGCCGCAAGGAAGAGCTGTACGAAATCTCGCACCACACCGGCGCCACGCGCCCCGACAGCTGGGTCGACGTCGAAGGCGGCATCGGCACCCTGTTCGCCTTCGCCAGCATGGGCAGCCGCGAGCTGCCGTCGTCGAACGTGCTGCATGAAGGCCCGGCCATCGCGCTGGGCAAGCGCGGCGGCTTTGCCGGCACCCACATCCTGGTCCCGCGCGGCGGCCTGGCGGTGCACATCAACGCCTTCAACTTCCCGATCTGGGGCCTGCTCGAAAAATTCGCGCCCAGCTTCCTGGCGGCGATGCCCTGCGTCGGCAAGCCGGCCACGGCGACGAGTTACCTGACCGAGGCGGTGGTGCGCATGATGCACGAGTCGGGCCTGCTCCCCGACGGCAGCATCCAGCTCGTCATCGGCAGCACCGGCGACCTGCTCGACCGCCTAAACGGCGCCGACGTCGTCACCTTCACCGGTTCGGCCGACACCGCCATCAAGCTGCGCACCAACAAGAACCTGATCGCCAATTCGGTGCCGTTCACCGCCGAAGCCGATTCGCTCAACTGCGCCATCCTGGGCCCGGACGTCACGCCGGACGACCCCGAGTTCGACCTGTTCGTCAAGGAAGTGGCGCGCGAGATGACCGGCAAGGCCGGCCAGAAGTGCACCGCCATTCGCCGCATCATCGTCCCCGAAAACCAGGTCGACGCGGTCGCCGAGCGCCTGCGCGAGCGGCTGTCGAAAGTCGTCGTCGGCGACCCCAGGGTCGATGGCGTGCGCATGGGCGCGCTGGCGTCGATGGACCAGCAGCGCGACGTCATCGAGCGCGTCGCCATGCTCGCGCGCGGCAACGAAGTCGTCTACGACGCCAGCCACGGCTTCGCGCCGGTGGGCGAAGGCAGCGCCGCCGGCGCCTTCTTCTCGCCGACGCTGCTCCTGTGCCGCAACCCGATGGACAACGACGCCGTCCACGACGTCGAGGCCTTCGGCCCGGTCAGCACCTTGATGACGTATTCGGGCATCGACGAGGCGGTGGCGCTGGCCGCGCGCGGCAAGGGCAGCCTGGTCTCCACCTTGTGCACGAAGGATCCGAAGGTCGCCGCGCACGCGGTGCCGGGCCTGGCCGCCTACCACGGCCGCGTGCTGGTGCTCGATCGCGAAGCGGCGGTCGATTCGACCGGCCACGGCTCGCCGCTGCCGCAGCTCAAGCACGGCGGACCGGGACGCGCCGGCGGCGGCGAGGAGCTGGGCGGCATCCGCGCCGTGCGCCACTTCCTGCAGCGCGCCGCGCTGCAAGGCTCGCCGACCATGCTCGCCGCGGTGACGGGCGAATACGTGCGCGGCGCGGCGGTGCAGGAAAGCGACCTGCACCCGTTCCGCAAATATTTCGAAGACCTGAAGATGGGCGACTCGCTGCTGACGCACCGGCGCACCGTGACGGAGGCCGACATCGTCGCCTTCGGCGGCATCTCGGGCGACTTCTTCTACATGCACTTCGACGAGATCGCGGCGAAGGATTCGCAGTTCGGCAAGCGCATCGCGCACGGCTACTTCGTGCTGTCGGCCGCCGCCGGGCTGTTCGTCTCGCCGGCGCCAGGTCCCGTGCTGGCCAACTATGGCCTCGACAACCTGCGCTTCATCACGCCGGTGGCGATCGGCGACACCATCCGCGCGCGCCTGACCTGCAAGCGCAAGGTCGACCGCAACCGCACCGACGAAAAAGGCGTCGGGCAGGGCGTGGTGGCGTGGGACGTGCAGGTCACCAACCAGAACGAGGAGCTGGTGGCCAGCTACGACATCCTGACGCTGGTCATGAAGCGCTCGTAGCCTTACGCGCCCGGCTAGCCTTGCGAGAGCATCGGCCGGACGATGGCGTCCTTGGTCAGCGCGAAGTCGTACCCCGCCAGCACATGGTTGGTGTTGGGCTGGATGACCTTGATGTTGATGAACACCACGTCGCGGCTCTCGGCGTACGAGCCGACGATGATGGCCTGCGCATGGTGGGTTTGCGCCACCTGGCCGATCTCGCGGGTGAGCATCAGCTCGCCCTGGTCGCGTTTGAGGTAGACGTTGGAGCGCAGCTTCATCTCGACCATCCTGACGCCGCCTTGCACCATGCGGGTCGCGATCTGCTCGGACACCAGGCGCCCCAGCGTCGAGCTCTGGTCGAGCGCATCGATGTTGACGATGGTGGCCATCAGCAGCGGCTGGTCCGCGGCTAGTTTGCCGGACAGCTGAATGAGCAGCGCGTCGCCGGCCTTGTAGCTCGCGTTGACCAGCGCGGCCGACGATCGCGCCGCGCTGGCATTGTTTTCGGCCTGCGGGTCGGGCGTGGCGCAGCCGGCCAGCAGCATCGGCAGGGCGAGGACGGCGGCGGCGAGCGGGTGTTTCATGCTCAGCCTCCGCGCACGGTGAAGGTCTTGCCCACCGGCGCCGGATCGGCCGGCGCGGCGGCATACAGGCTGTGATCGCTGTCGGTCACGTAGTAGACCGAGGTCGAGCGGGCGAAATAGCGCTGCTCGTCGGAGACCGAGACGGTGACGATGATCTCGGTCTTCGGGGTGGCGCCGGAGGCGAAGCCGGACCGAAACCAGGTGTAGGCATCGTCGCCGAAGATGCCGACAGTCGCCATCCACGGGATCGTATGCTGCACGCCGGTGATCGCCCAGGCGCCCACCGCCAGCGCCGAGCGCTCGCCGGCGAAGCGGTATTGCGGCCGGTTGGCGGCGAAGGCGACAACCTGGGTATCGATGTCGACCCGCAGCGCGCCGGCCGGGGCCTTGGCCACCACCTTGCCGTCGTTGACCAGGGAAGTGATCAGCTGCGCGGTCATGGCGCGGCTGAAGGCGCTGGTCGGCGCCGGCGCCACATACAGGGGGCGGTTCGGACTGGCCTGCAGCGCCACTGCCAGTTCCCTTTCAACGTGCGACGTGATCGCCAGCCAATGCGCCGCCGCCTGCGCCTTGGCCTGGGTCGACGAGGGGTAATTAGTCGCCAGCGGAACCGGCGAGTATGGCACGGCGCAGCCTGACATCAGCAGGGCAGCCAGGATGCCCGGTGCAGTTCGTGTGGCCATGTTTCCCTCTTGTGTAGTCGTCGATGGCGGGATGTCGCCTGGATCGATATCCTAGCACAGATATTGCTATGCGGAAATACTGCCACGGGCACCTGAGGCCGTCATTTGCCGCTTGGCGCGGCGGCCGGCAGCGGCGTCGAATTGGTGATCTGGATGGCCTGCTCGGCGGTGAAACCCTTGGCGCGCAGCGCATCGAACAGGTTCTTCTTGAACGTGGCGATGCGCTCGGCTGTCTCCGGCCGGGCCGCGTACTTGAGCTGTGTGTCGAGCTGCACTTCGGTCATGCGCGCCAACATCGGCAGCATCGACACCATGCTGGCGTCCATCATCGACTGCAGCTGGTCCGGCGTCGGCTTCGACGGCTGCGGCAGTTGCGCATGGGCCGCTGCGCATGCGCCCAGCAGTGCCGCCATCAGGAAGGGTTGAAGACGCATCGGGTCACTCCAATCGTTAAAAGGTTGTCATGCATGGCAGGAGCGCACGTGCGCTACCGAACAGATCAGTTTTCCACTTGCGGCTAGTATGGCCTGGTTGTCGCGACTGCTGAAATACACCCGGTCTGCGACATTTTTCCCCTCGGCTGTTTCCACGCCGCTGCGCCTTACACCCCAAGCAACACCACGAAAGTTATCATGTCACTTACCAATGCCGTCGTCTGGATCGATCATACCAAAGCGCAAGTCATTCATTTCGACAAAGAAGCGTCCGATGCGCAGTCGATGAAGACCCATTCCGAGCACCCGCACCCGCACCAGCGCCATGGCGATACCCATGCGAACGAGGATGACAACACGCCTTTCTACGCCGACATCGCGCTGGCACTGAAAGACGCGGAACAGATCCTGGTGGTCGGTCCTGCCCAGGAAAAGAATGCCTTCGTCGGCTACCTGAAGGACAAGGCAGCGGCCGTGGCCGACAAGATCAAGGCCGTCGAGACGGTCGACCATCCGAACAATGGCGAGCTGCTCAACCACGCGCGCAAATACTTCGTCAGCACCGGCGGCCTGCGCTAATAGCCAGCCCCGTCCGCGCGCCGCCCTGGCGCGCGGGCTGTATCAGTTACACGAAACCGAGATTACGCGCGCCCGCGTTGTAATTGGACAGGCTTGGCAGCATTGCCAGCAGATCAGTGTCCGACACCCCCATCCATTTGCCCAGCGTGGCCGCCAACTGGTCGACCGACGTCGTCGGCAGCAGCCGTCCCTGGCCCACATCGTCCGGCCCGTTATTGGCCACCACCGGCGCCGTGCCGTAGAAGCGCTGCCCCTTGACCGCGCCGCCGAGCACGAAGTGCATGCTGCCCCAGCCATGGTCGGAGCCGTCGTTGTTGCCGCTCATCGTGCGGCCGAAGTCGGACGCGGTGAAGGTGGTGACCTTGTCGGCCAGGCCCAGTTCGGCCGTCGCCTTCTGGAATGCCGCCAGCGCGTTGGCGACGTTGGTCAGCAGCGCAGGATGCACCGTCAGCATCTCGTCGTGGTTGTCGAAGCCGCCCAGCGACACGAAAAACACCTGCCGCTTGGCGCCCAGCGCCGGGCCTGCCGAGATCATGCGCGCCACCATCTTCAGCTGGTCGGCCAGGCCGTTGCTGGCCGGGAAAGCAGTGGCCAGCGCCGGCGCCGCGGCCAGCGCGCCGGTCAGCACGGCGTCGGCGTCGATGGCTCGCTTGGTCACGCGGCTGTACTCGTTTTCCAGCAGGTGCGAGCGCGGCTGGCTGACCAGCGTGCGCAGCGCCTGCGAGGCGGCGCTCGAGCCGAACAGCGGCGCCTTCAGGCCCGCCAGCGGCACCGAGCCGGCGGTCGACACCTGGTACTGCACGGCCGACCTGCCCGACATGAACACGGCGTTGCCCGACACGTTGACGCAGGTAAAGGTGGCGTTGCCGTTGCCGCTTTCGAACAGGTCGCCGATGCGCCCGCCCCAGCCGGAGGTGGCGCCTTCGGGCGAGGACGATTGCCACACCGACTGCTGGTCGTTGTGCGAAAACAGCTTCGGCGGCAGCTTGACCGACTTGTTGGTGTATTGCAGCTTGGTGGTCGGCTGCACCAGCGTGCCGACGTTCAGGATCACGCCGAGCTGGCCGGCGTCGAACAGCGGCAGCAGCGGCGCCAGTTCCGGCGCCAGCGCGTACTGGTGGGCGACGCCGCTGGCGTCGAGCGGCGCCGTGGCCGCGTTGAGCGCCGTGCCGGTCAGCGCCGCGCGGGCGTAGGCGAAGCTGGGGCGCATCTGCTGGTAGGCCGCGTAGCTGGCGCTGTCGTAGGGCACCAGCGTGTTGGCGTAATCGTTGCCCCCATACAGGAACACGCACACCAGCGCCTTGTAGTCGCTGGCGGTGGCGGCCGAGGCTTCGGCCATCGCCGCCAGGTTCAGTGCCCACGGGGCGGCGATGCCGGCCACCGACAGCGCCGACGCGCGCTTGAGGAAGGCGCGGCGCGAGGCGGTCAAATTGTTCATGGCGGTGTCCTTATTTCTGGATGATGAATTCGGGCGCGGCCAGCACCAGCACCAGCGCCGCGTAAATGCGGTTCAGGCGCGCCGGGTCGGTGGCGGCGGGCATGCTGTCGAGCGCGCCTTTCATGACCGCCAGCGTGGCGGCGGAGAGCTGGCCGGCCGCCAGCACCACGTTGAGCTCGTCGAGCAGGGCCTGCGCCGTGTCGGCCAGCGGCAGCAGTGCGCTGTAGTCGGCCTTGACGTCGCCGGCGCCCTTGCTGACCGTGTTCTGCATGAAGTTGACGTAGCCGACCACGCTCGATTCGTTGGTGATCTGGAACTCCGGCGCCACCAGGCCGGCGCTGCCGATGGCGCTGTTGGGCGGCACGTAGCCGGGGCGAAAGAAGTTGAACACGCTCGACGAGCGCAGCGGGCTCTGGCCGAGGCGGCTGGCCGGGTCCGAGGTGTTGCCGACGGCCCAGGCATTGCTGGCCGAGTCGGCTTTGAAGGCGCGCGCCCACGCGGCCAGCCGCAGGATCGGTTCGCGCTGCTTGCCGAAGGCGGGGTCGGCGATGCGGGCGCCGTTGCGCGCCTCGTCGTCGAGCAGGATCGCCTTGACCACCGCCTGCAGGTTGCCCTTGACGCCTGCGCCGTCGTTGTTGAACACGGTTGCCACGCGCGTCACGTAGGCCGGGCTCGGATTGCTGCACACCAGCCGCAGGATCAACTGGCGGCTGATGAAGGGCGCCACGTTGGCGTGCGCGAAGATGGTGTCGAGCGCGATGCGCAGGCTGTCCTCGCCGCCGGTGCCGGCCGCGATGGTGGTGCCGAGAAAGCTCTTGCTGCTCGTTTCGTGGCGGCTGGCCGTCACCGTCATCGGCCGCCGCTTGTAGCCGGGGGTGCTGGTGTCGGCGCCGGCGAGGTCGTAGTTCCAGCCGGTGAACACGCGCGCCAGGCCGGTGATGTCGTCCAGCGTGTAGGTTTCCTGCTGGGCGCCGCCGGCCAGTTTTGGCGTGCCGTCCAGGTTCAGCTGCACCAGGCCGATGGTAAACAGCTGCATCAGTTCGCGCGCATAGTTTTCGTCCGGCAGGGCGCCGGTGCTGGCGTTGAACTTGACGCTGCCGCGGTAGGTCAGGTATTCGCCCATCGGCGCGCTGGTCGAGACCTGCTGCAGCAAGGCGCGGTAATTGCCGAACGCCTGCCCTTCGAGCAGGTCGAGGTAGGCGGCGGCGGAGAACGCTTTCCAGCCGCCGTTAAAGCCCGCCACCGAGGCGACCATGATTTCCGACAGCGCCAGCGTGACGCGCTGGCGCAGGGTGTCGGGCGAGGACAGCATCTTGCGCCAGATGGCGGCGTCGGCGCCGGCTTCGCCGTTCTTGTTGGCGATGGCGTCGTAACCCTTCGATACGAGCCAGTCCCAGCGGGTGCCGGACGGGGCCATGGCGAACTGTTCAGTGAGCCAGCCGGCGTAGCCGACGCTCTGCACCCGCGCGATCTGCTCGCGGGTGGCGCCCATCGACGCCTGGGCGAGAAAGCGCGACGCTTCCGGCGCGCTGATGCCGGCCGGAACGGGCGGCGGCGCCGGGGGCGGCGCTGGCGCTGGCACGGGCACCGGTGAAGCGTCTCCGCCGCCGCCGCCGCAGGCGCCGAGCAGCGACGCCGCCGCCAGCAATGCGGCAGCCTTGGCCGACTGCAGGTCCGTCACCGCTTCCGCTTCCGTTATCGTTTCCATATCGTCCATTGATCGCCCTAGAGTTGTTCAGAAACACGCTACGAGTGATGGTAGAACACGGGCCTCTAGATGCCAACGAGCAATTTGTAAGTATTTGTGGAAGTGCAATAAACAAGATGAAGAGGGCAGGCGTTGGCACGCTACTGACCCGCCAGTCAGATACGTCTTGTAACTTCCCTTACCGTAACGCCATGGTTTTGCAGCAGCTGATCGGGTCTAATGGATTCGTCAGTGCAGCAAAGCGGATGTCCTCCGTTTAACCTACCAAGGAATCCTTGTGAACACCAAATCTGTGATCTCCGGCCTGATGGCCGTGTGCATGATGGCAAGTGCTCCCGCTTTCGCACAACGCTACGACTACGGCCACGACCGCAACGACCAGGTTCAGCGCCAGAATGATTACAACCGTGACTACAACCGTGACCAGTACCGCAGCGAGCGCCACGAGCGCTATCGTGGCAATAACGAAGGTCACGCCTATTACGGCGCCCGCAACGACGGTTACCGCTACCAGATGCGCCGCGGCGAGCGCCTGCCCGAGCAGTACCGCGGCAGCCGCTACGTGGTCAGCGACTGGCGTGGCCGCCACCTGAGCGCGCCGCCGCGCGGCTACCAGTGGGTGCAGGCCAATAACGACTATGTGCTGGCCGCCATCGCCACCGGCCTCATCGCCCAGGTCTTGTTGAACAACTGATTTGATCGCGGGTAAAAAAATGGCTGCCGTTCGAGGCAGCCATTTTTACGTCCGGCAAGCTTTACTTGTAGTCGGGAGTGTAGGACGGCGCCGGCGCCTCTTCCTGCTGCGGCACGTCGATCTTCAGCTCCAGCTGCTCCTTCATGTCGATCTTCTTTTCGATCGACACCAGCCGCGGGAAGGCGATGATCAGTACCACCATCACCACCTGGATCAGCACGAACGGGATCGCGCCCCAGTAGATGTCGGACGTCTTCACTTCCTTCGGCGCCACCGAGCGCAGGTAGAACAGCGCGAAGCCGAACGGCGGGTGCATGAACGAGGTCTGCATGTTCACCCCCAGCAGCACGCCGAACCAGATCAGGTCGATGCCCAGCTTCTCGGCCACCGGGCCCACCAGCGGCACCAGGATGAAGGCCAGCTCGAAGAAGTCGAGGAAAAAGGCCAGCAGGAAGAACATGATGTTGACCACCACCAGGAAGCCGGTGGTGCCGCCGGGCAGGCTGGTGAGCAGGTGCTCGACCCACAGGTCGCCGTTCACGCCCCGGAACACCAGCGAGAACACGGTCGAGCCGATCAGGATGAAGATGACGAACGCCGACAGCCGCGTGGTCGAATTCATCGCCTGGCGCACCAGGCTCCAGGTCAGGCGGCGGTTGGCGATCGCCAGCAGCATGGCGCCGGCCGCGCCCATGCCGCCGCCTTCGGTCGGGGTGGCCATGCCGATGAAGATGGTGCCCAGCACGAGGAAGATCAGCGCCAGCGGCGGAATCAGCACGAACACCACTTTCTCGGCCATGCGCGAGAGCAGTCCGATTTTAAAGGAGCGGTTCGCCAGCGCGAACAGGAAGGCGGCGCCGATCGCCACCGCGGCGGCGAAGATGCCCACCTCGTCGGCGGCCATCGCCGGATGGGACGCGCCGTACCACCTGGCGAAACCGTAGCCGATCGCCACCGTGCCGACGGCCAGCGCCAGCAGCGACAGCACGCCGCTGTCGCCGTTCGGCTCGCGCAGGTTGCGCGCTTCGAGCGGCAGCGCCGGCACGCGCGCCGGCGCGATGATCGACAGCGCCAGCACGTAGCCGGCGTACATCCCGGTCAGCAGCAGGCCCGGCACGAAGGCGGCGCGGTACATGTCGCCCACCGAGCGGCCCAGCTGGTCGGCCATCACGATCAGCACCAGCGACGGCGGGATGATCTGCGCCAGCGTGCCCGAGGCGGCGATGACGCCGGCGGCAAGCCGCTTGTCGTAACCGTAGCGCAGCATCACCGGCAGCGAAATGAGGCCCATCGAGATGACCGAGGCGGCCACCACGCCGGTGGTGGCGGCGAGCAGGGCGCCGACGAAAATGACGGCATAGGCGACGCCGCCGCGGATCGGCCCGAACAGCTGGCCGATGGTGTCGAGCAGGTCCTCGGCCATGCCGGAGCGTTCCAGGATCAGGCCCATGAAGGTGAAGAAGGGGATCGCCAGCAGGGTGTCGTTACCCATGATGCCGAAGATCCGGTTCGGCAGCGCCTGCAGCAGTTCGGGCTTGAGCAGGCCCAGTTCAATGCCGACGAAGCCGAAGAACAGGCCATTGGCCGCCAGCGAAAACGCCACCGGAAAACCCGATAGCAGGAAGATGACCAGCGTGCCGAACATGATCGGCGCGAGGTTGGCGATGATGAATTGTTCCATGTGTCCCCGTGGGTGTTCTTATTATGTGGTGATGGCTGCCGGCGGCGGCCTACAGCTGGTTGGCGGCCTTGATCGCCGCGATTTCCTGCTCCGGCGTGGTGGCGTGCCTGGCGAATTCGTGGCCGTCGATGCGCCCGGCCAGGAACGCCACGCGCTTGATGATCTCCGAGGCCGCCTGCAGCACCAGCAGGCAAAAGCCGAGCGGCACCAGCAGCTTGACGGGCCAGACGATCAGGCCGCCGGCGCTGCTGGACATCTCGGCGGTGCGGATCGAGTACAGCGCGAACGGAACGCCGTAATAGATGATCACCAGGCAGACCGGCAGCAGGAAGAACAGGTAGCCGAACAGGTCGATCCAGACCTGGACGCGCTTGCGCAGGTGGCTGGTGACGACGTCGATGCGCACGTGCTCGTCGCGCTTCAGGGTGTGCGCGCTGGCCAGCATGAACACCGCGGCGAACAGGTACCACTGGATCTCCAGCCAGCTGTTGGAGCTGAGCTTGAAGATGTAGCGCA
Source organism: Burkholderiales bacterium (assembly GCA_038248405.1). GTDB lineage: Bacteria > Pseudomonadota > Gammaproteobacteria > Burkholderiales > Burkholderiaceae_D > JAFCUW01. The sequence goes on from JBBRXM010000094.1 coordinate 13,430, forward strand.
CCAGCGCGTTGCCGGCGCAGATGATCACTGCGATCAGCAGCGCCCAGCTCACGGCACCGGCGATCTTTTCGTTGAGTTTGTCGATCGCTCGCGAGAGGGACATGAACATGGGCGGCTCCGGGGTGGGGTTATTCGGCCAGCTGGGCGCGCACGCGGGCAATCGCCGCGCGCACCTGGCGCGGCGCGGTGCCGCCGACGTGGTCGCGCGCGGCGACCGAGCCTTCCAGCGTCAGCACGGCGAACACGTCGTCGCCGATCAGTGGCGAGAATTCGCGCAGGCGCTCGAGCGACATCTCCGACAGGTCGCATTTGGCGTCGTCGCAGGCGCGCACCGCGCGCGCCACCGCTTCGTGGGCGTCGCGGAACGGCAGGCCCCTCTTGACCAGGTAGTCGGCCAGGTCGGTCGCGGTGGCATAGCCCTGCAGCGCGGCCGCGCGCATCGCTTCCGGCTTGACGGTGATGCCACCGGCCATGTCGGCGAAGATGCGCAGGGTGTCGACGACGGTGTCGACAGTGTCGAACAGCGGCTCCTTGTCTTCCTGGTTGTCCTTGTTGTAGGCCAGCGGCTGGCCCTTCATCAGGGTCAGCAGGCCCATCAGGTCGCCGTAGACGCGGCCGGTCTTGCCGCGCGCCAGTTCCGGCACGTCCGGGTTTTTCTTTTGCGGCATGATCGACGAGCCGGTGCAGAAGCGGTCGGCGATGTCGATGAAGCCGACCCGTGGGCTCATCCAGATCACCAGTTCTTCCGACATGCGCGACACGTGCATCATCACCAGCGCGCCGGCGGCGCAGAATTCGATGGCGAAGTCGCGGTCGGAGACGGCGTCGAGCGAGTTGTGGCAGACGTCGTCGAAGCCGAGCGTCCTGGCCACGCGCGCGCGGTCGATCGGGAAGGTGGTGCCAGCCAGCGCGGCGGCGCCGAGCGGCAGGCGGTTGACGCGCTTCCTTGCATCCAGCATGCGTTCACAATCGCGGCCGAACATCTCGACGTAGGCCAGCATGTGGTGGCCGAAGGTGATCGGCTGCGCCACCTGCATGTGGGTAAAGCCAGGCATGATGGTGTCGGCGTGCTGCTCGGCCAGGTCGGTGAGGGCGCCGCGCAGCGACTGCAGCAGGGCGACGATGTCGTCGATGGCCGATCGCACGTACAGGCGGATGTCGGTGGCCACCTGGTCATTGCGCGAGCGGCCGGTGTGCAGCCGCTTGCCGGCGTCGCCCACCAGTTCGGTCAGGCGCTTCTCGATATTGAGGTGGACGTCTTCGAGGTCGAGCAGCCACTCGAAGCTGCCGGCTTCGATCTCGCTTTTGATCTGCGCCATGCCGCGCTCGATTTCGGCGCGGTCGGCGGTGCTGATGATGCCCTGCGCGGCCAGCATCTCGGCGTGAGCGAGCGAGCCTTCGATGTCGACCATGGCGAGGCGCTTGTCGAAGAAGACCGAGGCGGTGTAGCGTTTGACGAGGTCCGAGACGGGTTCGGAAAAGCGTGCCGACCAGGCTTCGCCCTTGTTGGAGAATTGTGCAGTCATGATATGGGGGCCCTTTGATTTACCTGATTATAAACAAGGAAGGGTGGCCGGCGTGACTTTTGGGGAGAAATGGCCGATTATGGATGGGCTCAACAAGGAGAAACCATGAAACGTCCGGCAGCACTGTGGTTCGCACTGGCGCTCGGCGCCTTCACCGTTCCCGCCGCGCTGGCGCAGGATGCCCGGCCGGCGATGACGGCGGCGGCGCTGCCGGCCGACGTCGGCTCCGTCGACGCCATCGTCGCCGCGCTCTACGACGTCATCTCCGGCCCCGCCGGCAAGGCGCGCGACTGGAACCGGCTGCGCTCACTGTTTACGGCCCAGGGCAAGCTGGTGGCGGTCGGCCAGCGCCCGGACGGCAGTTCGCCGGCCACCGTGATGAGCGTGGACGATTACATCGGCCGCGTCACCAGGCCGTTTGCCGACGCTGGCTTCTACGAAACCGAGCTGGCGCGCTCGAGCGAGTCGTTCGGCCCGATCGTCCACGTGTTCAGCACCTACGAGTCGCGCCATGCGCCGGCGGACGCCAGGCCGTTTCAGCGCGGCATCAACAGTATCCAGCTGTACCACGACGGCCAGCGCTGGTGGATCGTCAACCTGCTGTGGCGCGCCGAGAGCGACAAGAACCCCCTGCCGGAACGCTACCTCAAACGCTAGGCGGACCTGCCAGCCCTGGATCCATGCGCGCAAAGTAAGAGGGAAAGAAACCGGCGAAGGCGGTCAGCAGGAGCAGCGAGAAATGCCACGGCAAGCGGGAATGCAGCGCAGCGGGGCGCGCTTGCATCTGAATACTCCCTGGATGGCAGCGGCTGCCGTTGCGGAGGCGATAATTATTCTAGGCCTGCAAGTTCTGGCTCGTCAATGAACTCCGCGCGGGCCGGCCGCTGGACGTCTCTTTCAAAAATCGGCGGAAACGCGCATTCTGATCGGCGAAAACGTCTGTAGAATTGGTTTTTTTACCGGATACTATTGCCATGTCCAGTTTCCAGATCAGTACCGACAGGACGGAGCTCGACGTTCCGCTGATATACCGCTTCCTCAGCGAGCAATCGACCTGGGCGGTCGGCATTTCGCGCTTCATCGTCGAGCGCGCCATCGAGAATTCGCTCTGCTTCGGCGGCTATCTCGACGGCCGCCAGGTGGCGTTCGCGCGCGTGGTGACCGACTTCGCCACCATCGGCAACCTGTGCGACATGTTCGTCATTCCCGAGTACCGCGGCCGCGGCTTCGCCGAAGAGATGATGGAAGCGGTGATGCGCCACCCCAGCCTGAAGGGCCTGCGCCGCTTCACGCTGGTGACCGGCGACGCCCATGGTCTGTACGAAAAGTTCGGCTTCGCGCCGCCGCAGCGGCCGGAGACGCTGATGGAACGCTACTTCCCGAACATCTACCTGTCGTAGGCTGCTGCCCGCCGCACGAGGACGACGGCACGGTTCACTGCCAGTTCATCAGGCACGGCGGTATCAAGAGCGCCAGCGCCAGCACCAGGTACATCAGCTGCAGCGGCACCATCCACTTCGCCCAGGTCAACCAGGGAATGCGTGCCAGCGCCAGCACGCCGACGGTAATGCCGGAGGTGGGAATCATCGGCGTGGTGAATTCGCCGAACTGGAACGCCAGGATCGCGGTCTGGCGCGTCACGCCCACCAGGTCGGCCAGCGGCGCCATGATCGGCATCGTCAGCGCCGCCTGGCCGCTGCCGGAGTGGATGAAAAAGTTGATCACCGACTGGATCAGGAACATCTTCTGCGCGGCGAAAATGGGCGAGGACGACTGCACCAGCGGCATCAGGGCGTGCAGCATGGTGTCGATGATGTGGGCGTCGCGCGCCAGGATCATGGTGCCGCGCGCCAGCGCGATGACCAGCGCTGTGGTGACCAGGTCGCGCGCGCCTTGCAGGAAGGCGGCCACGAACTGGTCGGCATCGAGGCGCCCGACGACGCCGATCACGATCGCCATGACCAGGAACAGGGCGGCGATCTCCTCGATGAACCACTGGTATCTCACTACCCCGAACACCATGATGCCCAAGGTGCCGACGAACAGCGCCAGCACCGCGCCGTGGGTCCCGGTCATGCCGGCCAGCTCGCCCGTGTCGGGCAGCAGTTCCTTGCGCTTGATGTTGTCGAGATCGAAGGTGGGGCTGAGCGCCGGGGTCTTCTTCACCCGCGCCGCGTACCACATCATGAAGCCGATGGTCAGCGCGGTGGCCGCGCACCAGACGATGACGCGGTAGCCCATGCCGGAAAAGACCGGCACGCCGGCGATGCCCTGGGCGATGCCGACGTTGAAGGGGTTGAGGAAGGCCGCCGCGAAACCGACCTGCGAGCCGACGAAGGGAATCGAGACGCCGACGATCGAGTCGTAGCCCAGCGCCAGCGCCAGCGGCACGAAGATCAGGATGAAGGGAATGGCCTCCTCGCTCATGCCGAAGGTGGCGCCGCCTAGCGAAAACATGGTGATGAAGACCGGGATCAGCGCCGCGCGCACCACCGGCGAATGGGCGTGCGCGCGCACGACCGAGCGGATCATGGAGTCGATCGCATCGGTCTTTTGCAGCACCGCGAAAGCGCCGCCGACGATGAGCACGAAGCCGATGATCAGCGCCGCCTCGACGAAGCCTTTGATCGGCGCCATCATCAGCGCCACCGGTCCCTGCGGCTTGCTGGCGACGTAGTGGAAGGAGGCCGGGTCGACCACGGCGCGGCCGGCCACCACGTGGGTGTCGTACTGGCCACCCGGCACCAGCCAGGTCGCCAGCGCGATCATGGCCAGGATGGCGAACAGCAGCACGAAGGTATTGGGCAGGCGCAGGTGCTTTCTCACGAGCTGAGCAGCTTTCCGGCGCGGTAGGCCATGGCGCCGGCCACCTTGGCCACCGCCATGCCGCGCAGGACGTGGCGATGCGCGGTGCGCGCGAAGAACACCCCCGGCACCGTCGCGCACAGCGTGGTGACCTTGCCGCTGACCGGGTCGATCAGGTCGGCGATGGCGTCGCCGGCCGCAACGCGCTCGCCCAGCTGGCGGCGAAACACCAGCACGCCGGCGTGCGGCGCGGCGAGCGGCTCGACCCCTTCGAGCGGGGTCGGCGCGCACAGCGGCGCCGGCAGCGGCGCGCGCGGCACGTCGAGTACCCCGCTGTGGGCGAGGAACTGCAGCAGGGCGCGCGCGTCCTGTTCGGCCAGCGCGTAGTCGACGTCCATCTCGCCGCGCAGCTCGACCGTCGTCGCCAGGCAGGCCGGCGGAATCGGGAACGCCGCGCCGAAGTGCGCCGCCAGGTCCCACCACAAGCGGCTGCAGGCCTCGTCGAACGGCTCGCCGCCCGCTTCCAGTGCCAGCAGCACCGCGTGCGCGCCCATCAGCGCCGACAGCGGCGCCACCGCATCGGCCAGCGGCGTGCCGGCATAGATGTGGATCACGGCCTCGTTATCGCAATGCAGGTCGAGCACGATGTCGGCGTCGATCGCCATCCCCAGCAGGATTTTCTTGAGGGCGTCGGCGTCGGTGGCCGGCTGCCAGCTCGCCACCGACGCGCGCGCGTGCTCGCGCAGCAGCGCCACGTTGGCATCGGCGTCGGCGCCCAGTTGGCCCGCTAACGACACCTTCAGGTCGTCGGCCACGTGCTTGTAGGCGCGGTTGAAATTGGTGCCGGTCGACAGGTCGAAGCGGCCGAACGGCGCGCCGTGGATCGCCTGCGCCAGCCCGAGCGGATTGGCCGCCGGTACCAGGATGATTTCGCCGAGCACCTTGCCCTGCGCTTCGAGCGCGGCCAGCTCGGTGCGCAGGAACTGCGACACCAGCATGCCGGGCACTTCGTCGGCGTGCAGTGCGGCCTGGATGTATACCTTTTTGCCCTGTCCCGGCGTGCCGAAATGAAAACTCGCCAGCTGGTAGCTGCCGCCGCTTTCGAAGGTGGAAATCTGGTGTCGTTGTGCTTGCATTGCGGTGCCTGGCGGTAAGCGGATCAGGCGCACAGTGTGGCATAACAATAGGCTATGTGCC
>JBBRXM010000095.1:0-18901 GCA_038248405.1 Burkholderiales bacterium
GCCGCCCGCGCGAGCAAGCGCTGGCGCTGCAAACGGGCGATCGGCGTTTCCGCATTCGCCAGCAAGGCGCTGCTGTCCTCGAGTTCCGGAATGGCGCTGTCCAGCCAGCGCGGCCAGCTGGCCTCAACGCGCCGGTGCAGGCGCCAACAGTCGATCGCGACCAGCGCCAGCGCGGCCGCAATGCCGATGGGCGAACGCAGCACGCACCACGGCACCACCACGCCCAGCCAGAGCGGGGCGCGGCGGCGCCAGGCGGCGCGCCAGACGGCGGCGGTGATGTCAGCGCCGGCTTGCATGGGCCAGGATCCGTTCCAGCGCAAACAGCGCCGCCAGCGCCATCAACAGCACCTCGCGCAGCGCACCGGGAGTGGGAGCCGCCTGCACCTGCGATGCGGGCAGCGTCTGCGACGGCGCCAGGTACGGCACAGTGGCGTAATGCAGGCGCTGCCAGGTTTCGAACATCGCGCGCGCGGCGGCGGCATCGGCCGGCGGCGTGACGGACCATAGCCGTCCCCGTGCACTGTCGGCGTAGCGCATCCCGTCGACTGTCGGCGCGTTGCGCAGTTCAGGAAAAGCGCTGGCGTCGCCCACCCACCACAGCGATGCGCGCAGGCCGGCGGGCGGCACTTCCGCCACATCCCATACGATCAGTTCCGAGGCCGGTTCCGCGCTGTCGGTGACGACATAGCCGCCCAGCGCGGCAAATAGCGCCCGCCACTGCGGCGCGCGCTTGCTGACGACCGCCACCCGGTGCTCGAGCCGGCGAAGTGGCGCCGCGCTCGTGCGCAGCGCGACCTTGTGGCGGAACTTCGGCTGCAGTGCCGGCATGGCGACGTTACCGGCAACCAGCAGGCGCGCGCCGGATTTCCATTCGCGTTCGTGCGCGGCCAGCCAGCCAAGCGGGTCGGCCGTGGTCAGCCGCGCCGCGCCGGCGAATCCCGCTTCGGCCACCTGTCGATCGAGCCAGGCGGCGTCGGTGCCGGGCGCCACCAGCACGGTGTCGCCGCGCCACGGCAGCGTGAGGTCGGCCAGCAGCGCGATGACCCCGGCCAGCAGCAGGCAGCGCACCAGCAGCAGAGTGCGGTCGGTCCAGCGCCACACGCGTCGCTGCTGCGGGTCGGCGCGGGGCAGGAAGCGCGCCGTCGCCAGCGGTTCGGCGCTGGTGCGTTCGCGCTTTTGCCGATGCCACCAGATTGGCAGCAACAAGACTGGCAGCGCCAGCCACCACAGGCTGTTCATGCGCGGCCCGCCTGGCGCAGCCAAGCGCGCAGCACGGCCTGCAGCGGTTGTTCGATGCGAGCCTCGAGGGTGGGGATGTCGCTGCGGCGGCAGTCGGCAGTCATGCCGGCGAAATGGTCAGCGCGATTTTTCAGGTAGGCCTGCGGCTCGAAGCGAAACAGGTCCTTGCCATGTTCGGGGTCGCGCCAGGCGCTGCCGACGGCGAAGCTGCCCTCGCACTCGGCGCCGGTGGACAGGCACAGCGCGCGCACGTCATGGCGCATGTGGCGTAGCCGCAGCAGCGCTTCGGACTGCGCCGACGGCCAGTCGAGGTAGTCGCTGACGGCGAACACCAGGCTGGGAGAGCGCGCGAAGTGCAGGCTGGCGCGCAGCGTTTCGGCGGGCGGAAGGCTTCCTTTCGCTTCGGTGCGCGACAGCTGCGCCAGGATGCGCTGCATCTGACGCGGCCCGCGCGAGGCCGGCGTGAACGTCACGCGTTCGCCGCCGCAGACGATCAGGCCGAAGGCGTCGCCCTGGCGCTGGGCGATGGCGGCGATACAGGCCAGCACCGCGCGCGCGTACTGCAGCTTGTTTAGTCCGGCCACGCTGCGGCTCGGTTCGGCCATCGAGGCGCTGGCATCCAACCACAGCCAGACGGCGACGTGGCTGTCGCGCTCGGCCTCGCGCACGAAGTAGCGGTCGGCGCGCGCCAGCAGCTTCCAGTCGACGCGGCGCCATTCGTCGCCGGGCGCGTAGGCCCGGTACTCGGAGAACTCGACGCCCGCGCCGCGTTCGCGGCCGGCGTGGATGCCGTGCCCGAGGCCGGCCAGCACGTAGCGGATGATCAGGTTCAGGTCGGTAGTGTGCGCCAGCTGCGCCGGTGTCGCCAGCATGTCAGCCGACGCGGATCTCGTCGCCCAGCGCCAGCAGGATGTCGGCAATGGCCACGCCGTCCGCTTCGGCCTCGAAGTTGCGCAGCACGCGGTGCGCCAGCACCGGCAGCAGCATGGCGCCGATGTCCTCGCGCGTGACCGCCAGGCGCCCGTGCATCAGCGCCCGCGCCTTCGACGCCAGCACCAGCGCCTGGCCGGCGCGCGGGCCGGCGCCCCAGCCGACGTGCTTGACCACGCTGGCCACCTTGCTGTCCTGCGGCCGGGTGGCGCGCACCAGGCGGGTGGCGTAGCGCAGCAGGTGCTCGCCGATTTCGATGTCGCGTACCAGCAGCTGCAGGCGCAAGAGGCTCGCCACGTCCATTGCCGGCACCGCGTCGGCCAGTACCGAGTGGGTGGTGCGCGCGACCATCGCCATCTCTTCGTCTTCGCTCGGATAGCCGACGTCGATGCGCAGCAGGAAGCGGTCGAGCTGCGCTTCCGGCAGCGGGTAGGTGCCGGCCTGCTCGATCGGGTTCTGCGTGGCCAGCACAAAAAACGGCTGCGGCAGCTTGTGGGTGGTGCCGGCAAAGGTGACGGCGCGCTCCTGCATCGCTTCGAGCAGCGCCGACTGGGTCTTGGGCGGGGCGCGGTTGATCTCGTCGGCCAGCAGCACCTGGGTGAACACGGGCCCCTGCTGGAAGCGGAACACGCGCTGGCGCGTCGCGGCGTCTTCCTCGAGTATCTCGGTGCCGACAATATCGGACGGCATCAGGTCGGGCGTGAACTGCACGCGCCGGAACTGCATGTCGGTGGCCTGTGCCAGCGACTTGACCAGCAGCGTCTTGCCCAGCCCCGGCACGCCTTCGACCAGCGCGTGGCCGCCCGCCAGCAGGCAAATGATGAGCGACTCGATGACCTGCTCCTGGCCGACGATCACGCGCGCCATGCTGGCCTTGAGCGCGCCGACCTTGGCGCTCAGGCTTTCGATTTCGTTTTCGTTCCAGGCGATTGCATCACGTTCGGCCACGTCAGGCTCCTAGTGCATATTGAATGATGTTGACCGCGAAGCGGGTGTTGTCGACGACCAGCCAGCGCTTGTTGCGAAAGTCGTAGTCCCACTCGCAGCCGTAGTCCTTGTTCGAGTACAGCACCCGGATGCGGCCGTTGATCTCGACCGCCTTCAGGTAGTCGTGCACCAGGTCGTCGCCCCAGCCATTGAGCTCGTTGCCGGTGTTGGGCGGGCCCTCGAACTTGAAGAAGCTCGAATACAGCGGATGCGTATTGGGGATCTTCTTCAAGGCCTTGGGACCGAACATCTTCGCCAGCTCGGCCTCGAACGACTTGGCGAACAGGCCGTCGATGTCGTGGTTGCAGTCGTCGACGAAAACGAAGCCGCCGCCGCGCACGTAGCGCTCGAAGTTCTTGCGCTCGGCGGGGGTGAACTGCACCAGCTTGTGGCCGGCCAGGTAGCAGAACGGCGCTTCCAGCATCTTCGGGTCGGACAGGGCGACCACCCGTTCGGCCGGGTCGATGCGCAGCGTGGTGTATTCGACCAGCGAATTGAGCACGTTGCTGGGCATGCGGATGTCGACGTCCCAGTCGCCCGAATCGTAGATCAGGCGCGTGAAATAGAAGTCGACCGGGCGCATGCGTGGCTTCCCTACACCGCGTCGGACAGCGACGAGAAGTTGAACTCGCGGATCTTCATCGGCGGGATCAGCATCTCGTAATTGACTTCGTCGCCGCCGATGATCTGCGGCTTGCCCAGTTCGTCGACGTTGTTGAGCATCGCGACGGGACTTTCGTTGAAGCGGAAGTTCTTGATCGGGTGCTTGATCTTGCCGTTCTCGACGTAGAAGGTACCGTCGCGCGTGAGGCCCGTCAGCAGCAGCGACTGCGGATCGACGTCGCGGATATACCAGGTGCGGGTGACGACGACGCCCTTCTTGGTCGAGGCGATCAGTTCTTCCAGCGACTTCGAGCCGCCCGACATGATCATGTTGCCGTGGCGGGCGGTGGCGCGCGCCTGCTGCTTCTGCGCCCAGAAGCGCGAATAGTCGAGCGAGACGACGCGGCCGTTCTTGACGACGTCGGTGCGTTCGCGCGGCAGCATCGAGGCGGTATCCCACGGCCGCACCGGCACGTCGGGGTTCCACGGGTCGGCCCAGATGTTGACCTGTTCGTCGAACAGCTTTTCGCCGAGGCGGTTGCCGCCGCCCTTCTTGGACAGGAAGCTGCGCCCTTCGTCGGCGCGGCGCGCATCAAAAGCGCCGAACATGCGCCCGATCAGTTCCGACGTCGCCGCCGGCTCGAGGATCACGGTGTAGCGGCCCGGCTCAAGCGCCCTGGCGTCGACCGAACGCAGCGCCTTTTCGATGGCGACGGCGGATGCCTCGCGCGGATCGAACTTGCGCGCGTCGGACGCCGAGCGCGTCACCCAGCCGGAGCCGCGGCCGTCTTCGGTGCGCGCGGTACAGGTGAAGTCGAGGCTGGTGAACTCCTGGTGGCCGAACAGGCCATTCGAGTTGGCGATGGTCTGAAAACCCGTGGTGTCGACGAAAAAGCCGGCCGTCTGCAGCTTGTTCTTGCGGCCGGCGACGATGCTATGCGAGGCCACTTCGGCGCGGTAGTCGGGATCGATGGCGGCGGTGGCGGGGTTGAAGGTGTTGGACGGCTTGAACACCTGCTTGCCGATGGCGGGCATGAACTCGGGATTTTCGGGCGCGAGCCGGGCCACTTCCTCGGCGCGGCGCACCGCCCGTTCGAGCGACTTGTCGTCGAACTCGTTGATGGTGGCGGTGCCCTGGCGCTTGCCGAAGGCGACGCTCACGGTCAACTGGGTGTTTTCGTTCAGGCCCGCGGTGGTGACGCTGTTCTGCGCATAGCGGATATTGCCGCGGCGGCTGCCGTCGATGACGACGCGGCACTCGTCGGCCTTGGAAAACCCGATCACGCGATCGCAGATGCGCTTTGCTTCTTCCTGGTTCAGCTGTTTCATCCTGCAGTCTCCTTAGCCGATCTTGCGAGCGGTGTTGATCACGTTGATGCCGTTAAAGCGCGTGGTGGCCGAGCCGTGCGAGACGGCGCTGACCTGGCTCGGCTGGCCTTTGCCGTCGAAGAACGAGCCGCCCATGCGCCAGTCGCGCTGGTCGCAAATGGCCGCGCACGAGTTCCAGAACTCCTGGGTGTTCGACTGGTAGGCGACGTCCTCGAGCTGGGCACCGATCTTGCCGTTCCTGATCTCGAAATAGAGCTGGCCGCCGAACTGGAAGTTGTAGCGCTGCTGGTCGATCGAGTACGAACCGCGCCCGAGGATGTAGATGCCCTTCTTGACGTCCTTGACCATCTCGTCCGGGGTGAGCTGCTCCTTGCCGGGTGCCAGCGACACGTTCGGCATGCGCTGGAACTGCACGCTGTTCCAGCTGTCGGCGTACGAGCAGCCGTGCGACTCCTTCTCGCCGATCAGGTGGGCCTGGTCGCGCGTGGCCTGGTAGTTCACCAGCACGCCGTCCTTGATGATGTCCCAGCGCTTGGCGGGCACGCCTTCGTCGTCGTAGCCCACCGCGCCGAGCGAACCGGGGGTGGTCTTGTCGGCGATGAAGTTGACGCGGTCGGCGCCGAACTTGAATTTCCTGGTGGCCCACTTGTCGAGGGTAGCGAAGCTGGTGCCGGCGTAGTTGGCCTCGTAGCCGAGCACGCGATCGAGTTCGGTCGGGTGGCCGACCGACTCGTGGATGGTCAGGAACAGGTGTTCGGGGCTGAGCACCAGGTCGTATTTTCCCGGCTCGACTGATTTGGCCGACAGCTTTTCGCGGGCCTGGCGGCCGGCGGCGCGGGCGTCCTCCAGCAGGTCGCAGGAGCGGGTGTAGAGCGTGGCCACGCCGCCGGCGGCCTGCACCTTGTCGGCGGCGCGGGCGTCGAAGTACTCGAAGCCCATGCCGACCGGCGCGGCCAGGCTGTCGCGGGTGCGGAAGCGGTTGTTCACCTTGTCGACCGCGGTGGCGGTCATCGGCGCCCACAGGCGGTGGATGTCCTGGTCGATGTAGGAGCCGTCGGTGGAAGCGAAGTATTTTTGCTGGTTGACCTGGAACAGGTTCGCCGTCATGAAGCTGGCACCGGCGTCGAGGCCCGCCTTGTTGGCGGCGATCAGCATCTCGGTCTTGTCCTTGATCGGCACGGCGCGCCAGTCGCGCGTGAACGGCGTGGCCCAGCTGATTTCGCCCGTGCCCTTGACCGGCGCCATGCGCAGCGGTTCGGTCTGCAGCTTCGCGTTGGCGCGCGCGATGGCCACCGCCTGGCGCGCGGCGCCGGCGACGCCGTCGGCCGACATGTCGTTGGTGGAGGCGAAGCCATAGGCGCCGCCGGCCACCACGCGCACGCCGACGCCGCTGGACTCGGTGTTGATGATGTTTTCGACGCGCAGGTCGCGCGTGGTGATGGACTGGTTCAGGTAGCGGCCGATGCGCACGTCGCAATAACTGGCGCCGGCCTTGGTGGCGGCGTTCAGCGCGGCGTCGGCCAGCGTCTTCTTGAAGCTGACCGCCATCGGGTTCATCAGCTCTTCGGCGGCGATGGCGTTGCCGAACACCGGCACCAGCATGGCGCCGGCGGCGCCGCCGCCGATTCTTAAAAAGGTACGTCGTTCCACAGGTTCTCCCGTTACACCGCGTCCGACAGGGACGTAAAGTTAAAGTCGCGCACCTTCATCGGCGGGATCAGCATCGCGTACTGCGATTCGCTGCCGGCGATGATCTGCGGCCTGCCGATTTCGTCGATGTTGTTGAGCATCGCGACCGGGCTTTCGTTGAAGCGGAAGTTCTTGATCGGGTGCTTGATCTTGCCGTTCTCGATGTAGAAGGTGCCGTCGCGCGTCAGACCTGTCAGCAGCACCGATTGCGGATCGACCATGCGGATGTACCAGGTGCGCGTGACCAGCACGCCCTTCCTGGTATTGGCGATCAGCTCCGCGGTGGACTTGCCGGTGCCGGCCATGATGATGTTGCCGGGCGCGCCGACCGCGCGCGCCTTCATCTTCTGGGCCCAGAAGCGCGAGTAATCGAAGCCGGCGACGCGGCCGTCCTTGATGATGGCGGTGCGCTCGCGCGGCAGCATGGTATTGCTGTCCCACGGCAGCACGGCGACGTCCTTGTCCCACGGGTCGGACCAGATGTTGACCTGCTGGTCGAACAGCTTTTCGCCGAGCCGGTTGCCGCCGCCTTTTTTGGACAGGAAACTGCGCCCTTCGTCGGACTGGCGGGCGTCGAAGCCGGCCAGCATGTAGCCGAGCAGGTCGGAGGTGGCGGCCGGCTCCAGGATCACGGTGTAGCGGCCAGGCTCGAGCGCCTTGGCATCGACCGAGCGCAGTGCCTTTTCGATGGCGACGTCGGATGCTTCGCGCGGGTCGAACAGGGCGGCGTCGCCGGCCGAGCGCTTGACCCAACCGGAGCCGCGGCCGTCTTCGGTGCGCACGGTGCAGGTGAAGTCGAGCGAGGTGGCCAGCTGGTGGCCGAACACGCCGTTGGAGTTGGCGATCGCCTCGAACGAGGTGCTGTCGGTGAAGAAGCCGGCGCACACCAGTTTGTTCTTGCGGCTCGCCTCGATGCTGTAGGCCGCCGCCTGGGCGCGAAACTCGGGATCGATGGCGGCGGTGGCGGCGCTGTAGGTGGCACTGCTTTTGTAGGCCTGCTTGCCGATGGCGGGCATGAACTCAGGGTTCTCCGGCGCCAGGCGGGCCAGGTCTTCGGCGCGGCGCACCACTTTTTCGAGCGACTTGTCGTCGAATTCGTTGATGGTGGCCGTGCCCTGGCGCTTGCCGTAGGCGACCGATACCGACAACTGGGCGTTTTCCACCAGGCCGGCGGTGGAAACGTTGTTGCGGGCGTAGCGGATGTTGCCGGTGCGGCTGCCGGTGAGCGTTACGGTGCATTCGTCGGCCTTGGTGAATGCCATCACGCGGTCGGTGATGCGGCGGGTCTCGTCCTGGGTCAGAATCTTCATGGTCAGCCGATCTTGCGCGCGGTGTTGATGACGTTGATGCCGTTGAACCGGGCGGTGGCGGCGCCGTGCGACACGATGCTCGATTGCGAAGGCTGGCCTTTGCCGTCGAAGAAGGAGCCGCCCATGCGCCAGTCGCTTTCGTCGCAGATGGCACTGCAGGCATTCCAGAACTCCTGGGTGTTCGACTGGTAGGCGACGTCTTCGAGCTGGGCGCCGATCTTGCCGTTGACGATTTCGTAGAACAGCTGGCCGCCGAACTGGAAGTTGTAGCGTTGCTGGTCGATCGAGAAGGAGCCGTCGCCGACGATGTAGATGCCCTTCTTGACGTCCTTGATCATTTGATCCGGCGTGAGCTTCTTCGTTCCCGCCGCCAGCGAGATGTTGGGCATGCGCTGGAACTGCACGCTGCTCCACGAATCGGCATACGAGCAGCCGTGCGATTCCTTCTCGCCGATGATGTGGGCCTGGTCGCGCGTGGCCTGGTAGTTCACCAGCACGCCGTCCTTGATGATGTCCCAGCGCTTGCACTTGACGCCTTCGTCGTCGTAGCCGACGGCGCCGAGCGAACCGGGGATGGTCTTGTCGGCGACGATATTGACCTTGTCGGAACCGTACTTGAATTTTTTCGACTGCCACTTATCGAGCGTGGCGAAGCTGGTGCCGGCGAAATTGGCCTCGTAGCCGAGCACGCGATCGAGTTCGGTCGGGTGGCCGACCGACTCGTGGATGGTGAGCCACAGGTGCTCGGGCGCGAGCACCAGGTCGTATTTGCCCGGCGCGACCGACTTGGCGGTCAGCTTCTCTTTGGCCTGGCGGCCGCACGCGCGGGCGTCCTCGATCAGGTCGTAGGAGCCGGTGTAGAGCGTGCAGACGCCGCCGGCCGCCTTGACCTTGTGCTCGGGGCGGGCGTCGAGGTATTCGTAGCCCATGCCGACGGGCGAGGACAGGCCCTGACGCGAGCGGAACTTGTTGGTCGCCTTGTCGACGGCGGTGGCGAACACCGGCATCCACATGCGGTGCACGTCCTGGTCGATGTAGGAGCCGTCGGTCGAGGCGAAGTACTTCTGCTGGTTGACCTGGAACATCAGCGACTGCATGAAGCTGGCGCCGCCCTCCATGCCGGCCTTGTTGGCGGCGATCAGCAGTTCGGCTTTTTCCTTGATCGGCACCGCGCGCCAGTCCTTCTTGACCGGCGTGGCCCACGCCACTTCGCCGACGCCCTTGACGGGCGCCAGGCGCACCGGCTCGGACTGCAGGCGGGAATTGGCCCTGGCGATGGCGACGGCCTGGCGGGCGGCGCCGGCGACACCGTCGGGCGACATGTCGGAGGTGGCGGCAAAGCCGTAGGCGCCGTTGCACACCACGCGCACGCCGACGCCGGCCGATTCGGTATTGGTGACGCTTTCGACGTTCAGGTCGCGGGTGGTGATGAACTGGTTCAGGTAGCGGCCGATGCGCACGTCGCAGTAGCTGGCGCCGGCCTGGGTGGCGGCATTGAGGGCGACGTCGGCCAGCGTCTTCTTGAATTTGGCAGCGAGCGGGGTGAGCAGCTCTTCGGCCGCGACCGCGCGTCCGACCACCGGCACCAGCATGGTGCCCAGGGCAAGCCCGCTGATATTGAGAAAGGCACGACGTTCCATGAAATCTCCTGGCAAAGCACTGGCGAAGGCAGCGTCACCTGTCGATTGGTGGCAACGCTGGGGCGGCACGACCGGATCGGGTTCGATCCATAAAGCAATTTGTTAAAAACTTCGGCAACCTTAACAGTTGCGAAAGACTTTGAATAGGCAATCTTCGTGCCGGAGGCTAAGTGCCTGACGGCGCAGGAAAGCGGGCGCCACGGCCACTGTCCGGCGCTGTCCGCAGACGTCCGCGGCGGACAGCCGGACAGGGCAAACAGTCAATACGAGGGCGAAAACCGGGCCAGCGCAAAGCAGCGCTTGACCGCGCCATCGGCTTGACAGATGATTCCGCCCTGCGGCCACTGTTCACTATCTTGCCGTCCACAACAACAACACCGGAGATACCATGAAACGAATGATCCTGGCAGCGATGCTGGTCCTGGGCGTGAGCGGCGCGGCGCTGGCCGACGACAGCCTGAAGGCGGCGATTGCCGGCAGCCACCGCTCGGCGGCCAACGTCGCCCGCGACAGCGCCCGCCACCCCTACGAAACGCTGCGCTTTTTCGGCATCGCGCCGACCATGACGGTCGTCGAACTGGTCCCCGAAGGCGGCTGGTACACCGAGATCCTGGCGCCCTACCTGCGCGACAAAGGCCTGTTGATCGGCGCCGGCGAGGCGGTCAAGCCACAAAACCGGTACGGCACCATGTTCATGAACAAGCTCAACTCGAACGCCGCGGTGTACGACAAGGTGCGCATCGGCCTGTTCGAGCCGCCGCTCGCGTACGCGATCGCGCCGGCCGGCAGCGTCGACATGGTGCTCACGTTCCGCAACATGCACAACTGGGTGGAGATGGGCGACGACACGCTGCAGACGGCGCTCAAGGCCGTCCACACCGCACTCAAGCCGGGCGGCGTGTTCGGCGTGGTCGACCACCGCCTGCCGGCGGCGATGGCGCAGGACGCGAAGGCGTCGTCCGGCTACGTGCACGAGGCGTGGGTTGTCGCGCAGGTCGAAAAAGCCGGCTTCAAGCTGGCCGCCAAATCGGAAATCAACGCCAATCCGAAGGACACCGCCAACCACAAGAGCGGCGTGTGGTCGCTGCCGCCTACCCTCGCCGGAAAAAAGGACGAGAGCCGCGCGCCCTACCAGGCGATCGGCGAGAGCGACCGCATGACGCTCAAGTTCGTCAAGCCTTAGAGTGGAACGCGCGCAGCGGAGACGTGCTGTAGGCAGGGGCCTGATCGGCCTGATGCTGGCCTGCGCGCTGCCGGCGTGCGGGCGCAGCGGGTCCGGCGCCGCGCCGGCGCCTTCTGCCGCGGCGCCGACCACCATCACCGCGCTGATCTGGGCGCCCGACTGGCCCGACGAGATGCGCCAGGTGGCGGCCGAATTCATGCGCCTGAACCCGGACGTACGCGTCAAGATCGAGCTAATGCAGGGCAATTCGGTGGAGGAGAACATCCGCCCCCGGGTCGCCGCGAACGCGCTGCCGGACCTGATGTCGGTCAATCCCAACGCCTACGCCGCGATGCTTGCCGAACAGGGCGTGCTGGCCGACGTAGGCCACACCGCCGCCTGGGCCAACCTGCTGCCCACGCTCAAGTCCGACTGGGTCACCCCGGGCGGGCGCCGCTTCGGCATCGCCGGCGGCGTCGCCGCCACCCTGATCTACTACAACAAGTCGATCTTCAAGGCGGCCGGCATCGAGCGCCTGCCGACCAGCTTCGACCAGTTCCTCGACGTCTGCGAGCGCCTCAAGCGGGCCGGCTTCACGCCCATCTTCTGGGCCGGCGGCTTTCCCAACATCCTCGGCAACGGCGCGTTCAGCTTCGGCTTTGCCAACAACGTCGTCGCCACCACGCCCGACTGGAAGGCGCGCATGGCCGACGGCACCCTGAACCTGGCCAACAGCGCCGGCGCCGACATCTTCGCCAAGATCCTGGTGGTGGCGCAGCGCGGCTACACGCAGCCGGACTACATGCATTCGCAGTACGACGACGGCATCAACATGTTCGCCGCCGGCAAGACGGCAATGTCCTTCCAGGGCACCTGGGCGTCCGGCCGGCTGATGAGCAGCAAGCAGTTCGAGACCGGCGTGATGATGCCGCCGTGGAACGACGCCGGCAACGCAACGGTGCCGGTGATCGGCAGCGAAACCGGCTTCGCGGTGTGCGAAACGGCGCGCAAGGAAGCGGCGATCCGGTTCCTCGAATTCATCACCGGCCAGGGCTTTTCGATCCAGCAGAACAAGCGCCACAATATCTCGCCGTTTCGCGCCGCGCCGGGCGCGCTGGTGACCGATGCGCGGCTGGCCGCCTACCTCGACGCGGTCGAACGCGCGCCGGTGACGGGCAGCCCCTATTATTCGATGCTTCCCGCCGACACCATCGACATGCTGCACCCGCTGATCCAGGAAGTATTGACCGGCAAGGCCACGCCCCAGCAGGCCGCCCGCCGCCTCGACGCGTCGCTGCGCGGCGAAGCGAAAAAGAACCGTCTGTAGGCGGCCGGCAACACGGTGGGAATGCGCGCATTTTGCCGCTGCGCCAACCTGTATATTGTTTCACTGCCGGTTTATCGGCTCAGCCAACCAACCTGAAGAGAACCATGCCCATGTCACGTATTGCCGCTGCCGTCATCCTGGCCGCCGCCAGCCTTGCCGCCCATGCCCAGGTGGCCCCTGCCGGCGGCGCTGCCCCGGCCGCCGCGGCCACCCCGGCCGCCATCCCCAACATCGAGAACGCCGTCGTCAAGGTGTTCAGCACCCTGCGCGGGCCCGATCCATCCAAGCCATGGGGCAAGGCGCCGCCGCAGGAGATCACCGGTTCCGGCGTCGTCATCGAAGGCAAGCGGATCCTCACCAACGCCCATGTGGTGGGCTACGCCAGCCAGGTGCAGATCCAGGCCAACCAGGCCGGCGACAAGCTGTCGGCCACGGTGGTGGCGGTGGGACGCGGGATCGACCTGGCCATCCTCAAGCTCGATGACGAATCGTTCTTCGACACCCACCCGCCGGCGCCGCGCGCCAGCGTGCTGCCCGACGTGCGCGAAGCGGTGCTGGCCTACGGCTATCCGACCGGCGGCAATTCGCTGTCGATCACCAAGGGCATCGTCTCGCGCATCGAGTTCGTGCCCTACGGCTTCGCCAGCGGCGGCCTGCGCATCCAGATCGACGCGGCCATCAACCACGGCAACAGCGGCGGGCCGGTGATCGCCGGCGACAAGATGGTGGGCCTGGCGTTTTCCACCGCCACCAACGCGCAGAACATCGGCTACATCATCCCCAACGAGGAAGTGGAACTGTTCCTCAAGGACGTGGCAGCGGACGGCCGCTACGACGGCAAGCCCGGCATGTTCGACGACGTCCAGACGCTGGAGAACCCGGCGCTGCGCCAGTTCCTCAAGCTCGACAGGCCGGTCGAGGGCGTGGTGGTGCAGCACCCCTACCTGAGCGACCCGGCCTATCCGCTCAAGGAATGGGACGTCATCACCCGCATCGGCCAGTATCCGATCGACAACCAGGGCATGGTGAAACTGGGCAGCAACCTGCGGGTGCGCTTCCAGTACCGCGTGCAGCAGCTGGCGCAGGGCGGCAAGCTGCCGCTGACGATCGTGCGCGACGGCAAGCAGATGGCGATCGAGCTGCCGGTGCAGGGCGGGCGCAAGCTGCTCATTCCCGACCTGAACGGCGGCTACCCGCCCTACTTCATCTACGGCCCGATCGTGTTTTCGCGCGCCAGTCCCGAATTCATGATGGGCATCACCAACAGCGCCCCGCTGATGAACGCCCTTGCCTTCAACGCCAGTCCGCTGGTGACGCGGCGCGGCGACCAGCCCGACGCCCAGCGCGAGGAACTGGTGGTGGTCAGTTCGCCGTTCTTCCCGCACAAGCTGGTGACCGGCTACGGCAACCGCTTCGGCTCGGTGATCTATTCGATCAACAAGGTGCCGGTGCGCAGCCTGCGCCACCTGGTGGCGCTGCTGCGCGACCTCAAGGACGAGCTGGTGGTGATCCACTTCGACCAGCGCGCAGGCGAGACGATCGTGTTGCCGCGCAAGGCGATGCTGGACGCGACCGAGTCGGTATTGACCGACAACGGCATCCGCCAGCAGGGCTCGCAGGACATGATGGACGTGTGGAACGGCAAGGCCGGCAAATAGGCGCCTGCGCCAGCGCATACGATAGACTTGAGAAACTTGAGAAAGTCGCGAAAGCCTGTTACCTTGTCAGCTATCTAACCGGGAGCACAGCATGGGCAGCTTTGACCAACGGGCTTATTCGCGGCGGCTGGTAGAGCGCTTTTCGGTCGAGGTCGCCGAGCGGCTGGGGGCAGGCGTCCCCGGCGCCGAGCGCACCCGGCTGGCCGCCATTGCCACACAGGCACTCTCCGACACCATCCATGCGCTCGACGCCTCGCCGGCCGGCCATGCGCGCAGCCTGCCGGTGACGCGGCTGCGGGCCGCCGAGATCATTGCCGGCGGCAAAACGGCGATGTCGCAGGCGACGCTGTACCGGGCCGCCGACAGCGGTCGCTGCTACAGCGTGATGCCCGGCTCCCGCACCATCGGCAAGGAATTTCCTGCCTGGCAATTTGTCGAGCCCGTTCCGGAACTGATCGCGCCGGTGCTGTCCTGCCTGGCGCGCCAGCCGGGCAGCGAGGTGCATGCATTCTGGGTCACCAGCGCCGACGAACTGAACGAACTGGCGCCGGCAGAACTGCTCGCCGGCATGCCTTTCGAGACCCGCGGCGTGCTGCACGCCAGCCAGCAGGAACTGCTCGGCCTGCCGAGCGATGCGCGCCAGCAAAAAGTGCTCGCGTTTGCGCAGCAACAGTCCACCGGAAAGGCCGACGTAATAGGCTGAGCGCATGAGCGCGCCCGCCATCGACCTGCCCTCCCCGCCACCCCATATTGCCCGCCGCCTGCCGGGCGCTTTGCTGCTGCGCCAGGCGCTGCTGGCCAGCGTGCGCACGCTGCCGGCCGGCCAGGCGCTGGTGCGCGCCGCCTGGAATCCGGCCTCGCTGTTTCCGCGCCGGGTCGACGTCACCTACCGCTTCGGCCCGCCGGCCGCGTGGCGGCGCGACGGCGCATTTCCCTTCCACTGGATCTATGCCGCCGCCGACGAGATGACGGCCGTGTGGGAGGCGGGCCTGTGCCGCAACGACGTCACCGACCCGGGCACCTTCTACGTGGCGCCGGGCGCCGGGGCGGCGCTGATCGCCAGTTTGCGCTTCGCGGTGCCGCTCGAACTGCTCGACCTGTCCGGCATCACGCTCAGCAAGCTTGGCCTGTCGGACGACATCTCCAGCCCCGACCACGAGGGCACCCAGTGGCTCGGCTGCATGATCGACGCCGTCATCGCCGACCACGACGGCCGCCTGGCCGGCATCGGCTACCCGTCGCGCAAGCAGCGCGGCCACCACGCGGTCGCGCTGTCCTCGCGCTGCCTCGGCACGCTGGAAGCGGCGCTGGCGATCGAGCACCGGCCGTTCGCCAGTACCGCCGCGTACGCGGCGCTGATGGCCGATCCGTGCCGGCGGCCGCCGCCGCGCTGAAGCCTGCTTACTTCGCCGCTGCCGCCTTCACCGGCGTGAACGTCAGGTCGGCGAAATCGTAGCTGAAATCGGTCTCGGTCGACACCGGCGCCATCTTCATGCGCTCGATGCTGCCGTCCGGGTTCAGCGAGAACGTCACGTAGGCGTCGGCGTTGAAGTTGCGCTCCTTCCAGCGCACGATGAAGGTGTCGTGCTGGTAGTGTTCCAGTTCGCCCGTCAGGTCCGGCGTCTTGGCGAAACTGAGCACGTGCCTGGCGCCGACCGCCTTGATGGTGGCCTTGCCGTACCAGGGATCCTGGTACTCGCCGTCGTAGGCGGCCAGCGCCAGCGACGGTTTCGACGCCGCCGCGCGCCTGGTGGTGGCGCCCTTCAGGCGCGCCAGCTCCTTGGCGTGCGCCTCGTCCTCGACGTCGCCGATCAGCTTGATCCAGTCGCTGGGCGCGGCGCCGATGTACTGGTCCAGCAGGCGATACTGCAGCGCCGTCATGGCGCCGCCGCTTTCGGCGTTGGTCAGGATCGCGATGCCCAGCTTCGCTTCCGGCACCATCACCACGCGCGAGTAGAAGCCCTGCAGCGCGCCGCCGTGCATCACCAGCTTCATGCCCTTGTAGTCGCGCAGCTGCACGCCCAGGCCATAGGCGAAGAAGTTCGGTTTGGTCGCCGCCAGCGCCGGCTTCGGCTGCGAAATCTTGATCGGCGTTTGCGCCGTCCACATCTCGCGGCCCTGCGCTTCGCTGAACAGGCGGATGTCCTTGCCCGCCGCGTCCTTGCCGGCGCCTGCAAGTTTGCCGCCGTCGAGCAGCACGTTCATCCAGCGCGCGATGTCGTCGGCGTTGGTGTTGATGCCCACCGCGCCGACCGCGTTCGGCACCGGCATGGCTTTGACCGCGGCGATCTTGCCGTCGATTTTGCTGTGCGCGTTGGCGACGTTCGGGTTGCCGGCGTTTTCAAGCAGGCTGGTGGTGGTCGTCGTCATGCCGACCGGTTTGAGGATCCGTTCGCGCACCGTCTCGCCCCAGGTCTTGCCGGACTTTTGCGCGATGATCTTGCCGGCCACGATGTAGAGCAGGTTGTCGTAGGCGTAGCTGTTGCGAAAACTGGTGGCCGGGCGGATGAACCGCAGGTTCTGGATGATCTCATCGGTGGTGAAAATGGTCGTCGGCCACCACATCAGGTCACCGGCGCCGAGGCCAAGGCCGCTGCGGTGGGTCAGCAGGTCGCGCACCGTCATTTCGTGGGTGACGTAGGCGTCGTACATCTGGAAGTCCGGCAGGTGTTTGGTGACCGGGTCGTCCCACGCCAGCTTGCCCTCGTCGACCAGCATCGCCAGCGCGGTGGCGGTGAAGGCCTTCGAGTTCGAGGCGATCTCGAACAGCGTCTTGCCGTCGACCGGCGCCGGCTCGCCGAGTTTGCGCACGCCGAAGCCGCGGGCGACGACCACCTTGCCGTCCTTGACCACGGCGATGGCGATACCGGGCACGTCGAAGTTCTTCAGCACGCGGGCGACGTCGGCGTCGAGGTTGTAGGCGGCGGCGGCGGCGGCCGCCGGCGCCGGGGTCTGCGCGGAACTGGCGCCGGCGGCGACAGCGGAAAAAGCGAGCACGATGGCCGCTGCGAGTCTGTTCATCGGGTGCACGTGTTTATCCTTTTTTAGCCATCTGTTTGTCGACGCTGGCCTGCGTCGCCGGGTGGTAGCGCGCGCGCGCTTGCTTGTAGACGGCGGCGGCCCACGCCTTGTCGGCGGCGTCCTTCTGCAGCGCCGCGTACAGCGGCAGCACGAACTTCTGGCGGCCCACGCTCATCAGGAATGCGCGCAGCGGCTCGCGCACTGCGCGGTTGCCGGCCTTGACGCTGGCGCGGTAGAAACGGAAGGCCACTTCGTTGTTGCCGGTCTTCGACAGGGCGTATTTGCGGTCCAGCTCCTGCAGCTGCGCGGCGCTGGCCTGGCCGTCGATATCGTTCAAAAATTTCATCCACTCGGTGGCATTCCACTTGGTGGTGTCGAGCTGCGCGGTGGTCAGATCGCCCGTGAGCCAGGCGGCGCGCGTGGTGTCGAGCGCGGCCAGGCGGGTCGACACCGCCCTCTTGGCGCTGGCCGGGATGGCGGCGCCGTGCAGCCACTCGTCCAGCTCGGCGTCGGTCATCACCGCCGGATGCTGCGCCAGCAGGTTCTTGCGCAGGTAGTCGACGAACTGGCCGGTGGTCACGCTCTGGAACGCGTGCTGGTCGAACCAGCCGCGCAGGAAGGGATCGAACACGGCGCGGCCGGCGCGCTGCTCGAGCGTGCGCAGGAACCAGGCGCCCTTCGGATAGGCCAGGCCTTCGTCGGTGTAGGTCTTGGCCGAGGTGTCGGCGTCCTTGGTCAGCAAGGCCTGCTTGGCCGGCGCCACCGTCTTGAGCAGCTCGAGCGCTTCTTCCTGCTCGAGCTGCAGGTTCATGGTCGCCACTTCCTCGCCGTACAGCACCTCGAGGATGCGGGTGGTGACGTAGGTGGTGAAGCCTTCGTTGAGCCACCAGTGCTTCCACGAGGCGTTGGTGACCAGGTTGCCCGACCAGCTGTGCGCCAGCTCGTGGGCGATCAGGTCGACCAGGCTGCGGTCGCCCGCGATCATGGTCGGCGTCAGGAAAGTCAGGCGCGGGTTCTCCATGCCGCCGATCGGGAACGACGGCGGCAGCACCAGCATGTCGTAGCGCCCCCAGCGATACGGGCCGTACAGCGACTCGGCGGCGTTGACCATCTTCTCGGTGTCGGCCAGTTCGTATTCGGCGGCCTTGATGCGGTTTGGTTCGGCGTAGACGCCGGTGCGGGGCCCGAGCGTGCGCGCTTCCAGTTCGCCGATGCCGATCGCCAGCAGGTAGGACGGAATCGCCTGCGGCATGGTGAAGCGCCAGCCGCCCTTGCCGGTGGCGTTCGGGTCGTTATCGGCGCTCATCACCACGCGCAGGCCCTGCGGCGCCTCGATGCGGGCGCTGTAGGTGAAGCGCACCGCCGGCGTATCCTGCACCGGCACCCAGGAGCGGGCGTTGATGGTCTCGGACTGGCTGAACATGAAAGGCCGCTTGCCGGACATGGTCTGCTGCGGCGTCAGCCACTGCAGCGCGGTGGCGGTGGGCGCGGTGTGATAGTAGATGCGCACCTTGGCAGGCTGGCCGGCCAGCGCGATGTGCAGCGCCTGGCCTTTTTCGGGATCGAGCTTGTCGAGCGTGTACGGCACCGTCTTCCAGGCGCCGCCGGCGCCTTGCGCCTGCACCTTGGCGATGGTCAGTTCGCGGGTGTCCAGTTCGAGCGAGCGCGCCGACTTGTCGATCCATTCGAGCGACAGCTCGGCGTAGCCGGACAGGGTCTTGCGGGCGAAGTCGGCCTTCAGGTCCATGTGCAGCGCTTGTGTCTTGACCTGGTCGTAGCGCGCGTAGCTCAAGGGGTCGAGGGCGAACGCCGCGGCGCTCCATTGGGTGAGGATGGCGCAGGCGGCCGCGCGCAGGAGTGTCGAATTATTCATCGGTCTTTCAGGTCAGGATGGCGGGCCGGTGCACTGCCCGGGCGCGTGCAGAATAGCACTTTCGCCGGGGCAGCGAAAGCATCCCGGCAGGCGCGCCGGCGCGCGTATTGACGCCGCAGCCCCTGCGGTCAGC
>JBBRXM010000096.1:0-18744 GCA_038248405.1 Burkholderiales bacterium
GCCGGCCGAGGTGGAAGCGCGCAGGCAACGCTTCGGCCCCAACCAGATTACGGCGCAGCAGCGGGTCCCCCGCTGGCTGCGCTTCCTGCTGCAGTTCC
The DNA here is from genome assembly GCA_038248405.1 of Burkholderiales bacterium. Taxonomy (GTDB): domain Bacteria; phylum Pseudomonadota; class Gammaproteobacteria; order Burkholderiales; family Burkholderiaceae_D; genus JAFCUW01. Next base: position 99 of record JBBRXM010000096.1, read on the forward strand.
ACCAGCCGCTCATCTACATCCTGCTCGCCTCGACCGTGGTTGCCGCCGTCATGGGCAAGTGGGTCGACGCGCTGGTGATCTTCGCCGTCGCCTTCATCAACGCCGTGATCGGCTACCTGCAGGAGGCAAAGGCGGAGAAGGCAATCGAGGCGCTGGCCGGCATGGTCGTCACCGAAGCGACCGTGCGACGCGGCGGCGAACAGCTGCGGCTCGCCTCGGCCGAGCTCGTGCCCGGCGACCTGGTGCTGCTGCAGGCCGGCGACCGCGTGCCGGCCGACCTGCGCTTGCTGCATCAGCGTTCCCTGCAGGTGGAGGAGGCCGCGCTCACCGGCGAGTCCGCCCCGGTCGCCAAGCAAACCGGCCCGCTGCCGGCGGCGGCCATCCTGGCCGAGCGCACCAACCTGGCCTACACCGGCACGCTGGTGCTCACCGGCCAGGCCGAGGGACTGGTGTTTGCCACCGGCGACGGCACCGAGATGGGCCGCATCGCCGGCATGATGGGTGCGGAGGAAGACTTCCAGACGCCGTTCACGCGCAAGATCGCGCAGTTCAGCCGGCTGCTGCTGTACGTCATCCTCGCGCTGGCAATCCTGATCTTCGTCGCCGGCATCGTGCGCGGCACGCCGTGGCCCGAGATGTTCATGGCCGCCATCGCGCTGGCGGTCGGCGCCATCCCGGAAGGCTTGCCGGCGGTGGTGACGATCACGCTGGCGATCGGCGTGGCGCGCATGGCGAAGCGGCGCACCATCATCCGCAAGCTGCCGGCCGTCGAGACGCTCGGCAGCACCACCGTGATCTGCTCCGACAAGACCGGCACGCTGACGCAAAACCAGATGACGGTGCGCGAAATCTACGCCGGCGGGCGGCTCTACCAAGTCAGCGGCAGCGGCTACGACGCGCTCGGAACGATCGAGTTCGAACAGGCGCCGGTGGTGGTCGGCGAGAACGTCGCGCTGGTCGAAACGCTCGGCGCCGGCTTGCTGTGCAACGATTCGCGGCTGGTGCTCAATGACGAGGGCCGCGGCATCGTGCAGGGCGACCCGACCGAGGCGGCGCTGATCGTGGCGGCGCAGAAGGCGGGGCTGTCGGCACCGGAGATGAGCGCGCGCCTGCCGCGCATCGAGACCATCCCGTTCGCCGCCGAATACCGCTACATGGCCACGCTGCACGGCGCCGCCGACGCGCCCAAGACGATCTACATGAAGGGCGCGGTCGAGGCGCTGCTCGACAAGTGCGCCGATGCGCTCGGCGAAGATGGCGAGCCGGCGCCGCTCGACAAGGCGCAGGTGCTGCGCCACGCCGACGCCATGGCCGCGCGCGGGCTGCGCGTGCTGGCCTTCGCGCGGCGCGGCATGCCGTCCGCGCACGCCGGCCTCGAGCACGAACACGTCGCCGCCGGCCTGACCTGGCTCGGGCTGCAGGGCAAGCTCGATCCGCCGCGCCCGGAGGTCATCGACGCGGTCGCCAAGTGCCGCGCCGCCGGCATCGAGGTCAAGATGATCACCGGCGACCATGTGCTCACCGCCAAGGCCATCGCCGCGCAGATCGGCCTTGGCCGCGGCGCCGATCCGGTCGCGCTGAGCGGCAGCGAGCTGGAGTTGCTGGACGACGGCCAGCTGGCCGACGCCGCCGAGCGCGCCAGCGTGTTCGCCCGCGTCGCGCCCGAGCAGAAACTGCGCCTGGTCAAGGCGCTGCAGGCGCGCGGCCATGTCGTCGCCATGACGGGCGACGGCGTCAACGACGCGCCCGCCCTCAAGCGCGCCGACATCGGCGTGGCCATGGGCATCACCGGCACCGACGTCACCAAGGAAGCGGCCGACATGATCCTCACCGACGACAACTTCGCCTCGATCGAGGCGGCGGTGGAGGAGGGGCGCGGCGTGTTCGACAACCTCACCAAATTCATCTTGTGGATACTGCCGACCAATGCCGGCGTCGCCCTGATCCTGCTGGTGGCCAGCTTTTCCGGCATCGTGCTGCCGATGGTGCCCACCCAGTTGCTCTGGCTTAACCTGGTCACTGCCCTGTTCCTGGGCCTCACGCTGGTGGTCGAGCCGAAGGAGGCCGACATCATGCTGCGCCCGCCGCGAGATCCTGAAAAGCCACTGCTGACCCGCTCGCTCCTGATGCGCACCGCGCTGGTCACGCTCATCTCGCTGGGCGGCGCTTTCGGCCTGTTCGCCTGGGAACACGGCATCGAGGGCACCAACCTCGACGAGGCACGCACCGCGGTGGTCAACGTGATCGTCATGATCCAGACCTTCTACCTGCTGAACTGCCGCAGCCGCACCCGCTCGATGCTGTCGGTCGGCCTGCTCTCCAACCCCTGGCTGATCGCCGGCATCGCCGCGACCTGGCTGGCGCAGCTCGCCTTTACCTACACGCCCTTGCTCAACGGGCTGTTCCATACGGCTCCCGTGCGCGGCGAAGCCTGGCTCTACATCGTCGGCATCGGCGTGTTCACCTACGTGGTCGTCGAGCTGGAAAAATGGCTGCGCTTGCGTGCCGCAGCCGCGCATGCAACACATTAAGCGGCATCGACGCCCGCACCGCCGAGCAGCCGCGTATTGAGCGTCCCGCCGGAAAACAGCATCTCGTGCAGCGCTGACTCCGCCGTTTCGGCGGACACGTCAGCGGCGCCTCCCGCCTCCAGGTGATGCTGCGCGATCCGCCGCATGAGTTCCTTGATGAATGCAGGGCTGGCCCGGTCGGTACGCCGCGCCAGGCCATCGATCAGCTTGGCAGGGACGGGCAAGCTGCTGGCGTACAGCTTGATGAGACGGCGGCGGTCGTTCTCGTCGGGCAAGGGGAACTCGATGGTCTGGTCGATTCGCCCCGGCCGGCTGGCCAGGGCCGGCTCCAGCGTTTCGGGGCGATTCGTCGTCAGAATGAAAAACACGTCCGCGCGTTCGCGCAACCCATCCATTTCGTTGAGCAGCCGATTGAGCATCAGCTCGTCGCACGCATTGGCGCGCTCGGAACGGTCGCGGGCGATCAGGTCGGCGTCCTCGATGACCACCAGCGCCGGCTGTAGCAGTCGTGCCAGCGCCATGTATTCAGGCAGCAGGCCTGCTCCCTCCGCCGTGATCGGGAAGGTGGTGTGGCCACTCAAGGCGCCGGCGAGATAGCGGATGCAGTGCGTCTTGCCCGTTCCCGGCGCGCCATGAAACAGAAGCCCTTTCTGCGTCGACAGGCCCATTTCACGCAGGGCAGGGCGCTGCTGCGCAAATTGCAGGACATTGCGCTCCACCGCCTGCAAGATGAATTCGGGCAGGATGACGTCGGCGCGCGCCACCGGCTCCAAGGCATGCACGCAAATGCGCGCCGACAGGCCCGATGCCATATACGGCGGTGCACAGCGCGGCGCCGGCTTCACCGGGAGGCGCGGCGATCTCGACGGCCAGCTCGCCGCCGCCGTGGAAGTCGTTTTCTTGCACGAGCACGATCACGTACGGACCAAGCTCACTTGTCAACAGCCACACGCCGTTTTTCAGGCAACGCACCGTGTCGCCGTCGCCGATGGCCACCTCCTCGTACTGCGCCGGGGCGGCTTCGATCGGGCTGTGGCCCTGTTCCAGCAGCTTTGAAAAGCCCGGCGACTCGTGGCGGTATTGGTGATGGATGCCGACAAAATTGCTCGGTATGTGCCGCTCACGGAGCAGGTCGTCGAGCGCACCCTGCAAATCGGCTTGCTGGCGCAGCGGGTAGGTGCGCGAGGTGGCAAACAGCTCTTGCGGCGGCAGCGGCGCGAAATGCTTCGCCAGGCGCCGATGCAGATAGCGGTCGTTGGATGGCTCCGGCTTTTTCTCCGCCGGAGAATCGTGCAGCGCCGCGCGACAGCGTTCGACGCAATCGTCACAGATGGAGGCTGATTTGCCGGCGATGAGCCGGCTCACTTCGTCGTCGCCGCGCAGGCAGAACTGGCAGCGCCCGTTAAATATCTTCAAATCGGTCATGAACCCGCCTTGTTCTCAAGTAACGTGAAGTCAACGTTGTGTATGCAGCCAACCGTTATAACAACTTCAACGAAACCTGCGTACGCAGGCGTCAACAGATATCGCTAGCGCGGCAAAGAAGGCCGACCTCTTTATTTCCTCAAAACATCGTCATCGACAAGATCGTGCTGAGCGGCGGCGCGCTCGAATCGCTCGACCTGCGCTTCGAGCAGCACTGCGAGGGCGGCAGCGCCGCGCTGCACGGCCAGATTCACTGGAACAAGGCCGATGTGACCGGCGGGCAGCCAACGGCGCCGGCGCCGATTCCGGCCGGCCTGTGGAGCGCCGGCGCTGGCACCGTGCCAGCGTCGGGCAACTACCTGTATCTGGAAAGCACCCAGGGCGACTTCATCGGCGCCGGCCGCACGTATGGCTACAACCCGAGCAACGCCATGCAGCGCTACCTTTTTCATAACGCGGCCAAGGGCGGCATGAGCTGGTCCGGCAACGGGCGCGGCTGCAATACCTTGAGTGGCTGGTTCGCCGTCGACAGCGTCAGCTATTCGCTGGGGCAGCTGACGGCGATCGGCCTGCGCTTCGAACAACACTGCGAAGGCGGCGCCGCTGCACAGCGCGGGGTGATTCACTGGGTCAGGTAGCGGTCGTCACCCGGCGCGTCTCGTCAAGTTGTGTGAAGGGGCGGGCGGATCGCAAGCGCATGCTCGGACGCTCCACCGCCAGGTACAGCACGCCGCCCACCGCCAGGGCCGCGCCCACGTACACGCAGAACGCAAGCAGCCCGCCGTCGTGCACGGCCGGCGCGAAGTGTCCCGCGATCCAGTGGAACACCGCCTTGTGCGTCAGGTACAGGCTGAAGGCCATGGCCGCGATCGGGGCGACGCCCGGCAGCCGCCAGCGGCCGAGCCACGTGCGCGGGCTCACGGCGGCGACGACGAGTGCGGCCAGGCTGGCCGCGAGCAGCGGGTAGCCGATCACCGCGCCGGCAAAACCTGGCGACGGGATGCGCATCGACACGTAGACGCCGGCCAGCCCGGCGGCGAGCAGCCACGGTCCACGCGCCATCAGCCAGTCCCACCACGCGGGCCGAAAGCCTTGCACCACCGCCAGCATGACGCCTGCCAGCAAGCCGTCGAGACGGCACCAGGTGGGGTTATAGATGGTTTCGATATAGCGGGTGAAGAAAGCGGGAAGACCCGTCAACGGAGCCACCTCGTGCTGCCAGATCCAGCCGCGCAGCAGCATGCCGCCGGCCAGCAAGGCGAACGCGGCCGCCGCCACTTTGCCGGCGCTCGGCTTGCGCGCCAGCAGCCATGCGGCGGCCGGCAGCAGCAGGTAGAAATGCTCCTCGATACACAGCGACCACGCATGGGAAAATGCGCGGGCGCGCTCGTAGTCGGCGAAGATGTTTTGCGTGAAAGTGAGGAATTGCCAGAGCGGTTCGATGTCCGGGCTTTCGCGCAGGGAAGGCGCGATGAAATACAGCGCGAGTACCACCAGGTAGGCCGGCAACACGCGCAAGACGCGGCGCAGGAAGAACTGGCCCCACCGCGGCGTTTCACCCCTGGTATAAGGTGCCAGCAGTTGCGCGCCGATCAGGAAGCCGCTGAGGACGAAAAACAGGTCCACGCCCATGTAGCCATAACGATCAACCAAGACCGGCATGACAACGCCATAGCTCGCCAGGTGGTAGAGCATGACCCAGCCGATGGCGATCGCGCGCAACAGGTCGAGTCCGGGCAGGCGATTCATCTTGTGCTGTTATTGTTGTGATGGTGAGGGCGGCCCGCGATCTTACTCAAACTTTGCGCATGAGGCAACTTTGCCACGCCGCTTCCCTATCGTTTGCGCCTCAACCCTTCGCCGCCGTGGATTTTTACTGGCCTTGGCCTGTTATATCAGGATATATGCCGTGGCCGATAAAAACCAAATATCGGCTTTGGACGATATATTGACAATATAGGCTCAAGCCTATAACCTGAGACGCATCATGGTCAACCAATACCCTCTCGGCTTTCCGGCCCAACTGCGCCAGCACCTGCGGGCGCTGCGCAAGGCGCGCAAGCTCACCCAGGCCCAGCTCGGGGAGCTCGTCGGCGTCAGCCAGGCGCGCATTGCCGAGATCGAAGCGAACCCTGGCTTGGTCAGTCTCGAACAGCTGATGCGCCTGCTGTCGGCGCTCGAGGTGACCTTGTCGCTGAGCGAAAGCCAGTCCACCCGGGAGGGATTGCATGCCACGCCGCCGCAGGTGGGGCCAAGCGCGCCGGCGGCCGACGCGCCCTCGGCGACTGCGCAGGCCGACGGCTTGAAAGACACCCCCCCAGCGCGCACCGCTGTGCCCAGGAAGCCCCGCGCGGCAACTCCGGACGCCGCTATCGAGCCTGCCTGGAGCGTTTCTTCTCACACCAAGAAGGGAATCTGGTGACGCAGGCACTGTCGGTCTGGATGAATGGCGAACTGGTCGGCGCCTGGAGCGTCGATCGCGATTCGCACGCCTTCCGCTACGAGCCCTCGTGGCTGGCGTCGCCCCGCCGCAGGTCATTGTCGCAATCGATCCCCATCAGCAGTTCGCTGGAAACCAAGGGGGAAGCCGTCAAGAATTACTTCGACAACCTCCTGCCGGACAATGAGGCGATCCGGGCTCGCCTCGGTGCGCGTTTCAAGACCAGGACAGCCGATACCTTCGATCTGCTGGAGGCCATCGGGCGCGATTGCGTCGGTGCGGTGCAACTCTTGCCTGCGAATGCCACGCCCGAAGGGTGGAATCGCGTCGACTGCGAGCCGCTGTCGGAAGAGCAAATCGTCGACATCCTGCAGGCTGTGCCTTCCGACACCACGCCGGAAGGCATGCACGACGATGACCTGTTTCGCATCTCCATCGCCGGCGCCCAGGAAAAAACCGCCCTGACCTGGCGGCAAGGCCAATGGTGCCGCCCGCACGGCGCCACCCCCACGACGCATATCTTCAAGTTGCCGCTCGGTCTGATTGCGGGATCGAAGAGGGTGGATGCCTCTGACTCCGTCCAGAACGAGTGGCTGTGCGCGCACATCATGACGGCACTGGGCTTCGCGGTGGCGCCGACGTCGATGGCGACCTTCGGCGATCAACCCGTCCTCATCGTCGAGCGCTTCGACCGCGCCTGGATGGACGACGGCGCCTGGATTGCCCGGCTGCCTCAGGAAGACTTTTGCCAGGCCCTGGGACTGCCGCCGCACAAGAAGTACGAAGCGGCCGGCGGCCCGGGAATCGCCGCCTGCGTGCAGCTGCTGCAAGGCAGCCTGGACAAGCGAGACGGCACCACCTTCCTGCTGACGCAACTGGCCTTCTTCCTGCTGGCGGCGACCGACGGCCATGCCAAGAATTTTTCGATTTTCCTGCAGCGCGGCGACGCCTACGAAATGACGCCGCTGTACGACGTGCTGTCGATCTATCCCTACTTCGGGACTGGCCCCAACCATTTCAGCGAGCGCCGCGCAGGGCCGGCGATGGCGCTTCGCTCCAGGAACGTTCACCGGTATTTTTATACGATCCACGCGCGGCACTGGTTCGACCTGGCGATGGCCCATGGCGGCGAGGCCGTCTGGGAGGCGATGCTGCAGCTGGCCGCCAGCGTCGGGCCGGCCCTGGCGAAGATCGAACCGCTGCTGCCGGGCCAGTTTCCGCCGCGTACCTGGCAGGCCATTTCGGCCGGGATGCGCGAGGCGGCCGGCAAATTTCTGGCCGAGGCCAGCGCGCGCGCGCCGAGCCCATAACGCTCAGGGCGCTGCGCCGCCAGGGTCGCGCATGGCCGGGGCATAGAACTGGTACTGGTTGCGCCCGGCCTTCTTGGACGCATACATCGCCTCGTCGGCGTTGCGCACCAGCTCGTCCGGGGAGGCGCCGTCGCCCGGATAGACGGTGACGCCGATGCTGCAGGAAATGAACGCCTCGCCCGCGGCCAGCGCGAACGGCCTGCGCAACTCTTCCAGGATTTCGGCGGCGATGGTTTCGATGTGCTGCGGCAGCGTGACGTCGGTGAGGATCACGGTGAACTCGTCGCCGCCCAGCCGCGCCACCGTGTCGGTGCCGCGCACGCAGGCGTTGATGCGCTGCGCCACCTGCTGCAGCATCTGGTCGCCGGCGGCGTGGCCGAGCCGGTCGTTGACTTCCTTGAACAGGTCGAGGTCGATGAACAGCAGCGCCAGCGGAAAGCCGGTGCGCGCGGCGTGCTTGAGCTCATGCTCGAGCCGCTCGCGAAACAGGCTGCGGTTGGGCAGGTCGGTGAGGAAGTCGTGGTTGGCGCTGCGGCGGATCCGCTCTTCCGCCGCCTTGCGCTCGGTGACGTCGCGCGCGCTGCCGGCGATGGCCTCGCAGCGGCCATTCGGATCAAATACCGGCACCAGCAGGTATTCGTAGGTGCGGCTTTCGCCGCGCTCGTTGATGGTGTGCATTTCGCCGCGATAAGTCTTGCCGGTGGCGATGACGCTTTTCAGCTGGCGCTCGATGTCGCGCACGAATGGCCTGCACAGCCCGCTGAAGTTGGCGCCCACCAGGTCCAGCGGCTTCCTGTCGAAGACGTCGGCGAAGGCCTGGTTGGCGTAGATGACGGCGCCGTTGGTCTCCAGGATATAGTTGAGATCGGGCGAACTCGACAGCAGCGTCTCGAACAGCCGGTTGCGCCGCTCCTTCATGTCGGTGAAGCGCGCCAGCGATTCGGCCACCGCCTGGTCGACCGCCTCGTTGAAGCGGGTGATGTCGCCGGCAGTTGCTTCCGGCAGCGACAGCGAGGCGCCGGCCCGGCGCAGCACGCTGGCGCGCAGCGCGCGGAACTCGGCGATGGTCTCGTTGACGTCGAAGCCTTCGGCGAAACGCGACAGGCCGTGCATTTCGGCCTCGGTGGCGACCTGCTCCGCCGGCGCATGGCCTTTCGACTTCTCTTCCTGCTCGCCGGAGCTCTGCGCCTGCTCGAGGTCGGCGGCGATGGTAAACAGGATGCCGCGCGCATGGTCGCGCAGCACCACACGGTCGAGCTTGTCGGCGTGCGGAAAGCTCTGCGCGAACTTCTCCCACTCATCGAGGATCGTTTCGATATCGGTGCGTATGAAATCCGGCAGTCGCATGGCGCCCTTTCGCGGAAAATCGTTTAGACAGCGCGGCGGTGGCGCGCGTTCCAATTGGTCGGCGACGAAAGACGGTATGATTGCCGACATCCCTGTCCGCCGATCGCCGCCATGCTCAGAACGCCCGCATCCTTCACGCCCTTGATGTCGCCGCAAGCCGATCCCGCGCCGCTGACCTTCCTGTTCTTCGAGGGCCGGCTGCTGGTGCGCGACGACGACCTCTCGCTGCCGGACGCGGCCGCCGTGGCGCGCCTCGAGCTGGCGCCGCACCAGCTGCAGCCGGTGGGCCTGCTGGCCGGGCGCTATTGCCAGGCCGGCTGGGTCGAGCGCGACGCGCTGCCGGCCGCCGGCTTCGGCTGGCGCGGGCTGCGCTCGCTGTTCGGCGCGATGGACGAGGATTTGCTGGGCCTGGCCGGGCGCGCCGCCCAGATCGCCGAATGGGCGCGCACCCACCGCTTCTGCGGCGCCTGCGCCAGCCCGATGCAGGCGGCGCCCGGCGAGCGCTGCTTCAAGTGCAGCCGCTGCGGCCACCTGGCCTACCCGCGCATTTCGCCGGCCATGATGGTGCTGATCCGCAAGGGCGACGCGGTGCTGCTGGCGCTGCACAGCGCCTCGCCGACCAGGCGCTTTTCCCCGCTGGCCGGCTTTCTGGAGGCGGGCGAGACGGTGGAAGAGGCGGTGCACCGCGAAGTGTTCGAGGAAGTCGGCCTGCAGGTGCACAACCTGCAGTATTTCGCCAGCCAGTCGTGGCCGTTCCCGCACTCGCTGATGCTGGCCTTTACCGCCGACTACCTCGGCGGCGAAGTGCGGGTCGACGGCGCCGAGATCGCCGAGGCGCGCTGGTTCGGCCCCGGCGACGCCTGGCCGGAGCGGATCCCGCACGTGTCGATTTCAAGCCAGCTCATCGACGCGCATCGGCCGCCAGACTAGCGCCGGCACCGGCCTGTTTCGCTTTCTCGGCGGGCGTGGCGCCGGTGCCGCGCAGCTGAATGGCCCGCTGCAGCATGTCGAACCAGAACGGCGCGCCGAACAGCGCGGTCGAGGCCGTCAGCATCCAGCCGGCCAGCTGCATCAGGAAGGCCTGGTCGAACGCCGGCGGGAAAGTGGTCCAGCCGATCGGCAGCGTAAACAGCATCTCGACGGTCTGGCGGTCGAGCGCGGTGGGCGCCGCCGTGATCTGGGCGGCCAGCACCGGGTGCTGCCACAGGGCGCGGAACAGGTGGATGCTGTCGATGTTGAACAGGATTGCCAGCAGCAGCGACAGGAGCAGGCTCATCAAGAGCGAGCGGCGCTTGTAGGCGCCCGACACGCGCTCCATGGTGTTGTCGAACCACTGGGCGACGCCGTCCTGGAACAGCTTCAGGTTGCCGTCGGCGCGCTGGTAGATCGCCTGCAGCGTGCGCCGCACCTGCGGGTCGGCGATGGCGTCGATGTCCTGCCCGAGCCGGGCGTAGTTGCCGGGCACGGCCTGGATGACGTCGACCAGCGCCAGCGCGAACTGGCCCGGCTCGATGTAGGACGGCTTGGACTTGAGCCGGCGCGGGTCGGCCGCGCGGCCGTCGTCCTGCGGGTTGACCAGCGAGTGGGCGTACAGCGCGCGCGCGAGGCCGGTGAACTTCGGGTCGTTGAGCATGCCCTTGATGCCGTCGAGCAAGGTGTGCGCGCGCAGGCGCAGCGCCGACGCCAGCGCCTCCTGCACCGTGCTGACGGTCAGCGCCAGGGCGGCGTAGCAAAAGCTGAGGCCGACCGCAACTTCGAGTACCGAGCTGCCTAACATGACGTTCTCCTGGTGGCGAAAGTACCATCAACGCTAGCGCATGGCAGTAGCTGCCGAGTCCGGTTAGCGCAAACGGCGGCGAAACTGGGGCCGCCGAATGCGTCGCCGGCGGCGCTCGCCCGCCCCGCATTTTCTATATACTGTCGGCAATCGTAAATATTTAGGGGTCGACTGATGTCCCACCATGATGCCTTCTCGGAAAATGACTGGCGCCGGCTGCTGAGCAGCCTGGGCGAGGATCCGGACCGTCCCGGCCTGGCCGAAACGCCGGCGCGCGTATCGAAGGCGTGGAAGCACTGGACCTCCGGCTACCAGCAGGACCCGGTGACGCTGCTCAAGGCGTTCGAGGACGGCGCCGAGCAGTACAACGAACTGATCGTCGTGCGCGGCATCCCCGTCTACAGCCACTGCGAGCACCACCTGGCGCCGTTCTTCGGCAAGGCCACCATCGGCTACCTGCCCAGCGGCAAGATCGTCGGCCTGTCCAAGCTCACCCGGCTGGTCGACTGTTTCGCCAAGCGCCTGCAGGTGCAGGAACGGATGACGATCCAGATCGCCAACGCGCTGATGGAAGTGCTCGAGCCGAAGGCGGTCGGCGTGGTCATCAAGTGCCGCCACCTGTGCATGGAAAGCCGCGGCATCCGCACGCCCGGCGAAGAGACCATCACCTCGGCGATGCTGGGCGAGCTGCAGCCGAACCTGGGCCTGCGCACCGAATTCCTGGCGCTGGCGCGCGAGTAGCCATGGCCGCCGGCGCGATCGACTGGCAGCGCGACCCCTACGCCGCGTTCGCGCAGGCGCGCGCGGCCGGCGTGCCGTTGCTGCTGTACTGGGGCGCCGCCTGGTGCCCGCCGTGCAACCGCATCCAGGCGGTGGTGTTCGACCGGCCCGATTTCCTCGACCTGGCAGGCTCCTTCGTCGCGCTGGCGATCGACGGCGACGACGACGGCGCCCAGCGCATGGCGCAGCAGCTCAGGCTGCGCAGCTATCCGACGCTGGTGGTGTTCCGTCCCGACGGCGCGGAAGTGACGCGGCTGCCGTGCGAGCTCGACGGCAAGCGCTTCGTCCACATCTTGCAGCTGGCGCTGTCGGCCCGCTTCACCGTCGCCGAATCGCTCAGCGTGGCGCTGTCGCGCGAGCGCGCGGTGTCGGACGACGAATGGCGCCTGCTCAGTTTCTATTCGTGGGACACCGACGAGCGCCAGCTGCTCAAGAACCTCGACTTCGCCGCGATCGTCGCCAGCCTCACGCGCGCCTGCACGCTGGCCGATGCGCTGGTGCGGCTCGAGTGGCTCGGCCTGCACGCGGCGGCGATGGCGGGCGAGACCGGCGTCGACCAGGCCGCCGCCGTCCGGCGCCTCGGCGCCACGCTGGGCGACTCCCAGGCGGTGTGCCTGCAGCTCGACATCGTGATCGGCTACGCGCTCGACCTGGTGCGCTTTCTCACCGCGCCGGGCAGCGCCGCGCGCGAGCAGCTGATCGCCTGCTGGTCGGAAGCGCTGGCCGGGCTGGAAGACGACGACACGCTGCATTCCTGCGACCGCCTCACCGCGCTGCGCACGCGCGTGCGGCTCGCGCGCCTCGGCGCCGGCGCGCCGCCGGCCGCGCTGGCGCGCGAGAGCGTGGCGGCGGTGACGGCGGCGCGGCCGGCCGGCGCGCTGCGCCACACCACCGTCAATACCGCCGCCGGCGTGCTGGCCGACGCCGGCTTGCTCGACGAAGCGCAGCAGCTGCTCGAGGGCGAGCTGGCGGTGTCGCACGCGCCGTATTTTTTCCGGCACAGCCTGGCCGCGATCGCCAGGCGGCGCGGCGAGCCGGGGTTGGCGCTGGACCATTACGAGCAGGCCTGGGCCGGCGCGGTGGGCAGCGCGACGCGGCTGCAGTGGGGCGCCACTTACCTGCTGGCGCTGCTCGAGCTGGCGCCGCAGGACCGCGCCCGCATCGAGCGTTGCGCCGCGGCGCTGGCGGCCGGCTTCGGCGCGGTGGCCGACGCCGCCTTCCAGCGCAACCGCATCCAGGCGGCGCGCATCGTCAAGGCGCTGTCGGCGGTGGACGGCGGCGAGCATGCGGCGGGCCTGCTGACGTCGCTGCGCGCGCTGCTTTCGCGCTAATCGGGGAACCTGTTCCACATCCCGCGCCTCCAATGTAATTTGGGGGGCGATGATGTCAAGGGCAGAATTCCCCAGCGATATATCGCGAGAAGATTTCGAACAGATTCGCCCGCTGCTGGAAGCGGCGCGCCGCAAGACGCGCCCGCGCAAGCACGACCTGTACGATGTGTTCTGCGCGGTGCTGTATTTTCTCGACAGCGGCGCCGCGTGGCGCAGCCTGCCGCCGGTGTTCCCGCCGTGGCGCACGGTGCACGAGTATTTCACCCAATGGACGCTCGCGCGCGGCGAAGAGCGCAACCTGCTCGAGCGCGCGCTGGAACAGCTGGGGCGCACGGCGTCGATCGAGCAGATGCGCAAGCGGATCGGGGAGCACTGAAGGGCGGCGCCGGCGTAGCCGACGACGTGGCGATTGTTCGGGGCGGCGGGCTGGCCGCAGGTCACTGCGCCGCGGCGTCCTTTTCGAATACCAGCTGCTTGTCGGCGCCCAGCTTGAAGGCGCCCAGCCGCTGGCCCAGTTCCTCGGCGGTCGGCTCCGTCAGGCGCGTGCACGAGCCCGTCTCGACGCGCATCACCTGCTTGCCGACCCGCAGCGAGTAGACGTTCTCGCCGGCCGAGTACAGCTCGACGTCGACGGCCTCGGGCGCCAGGGTGGTCATCGGGAACAGGCGCTGGCATTCGGGCAGGCGGGCGGCGAGCAGCTTGACGGCGACCTGGCTGTTCCAGAAGTACTCCTGTTCGGCCCGCAGCGACAGCGAATGGTTGGGGCCGTCGATGTAATAGCTGGCCGACGACTTGACGCATCCCGCCAGCAGCAGTGGCGTCAGTAGTAATAGGGTGATGCGTTTCATGGCGTGTCCTGTCGAGTTTGCCCGTGCAGTATAGATGGCCTGTTGCGACGGACGCAACTGCGGCGTGGCGGGCTCACCCTTTCTTGCGCCAGAAACGATCCATCAGCGGCTTGACGCTGGTGCCGTGCACCAGGATCGACAGCGCGACGACGATCGCGGTGATCTGGATCAGGTCGCGGCTGAGCGAGGCCGGCAGGCCGTGGTTGATCGCGTACATCAGGTAGTAGATCGAGCCGATGCCGCGCACCCCGAACCAGCCGATGATCAGGCGCACGCGCAGCGTGGTGTCGGTGCCGGCCAGCCCCAGCATCACGCTGAGCGGGCGCGCCACGAAAAACAGGAACAGCGCGGTGCCCCAGGTGCGCCAGTTCCAGTCCTGGGTGGTCAGCATGCCGCCCAGCAGCAGCACCAGCGTCAGCTCCGACAGGCGCTCGAGGTGCTCCTTGAACACCAGCGACTCGCCGCTGACGGTGAGCGGCTGCGGCGTGTCGGGCACCAGGTCGTTGGCCGGATCGGCCTTGGGGTCGTCCGGCACCAGCAGGCCCTGGCGGTTCTTGTGGGCGCCGCCCAGCAGCAGTTCGGTCTGGCGCAGGGCGACGCCGGCGAAAAACACCGCCAGGAAACCCCACGCCTTGAATACCACGCACAGGCCGTAGACCACCGCGATCAGGCCCAGGCCGACCAGGTCGTCGAGCACCTCGTGCTTGGGGTCCTGGTTGCGCAGCGCCCAGCCCAGTTTGCCCAGCAGGGCGCCGCCGGCCCAGCCGATCGCCACCGCGCCCAGCGTGGCCCAGACGACGTCGACCAGCGCCCACTTCCAGCCGAAGTCGCCGAGCTCGTTGGCGCCCAGCAGGCCCAGGCCGAGCATCACGAACGGGAAGGCCGAGCCGTCGTTCATGCCCGCTTCGGACGTGAGGGTGAAGCGCAGCGTGTCGTAGTCGCCGGCGTGGCGCACCTGGACGTCGGTGGCGAGCACCGGGTCGGTGGGCGCGAGGATGGCGCCGAGCAGCACGCCGGCGCCGAGCGGCAGGCCCAGCACGTAGTAGCCGAAGGCGGCGACGAGGCCGACCGTGATCGACATCGACAGCCAGGCGAGCCTGATCGACGGCCCCCAGCGCCTGGCGGTGATCGGCACCGGCATCTTGACGCCGGCCGAGAACAGCGAGATCAGCACCGCGATTTCGGTGAGCGTTTCCATCACGTGCGACAGCTTGATGGCGTCGAAGGAGAAGATGCCCAGCACCACCGGCCCGAGGATGACGCCGGCGCTGAGGTAGACGATGGCGGAAGTGACCGGCAGGCGGGAAATCGTGGTCGCCGCCAGCCCGCGCGCCAGCATCAGGCAGCCGATCAGGATGAACCAGTAGGTAGTCGTCATTACGCCTTCGGGAATTAGGTGCGAATGCTGATTCTACAAGTTAATGCCTTCCGCTAACCGCGCGGTTGCCTGCTGTCATCTTGCGCCGCGTCTGTTTTCGCTTCGCACAGGAGCCGTAGCCATGCCACGCATGCCTGACCTTGAGGAATCTCAACGCCGGATCGCAATGACACAGAATCGGCCCCAACCCCAGACTTACCTCAAAACAAAAGCTGTTCAATGCCCGACTGTTGGGTTTTGTGCTTGCAATAAATTTTTTCGGAGGGAAACGCGATGGCCGACTTCTATCAGAGCTTCAGGGAAAACATGGAAGGGGTTGGCCTGCCGGCTCCACAGGGCCTGTTCGGCAGCGTTGCGGCGGCGGTGAGCGCGGCGGCGGCGATCCTTGGTCAGATCGACAAGTTCGGCAAGGCGGTGACGCTCGGCGAGATCATCGGCGCCGGCACCCGGCTCGACGGGCTGGCGGCGATCGGCGGCTGCGCGGCGGCGTATTACGCCGGCGCCGTGATCGGCAGCCTGGCGGTGGCCAGCGCGGCGTCGCCGACGGCGGCCACGTCGCTGGCCGATGTGCTGTTCACGGCCAAGAAGCACAAGCTCGACCGCAAGTGGCTGCCGGCCACCCTGCAGCGCTGGCCGGGGGTGTATGACCGCAAGCTGAAGGCGAGCAGGAATCAGTTGCGCAGCGCGGCGCTGGCTTGATTTGGCTTTGCTTCTGCGCTGCGGAATTGGGCCCCCGCGTGCGAGGCTGTCGCAAAACGCCTGGCCGGCACTTTTGCCGACTGGAATCGCAACGCAAGGGAAACTGGAAAACCTGAACACGTCGTCCTCGCAACGCGGGGACCCATACTGAATTTGCTCAGCATGGATCCCCGCTTTCGCGAGGACGACGTTGATTTTGCTAGATTATTTTCTGATTTCATAGACTTCGGCGACTTTGCCCGCGCATCCAATATGCCACGCCCGGAGATGAAGATTGTTCGTGTCACGATTGCGACTTACCAAGCCGGATTGAGGATAAGTTCTCCTTTCGCGACAACCTCGTGCGCGAGGGCGACGTGCATGAGTTAGCGGTTGAGCCGTCGCCCTCGCGCACGCGGGGGACCCATTTCGCTTACTTGGCCGACACCATATACTTCAGATACGCGCCCTGGCCGTAGAAGATCGCGCTGTCGTCGACCAGCCCCTCGCGCCTGTAGATCTCGTGCACCTTCGGCAGGTTGCCGAACGACACCCCAGGGTGCATGTGGTGATACACGTGCAGCCCGAAGTTCAGGTCCGGGAACACGATGCGCTGCCACCAGTTCGGCATCAGCAGTGGCGTGGTCTCGTGGATCGAGCCCTCTTCGATATTGTATTCATGCTCGGCTACGGCGATCCAGCGCACCATCACCTGGGAAAAGGTCACGCTCGGCAGCACCCAGTACACCAGGAACAGTTTCCAGCCGCCCACCGCCGTCAGCGCCGCGGCGACGGCGGCGAAAAAGGCGATGCGCAGCCACTTCGGCGTCGGATGGCGGCGCGTGAACTCCGCCGTCGCGTGCGCCTTCTTGCCGCGGATGAGGCGGATCACGTTCATCCCCGTCACGTCGCGCAGCACGATGCCCAGCAACTGGCGCGGCTTCATCGGATACGTCCATTCGGGGCCGGCCTTGCGGATGAAGTCCGGATCGTCCTTGGTGAAGCAGTACTTGTGGTGCGACAGGTGCACCTTCGCATAGTCCTCCACCGTGGTGACGAACAGCGGAAACACGGCGAACAGGTTGATGAACCAGTCGGCGTACTTGCTGCGCAGGCCCAGGCGGTGCACCTGTTCGTGCAGCAGCAGCGCCAGCACCATCTGCCGCGTGCTGATGAGGAACACGCACAGCAGCGTGACGGCGAGGTGATTGGCATACACGCCGATGGCGACGAGCGCGGCGATCGAGCCCCAGGTCAGCGCCAGTTCCGCGGCAAAGCGGGCAGGGCGCGCGCCCGACAAGGCCATGATTGCGCGCCTGGCCTCGGCGGACAGGGCGCTGGCGTCGGCCAGCACGGCCGGGCGCAGCGGGCCGGTGGCGGCGCCGGCGGCGCCGGCAGGATAATACAGGGCGTTCGTTTTCATCATTCCATTCCCGGATCAGGCAATCGACAGATAACTTCGGATTATCTAAATGATATTGGCGGTATGCGATCTTCATAATCGCGAGAAGAACCGCTTTTCCGCCCCTCCTTAATGAATTGTTATCAATTCGCGCGGCGGCATACAATTGGTGTTTTCAGCTCTTGCGCACCGATCCCATGGCCCACCTTCATCCCGCAGGCTGGCGAGAGATGTCCGTCACCGGCGTCGCCGCCCGTGAAATCGAGACCCTCGCCTACCTGGAGGCGCGCCTCGCCGATACGCCCTACAGCATTTACCACGGCGTCCACTGGACCAATGTCGAGAAGGGCTTTTCCGCCTATGGCGAGATCGACTTCATCGTCCTCGCGCCGAACGGCCGGCTGCTGCTGATCGAGCAGAAATCGGGCTTCCTGACCGAGACGCCGGAAGGGCTCGTCAAGAGCTACCAGGGCAAGCCGCGCAAGGTGCGCAACCAGATCCTGCGCGCCGTCGATGGCTTGACCCGCCGCTTCGGCGCGCCGCTGTCGGTCGACTACCTGCTGTACTGCCCCGACTACCACGTGCGCGACCCGCACCTGGCCGGCATCGACCCGCGCCACATCATCGACGCGGCGAACAAGGACCGGCTGGCCGACGTCATCCGCGAGACGCTGCCGATCACCGCGCCCGACGACCAGTTCGAAAAAGTCGCGCGCTTCCTCGGCGACACGCTCAGTTTGCGGCCCGACCCCAGCGCCATGATCGGCAGCGCCGAGCGGATGGTGACGCGCCTGTCGGGCGGCCTGGCGACGTGGGCGCGGCGGCTCGAGTTTTCGCCCTACCGGCTGCGCGTGGTCGGCACCGCCGGCAGCGGCAAGACCCAGCTGGCGCTGGCCGAATACGGCGCCGCCATCGATGCCGGCCTGCGCCCGCTGTACGTCTGCTACAACCGCCCGCTGGCCGACCACATCGAGCGCCTGGTGCCCCCGGGCGGGCGCGTGGCCACCTTCCACATGCTTGGCGACGCCTTCATGCGCGCGCGCGGCGACACGCCCGACTACGGCTCGCCCGCGATCTGGAGCGAGATGGAGACCGTGCTGGCGACGGCCGACCTGCCGGAGACGTGGAAGTACGACGTGCTGATCGTCGACGAAGGCCAGGATTTCTCGATCGTGTGGCGCGACATCTTGCTGCGCATGCTGACGGACGGCGGTCGCGCCACCTGGCTGGAAGACCCGACGCAGAACCTGTACGGGCGCGAGATGGTGCCGCTGCCTGGCTGGGTGACGCTGCATTCGCACACCAACTACCGCAGCCCGCGCCAGATTGTCGACATGCTCGCCGCGATCGGCGCCGCGCGCCAGCCGGTGGAAGCGGCCAGCCCGTTCGAAGGGGCCGA
>JBBRXM010000097.1:0-18486 GCA_038248405.1 Burkholderiales bacterium
GGCCATGGCGCCTATCGCAGTTTTGCGCGCAAGGCCGGCATCGCCCATCGCGCCGTCAACCTGTCGGCCGGGGTGCGGGTCGCCGGCGCGCTGCACGTGCAGAACGTCAATGCGTATCACAGCCGCTTCAAGCAATGGCTGCGCGGATTCAATGGCGTCGCCAGCCGCTACCTGCCGAATTACCTGGGCTGGCGCTGGGCGCTCGACAACAAACGGATCAGCTTGCCGGAAGCGCTGCTGAGATCGGCACTGGGCGTCTCCCCCGACTTACCGGTGACATAGCCTTTTTTTTGGCACTCATCGGCTGGCATCTGCGCCGCGACTGCCTTGTTCGCCCCTCCGGCAACACCACACTTTTGCTGCTTTGTAGAAATAATTGGCGATTAATTGGTTATTCGATATTTTATTCCCGGCAATTAATGGGTATGCTTGGCAATATCCAAGTCAGCCCTGGCGTCCCCGTCAGCGACGATCCGGATCCATCTTCGTCGGCCTACAATCCGCTTACTCACAATGGCCGCCTACCCGGCACCCGGCCGTCGGCCGCGTCTCCTCCACCGCTCATTCATTCGTGTCCAGCGCATCTAGCGAGAATCACATCATGTTCAAGAACCTGACCATCAAGACCCGCCTCGCCTTCCTCATCGGCTTGCTCTGCCTCATTGCACTGATGATCGGGCTGCTGGGTTTGCGCAACCTGAGTGCCACAAGTGCCGCCTTGGAAACGGTGTACAGCGACCGGCTGGTCGCCCTCGGCGACCTCGACGAAGTACTGGTGTTGATCCAGCAAAACCAGACCGCGCTGGCGCGGGTCGTCAGTGGCGATCCCGAAAAGTTCGCCGCCGCGGCGGATGAAGTCGAGCAGCGCCGCAAGGCCGTTGCGGGCATGTGGGCTTCCTACATGGGAACTTACCTCACGGCCGAAGAGAAAGTGCTGGCGCAGGCGTTCGAAGAGAGCCGCAAGAAAAACACCGAAGACGCCGTCAAGCCCTTGCTGGCGGCCTTGCGCGCCAAGGACGTGCCCACTTCGGTGGCCATCGTTCACGGCGCCATGCTCAATACTTTCGTGCCGGTGCGCGCGAACATGAAGGCCCTGATCAAGCTGCAACTCGACGTCGGCAAGAGCGAATACACGGCCGCCGTCGCGCGCTACGAAACGGCCAGGAACGTCTCGATCGGCTTGATCGCCGTCGGCCTGCTCACCGGCGCGGCGATCGGCTTTTTCCTCATCAGCGGGATCAGCCGCGCGCTGGCCGAAGCATTGCGCGTGGCCAACAGCGTCGCCGCGGGCGACCTCACCGAGCGCATCGCGATCGAATCGAACGACGAAGTCGGCCAGCTGCTGATGGCGCTGCGGAAAATGAACGAAGGGCTGGTCGCCATCGTGTCCGAAGTGCGCGGCGGCACCGACATGATTGCCACTGCCTCTGGCCAGATCGCCGCCGGCAACCAGGACCTGTCGAGCCGTACCGAGCAGCAGGCCAGTTCGCTCGAGGAAACCGCATCGTCGATGGAAGAGCTGACTTCGACCGTCAAGCAAAACGCCGACAACGCGCGCCAGGCCAATTCGCTTGCCGAAACCGCCTCCACGGTCGCCGCGCGCGGCGGCAAGGTGATCGGCGACGTGGTGCAGACCATGGACGAGATCAACGACTCGGCCAAGAAGATCGTCGACATCATCGGCGTCATCGATGGCATCGCCTTCCAGACCAACATCCTGGCACTGAACGCGGCGGTTGAAGCAGCCCGCGCCGGCGAACAGGGCCGCGGCTTTGCGGTCGTCGCCACCGAGGTGCGCAGCCTGGCCCAGCGCTCGGCGGCGGCAGCAAAGGAAATCAAGACGCTGATCGGCAACTCGGTCGAGCGCGTCGACGCCGGCAGCAAGCTGGTCAACGAAGCAGGCGCCACCATGGACGAGATCGTCGACAGCGTGCGCCGCGTCACCGACATCATGGGCGAGATCACGTCGGCCAGCCAGGAACAGACGGCCGGCATCGACCAGATCAACGTCGCCATCGCCCAGATGGACCAGGTCACCCAGCAAAATGCGGCGCTGGTGGAGGAGGCATCGGCCGCTTCCGAAGCGATGCAGGACCAGGCCCACAAGCTGGCGCAGGTGGTCAGCATCTTCAAGCTCGACAGCGCTGCCGTTGCCGTGCTGGGCGTCGCGCCGCCGGTGGCGCGCCCGCCGGTGCGCGCCGTTAGCGCGCCGCCGCGCGTGGTCAAGCCGGCGGCGCCGACCAGGATCGCCGCCGCCCGTACCAGCGTCGCCGCGACCGCCAAGGCGGACGAGTGGGAAGAGTTCTAAGGAGTACGGCGGTCCAGGACGCGCAGCAGGACCTCCTTCTGCTGCGCTCCGGGCCAGCCGGAAATTTTGGCGCGCACCTGGCCGTCTTCGAGGATGAAGAAGGCCGGCACTTCGGTGGCGTCGACGTCGCGCCATTCCCGGGCACTGAACGGCGCCCGTAGCGCCAGTTGTGGGTAGTCGGCGTTCCATTGCGCGATGAAGCCGGTGGGGGTGGCGGAATGGGCGGGCGTGAGCACCAGCAGCCCCGCCTTCCGCAGCCGCCCGTAGAACCCGGCGTCGGCGCCGATCGCCTGCAGCGCGGCCTCCGAAAAATGGCATCCCTCATCCACTACCATCACCACCTGGGCCCCTCGCGCAGGAGGAACGGCGACGCGTTCCAGCGCATTGTCGGCCACATTGAACCGGTACACGCTGCGCCCCTCGAATCGCGCCCCCAGCGGGTCGGCGACGCGCGGGATGGCGGCGCGGCCGGGCCGCGGATGGGCAGCGGCAAACAGACGCGCCTCCTCGAACCGGCGGCCCCCCAGCAAGGCGCCCAGCATGCCATCATCCAGGCCGCGGCGGGTGTCGATGCCGCGCCGGGTGAATTCACCGAAGACTGCGGACATGTCCAGCAAGGCCGGCGCATCCCCGCTCACCAGCACGACATGGCTGGCAATGTCGAACAGCACCAGCAAGTCCGCACTCGGGCGCGCCCTCAATGCCTTCGGCGCCATGGTGTCGGCGAAGGCGGCGTGGTAGTAGCGCACCAGTTCAGCTGCGCCCACTCGGGTACTGGCCTCCACGCTTTCCTGGCGCCGCGCCGCATCGTCGTTGCGGAATTTTTCGAACGCCCTGGCGGCGGCATCGATGTCTGCGCCCGGCGCCGCAAACCGCAGCGGCGCGCCGGCGCCCGCCAGGCGCACGAGTGCGTCCTTGTACTCTTCCAGGTCCAGCAAACGCAGCACTTCGGCAATCTGCGCGGCGTTCAGTTCGCGCGTCAGCGGCGCGGTGCCGAAGCCGCCCAGCCCGCGTTCGCCCCACCTCAGACTGTCAAGGAAGGCCTGCTTGCCGTGCGGTGTAAGCTGGTCGAGCGCAGTGCTTCCTGCGGCCATGCGGGCCTCCAGCTCTGCCCGCGAATGGACCGCCGCCTGCGCGACCGCGTCGCCCGCGCCGGCCAGCGCGAGTGCAAGCAGGACGATGCGGGCGCGTGCCTTCATCTCAGCGCGCGTTCTGCATCACGAAGCTGGGCTTGCGGCAGGTGTTCATGGAGCGCCTGATTTCGCCCGCACTGCAGGCGGTCGAGCCGCCGCGCTTGTCGTAGCAGACGTGGATTTCACGCAGAAACCTGCCGCCGTCGGCGCAGAAGGGCAGCACCGCGTGCTCGGCCATCCCCGGATTGGCTGACCGGAACGCCTGCACGAATTCGCCGTAACTGGTGCGCACCGGAACGGCCGGACGCTGGTACGGCGCCGGGATCGCTACCGCATTGCGCAACTTGTCCGACAGCGCAAAGTAGGCCGCCGGGTTCAGGCCCGAGCAGGTGCCGTGCGTGCTCCACTCGTGGCCGACCAACTTCGGCGACGGAAACAGCACCGCATATCGTTCCTTGTCCCGCTCGGGCAGGCGCTCGGTCGAGCATCTCTCCGGATAGCCGTCTTCATACTGCGGCCACAGGCCGTGCAAAACGAACCCATGCTGCCTGCCCGGTGCGCACTGGGTCGGGTCGTCATGCGTTGCACAAAACGACGGCGACCAGCTGAGCGCGACGGCGTAGTAATCGAAGCGGCCGGGCTCGCCGCCATGCGGCCGGGCGCTGGCGCCCAGTGCGACGCACATCAAGGCGCCGCAAAGCAGCTTTCGTGAAAAGGACATGGACCGCTCCAGAAAAGGGGTGATGAATGGAAATATTTATCGGTTGCATTCTATAACGAGATGAGGTCTGTCGCCGCCGCCGCGGCAGGCGAGCGCCAAGGCATGGCCACGGCGTCGAAGGCAAGAGGACCCATGCCCCCAGCCGGCACCAGTGACGCCAAAAAAGCCACCGCAGCAATGCCGGTGGCTTTTTTATATGGTCTTGCCGCTGCCGCGCCCCCGATTACTTCATCAGGTCCGGCACCGGTTCCCGCTTCGCGCTGACCGGCTGGTGCCCGCGCATGCGCGCCACATTCCGGCGCAGCCAGTGTTCGAGGTCGTCGACAATGGTGAACACCGCCGGCACCACCAGCAAACTCAGCAGCGTCGAAGTGATCAGGCCGCCGATGACGGCAATGGCCATCGGCGAGCGGAACGCCGGGTCGGCGCCCCAGCCGAGCGCCAGCGGCATCATGCCGGCGCCCATCGCGATGGTGGTCATGATGATCGGCCGGCTGCGCTTGTGGCAGGCGTCGACCAGCGCATCGAAGCGGTTCATGCCGCCCTGGCGCGCCAGGATCGCGTAATCCACCAGCAGGATCGAGTTCTTCGTCACGATCCCCATCAGCATGATCAGGCCGATCATCGACGGCATCGACAGGGCGCGCCCCGTGATCAGGAGCGCGAAGAAGGCGCCGCCGATCGACAGCGGCAGCGCCGCCAGGATGGTCATCGGCTGCATGAAGTCCTTGAACAGCAGGACCAGCACGCCGTAGATGCACAGCACCCCGATCAGCATGGCGATGCCGAAGCTGGCGAACAGCGCCGCCATCTCCTGGGCGTCGCCCAGTTCGGCGATCTGCACCGACGCCGGCAGCTTGGCCATCGACGGCAGCGCGCGCGCTTCCTTGTTCACTTCACCGAGCGAGCGTCCCGACAGCTCCACTTCGAGCGTCACGTTGCGGCTGCGGTTGAGGCGGTCGATCTGTGCCGGTCCGCTTTCCATCGTGATGTCGGCCACGTTGGCCAGCATCACCGGGCCGTTCTTGCCGGGCACCGTCAGGCGCCCGATGGCCGACAGGTCGGCGCGCACGGCATCGGGCAGCTTGACGCGGATCGGCACCTGTCGCTCCGACAGATTGAGCTTGGTCAGCGCGGTGTCGTAGTCGCCGGCGGTGGCCACGCGCACGGTCTCGCCGATCGCCGACGCCGTCACGCCCATGTCCGCGGCCCTGGCGAAATCGGGCCGCACGATGATCTCGGGGCGCACCAGCGAGGCGCTCGAGCTGACGTTGCCGATGCCCTTGAGGGTGCGCAGTTCGCGCTCGACCTGCTGCGCCGTCGCGCCAAGCGCCACCGGGTCTTCGCTGCGCAGCACCAGCTGCATCTTGACGCCGACGTCGGCCTGGCCGACGTTAAAGCGCGCGCCGGGAATCTGGTCGAGCTTTGCGCGCACCTGGGTTTCCAGGTCGGTCAGCGACTCCTTGCGGTCGGTGCGGTGCACGGTGTTAAGCGTCAGCACCGCGCGGCGCGCTTCGGCGGCGCCGCCCTGCTGGCCGAAGGCGTCGCCGCTGGAGCCGCCGCCGATCGAGCTGAACACGCTGGTGATCCCCTTGACCTGCATCGCCGCCTGGCGTGCCTGCTCGGCCACCACGCGCGTTTCCGCCAGCGTCGACCCGGGCGGCAGCTCGACGCTGACGAGCGTCTGGCCACGGTCCGACGACGGCACGAAACCGGTCGGCAGCAGGAACACCAGCCCGATCGAGGCGGCGAAAAACACGCCCGATGCCAGCGCCGTGACCCAGCGGTGGTTCAGGCACCACTTCATCGTGCTTATGTAGCGGCGCATCACCGGCCCGTCCTGCTCTTCGCGGTGGGCGGTCGGTTTCAGGATGTAGGCCGCCATCATCGGCGTGAGCAGCCGCGCCACCAGCAGCGAGGCCAGGATCGCCAGCACCGCGGTCCAGCCGAACTGCTTGAAGAACAGGCCCGGAATGCCGCCCATGAACGCGGTCGGCAGGAACACCGCCACCAGCGCGAAGGTGGTGGCGATCACCGCCATGCCGATTTCGTCGGCCGCCTCGAGCGAGGCCTGCATCGGGCTTTTCCCCATCCGCAGGTGGCGCGAGATGTTCTCGATCTCGACGATGGCGTCGTCCACCAGCACCCCCACCACCAGCGCCAGCGACAGCAAGGTCACGCCGTTGAGGGTGTAGCCGAACAGGTACTGGCCGAGGAAGGCGGGGATCACCGACAGCGGCAGCGCGGCCGCGGCCACCAGCGTGGCGCGCCAGTCGCGCAGGAACCACCACACCACCAGCACCGCCAGCAGCGCGCCTTCGTACAGCAGTTCCATCGAGCCGGCGAAGTCCTCTTCCACCGGCCGCGCATTGTCGACCACTTCCTTGAGCGCGATGTTGGCGTGCTCTTTTTGCAGCGCCGCGATGGCCAGGCGCGCGCCCGCGGCCACATCGACCTCGCTGGCGCCCTTGGTGCGGAAGATCTCCACGCCGACCACCTTGCGGCCGTTGTACTCGGCCAGCGAGCGGGGCTCGGCCACCGTGTCGCTCACCTTGGCGATCTGGTCGAGCCGCACGCGGCGCCCGTCGGCCAGCGGAATGTCCATCGCCGCCAGTTCGGCCGCCGTCTTGACGGTGCCGATGGTGCGCACCGACTGCTCGGCGCCGCTGACGTCGCCGCGCCCGCCGGGCGCTTCGCGCTGCACGCTGCGCAGCTGGCGCGAGACGTCGATCGCCGCTACCTTCAGTCCGGCCATGCGGGCGTCGTCCAGTTCCACCCGCACCTCGCGCTGCACGCCGCCGACCCGCTTGACGGCGCCCACCCCCGGCACGCTCAGGAGGCGCTTGGAGACGTCGTTGTCGACGAACCAGCTCAGTTCCTGGTCGTCCGGCCTGGTGCCGCCGCCGCCTTCCGCCGGCGCCGCGACGAACGTCATCACCACCCGGCCGGCGGTCGACAGCTTGCTCACGATCGGGTCGCGCATCTCCGCCGGCAGGTCGGCGCGGATCCGCGCCACCGCGTCGCGCACGTCGTTGACGCCTTCGGACAGGTTTTTTTCGAGGACGAATTCGACCGTGATGGTGGCCAGGCCGTCAAGCACCTTGGTGTGGATGTTCTTCACCCCCTGCAGCGTGGCGACCGAATCCTCGATCTTGCGCGCGACCTCGGTTTCCAGCTGGGCCGGGGCGGCGCCGTCGAGCGCCGCGGTGACGGTAATGACCGGCATTTCGATGTCCGGGAAGTCCTGCACCTTGTTGGCCTTGAAGGCCAGCAGGCCGGCCAGCGACAGCAGGGCGAACAGCATGATCGCCGGGATCGGGTTCTTGATCGACAGGGCTGAAAAATTCATGGCGCTTCCTTATTTGGCGGCGACGGCCGGCGCCGCCACTGCCGCCACGTTGCGCACCAGGTCACCGTCGTTGAGGAAGCCGGCGCCGCCGACCACCACCAGCGTTTCGGCCGTCAACCCGGCGACCACCTCGATGCGGTCGGCCAGCCGGCGCCCGGTCTGCACCTTCAGCTGGCTCACGCGCTGGTCGGCGTTGAGGCGAAACACGTAGGAAAAGCCGTCGCGCACCACCACCGCCTGCTGCGGCACCGTCATCGCGTCCGAGCTGCCCAGCTCGAACTGGCCGCTGGCGAACATGCCGGCCTTGAACGGCGCGGCCGCGGCCATCGATGTCGGCAGGTCGACGTACACCAGCGCCGAGCGGGTCTGCGGGTCGATGGTGGGCGCGATCATGCGCACGCGCCCGGTCAGCTCGGCGCCATTGGCCGCCTTCACCACCGCGGTGGTGCCCGGCTTGATGCGCGCCAGTTCGGCCGCGGTCACTTCGGCGCGCCACTCGAGGCGGCCCTGGCGGATCATGCGGAACAACTCGGTGCCCACGCCCACCACCGAGCCGACGGTGGCCGTGCGCGCCGAGATCACGCCGCTGTCGGGCGCCACCACCCTGGTGTATTTCAGGCGCAGCTGCTGCGCCGCCAGCGTCGCCTGCGAGGCGGCGATGCGGGCGTTGGCGGTCTGCTCGGCCGTCATGTACTGGCTGATCTGCTGGGCGCTCAGCGCGCCCGAGGACTGCAGCGTGCGCGCGCGGGCGGCGTTGGCCGCGGCCTCGGCCGCATTGGCGCGCGTTTCCTGCAGCGCGGCGCGCGCCTGCGCGACGTCGGCATTGATGCTGTCGGCCGAAAACACCGCCAGCACCTGGCCCTTCTTGACGACGTCGCCGACGTTGACGCGCACTTCGGTCAGGCGAAAGCCGCCCGTCTCGCTGCCGATCACGGCCTCCTGCCAGGCGACGACGTTGCCGTTGGCAGCCAGCTTGATGGGCAGGCGCGCCGGCGCCGCGCGCACGGTAGTGACGGTCAGCGCCGGCCTTGCCGCGCCGGCCTTCTTGTCGTCGGCTGCCTGCGAGCGTGGTGAGGCCAGCAGCGTGGCGCCGGCGCAGGCGGCCACGATCGCCAGGACCAGGGCGGAGGCAGGGGTGAGCAGCAGTTTTTTCATGATCTTCGGTTCCGTGTTCGGTAAGTTCGGTATCGGTGCGATATTAATTGAGGGCCGCATTCCAGCCGCCGCCGGCGGCGCGGTACAGCGCCACCCAGGCGGCATTGCGTTCGCGCTGCAGGTTCACCAGCGCGATTTCGGCGGCCAGGTAGGTGCGGCGCGCGTCTTCGAGCTGCAGCAGGCTGGCCAGGCCGTTCTTGTACAGGTCTTCGGTGGCGCGGAACGAGTAGCGGTAGCCGTCCAGTGCCACCTGCGCGTCGCCGCTGCGCCCCGCGGTGCTGTGCAGGTTGACCAGCGCTTCTTCCACTTCGCGCACCGCCTGGCGCGCCACCGCACGGTAGCCGGCGACGGCGTTGTCGTACTGCGCCCTGGCGGCATCGACGCTGGCGGCGCGCCGCCCGGCGTCGAACACCGGCACCGTCAGCGCCAGCGGGCCGATGGTCCAGGTATCGAGCCTGGTGTTTTCGCCGCCGCTGCGAAAGCTGGCGGCGCCGACCGAACCTTGCAGTGTCAGGCGCGGGTAGCGCTGCGCTTCGGCGCTGCCGACGTCGGCGCTGGCCGCCGCCACTTCGCGTTCGGCGTTGTAGACGTCGGGCCGCTGCGCCAGCGTCGCCGCCGGCAGCGCACTGATCTCGATCGGCGCGGCCGGCACCGCGACGACGTCGGCCAGTTGCTGGCGCAGGTCCGGCTCGGGCAGGGCGGTGAGCGCCACCAGCGCCTTGACGTCGATGTCGCACAGGGCGCGCTGCAATGTTGCGCGGCCCTTGCCTTCGGCTGCGCTGGCGCGCGCCAGCGCGGCGGTGGCCGGCGACTGGAAGCCGGCGTCGGTGGTCAGCTGGGTCAGGCGGGCGGTGTCGGCGCGCGAGGCGGCGTCCTGCTCGGCCACCGCCAGCAGCTGGGTGCAGGCGCGCAGGGCGTAATACTGGTTGGCCACTTCGGCCGCCACCGACACGCGCGCGTCGTGCCACAGCGCCTGGGCGCCCGCCAGCCGCTCGTCGGCGGCGCGCCGTTCGGCGCGGCGCGCGCCGAACAGGTCGATCTCCCAGGCCGCCTGGAAAGCGGCCTGCGCGGTGGTCCCCATCGGCAGCGCGCTTTGCTGGTTGCTGCGCACGATGCTGGCGCCGGCGTCGACCGACGGCAGCAGCGCGGCGCCCGCCGCCACCCGCTGCGCGCGCGACTGCAAGATGCGCGTGCGCGCGCCGGCCACCGTCGGGCTGGCCAGCTGCGCGGAGTCGATCAGGCGGGCCAGCAGCGGGTCGCCCTCGCGCCGCCACCAGCTGGCCAGGTCGGTCAGGCTGCCGTTGTGGGCGGGCGAGGCGTACCACTGCGGCGGCAGCGGCGTGGCGACCTTCGCCGGCGGCGGCGTCAGCGCGCATGCGCACAACGCGAGCGGCGCGGCGGCGGCGAACAGGGACTGGACTATCTTCATGCGTGTTCTTTCATGGCGATGATTTTTCTGCCGCGAGGCCTCGCGCAGGCGCGATCGCGCATCGGCACGCGGGGATCCATCGGATCACGGCGCCGAGCGGGACCGGCGGACATCGGAGCTTGCTCGTTGAATGTTTCGTGGGACGAATTACACCATATTATTAGGAGTTGCCCGGAGAAATTGTATCGTTCAGGTAAATTAACGTTACATTCGCTTACAGTTGAAACATGGCAAGCTTCTATTCCCCGTGGCGATTGGTATATAAATATGAAACGCCGGGATTGCCGGCTGCCGCAAAAAAAAGAAGGCTGACATGAAAAAACAACAACTATCCGTCTTTGTCATCGGCGCGCTGCTGCTGGCGCTGTCGCCGGTGCGCGCAGCGCCTGTGGCAGCCGAGCAGCAGGCGGTGCATGTACTGAACCGGCTCGCTTTCGGCCCGCGGCCGGGCGACATCGAGCGCGTGACCCGGATGGGCGTGCAGCGCTACATCGACACCCAGCTCGACCCGGCGGCCACGCCGTATCCCGCCGCGCTGAACGAGCGCCTGGCGACGCTGTCGGCCGCCAACCGCAGCGCCGGCGAGGTGGTGGGCGAATTCGTCGAGCTGCGCAAGGACGTGCGCGAGGAGGAGGAGGGCGCCAGGCAGCGCCGCCGCGCCGGCCTGGCCGCGCTCACGCAGGAGACGGCCGAGGCGCGCGTGCTGCGCGCGATCGACAGCCCGCGCCAGCTCGAGGAAGTCATGGTCGACTTCTGGTACAACCACTTCAACGTCTTCGCCGGCAAAGGCGTCGACCGCGCGCTGGTGGCAAGCTACGAGCGCGATGCGATCCGCCCCTACGTGATGGGCTCCTTCCGCGACATGCTGGGCGCCACCGCCAAGCATCCGGCGATGCTCTACTACCTCGACAACTACCTCTCCACCGCGGCTGGCTATACCCCGGGCGCGGCGCGCGGCGCGCTGGCGGGCAATGCGCCGAAGGCGAAGGCGCGCGGCCTGAACGAAAACTATGCGCGCGAACTGATGGAGCTGCACACGCTGGGCGTTGACGGCGGCTACACGCAGAAGGACGTCACCGAGCTGGCGCGCATGCTCACCGGCTGGACCTACGACCAGCGCGCGCTGGTGCGCAACAACCAGACCTTCCGCTTCGACGCCCAGCGCCACGACCAGGGCGTGAAGCACTGGCTCGGGCGCGAGGTGGCGCCGCAGGGACAGTCCGAAGGCGAAATCGCCCTCGACGTGCTGGCCGCGCATCCGGCCACCGCCCGCAACATCAGCTACAAGCTGGCGCAGTATTTTGTGCAGGATAATCCGCCGCCGGCGCTGGTGGAGCGCATGGCGCGCACCTTCCTCGATTCGAAGGGCGACATCCGTTCGGTGCTGCGCACCCTGTTCGCCAGCGCCGAATTCATGGCGCCGGCGGCGATCGGCGCCAAGTTCAAGACGCCGTACCAGTATGTGGTGTCGGCCGCCCGCGCCAGCGCCGCGCCGGTGACCAACATCGCGCCGCTGCTGGCCACCATGGGCCAGCTCGGCATGCCGCTGTATGGCTGCCAGACGCCGGACGGCTACAAGAATACCCAGGACGCCTGGCTCAATCCGGACGCGCTGTCGCGCCGCATCACCTTTGCCACCGCGCTCGCCTCGGGCAGGCTGCCGCTGGCCAGGCCGAAAGGGCCGGCGCCGATGGCGGCGATGAACGGCGCGATGATGAGCGGCGCGATGGATGGCGCCGCCGCCGCGCCGCCGCCGGTTGCCGCCGCGCCGACGCAGGCGCTCGATTCGCTGCAGCTGCAGGCGACGCTGGGCGGCGCCATTTCGGGCCGCACGCTGGCCACCGTCGCCGCCAGTGCCGAACCGCTGCGCGCAGCGATGCTGCTCGGCAGCCCGGATTTCATGCAACGTTAACACGCGGAGAATAACAATGAAACGCAGAGACTTCCTCAATTCGATGGCGCTGGGCGCCAGCCTGGTGGTACCGGTCGGGCGCAGCGCCTGGGCGGCCACCGCCGACACCCCGACCAGGCAGAAGCTGGTGGTGGTGATGCTGCGCGGCGCCGTCGATGGCCTCAACGTGGTGGCGCCGGTCGGCGACGCCAACTACCTGCGGCTGCGCCCGACCATCGCGCTGGGCGCGCCGGGCACCGACGGCGGCGCGCTCGACCTCGACGGCTACTTCGGCCTGCACCCGGCGCTGGCGATGCTGCAGCCGCTGTGGCAGCAGAAGAAGCTCGCCTTCGTGCACGCCAGCGGCTCGCCCGACAGCACCCGCTCGCACTTCGACGCCCAGGACTACATGGAGTCGGCCACGCCGGGCCGCAAGAACACCCCCGACGGCTGGATGAACCGGCTGGTGGCGACGCTGCCGGGCGCCTCGACGCCGAGCCGCGCGCTCAGCATCGGGCCGGTCATGCCGCGCATCCTGTCGGGCGCCGCGGCGGCCATCAACCTGCCCAACGGCGCCGCCGGCACGCGCGCCAACATCCTCGACCGGCCGGCCATCGGCGCCGCCTTCGACCAGATGTACGCCGGCCATGCGCGCTTCGGCCGCGCCTACATGGACGGCAAGGACGCGCACAAGGAAGTGATGGACGCCTCGATGATCGGCGAAATGAACATGGCCGACGGCGGCGCGCCGCTGCCGAACGGCTTTCCCGACGACGCCGCGCGCCTGGCCACGCTGATGCGCAACGACCCCAAGCTGCAGCTGGCCTTCGTGGCGCTCGGCGGCTGGGACACCCACGCCAACCAGGGCGCCGGCCGTGGCCAGCTGGCAAGCCGGCTGGCGCCGCTGGGGCAGGGGCTGGCGGTGCTGGCACAGCGCCTGGGGCCGATGTTCGAGGATACGACCGTGATCGTGATGTCCGAATTCGGCCGCACCGCGCGCGAAAATGGCAACGGCGGCACCGACCACGGGCATGGCAATGTGATGTGGGTGCTGGGCGGCGCGGTCGCCGGCGGCAAGGTGTATGGCGACTGGCAGGGCGTGGCCGACGGCGCGCTCAACGAGGGACGCGACCTGCCGGTAACCACCGATTTCCGCTCGGTGCTGGCGCAGGTCGCCGAGCGCCATCTGCGCCTGACCGACAAGCAGCTGTCGCGTATTTTCCCGTCCATGCCATCGCAGGCGCCGGCTTTCCAGGTGATGAAAGCCTAGTAGTTTTACGGTATTGCACCGCACCATAAAACGGACTATATTGAACCTGTCTCCTCCAATTCCCACAAGGATTGGATTGCCGCCCGCACCGCAAGGTAGCGGGCGTTTTTTTTGCCTGTACACCTGCTTTATCGGATGTCGGAGCCGCCGGCCTAATTGTGCAACTGCAGCGTGAACGTGCTGCCGACGCCAAACTCGCTGGAAAACACCAGCGTGCCACCCAGCAGGCTGGCCAGGTTGCGGCACAGGTACAGGCCCAGTCCCGCGCCCTCCGCGTGCCGCGTCGACGTCGCGTCGAGCTGCGAGAAGGCCTCGAACAGCCTTGGCTGGTCCTCGGGCCGGATCCCGGCGCCGCTGTCGGTCACGCTCACCTGCGTCACCGGTTGACCGTCCACCTCGCGCTGCACCAGCGTCACGTGCACCGTGCCGTGGTCGGTGAACTTGATGGCGTTGTTGACCAGGTTGATGACGATCTGCGTCAGCGCGCGGCGGTCCGATTCGATCACGACCGCCTGCGCCGGCGCCTCCAGCGTCAGTACCAGCGACTTTTGCGCCGCCAGCGGGCGCAGCGAATCGACCGTCTCGGCCAGCAGCGGCTGGCAATGCACCGGCCCCAGCGACAACGTCACCTTGCCGGCCTCGATCTTGGCCATGTCGAGCAGGTCGTTGATCAGCGAGAGCAGGTGGCGCGCGCTGGTACGGATAGTGTTCAACTGCTTGTCCTGGTCCGCCGTCAGCGGCCCGGGAAGCTTCATCAGCAGCGTGCCGGTAAAGCCGATAATCGCGTTGAGCGGCGTGCGCAGTTCATGCGACATGTTGGCGATGAATGCCGACTTCATGCGGCTCACTTCGGCCAGCTCGAGGTTTTTCCGAGCGATCTCGCGGTTGTGCTGTTCCAGTTCCGCCGCATGCTGCGACAGCCGCATGTTCAGTTCAATGACCTGCCGCTCGCGCGCCTGCAGTTCGACGTTGACCTGCACTGCCTGCTCGTAGGTTGAAATGAGCAGGTCGAGCATCTGCTGGCGGCTGGCGGTGATGAAGTGCTTTTGCTCGCCGAGGTAGACGCCGATGCCCGCTTCGGGTCCCGCATCCTGGCGCAGTCGCTGGTTCTGCAGCACCTGGCCGATGCGGTTGAGCAGGTACTCCTCGGAATACGGCTTGCGGATGAAGTTGTCGGCGCCGCTCTCGATGCCGCGGATGATGTCCTTGGCGTCGTTCAGCGACGTCACCAGGATGACCGGGATATCGCTCAGGTCCGGATTCGCCTTCAGCGAGCGGCACAGGCCGTAGCCGTCCATCTCGGGCATGACGATGTCCGACAGGATCAGCTGCGGCTTGCGTTCACGGATCAGGTTTAGCGCGCGCTGTCCGTTCGAGGCCACCCGCACGCGGTAGCCGACCGACTGGATCAGCCGCCGCATGCGCTCAGCCTGCGTCGTGCTGTCCTCGACGATGAGCACTTCGTATTCCTCGGCCCGTATTGCGTATTCATGTTCCACGTAATGCATCCCTTGGTCTAAGCGTCGTCGCCCTGGAAGGCGCCGGCACGCCAGGTCAGCACCAGCGTATCGCGGTGGCCGTTCTCGCCCGTCGGCTGGATCGGCGTCGATTCGTGGATCACCGCGGCGTCGTCGAGCAGCAGCAGCGTCCAGGGTTCGGTCATCGTGAAGCGCTTGCCGCCGCTGCCCGCCGCTTCGAAGATGCGCGTCTCGCCGCCCTTGATGTTGTGGCGACCTACCAGGATCACCGCTACGAAGTCGACGCCGTCGCGGTGCGCCCCTTCCGGCGTGGGCCGGCCGATGCCTTCGAGCGTATCGATGCGGAACTGGTGCGCTTCGACGAACCAGCGCGGCTCGCCCTTGACCTGCGTGCAGACCTGGCCGAGGGCATGGAGCAGCTTGTTCCAGGCCGGCGTGGCAATCGTCGCCGGCTGCACCGGCTCGAACAGCCGGTGCATGCCGCCGTGCAGCGCGTTGTATTCGATCGGCTGCCAGTGCGCACGGTGCGCCGTTTGCGCCAGCGTGGCGCCGTCGTCGACGAAGCAGGAATGGCGCCGGCGCCGGTAGCGGCCGCCGTCCTTGAGGTAGTTGTCCAGCGCCAGATGGTCCCAGCCCGGCGAGAGCGTATTGAGTTCATCGAGGCTGCAGCCGGCCAGCGCGGCGACGTCGGCCGGGGCGATCAGCGCGTAGCCGGCGCTCTTCAGGTTGTCGGCCAGCCGGGCTGGGTCGGTAAAGGGGGGAGGGGGGAGGGGAATGCTCATGCCGATAGCGTAGCATTTTTGCCCCCGCGGCGTGTGGCCGGGTTTACCAGTTCTTCACCAGCGTGATCCGCGCCGAGCGCGATTCGAGCGGGTGGAAGTGGATGTCGCCGCGCGCGCCCGACTCGTTCTGCAGGCGCGAAGCGTACAGGTAGTCGATCGCCGAGTCGCGCCGGTTGGCAAGGTTGAATCCCTCCAGTTCCACCTTCATGCTGCGGCTGATGCGGTAGCCGAGCCGGCCATTGATGGTCACGCTCGGGTGCGAGCGCACGTTGTTGTCTTCGACCAGCGGACGCGGGCCGAAGTAGCGCAGCCGCAGCGCGCCGGACCAGGGTCCCTGCTGGTCGACCGTGAACGCCAGCTGGCCGACGCCTTCCACCGCGCCGGGAATGCGGTTGCCCGCGGGCGCCTTGTCGCGCGAACGGGCGCGCGCGAAGGCGACGTCCAGATCGACCGACAGCCACTTGAGCGGCTTGTAGTAGTTCGATAATTCGATGCCGCGGCGCCGGCTCGGGCGTCCCGCCTCGGTGGTGCCGGCATCGCCCACGAAAGTGAGTTCGGAGTCGAAATCGAGGCGGTACATCGACAGCGAGGTTTGCAGCTGCGGGATGATCTCGCTGCGCACTCCCAGCTCCATGCCGCGCGAGCGCACCAGGCCGGGCACCTTGTCGGCGGCTTCGCCCGAGCGCGGGTCGACGGCGGTGAGCGTGCCGCGCGCGTCGTTGCTGTGAAAGCCGTTGCCCCAGTTGGCGTAGAACTCGGTCTGCCGCCAGGGGCCGAACACGGCGCCCAGCGATGGGCTCAACAGGGTATCGCTGGTGCTGCCCGAATTGGCCGCCAGGCTGCTCGCCACCTTGAAACGGTAACCGTCGGCGCGCAGCCCGGCCACCGTGCGGAAGGTCTCGCTCCAGCGCGCGTGGTGTTCGGCATAGACTCCGACGCTGCTTTCGACGATGTGGTCCTCGCGGGTGGCCGCGAGGCGCTGGCGCGCCCGCGTGGCGTACAGGCCATTGAAGGCGTTGTCGTTCTGGAGCTGCGCGCCGACCACCACGTCGGAACCGAGGCCGTTCGCATGCCAGTGCCAGGTGTGGCTCGCGTTGACGCCACCGGTGACGCGCCGGTCCGGCTGGCTGAACTGGTCGCCATTGACCGGATCGTCGAGGAAGTAGGTGAAGTTCGAGTACAGGTCCAGCTGGTTGCGGATCAGGTAGGCGCTCACTTTCGACGAGGCGTCGCTGCCGCTGCGGCGCCACATGGCTGACAGGCTGTAGCGGCGCGCGTTGCCGCCGTCGCTCGGGTCGAGCGTATCGAAGCGGCCCAGCGTGCCGTCCGCCACTGCGCGCAGCGGCACCTGGTCGGTGGCGTTCCATTTGCCGCGGTAGGCCATCGCCGTCACCGAAAAACCGTTGTTGGCGTAGCCTTCGCTGTAGCGCAGCACGCCGTTCAGTTTCTGGTAGTCGTCCGGATGCACGAACGGTCCGTCGTTGTGCAGCACTTCGAGCGCGTACAGCAGGTTGCCCTTGCCCAGTTCGGGCGATGCCGCGACCGCCGTGCGCATGTAGCCGTTCTGGCCGATGCGGGCGCTGGCGACGCCCTGCGGCAGGCGGTTCGAGTAGGTGATGGCGGCGCTGCCGGCCGACGCAAAGTCGCCATCCTGCGCCGAGTAGGGGCCCTTCTTGTAGTCGAGCCGCGCCGCCAGTTCGGGGATCAGGAAATTGAGGTCGGTCCAGCCCTGGCCATGGGCATGGCTGCGCTGATTGACTGGCATGTCGTCGAGCGTGGTGCGCAGGTCGGTGCCATGATCGAGGTTGAAGCCGCGCAGGTAGAACTGGTTAGCCTTGCCTTCGCCGCTGTGCTGGCTGACGATCAGGCCCGGCGTGGCTTCGAGCAGTTCGCCCGGCCGGTAGACGGTGCGCGCCTCCAGCTGCTTCTGGCTGACGGTGCCGGCGTTGGCAGAGTCGGCGATGCTCAGCTGGCTCGCGCGCGCGCCGGCCACCAGCACGCGCTGCAGCACGTCGTCGTCGGCCTGGCAGCTCGCATGGAGCAGCAGCGCGGCCAGCGCGCAGGGGATCGGCAGGAGTCGCGGCATGGGGGGCGGGGTGGAGCGGCGACTCAGCGCACGGCCTGGTCTGTCTTCTTGCGGTCGAATGTCAGCGAGCGGATGATGCCCTTGTCCTGCACGTTGAGCGTGTTCGCCTGCTCGGCGATGAAGTCGACCAGGACCTGGTCATGGATCAGCGCCGCCCGGGACAGCGGCGTGTTCTCGATTTCCTGGTAAATCACCACGCTTTGTGCGTCGACCGTCAGGCCCACCCAGCGCAGCGGCAGGCGCGTCTTGTCCGCTGCCTCCACCCAGAACTGCTTTTCGACGTACTTGCGCAGGATCGCCTCGTCCTCCGGCTGGGTGAGGTCGAACTGGCGCTGGTACAGGTTCGCCAGCAGCGCCTCGACATCGTGCGCCATGTAGGTATGGACCACTTCCGTGCTGCCGGTCTTGGCGTTGAACGAGACGTCGGTGATCCCGATGTGGAAGAGGTGCGCCTGCGCGGCGATGCAGGCGCACGCCAGCGCGGCCGCCAGCAGCAGGCGGCGCGTCGTCACGGCGCTTCCTTGGCCGGCTTGGCGTCGCTGGCCTTCAACGGCGTCTTGAAGTCCTTCATCAGGTCGTTGGTCCCGCGTTCGCTCTTGAACAGCTCCACGCGCGATGGCGTGATGCGGCGCGGCCAGGCGTTGTTGCTGGTGTCGGTGTCGGCCGTTTCCCAGTACGGGTCCTGCACCAGGCCCACCATCGGCTCGTCGGTGACGATCAGCTTGGTGATCTTCTTCGACGAATAGCGCCACACTTCGGCCGGAATGCGCTCGATGTATTTTTTGCCACCTTTGAGTTCGATCTCCAGCACCAGCGGCGTCACCAGCCCGCCGAGGTTGGAGAAATCGACCAGGTAGAGATGCTTGCCCTGCGCGAGCAGCGCC
>JBBRXM010000098.1:0-18437 GCA_038248405.1 Burkholderiales bacterium
CGCAGGTCGACCGTGCGGCCCTGGGTGGCGACCTGGATGCGGCCGTCCTGCGGCAGGCGCCGCTCGGCGATGTCGAGGTTGGCCATCACCTTCAGGCGCGACACGATGGCCGGGTGCTGGTCGGCGCGCGGCGCCATGATCTCGTACATGATGCCGTCGATGCGCAACCGGATGCGGGCGCGGTTGCGTGAAATCTCGAGGTGGATGTCGCTGGCGCCGTCGTGGATGGCGCGCTGGATCACCGCGTTGACCAGGTTGATGACGGGGCTGGCGCCGGCCATCTGGTCGATCTGGGTGTAGTCGTCCGGGATCTGGTTCTCGATCAGCTCGAGGTCGTCCGCTTCGCTGTGGATGAAGTCGGGCATGGTGCCGCCGTAGGCTTCGTCGCGGATGCGCCGGATGTCGCCCGGCAGCGCCAGCGCCACCCGGATCTTGCAGCCGGTGCGCGCCTTGATTTCGTCGATCGCATGGATCGCCTGCGGCTCGCCGGTGGCCAGCGTCAGCGTGTTATTGACCAGGAACAGCGGCAGCACGTTGAGGCGGCGGGCGACGTCGCGCTCGATCAGCGCCAGCGCCAGCGGGTCGTACAGCCCGGCGCGGATCGCCACGTACGGCAGGTCCAGCTGCTGCGCCAGCGCCTGGAACAGCGCGCTCTCGGCCAGCCACTTCTTCTCCACCATGATCAGGCCCATGCGCTTGCCGGTCTGCTCCTGCAGCTTGGCCGCTTCGGCTACCTGCGCCGGGGTCACCACGCCGCGTTCGACGAGGATGTCGCCCAGCTTGCCCTCGCCGGGCGCACGCACGCCGCGTGCCGGCTTGGGCGGCGCGTCGTACAGCGCCACCTGGTCGTCCAGGCCGGTGATGGCGAAGATGTCCTTGACCAGCGCGTTCGGATAGGCCACCTTGAGCCAGCCGCCCAGCGCCGCCAGCCGGGCGCCGGTGGTCACCATCAGCTCGAGCGCGCGTCCCGACAGCAAGGTGACCTTGGCCAGGTCGACGACGATGGTCACCTTGTGCATCGCCACGCAGGCGGCGATCGCCCCTTCCAGCGCGGCGATCGATTCAGCCGACACCAGCGCCATGGTCGGCGCCAGGTAGGTCATCGAGCCGATCTGGCTGCGGGTGACGGCTTCTTCGATCATGCCGGCGCTGCCGCGGTAGTTGAAACACCGTCGCGCTGGATCGAAAAGCGCGCGATCCATTCCGGCTCTTCCAGGCAGACGCGCTCGAACAGGGCGATCACGGACGGATCGAGCTGGGTGCCGGCGCAGCGCGCGATCTCCGTCATCGCCGCTTCGTGGCTGCGCCCGGCGCGGTAGGCGCGCGAACTGGTGATCGAATCGTAGGTGTCGGCCACGGCGATGATGCGCGCCGCCAGCGGGATGTCGTGGCCGGCCAGGCCGTGCGGATAGCCGGTGCCGTCGAACTTCTCCTGGTGGTGGCGCGCGCCCGGCACCGCGCCCTTGAGGCGGTCGATGTGGCGCAGGATCTCGTAGCTGCGCTCCGGGTGCACCATGATGAAGGTGAACTCGTCGCGCGTCAGGCGCCCCGGCTTGCACAGCACCGCGTCGGGGATGCCGATCTTGCCGACGTCGTGCAGCAGCGAGCCCCAGAACAGGTTGTCGAGTTCGCGCGGCGGCAGCATCATGGCGCGGCCGATCTCCATGGCGATGTGATGCACGCGCTCGGAGTGGCCGCGCGTGTAGGGATCCTTGGCCTCGACCGCCTCGATCAGGGCGGCGGCCATCTGCTCGTTGAACTTGCTCGTCTCGGTGAGCATGCCGTGCATGCGCGACAGGCTCGACAGGTGGTTGGCGAGCACCTCGCCGAGCTTGCGGTCGCTGTTGGAAAAGTCCGGCTTGGCGGCGTGGTTGATCAGCACCAGGATCGCCACCACCGATTTTTCCTCGAACACCGGGCAGCACAGGATCTTGAAGGGCATGTCGGTGAAGATGTAGGCGCGGCGGGCGTCGTCGGCCTCGTTGATGACCATCGACTGGCGCGACGAATGGGCGAAGCGGTACAGGTCGCCGCGCATCTCGACCAGCACCAGGTCGAGGTTGTGGATCGGCGCCGACAGGTTGGTCGCCGACACGCAGGTGCCGTCGCCGGGCCGCACGAAGGCGGCGACGTCGGCGTTCATGTGGTCGGCCCAGCTTTTGAGCAGGCCCTGGAAGATGTCGGCGCCGCGGCTCATCTCGCGCACCTGGCGGTCGATCGCATACACCAGGTGCAGCTCCTCGTAGCGTTCCGACAGTTCGCCGGCCATGGTGTCGAGTTCCTTCTTCAGCGCGCATTCGTCGGCGATGCCGGCGCAGACGTCCTCCAGCGTTTCGGCCAGCACGTCCCATGCCACCGGCGCTTGCTGGCCCGGCATGGCGGCGGCCCTGACGGCGATGAAGCCGGCCAGCGCGCGCTTGCCGCGCACCGGCGCGAACAGCAAGGTGGCGCCGTCGGCATCATGGCGCTGCATGCCCTCGCCCTCCGCCGGCCAGGCAAAGCCGGCCGCGGCGAGGCCCGCCAGCCACGCGGCCATGCCGTCGTCGCCGGACAGCACCGCGCCGTCCGGTCCGCACAGCGCCATCGGATACTCGGCGCCGGCGACGCGCTGCAGCCAGCGCCGGTATTTGCTGAAATCGATATCGGCCAGGCTGTCATGCATCGGTATTCTCCGGCGCCGCGTCGAGCGCGGCAAAGTGGGTCTGCAGGCGCGCCACCAGCTGGCGCGGGCTGAGCGGTTTTTCGAGGAACTCGGTATTGGGCAGTTCGCGCGCCCAGCTGCGCTCCTCGGCGGCCGTCATCGACGTCATCACCAGGATCAGGAAGCGCCGTTCGGGATAGCGCTCGCGCGCGGTGCGGCACAGGTCGCGGCCGTTCATGCCGGCCATCTGGATGTCGCTGATCATGACGTCGGGCTCGAAATCGGCCATCACCGCCAGCGCCTCGTTGCCGTCGTTGGCCGAGCGCACCAGGTAGCCGGCGCGCTCGAGCATCAGGCGCAGGATGCGGATGACGTGTGCTTCGTCATCGACCACGAGGATCTTGTGCTGATTCATAAAGTGCTCGGGCCGGGCACGAGCGCGGCCATCTTCTTGAGGTGGATTGAAAACGCGCTGCCGGCGCCGACGTCGCTCACCAGCGCGATGCGGCCATGGTGCAGCTCGACGATCTGGCAGGCCAGGTACAGGCCGAGGCCATGGCCGCCGCTGGCGGCGGCCTCGCTGCCGGGCGCGCGGTAGAACTTCTCGAACACGCGCGCCTGCTGTTCCGGCGCGATGCCGATGCCGCTGTCGCGCACCGTGATGACGATCTCGTGGTCGCTCTCGTCGGCCGACAGCGTGACGCTGCCGCCGTCGCGGTTGTACTTGATGGCGTTGGTGAGCAGGTTGTTGAGGGCGATGCGGAACAGGTCCTTGTCGATCGATACCGCCGCCAGCTCGCGCGGCAGCTGCAGCTCGAGCTTCATGTTGCGGCTTTCGGCGCGCGGCAGCATGTGCTCGAAGGCGTCGCGCAGCAGGTCGTCGAGCTTGATGCGGTGGCGCTCGGGACTCATGCTGCCGGTTTCGAGCTTGCTGACGTTGAGCAGGTTGTTCACCAGCGAGGCCATGCGCTCGACCTCGTCGCGGATGACGTTGGTCGCCTCGACCCGCAGCGCGTGGTCGTCCGGCGCGGCGTCCTGCAGCATCTCGCTGTACATGACGATGACGTTCAGGGGCGACTTCAGTTCGTGCGACACGTGGGCGACGAAGTCGTTGCCGGCCTGCTGGGCCAGGAATTCGCGGGTGGCGTCGCGCAGCACCACCAGGGTGCCGAAGGCAACGCGGCCCTCGGCGCCCACCAGCGGCTGGGCGGTGGCGACGAGGCGCTTGTGCGGCACCTCGCGCGGCGAAAACTCGACGCTGGCCTGGCGGCCGCTCTCGGCGCTGTCGCTGCGGTAGCGTGCCAGCAGCGCGGCCAGCGGCGCATCGAGGCACCAGGCCTCGATCGGCGTGGCCAGCACCGCCTGCGTGCTGGCGCCGAGCATCGGTTCGACCTTGCCGTTGGCGAAAGTGATCTCGCCCGACGGATCGAGGATCAGCACGCCGTCGGGCATGCAGCGCAATACCGCGTCCATCTTGTTGCTGCCGTATTCGAGCAGGCGGCCGTCGGCGATCGCCTTGAAACTGTCGCGCTCGAGGGCGGCGATGCGCGCGTTGGTGCCGGCCAGGTACTGCTGCAGCTGCCCGGCCAGGTCGCGCACGTCGCGCGGCGCCGCCGGCAGCGAAACGCCGCTGGTGTTGGCGACCACTTCGCCGAGCTGGCGGCTGATGCCCGACAGCGGCGCCAGTTCGCGCCGCAGCAGGATGTACGCCAGCGGCACCAGCAGGAACATCGCCAGCGCCAGCACGCCGAAAAACGGCAGGTCTTTCATCGTCAGCAGGGAGCGTGGCATGAAGTAAGCGACCCGCACGAAGCCTTGCAGGCGGCCGCCGTCGAGCACCGGGCCGTAGAATTCGCGCACGCTGCCGCCGGCCGCCGGCACGGTGCGCTCGCCGAACAGCGAGGCAGTGCCGGTGGGTAGCGGCAGCGTCGCCACGGTGGCGCCGCCGTTGGCCACTTCGGCCAGCGAGGCACCGCCCGGCGCCATCACGGCGGCGTAGGCGAAATCGGGATTGTCGTGGTAGGCGAACAGCGAATTGATCACGCTGGACTGGCCGGCGCCGGGGGCGAGCAGGTGCATCGGCAGCGCCGCCAGCGAGCGCGTCACGCCCAGCCCCTGGGCGCGGATCTGGGCGGCGTGGCTGTCGGACTGGCGCTGCAGCATCAGCCACACCACCAGGGCAATCATCAGGAGCGAGGACGCGATCAGCGCCACGCCGAGCCGGTTATTCTTCATAGGTGCGTGCATTTCGTAGATAAACAGCGACAAGCGCACGCATACGGCCGCGGCAGCTGCGCCCTGCCCCGTGGATGCGCCGTAGTGGCGGCAGCAATTTTCCATGCGACAACTAATTATAAGTTACTTCATGGAAAATATTGACACATTTGGCCGGCCTGTCGCATTTTTGTGAAGATCTTCCTGACCGGCCAGCGATTGCCGCGCGCTGTAGCGCGCCGTTTGCCGACATAATTGTCGTTTCAGCTATTTGGTTCGGGAGACACATGCCGTTTTTGATCTTGACGCGCGCCGGCTTCGACGACATCGTCGGGCGGGTCGATCCGGCCGGCGCCGCCTTCCGGCTCGCCCCCGGCATCGCCTCGGACGCCGAGCTGGCGCGGCTGCGCGCGGCCGGCGCCAGCGTCGAGCTGGTGGCTGGCGCGCAGCCGGCGCCCGCGGGCGGCGTGCTGTGGGCCGAACAGCCGGCGCCGGCTCCGGCGCCGGTTGCCACGGGCGCGCTGCGCCGCAAGCTGGCCAAGGGCGCCGGGCTGTTCGCGCGCGGCGCCCTGCGGCGGCTGCGCACGCCGGCGGCGCCGCGCCGGCTGATGGTGCTGCCCTATTTCGGCTTCGGCAACGCCGACAGGATCTGGGTCAAGGGGCGCGTGCTCGACGAGCGTGACTTCCGCCAGCAGAGCGGCCACGACAGTCCCTGGAGCAACATGGTCGCGCTCTACCACCGGCTCGAATCCGACCAGGTCGCCGGCGCCCCGGTGCGCGCCTGGTTCCAGGGCGCCAGCTACGACACCGTCACCGACGGCGGCGGCTATTTTTCCTTCGAGATCGCCGCCAGGCAGGCGCTTGCGGGCGGGCGCCACCCGGTCGAGCTCGAGCTGTCCGGCAGCGCCGGCGCCGACGGCGCGCCGCTCGGCGCCACCGCCGAAGTGGTGGTGCCGCCGCCGACGGCGCGCTTCGGCATCATCAGCGATATCGACGACACGGTGCTGTGGACCAACGTCACCAACAAGCTGAACATGGCGCTGATGCTGGCGCGCTCGAACGCGCACACGCGCAAACCCTTCAAGGGCGTCGCCGCCTTCTACCGGGCGCTGGTGGACGGCGCCGGCGGCAACGAGGGCAACCCGGTGTTCTACGTCTCGAGCAGCCCGTGGCACCTGTTCGGGCCGCTGGTGGAATTCTTGCGGGTGCAGGGCGTGCCGGTCGGGCCGCTGCTGCTGCGCGAACTGCGCCTGCGCGAACTGCTGCAGGCAACCGAGCAGCGCAACCACAAGCTCGACAAGATCGAACTGATCATGGGCTTCCACCCGGACATGCAGTTCGTGCTGATCGGCGACAGCGGCGAGCGCGATCCCGAGATCTACGCCGAGCTGGTGCGGCGCCACCCGCAATCGGTGCGCGTGATCTACATACGCAACGTCGACCCGGACCCGTCGCGCATCGAGGCGCTCGACCGGCTCACCGAGGAAGTCGCCGCCACCGGCACCCAGCTGATCCTGGCGCCCGACAGCGTGTTCGCCGCCGCGCACGCGGCGGCCGAAGGGCTGATCCAGGTCGGGCGGCTGGCGTCGGTGCGGATGGGCAAACAGGACGACGACGACGGCGCGCCCCTTACGCCAGCTTCTTCGACAGGAAACGGCCCAGCAGCAGCGCGCTGACCGCGCCCAGCACCATCGCCGTGGTGCTCGACGAAAAGCCGACCACCGTGTTGACGGCGGCCTTGCCCGCTTTCGGCGCCAGCAGTTCCAGCCGCCGCTTCGTCATCTGCACGCCCAGTTCGTTGAGGCGATGGCTGGTCATCACGCGTTCGGCTTCCGGCAGCAGGATGGTCTCTTCGTCGGCGACGTGGTGCATGACGTTAAGAAAGAGCCTTCATGCCAGGTCCGCCGGGCCCGTCATGCCATAGGACGAACGCCCGTGCCGCGGCTGGCGCCGCAGTAGCGCCGCCCTATTCAAAGCGTTATTAAAATAGAAATAATTGTCGTTGAGATCGACTCGAATGGCGGTACTCTTCAATTCCGCTCATCCGTTTTGCGATAAAACGATGCATCTCTGCCTGCCCGGCACGCGGATAGGGTCCACCAGGTCAACCTGTACAGGAGACGGCCATGAGTCGAAAAGTGTATCAAGTCAGTTTCGTTCACGCTGCAATTTCCAAAACCATGCCACCG
Source organism: Burkholderiales bacterium (assembly GCA_038248405.1). Lineage (GTDB taxonomy): Bacteria > Pseudomonadota > Gammaproteobacteria > Burkholderiales > Burkholderiaceae_D > JAFCUW01. Next base: position 7,045 of record JBBRXM010000098.1, read on the forward strand.
CAGTTGTCTGTCGCCGCCGTTGGCGAGGTCAGCAGCGGCGGCTGGAAGTCGCCCGAGATCGTTCCGCGCATATATATCAGGCCGCCGGCGGACGGGGTCCAGGAATTCGACTTCTTCGCCACCCCGCCGGCCGGCATGGCGATTCAGGTGATCCTGCCGATCTCGGCCAGCGTCGAGGTCGAACGGCTCGAGTGGATCACAGGCGTGCGCGTGTATTCGGCGAACAATTCGGTGGAGTCCTCGATCACCGATGCATCCCTTCTGGCCGCTTGCGGCCCCGTGCGGACGGAATAAGCCGGCGGTCGTCCGGCACTTGCCAATTTCTATCATGGAGAATCTATGCCCATTCCTGATACCAGGGAACTGGAACGCCTGCACGGCCTCAAGGTCGATGCCGAGCACCTCACATTGTGGGTGAGCTCGACCGGCTACACGAGCAAGGAATACTTGAAAGTCAATCTGGAACTGGGTTTTACCGGCGAGCCCCTGACCATCACCGTCCTGCGGCTCAAGGACGATCCCGGCAAGGCGATGCCGCACGTAACGGAGATCCAGTACTCCTGGCAAGAACTCGGGGTGCGCGCCCACGTACGTTCCGTCGAAGTGCTCAACAAGGTGGGGGCACTGTACTGAATCACCGAGGCCGGCCCCGCAAGGCCCCGGGGGCTGGCGCTCACGCCGGCCCGACTCCGGCAGGCGCCCGGACGGCGGCGAGCTGCTCGACCACCGTCGCCAGTTCGTACGGTTTGGACAGCACCAGTATCCCCGGCAAGCCGACGCGCTTGCAGGAGTAGCCGGTGGCCAGTATCACGCCGATCTCCGGGTAGCGCTGGCGCATCATGTTGGCCAGGTCGATGCCGCTGGCGCGGCCGGGCATGACGATGTCGGAGAACACCACATCGGGGCGCAGGCCCGCCTCCAGCATGGCCGCCGCCTCGTCGGCGCTGGCGGCCGCCGTCACCCGGAAGCCGGCCTGCTCCAGCGCCGGCACGACTGTGTCGCGCAGCAAGACGTCGTCGTCGACGAACAGCACGTGGCGGGCGGCGCCGGCGAGGGCCGGCGCCGGCGCGGCGGCGCCGCTGCCCCCGGACGCCGCGCGCGGGAAATATATTTCGATGGTGGTGCCCTCGCCTTCCACGCTGTCGAGCCGCAGCACGCCGCCGGACTGGTTGGCGAAGCCGTACACCTGGGCCAGGCCGAGTCCGTTGGCCTGCCCCAGCGGCTTGGTGGTGAAGAAGGGATCGGGCGCGTTGGCCAGCACTTCGGCGCTCATGCCGGCACCGGTATCGGTCAGGCGCAGCAGCACGAATTCGCCCGCCATCTCGCGCGGGCCACGGCCGGCGCCGACATTCTCGGCGCTGATGCGCAGCGCGCCGCCTTGCGGCATGGCGTCATAGGCATTGAGGGCGATGTTGACCAGCGCCAGTTCCAGCTGCACCGGGTCCACCAGCACCGGCCACAGCTTGTCGGCCAGGTCCAGCCGCAGGCTGACGCCGCTGCCGACGGCACCGGCCAGCAGCTGCATGCGGGCGCGGATCGCCGGCGCCAGGTCGACCAGTTCGAGGCGGGCGTCCTGCACCTTGCCGAACGAGCCGAGCTGGGCCGTCAGGTCGGTGGCCTTGCGCACCGCCGCCTGGCAGGTCGCCAGCAGCGAGGCCACGCGCGCCGGGTCGGGCGTCATCGCCGCCAGCTGCAGCGCGCTCGTCAGCGTCTGCAGCAGGTTGTTGAAGTCGTGCGCGATGCCGCCGGTCAGGCGGCTCAGCGCTTCGAGCTTCTGTCCCTTGATCAGCGCGGCCTGCGCGCGCGCGTTGGTAGCGACGGCGACCGCGATTTTGCGTTCCAGCTCGCTCTGCGCGCCCTTGATCTGGTCGGCCGCGTCGGCCAGCCGCAGGCCGACCCGGTCGATTTCGCGCAGGCCCTGCGGCACGTAGCGCACGTCCTCGCCGCGGCCGAGCCGGTCGGCGGCGGTGCGCAGGTGCTCGATCGGGGCGATGCTGTGACGCGCCATGCGCCGCGCCGCCGCCAGCGCCGCCAGCAGCACCAGCACCAGCATCGCCGCCAGCAAGGCCGCCGCGCGCAGCGGCACCTGGCGAATTTCGGTCTCCGGGATGCTGACCAGCACCTTCCAGTCCGAGCGCTGGATGGTGCTGAAGAAGGCCTTCACGGCAATGCCGTCCAGCGTCACGCTCGGGTACGACCCCTCCTGCGCCGACGACACGATGTTGCGGGTGTAGGGACGCACGACGGTGCCGACGAACTTGTCGCCGTCGCGGGTGCGCGCGACCACCTTGCCGTTACGGTCGAGCACGGTGATGACCCATGCCTCGGGGAAGCGCTGGTGGGCGAACAGCGCCTGCAGCGAACTCGAATTGATGCCCATCGTCAGGAAAAAAGCAGGTTCCCCCGCCGCCAGCACCGGCACCTGGACGGTGAAATCGTAGCGCCTGGCCACCGGCGCGAAGAACACGTCCGAGACCAGCGTGCGCTTGCTTCCGTAACGCTGCATCAGCTGCGCCATGTCGGACGAACGCCGCTGCGGCAGCGGCTCGCCCAGCGGCACCCGCGTATTCATCAGCTGGCGCCCGGACGGCTCCTGCAGGATGATCGCCGCGCCCGGGGCCGGCACCACCGCCCTGGCGTGCGCGTAGAATTCGGCCAGGTCGCCGCGGGCCAGCGACGGCGAATGCGCCAGCGCCAGCAGCATGCTCTCGCGGCTCTGCAGTTCCTTGTCGACCAGCAGCGCCAGCGCGCGCGCCGCCTCGCCGACGCTGCGCTCCTGGTTGTCGTGCTCCTGGTCGTACACGTACCACACCGCCAGCACCGCCGACGCGAACGCCGGGATCAGTATGGACATGACCAGGATCAGCAAGCGGTTGCGAAAGTACATGGCCGTTAGGGGAATTTTCCTGAGAAAACTATTATAGCCCCGTCAACAGGCGCGCTTCCAACTGTGCTGCTATCATCGTCGCGAAGGAGGATGCCACCCTTGACGCATCAGTCGATACTGGAGTTTTCCACCGCCGGGCGCGGCACCCGCGACATCACCGGCGCGGTGGCGCGCGTGGTGGCCGAGGCCGGCGCCCGGTGCGCGCTGGCGCACGTGTTCGTCATGCATACGAGCTGTTCGCTGACGATCACCGAAAACGCCGACCCGGACGTGCGGCGCGACCTCGAAACCATCCTCGGCAGGCTGGCGCCGGACGGCGACCGCGCCTACCGCCACGATACCGAAGGGGCGGACGACATGGCCGCGCATGCCCGCAGCGTGCTCACCGATACGGCCCTGACGGTGCCGGTAGCCGACGGCCGCCTGCTGCTCGGTACCTGGCAAGGCATCTTCCTGTGGGAGCATCGCACGTCGCCGCAGCGCCGCCGCGTGGTGGTGACCATCCTGGGCGACTGAACGGCCCGGCCGCCGGCGCTCCGTCCTGGCTGGGCGCTGGCCGCTGTGCGGAGACGATCACGCGGCCGGCAGCGGCGCCATCAGCACGTAGACGCCCGTTTTCGGACGCTGGACGGACAGCTGCCAGTAGGTGCCGCCGTCGGCCACGCCGGGCTGGGCGCAATTCCACTGCACCGATCTGGGCGCCAGGTAGCAAACGGACCAGCTCGCTGGCGCCGTTGCGCGCGACTTGTCCAGGTTGAAGAAGACGTCACCGCTGGCCGGCGCGAAATTGCTGACGAACTCGAACCCGCTGATCGCCCTGCCTGCCAGCGCGGACACCGGCAGCGCCCGGTCCCAGTAGCTGTCCCAGATGTTCTGCGGCACCGGCGCAACGGATGGCATCCCCGGCAAGTCGAACACGCGCGGCGTGTAGATGTGCGACGCCTGCCGCACGCACGCCACCGACTGCTTCGCCAGCACGGTTGGAAAGCGCACGCCCATGTTCCAGTCCGGCATTGAATAGCCGTTCATGCCGATGTTCAGCGGCACGTACAGGGTGAGCGGCGTGTCCCACGCCGACGAGCTGCCGCCAACCGACACCATGCTCGTCCTGACGGCGCCGTACTGGTCCGACGACAGCAGTGTGGAGGTCCAGCCATCGCGCGCGGCGTCGGCCCCGGCCGGCTCGGACTGGCCGCAGTAGGACAGCAGGTCGCGGTAGGCGGCGGCGTCCGCCGGCGGCGCTTCCGGCTCGCCGGCGCCGGACAGCGCGCCGCCGCAGCCTGCAAGTGTGGCGGCCAGCGCCAGCGAGGCCAGTGCGGCGGGGCGTTTCGTGAAGTAGTTGGTTGTGCGATGCATGCTTCCTCCGTGTGGGTGTGCATGCATCTTCCACACGGGGCGCCCGTTTTGCATCCCCGATGCGACGGGCACGGGGTAAATGCGGAGGAACGCGGGAAATCAGGCGTCGAGCCCCTGCGCCAGCAGGCGGTCGATGACGCGCCGCGCGCGGTTCGGGCCGACGTCGACGTGGATGTCGATCTGCGGCGCTCCTGGAAAGCGCAGCATGTTCTGGTACTGCTGCTCGATGATGACCTTGTCCTCGTAAAAGGTCAGCGCCGTCTGTTCGTATACCAGCTCGCTGACGTCGGGCCGCTCGGGATGGTGGTTGGCCGCCATCGTCCACATGTAGTGCGCGCTGGTGTCGGTTTCCGGCGTGATGGCATGAAAGCCGCGCATGTGAAAGCCGCCGCGCTCAGGGTCGTCCATCGATTCGGTGCCCAGGTCGGCGCCGCCGGTCCAGATGCGGAAGTGGCTGACGTTGAATTCCACTTCCTGCCAGCGGTCGATATTGCCCTTGAACGGCCACGCCCCCGTGTAGGTCGGCGGCGGCGCCGAATTGGGCATGTAGCGCAGCACCTTGACCTGGTCGCCGGTGCCCTCCACCAACAGCCGCGCGTTCATGTGCACCGCCGCGTTGCCGCCGATGGTTTTCAAGTGCACGTAGCCGAGGTGGGAAAGGTCGAGCAGGTTGTCGTGAATGAGCTGGTAAGGCGCGTCGTAATGGAAGACGTCGCCCTTGAAGCTGTAGCGCGGGTCGCCGTGCACCCAGTAGCGCGGCGCTTCGTGGGTGGGCGCGGCGCCCTCCTCGCGCGGCATCCAGATCCACAGGATCTGGTCCCGTTCGACCAGCGTGAAAGCCTTGACCCTGGCTTTGGAAGGAATCTTGTCCTGGCCGGGGATCTCAAGGCAGCTGCCGTTCGGCGCATACAGCATGCCGTGGTAGCCGCAGCGCACCCCGCTGCCCTCGACGGTTCCGCAGGACAGCGGCAGCGAACGGTGGCAACAGCGGTCTTCCAGCGCGGCCACCTGGCCGTCGCCGGTGCGAAACAGGACCACCTTGTGGTTCAGCAGCGTGCGCGACACCGGCTTGTCGGCCAGCTCCCATGCGAAGCCGGCGACGTACCATTGATTGAGTGGGAACATGATCGGGTCTCCTTATTTTCCTGGGTCCTTGACGGCATCGAACCTGTCGATTTCGGTCGCCACCAGCTTGCCGCTTTGCCGGTCGATGCGGCGGATGTAGATGGTCTGCACGATGTCGCGCGTGGCCGGGTCGATGGTGACGGTGCCGCGCGGACTGCTGCTGGTGTAGCCCTTGAGCGCCTCCATGAACGCCGTGCCGTCGGCATTGCCGCCGGTTTTGGCCAGCGTCCTGGCGATCAGCGCCATGCCGTCGTAAGAGGACGCGGCCAGGAAGCTCGGGGCCATCTTGCCGCCGACCGTCTTCGAAAACGCCTCGACGAAGCGCGCGTTTTCGGCGCCCGGCCGGGTGAACGAATAGAAGCCCGACGAGTAGATGCCGAGCAGCGCGTCGCCGCCGGCCTTGAGCACGTCCTCGTCGCCCCAGCCCTCGCCGCCGAGAAAGCGGATATTCGCCTTGTCCAGGCCCTTTTCGCGGTAGGCCTTGGTAAACGACACCATCGGCTGGCCGTTCGGCAGGAACACGTGGATGGCGTCCGGCTTTTCGTCCTTGATGCGCTGGATGAAGACGCCGTAGTCGACCGTCGACAGCGGCATGCGCACCGAGCCGACGATCTGGCCGCCGGCGGCGGTGAAGGTCTTGTTGAACCATGTTTCGGCATCCAGCCCCGGCGCGTAATCGGAAACGACGGTAAACACCCGGCGCGAGCCGGTCTTGTAGGCCCATTCGGCAAGCGGCTTGGCCGACTGCGCGATGGTGTACGACACCCGCGTGATGTAGGGCGAACGGGTGGTGAGCGCCGACGCCGCGGCGTTCATCACCACCATCGGCGTTTTGGCCTGGTCGGCGATCGCGGCGGCAGCCATTGCGTTGGGCGTGAAGATGAAGCCGGCGAGGACGTCGACTTTGTCGCGCGTGACCAGTTCGGTGGCGAGGCGCTTGGCCAAGTCGGGCTGGGTGCCGGTATCGTCCTTGTAGATCACTTCGATCTTCTTGCCGGCCACCGTGTCGCCATGCAGGCGCAGGTAGGTGTCGATGCCTGCCTTCATCTGCGCCCCGCTCTCGGCGGCCTGGCCGGTCAGCGAGGTGATCACCCCGACCTTGAAGGTGTTGCCGTGGTCAGCGGCTGATGCCGCCGGCGCGGCCAGGGCGAACGCCATGCACCACGGCGCGATCAATGAACGACTCATGCGATTGTCTCCTGATTGTTGTAGGTATGTGCAGACAATCTTAGCCAATCCGTGTTATATCTCAAGCCAATTTAGCGCATAACATTTATTCGAAAATGCAATAGCATGACGCATACCGATTTCGACCTGAACCTGCTGCAGGTGGTGGTGGCCATCGCCGAGGAGAAGAGCGTCAGCCGCGCCGCCGAGCGGCTCGGCTGGAGCCAGCCGAAGGTGAGCATCGCCCTCAACAAGCTGCGCGCGGCGCTGGGCGACCCGCTGTTCGTGCGCGGCTCGCACGGCATGGCGCCGACGCCGCGTGCGCTGGCGCTGCTGGCGCCGACCCGGGAGATCCTGCTGCGCATCCGCGAGGAAGTGCTGGCCGGCGCCGCCTTCGAGCCGGCCACCACCACGCGCAAGTTCACCTTCGCGCTGTCCGACATCGGCGAGATGACCTTCCTGCCCAAGCTGCTCGAATACCTGCAGCGCCATGCGCCGCATGCGACGGTGGCCTCGGTGACGCTGCCGCCGGGCGAGATCGCCGATGGCCTCGAGCGCGGCGACATCGACCTCGCGCTCGGCTACTTCCCCGACCTGAAGAAGCGCAATTTTTTCCAGCAAAGGCTGTTCACCCATTCCTTCATCACGCTGCTCAACGCGAAGCACCGGATCAAGGGCAGCCGGCTGTCGATGGAGCAGTTCCTGGGACTGGGCCACGCCGTCATCAGCGCCGAGGGGCGCAGCCAGGAGGTGTTCGAGCAGCTGCTGGCGCGGCACAAGATCGTGCGGCGCATCGTGCTGTCGACGCCGCACTTCATGTCGATCCCCTTCATCATCGCCTCGACCGACCTGCTGGTGACAGTGCCCTACGCGGTGGGCGAGTCGTTCGCCAAGATCGCCAGCATCCGCCTGATCGAGCCGCCGCTCGATATCCCGCAGTTCGACCTGAAGCAGCACTGGCATCGCCGCTTTCACCAGGACGAGGCCAACATGTGGATCCGTGCGGTGATCGCAAAGCTGTTTTCCGACTAGAGCGCCGGCTCCAGCAGCAGTTCCCAGTAGCCGACATCGACCCATTGGCCGAACTTCTTGCCCACCTGTTTGAAATGGGCGACCTTGTCGAAGCCGAATGCCTCATGCAGGGCGACGCTGGCGGCGTTGGGCTGGGCGATGCCGCCGATGACCGCGTGGATGCCGCGCGAGCGCAAGTCGTCCAGCAGCGCGCGGTAGAGGCGCGCGCCGATGCCACGGCGCGGATGCTCGGGCGAGACGTAGACGGAGCTTTCGACCGAGAAGCGGTAGGCGGCGCGCACGCGCCACGCAGTCGCATAGGCGTAGCCGACGACGCGGCCCGCCTCCTCGAACACCAGCCACGGCAGCCTGGCGCCGACATCGGCGATGCGCTGCGCCATGTCGGCGACGCTGACCGCACTTTCCTCGAAGCTGATCGTCGAAGTCTCGACGTAATGGTTGTAGATAGCCGCGATGTCGGCGGCGTCGGCGGGCGTGGCGGCTCTCAGCATGAAATCACTTTCTCGGGTGTGCGTTATAGGGATCGTTCGGTAAGCCCTGCAAAGCCTGCAGCAGCAGGTGCAGCGACTGCTGCACCTGCGCGTGGTGCTCGGCGGGGATGGCGTCCAGCAGCGCGGCCGCATGGCCGTTGAGCTGGCGTTCGAGTTTGCCGGCGCGCGCGCGGCCCGCCGCGGTCAGGCTGAGGTTCACGCTGCGGCGGTCGCGTTCACTTTGCCGCTTGTCGACGGCGCCGTCCGCTACCAGCGCGTCCACCGCGCGGCTGATCCACCCCTTGTCCAGGTTCAGGCGCTCGACCAGCGCGCGCTGCGTCAGCCCGTCGGCGCGCAGCAGCTCCGTCAGCACGTGGCACTGCACGTTCGATGCACCGTCGCAACAGGCGACCTGGGTGCGCTGGGCGCGTACGTACAGGCGGGCAACTTCGCGCAAGAGGGGGCCGGCGAGATCGGCAACGGTATTCATGGTTTCCATTGGTTGGGAGTGACAACGAAGAGTAGGCGCAAAGACCGGTAGTTGTCAACAACAACAAACGGCCTGCTAATCCTTAGCCTGCATTAAGGCATTTCGTTCACGCTTCGCCGATAGTGGCAGGCGCCGGCGCCATCGTGGCGGCGGCGCCTTAAGCCACAGGACAAGAATGAACGCGAGCGAAAAAAGTTTGGGCCGGAGCCTGCCTGCGCAGGAAGTGTCGATCGACGTGTTGCGCGAGAAGTACGCCAAGGGCGATGAGGACACCGTCGGCGCGGTGCAGGCCAGGGTGGCGCGCGCGCTGGCGCGGCACGAGAGCGCCGAGCTGCGCGAGGCGATGACGGAGCGCTTCCTGTGGGCGCAGCAGCAAGGCTTCATCCCGGCCGGCCGCATCAATTCGGCGGCCGGCATGCAGATGAAGGCCACGCTGATGAACTGCTTCGTGCAGCCGGTGGGCGACTCGGTGACCGGCTGCCACGACGGCCTGCCCGGCATCTACACGGCGGTGGCCGAAGCGGCCGAAACGATGCGTCGCGGCGGCGGCGTCGGCTACGACTTCAGTGCGATCCGGCCGTTCGGCAGCCGTGTCAAGGGCACCGGTTCGCGCGCCTCCGGCCCGGTGTCGTACATGGAAGTGTTCGACGCTTCCTGCAAGACGGTCGAATCGGCCGGCGCGCGCCGCGGCGCCCAGATGGGCGTGCTGCGCATCGACCACCCGGACATCGAACGCTTCATCGCCGCCAAGCACGCCGGCGCCCTGACCAACTTCAACCTGTCGATCGCCGTGACCGACGCCTTCATGCGCGCGCTCGAAGCCGGGCAGACGTTCGCGCTGGTGCACGCGGCCGAGCCGTCCGACGACCAGGTCGCCGCCGGCGCCTGCCTGCGCGACGACGGCAAGTGGGTGTACCGCACGCTCGACGCGGCCCAGCTGTGGCAGGCGGTCATGCAGTCCACCTACGACCATGCCGAACCCGGGGTGCTGTTCATCGACCGCATCAATGCCGAGAACAACCTGTACTACCTTGAACAGCTGTGCGCCACCAATCCCTGCGGCGAGCAGCCGCTGCCGCCGTATGGCTGCTGCGACCTCGGCTCGATCGACCTGACCCGCTTTGTCGAGGCGCCCTTCACGCCGGCCGCGGCGCTTGATTTCGCGCGCCTGCGCGAGGTGGCCGCCGTCGCCGTGCGCATGCTCGACCTGGCGCTCGACGCCACCGCATGGCCGCTGCCGCAGCAAGCCGAGGAAGGTGCAGCCAAGCGGCGCGTCGGGCTCGGTTTTCTCGGCCTGGGCAGCGCGCTGGTGATGCTCGGCGTCGCCTACGACAGCGACGCCGGCCGCGCCACCGCCGCGCGCATCGCCGAGGAGCTGCGCAACGCCGCCTACGCCGCCTCGGTCGAGCTGGCGCGCGAAAAAGGCCCGTTCCCGTGCTTCGACGCCGCCGCCTATCTCGCCGGCCAGTTCACGGCGCGCCTGCCGCAGCCGCTGCGCGCGCGCATCGCCGAACACGGCATCCGCAATTCGCACCTGCTGTCGATCGCGCCGACCGGCACGATCACGCTGGCCTTCGCCGACAACGCCTCGAACGGCATCGAGCCGGCCTTTTCGTGGGTCTACTACCGCAACAAGCGCATGGCCGACGGCAGCACCCGCAGCTACGAAGTGGCGGACCACGCGTGGCGCCTGTACCGCCACCTCGGCCACGACGTCAGCGAAGATGCCGCCCTGCCGCCGCAGTTCGTCACCGCCTTGCAGATGGCCGCGCGCGACCACCTCGGCATGATGGAGGCGGTGCAGCCCTTCATCGACACGGCCATCTCGAAGACCGTCAATGTCGCCGCCGACTATCCGTTCGGCGATTTCAAGGACCTGTACCGCGACGCCTGGCGCGCCGGCCTCAAGGGCCTGGCCACCTACCGGCCCAACGCCGGCCTGGCCAGCGTCCTGAGCGTCGCGCCCGCACAGCCGACGCCGCCGGACGAAGACCCGCTGCGCCGGCGCTTCGACAGCCGGCCGTCGGGCGAACTGGAATCGGTCACCAGCAAGGTGCGCTACACCACCCAGGAAGGAGCACGGGCTGCCTACCTGACGGTGAGCTTCATCCACGCCGAAGGCCGCGTGGCCGGACTGCCGGTGGTGATCGAGCGCCCGTTCGAGTTCTTCATGCCGGCCAACCAGCGCAGCGACGGCCAGCAGTGGATCACTTCGACCATGCGCCTGCTGTCGCTGGCCGCGCGCGCCGGCAGCTCGGTGGCGAAGGCGCTGGCGGACATGCGCGAAGTGGTGTGGGAAAAGGGACCGGTTCGCTGCGGCAGCTTCACGCGCGCCGACGGCACCGAGGTGCCGATGTATCACGATTCGGAAGTGGCGGCGATCGCATTCATGCTGCAGCGCATGTTGATACGGCGCGGCTTCCTCGACCAGCACGGCAACCAGGTACCGACGGCCGACCTCGCGCGCCGGCTGGCCGGCGCGGCGCCTGCTGCCTCGCCGTGTGCGCCGGCGCCGGCGCCGCTGCAGGGCGGGCGCAAGTGTCCTGACTGCGGCGCGCATGCGCTGCACAGGATCGACGGCTGCAGCCACTGCAGCCAGTGCCACTACATCGGCAGCTGCGGCTGACCGGTGACGGCCAGGGGCCCGGCCGGGCCGCCGTTCCTATTGGCTATGTGCGCGTTAAGTCGGGAATTTTGAACTAGCTCCTGTGGCTGAGGTCTGAACCAGACCAGGTCGCCGTGGAGTGAGCGTGGAAGCGCACCCGTTCAAGCAGTTTCTCGAGACAGCCATGGGGCTGCCGCCGCGCCAGCGCGCCGCCCTGGCCGCTGCGCTCAATGGCATCTCGTCACTCGAGCAGACAGTGGC
>JBBRXM010000099.1:0-18295 GCA_038248405.1 Burkholderiales bacterium
CCACCTGCACAGCTGCCTGCCGCCGGTGGTGGCGGCCGATATCCTGCTGGTCACCGACGGCCATGGCGCCTATCGCAGTTTTGCGCGCAAGGCCGGCATCGCCCATCGCGCCGTCAACCCGTCGGCCGGGGTGCGGGTGGCCGGCGCGCTGCACGTGCAGAACGTCAATGCGTATCACGGCCGCTTCAAGCAATGGCTGCGCGGTTTCAACGGCGTCGCCAGCCGCTACCTGCCGAATTACCTGGGCTGGCGCTGGGCGCTCGACAACAAACGGATCAGCTTGCCCCAAGCGCTGCTGAGATCGGCACTGGGCGTCTCCCCCGACTTACCGGTGACATAGCCAGCTTATTTGCCGGCCCGCGCCGCGTCGGCGGCCGCGCGGGCGCGCGCGGTGATGTCGTCCAGTTCGCGCTGGCGGCGATCCGACTGTTCGCGCGTGACCTTTTCCATGCTGGTCGCATACTGCCTGGTGTTGGCATACCATTGGTCGGAGGCGCGCCCGAAAGCGGCCGCCTCGGCGCTGGCGGCAGTGGCGGCGCCGGCCTGCGCCTGCGCGCGCGCGCTGGCGGCGCGCTCGAGCTCGACCAGGTTCATCAGCTTGGCCAGGTCGGCCGGCGGCTTCGGCGCCGGCTGCGCCAGTTGCGCCGCGTAGCGCTCGTAGCACTTGCGCCACTCGTCGGACCTGGCGGCGACGGCGCGGATCTCGACCTGGGTGATCGATTCCTTCGGGAACACCGGTATCACGCAGCCGAACTGGACCAGGGTGGGCGCGGCGCCGGCGCCGGCCACGTAGCTGGCGATGTCGGCGCGGCGGGCGGCGCGCTGGCGAATGTTGACCAGCGATTCGGCGGCGTCCTTGTGGCCGCCGGCGCGCGCCTGGCCCAGCCAGCGCTCGGCCAGGGCGGCGTCCTCCGGCACGCCTTCGCCGTAGCCGACCATTTCGCCCAGCAGAAATTGTGCTTCCGGATTGCCGGCGTTGGCCAGCTTCGTGAAAATGGTTTGCGCGGTGGCAAAATCGCGCTGTTCCCACGCCTTGATGCCGGTGGCCAGGTCGTCGGCATGGGCGCCGGCGCAGGCGGCCCAGCACAGCAGGATGCAAATCAGACGTTTCATCATCACTCCATGATTATTGTTTGTCGAGCAATCATATCCCAATAATAATTTCCTGAACGCAAGAGGCGAAAAAAAACCCGCAACGCGGACGCTGCGGGTTTTTTCACAAGCCATCAAGCGATCAGAACTTGTGGTTGTACTCGGCGGTCAGGCGCACGTAACGCGGCGTCGTCGTGCTCAGGGTACGGCCGAACGTGGTGCGCGGTGCATTGGCGAGGTTCCAGCGCTCTTCCTGGTTTTGGATAGTCTGGCTGTTGAACACGTTGAACAGGTCGGCCTTGAGCGACAGGCCGGCCAGCATTGCCGGACGGTACACCACGTTCAGGTCCAGACGGTTATCCCATGGCAGGCGGCCGAGGGTACCGCGCGGGGTGAACACGTTGGTGGCGACGGTGGCGCCACCGCAGTAGTGAGGACCGTTGCTGTAGTTCGGCGTGGTTTTGTCGAACAGGAAGCGGCCAACGCAGCTCTTCGGACGGCCCGATGCCATCAGCACGTTGCCGCCGACGGTCCACTCAGGTGCGATTTCCATGAAGCCGTAGGCCTTGATCTGGTGTTCGCGGTCGTTCGGCAGCGGGCCATTGGCGCCAATCATCAGCTCCTTGTAGTCCCAGGTCTGGGTGGCGGCAACGTCAGTCTGGCCAACGTCCGACAGGGTCTGGCCTTCGGTGTTGCCCTTGCTGCGCGACCAGGTGTAGTTCACCCTGCCGTACCAGCCGTTGCGCAGCGGGTGCTCGGCGAAGAAGTCGAGTGCCTTGTAGGTGCGCTCGGCTTTCGGGAAGCCCAGGTCGGCTGCGGAGAACTTGACCAGGGTCAGGTTCTTGGCGGTGCCGCCGTTGTTGGTCGAACCGCTGTAGTCAACGTAGAACGAGTTCGCTTCGCCCGGGTTGAAGTTGGCGCAGCCGAAGCCACCCCAGTTGTCGGTGTTGATCTTGTTGTCGGCAGCGTACTTGATGAACGGACGGCCATCGCAGAAGTCGTCGATGGTCGAGCCGAGCTTGCGGTAGGTTGCCTTGACGCCGAAGTTAAGCGACGGCGAGAACGCCTGCTCGAAGCCGAGCGTGATCTCGTCCTGGTAAGTCGGCTTCAGGTCGACCGCCGACAGCGTGCGCGGCTCCTTGGCCTGGCCGTACTCGTTGTTGGCCGACGCCGGTTCCGACAGCTGGGTCAGGCCGGTTGGCGCGCCGGTAGCAGGATCGATGCCGGTGTAGGCGAAGGCCTGGGCGGTGAAGGTCGCACGACCGGCGCCACGCACTGCCAGGTGGGTCGGGATCTGCAGGTGGTAACGGCCGGCGCTGCCGAACACCTTGGTCGAGGCGTCGCCATTGACGTCCCACACCACTGCCAGGCGCGGCGCGATCTGGTTCTTCTGCTCGAGGTACTTGACCTTGTCGCCGTTCTGGTTGTCGAACGCTTCGATCCGCACGCCCGGGGTGATCAACAGGTTCTTGGTGATCTGCCACTTGTCTTCCAGATACTGTGCGTTCTGGTTCGAGTAGGCGTTGGTGACGTCGGTAAACAGGTTCTTGGTGACGTAGTAACCCTGCTTGCCCAGCGGGCTGGTGCTGGTGCCAGGCCCGGCCGACATGCCGCCGCCCAGATCGAACGATGCATTCGGATCGTCGTTGCGCGAGTAGGCCCAGAAACCGCCGCCAATGGCGGACTCACCGGCGTTGAGCGAGGACAGCTTGTTGTTGTCGAGGCCGAAGCGGATGGTGTGATCGCCCAGCTTGTACTCGAGGTCGAGGCGGAACGACTGGATCTTGTCGTGGGCGTTGTCAGGCAGAACGTTGCCGGTCGAGGTCGTCAGGGTCTGCTTGTTGACGTAATTCAGGCCGGGAGCCTGGGTGTCGGGCGAGAACGTGGTGCCGAACAGGGTCGCGTTGTAGCCTTCGAATTTGTTGATGTGCTTCGACTTCGACTGACCGTACAGTGCCTGGACGGTGAAGGCATCGGTGATGTTGCCGGTGTACTTCAGGATCTGAACGTCGGCGCCGTTGTCGGCCACGTTCGACTCGCTCTTGCGGGTCGAGATGACGCCGTTGCGGGTGCTGGTGTACGGCGCAGAAGCGGAATAGGTATAGCCGCTGTACTGCGAGTCGACGGTCGGGGTGTCGCCGATCAGCGACAGTTCGAGGCGATGGTTGTCGGTGATGTTCCAGTCCAGCTTGCCGAAGTAACGCTCGACCTTGCGCTGGGTCTCGTTCCAGCCGCCGTCGGCGGAGCCGCCGATGCGCACGCCGCCGATGGCGTCGGTACCGGCGGTGTCGGTCTTGGTCGTCTCGGCCGAGGCGAACATGAACAGCTTGTCCTTGATGATCGGGCCCGATACGTAGGCGCCGAGCTGGGTGCGGTCCTGCTGGTTTTCGGAGCGGCGGCGATACAGCGTGCCGTCGGTGGCTGCCTTGTTGATGGTGGCGGCCGGGTAGAACAGGTCGACCGTCTTGGAGCGCAGCGAGTTCGGCTCGGTGCTGGCCATGGCGCCGAATTCCCAGTTGTTGGTACCGCTCTTGGTGGTGATGTTGACGACACCGCCGACCGAACGGCCGAATTCGGCGCCGAAGCCGCCGGTCAGGACCTGGGCCTGCGCAATGGCGCCGAACGGCAGTTCCGACGCGCCCAGCTGGGTCAGCGGGTTGGTGACAGGGAAACCGTTGATGTAGTACGCGTTCTCCGATGCGCCGCCGCCGGCGAAGCTGGCGCCGCCAGCGTAGCGCGAGTCGGCACGGGTGGTGTTCGGCGCCAGCTGGATGATGGCGTCGACGTTCTGCTGGATCGGCAGCTTGGCCAGTTCGCGCGCGGTAAACGTGGCGCCGTTGTTGGCCGAGGAGATGTCGATGCGGCTGCGGCGGCCGCTGACCTGGACGGTCTGGATGCCCGCTTCGACGAAAGCGGCTTCGACGCCCTGGCCGGCCAGCACTTCAACCGTGGTGGCGTTGCCGGCCACGGAACCCTTCATCGGCGTCACGCTGTAGCGGCCGATCGGCAGCGCGCTGGCGGTGAACGTGCCGGCGGCGTCGACGGCGATGGTGCGGGTCTGGTTGGTGTCGAGGCTCTTGACGACGACTGCGGTGGCAGCGCCTGGGGCGAGTTTGCCGTAGACGTTACCGGAGGCGTTCGACTGCGCCATTGCCGGCGCCATGACGGCGACGCTCAGGGCTGCAGTGCTGAAGGCGAGCGACAACGCGTGCACTAAAACGGTTTTTCTGAACATTGTGATTTCCTAATTTTTTTGGGGCGGTCTTGCGATTCGCCTGGGCTAAAGGTTATGCGTTTAAATCACGGTCTTTCTAATCTCCCTGCCACTTCCCTGTTTGATTCCGCGGGAACGGACAAACAATAAAATACTGTTTAGGTCTTAAACAATATTTAAGTTTTACACTTAACCATAGGCCAATGACGAGTGTCAACACACCGCCGAGCCTTGCGTGCAGATAAACAACAATTACAACTTCGTACACATTTATGGGGCGTCGGCCGCGCCGGCATGGTGCGGCGCAGCACCGCGCCGGTGCGAAAATCGCGGCCGCGGCCGGACTGGCGAGGGATGACCGAAGTTGCGCGCAAGCTCGCGCCGAGATCGCCGAATTTGTCGGCGATCTGTCTATACAAGCGAATGGTGCGACGCCAGCAGGATGGCGCCGGCGGCGCGCCGCGGCGCCATCGAAGCGGATAACAGGCGGCCAAAAAAGAAAAGCCGCCCCGAGGGGCGGCTTGTCATTTCCGACAGCTGGCCAGGCGTGCGCCCGGCCAGACTCGGGGCCGTGATCAGAACTCGTACTGAGCCAGGAAACGAACCGAGCGTGCGGTCTGGATGCCGATCGGCTGGCCGTAGGTCGGGCTCGGCGAACGCAGTGCCGATTCGCCGCCTTCTTCGATCGAGTTCACGCCACGTGCGTTGAACACGTTGAGGATGTCGACCTGGAAGGTGGTGCCTTTGAGTGCCTTCGGCTGGTAGGTTGCCTGCAGGCCCAATTCCTTGGTCCATGGCAGACGGCCGTAGGAACCACGCGGGCCATATACGCCGTTGCAGTAGAACGACGCGGCGCCGTACAGGATCGACACCGAGTCGGTGGTGCCGTTGTAGTAGCCGAGGCAGTTCTTCGGACGGCCGCTCTGAACGATCAGGTTGGCGCCCAGGCGCAGCTCTGGCAGCACCTGGTAGGAACCCCAGGCCTTGAGCGTGTGGCGGCGATCGTTCGGCAGGTAGCCATTGGCGCCTTCCATCAGGCCTGGGTAATCCCAGTCCTGGCTGATGCCGGCATCATCCTGGCCGATGTCGGACTTGACGTAGCCTTCGGTGTTGCCCTTGCTGTAAGCGAGGACATACGAACCCTGCACGCTCCACTTGCCGTCCCAGGCGCGCTCGAAACCGAGTTCGAGGGCGTTGAAGGTACGCTGTGGCTGCGGGAAGCCGAGTGCCGATGCCGGGATCACGACCTTGGTGAGGCCCTTGCCGTCGCCCAGATCGATGTTGGCGGTCAGGTCCTTGCCCGGGTTGTACAGGAAGCAGTGGCCGATGGCGCCGGCGATGGCGTCCGACTGGCTGGCGTTAAAGCCATTGGTCGATGCCCAGTTGTAGGCGCCTTCGTCGTTACACATGTCGTCCATCACGCTTTGCAGCTTGCGGTGGGTCAGCTTGGCGCTGACCGACCAGCGGTTGTTCAGCGCTTGCTGGGCACCGAGGATGAACTCATCCTGGTACATCGGCTTGATGTTAGGGTCGACGACCGAGCGTGGATCGCCGGCCTTGCCGTCCGAGGTCACTGCGCGGGTGCCGAGCATGGCGCCGCGGCCAGGGATCTGGAACTTGTCGGCGCCGTTGGTGCCGGTGTAGGCGTACCACTCGCGATAGTCGAGCTCGGCGCCTGCCAGGCGAACGTTGGTGTTCGACATCACAGGGATGTAGTAACGGCCGGCGTTGGCGAAGACCTTGGTCTGGGCATTGCCCTGCACGTCCCAGGTCAGGCCCAGGCGTGGAGCGATGGTGTTCTTGACCTTGATGAAGGTTTTGTCTTCAGCATTGAGGTTTTCGAACGATTCGCTACGCAGACCGATGCTTGCCACCAGGTTCTTCGTCGCCTGCCAGTTGTCTTCCAGGTAGAAGGCCGAGTTCTTGGTGGTGAACGCGCCACCGTTGGCGAAGCGGCGAACTTCGACGTATTCCTGCGGCGCGCCGGTGTTGTTGATGTAGCCGTTGGACAGCTTGCCGCCGACCGCGAGGCGACGGATGATGTAGTTGTCGTCACCCGGGTAGAAGGTACCGTCGATGACCTTGTACTCTTCGTTGTCCATGCCGAAACGCACGCCATGCGCGCCGAGGTTCCATTCAGCATCGACGCGCAGGGCGTTACGCTTGTCGTTTGCCTTCGGGTCGGTGATGGTGGTGGTGGTGGCGCAGCCGAGGCGAACCGTCGGCGAGGCGCGGCGGTCGGTGATGTACGGGCAGGCGGCCGAAGCGACGTTCGACTGGCGGTTGTACTTGCCGGTGCCATACATGGCCGAAACGGTGAAGTCGTCGGTGATCCACGAGGTGTACTTGAGAATCATGTTCTCGCCACCAGTGGTGTACTCGTCGGTGCCCTGGTCGGCGCCGCGCGCGGTGCCGTAAGGGTTAGGCGAGATGTAGTTCTGGACCTTGTCGGTGCTCTTGTCGCTGAACGCGGTGAATTCCACCAGGTTCTTGTCGGTCAGGTTCCAGTCGAACTTGGTGAGGTAGCGCGGCGAGTTGGTCTTGACGATTTCCTGGCGGTTCAGGCTGTACGTTTCGCGCTTGATGTCGGCGCCCTGGACCAGGCCGAAGAAGAACAAGCGATCCTTGATCAGCGGGCCGCCGGCCCACAGGTTGCCCTGCAGGTCGTTGGTGCCGCCCGCACGGTCTTTCAGAGTCCATTGGCCGTTGGCGTCCTTCTCGGTGTAGACCGAGGAACCCTGCAGCGAATCGGGCGAATAGATGGCGTTGACGCCGCCGTGCCATTCATTGGTACCACGCTTGGTGGTGACGCTGAGCACGCCGCCGAGCGAACGGCCGAACTCGGGGCCGTAGCCGCCGGTCTTGACCTGTTGCTGGCCGATGGCGTCAAACGGGACCTGGTTGAAGGCAACGCCGTTGAGCGCATTGGTGACGTTGAAACCATTGATGTAGTAAACGTTTTCCGCCGGCGAAGCACCACCCAGCGAAGGCACGTTACCGGCGCGCAGTGCGGTCTGGCCGATACGGCTGTCGCCGCCGGTTGCACCAGGGGCGAGCAGGGCGACAGCGGTGACGTTGCGCGCGACCGGGATGCGGTCGATCGCTGCCTTGTTCAGCACCAGGCTCGACTCAGGCGACTTGACGTCGATGCGCGAGATGCGGCCGGTGACGACCACGGTCTGGCTCTGGCCTTCGAAGTTCGCTACGGAGCCCTCACCTGCCTGCACCATGATCGCGTTCTGCTCGACAGTACCGTTCGGCAGCTTGGCGCTCAGCGTGTAGCTGCCTGGCGGCAATTGCGACAGCGAGTACTGGCCATCCTTGTTGACGGTAATGACGCGGTTCAGGCCGATCGACTGATTCTGGATCGTGATCACCGAGCCGGCCGCTGCGCGACCGCTGATACCGCCGGTGGTGTTCGACTGGGCATACGCGCTCGACACCACCATGGTGGCGGCAAACGCGAGACCCAGCGAGCGGGCAATTACGTTTTTTCTAAACATGTGATTTCCTAATTATTATTAAGCGTCTCGGATAGATCGGCTCGGGTAAAAAGTTATGCGTTTAAATCACGGTGTCAGTACGACTTAGTCCTACGAGTGCACACACTTTCGCCGGTAGACGACTACATAAACATCGTTTGATCTTGATCAACGATATTTAAGTCGTACATAGAATCATATGCAAAGATTCGGTGTCAACGTCCAGCCCGAGAATTATGCATATAAACAACACAATATTTTTTACGGATTTTTTACATTTCGCACGCCAGCGACACAATGCTGCTACGCACCATAAAAAGCGCTGCCGGAATGCCCTTCATGCTCAGGGATAGATCTTAACAAGCAACACTTTTGACGGTCTGGCATATTGCGACGCACCATTGTATGTACGGCGACGCGGCCGACGGAGCCTGCGGCGCCGGGGCCGCGCAAAACGATCCATGCACTCGGGTAAAATAGCGGATTGATGTTGACTGCAATCCGACCCCCATGCTGCGAATAAACGAACTGAAGCTTCCGCTCGACCATCCCGACACCGCGCTGCGCGACGCCCTGCTGACGCGTCTGGGCGTTCCTGCCGCCGACCTGCTCGGTTTTACCGTCTTCAAGCGCAGCTACGACGCCCGCAAGAAAAGCGCCATCGTGCTGATCTACGCGGTCGACGCCGAGCTGCGCGACGAGGCGGCGGTGCTGGCCGCGCTCAGCCACGACGCCCACGTGATGGCCTCGCCCGACACCGCCTACAAGTTCGTCGCCGGCGGCGAGCAGCTGCAGGGCCACGACGCCAACGAGCGCCCGGTGGTGATCGGCACCGGCCCGTGCGGCCTGTTCGCCGCGCTGATCCTGGCGCAGATGGGACTGCGCCCGCTGATCCTCGAGCGCGGCAAGGTGGTGCGCGAGCGCACCGTCGACACCTTCGGCTTCTGGCGCAAGCGCGAGCTGAACCCCGAATCGAACGTGCAGTTCGGCGAAGGCGGCGCCGGCACCTTTTCCGACGGCAAGCTCTACAGCCAGATCAAGGATCCCAAGCACTACGGGCGCAAGGTGCTCACCGAGTTCGTCAAGGCCGGCGCGCCGGAAGAAATCATGTATGTCAGCAAGCCGCACATCGGCACCTTCCGCCTCGTCAAGATGGTCGAGCAGATGCGCGAAAACATCATCGCGCTCGGCGGCGAGTATCGCTTCTCGAGCAAGGTGGTCGACGTCGACATCGAGCGCGACGCCGGCAGCGGCCAGGTGCGCGGCGTGGTGCTGGCCAGCGGCGAGCGCATCGCCACGCGCCACCTGGTGCTGGCGATCGGCCACAGCGCGCGCGACACCTTCGAGATGCTCTACGAGCGCGGCGTCTACATCGAGGCCAAGCCGTTCTCGATCGGCTTCCGCGTCGAGCATCCGCAGTCGCTGATCGACGCGGCGCGCTTCGGCCCCAACGCCGGCAACAAGATCCTCGGCGCGGCCGACTACAAGCTGGTGCACCACGCCTCGAACGGGCGCTCGGTGTACAGCTTTTGCATGTGCCCGGGCGGCACGGTGGTGGCGGCGGCGTCCGAACCGGGCCGGGTGGTCACCAACGGCATGAGCCAGTACTCGCGCAACGAGCGCAACGCCAACAGCGCCATCGTGGTGGGCATCACGCCGGAAGTCGATTATCCGGGCCATCCGCTGGCCGGCATCGCGCTGCAGCGCCGCCTCGAAGAAGGCGCCTTCGCGCTCGGCGGCGGCACCTACGACGCGCCCGGCCAGCTGATGGGCGACTTCGTCAAGGGCCGATCGTCGAGCGAGTTCGGTTCGGTGGCGCCGTCGCTCACGCCAGGCGTGCGCCTGACCGACCTGGCCGGCGTGCTGCCGGAGTACGCCATCACCGCGATGCGCGAGGCGTTTCCCGCCTTCGACAAGCAGATCAAGGGCTACTACCAGGCCGACGCCCTGCTGACGGGAGTGGAGACGCGCACCTCGTCGCCGGTGCGCATCAAGCGGCGCGACGACGACTTGCAAAGCCTGAACACGCGCGGGCTGTTCCCGGCCGGCGAAGGGGCCGGCTACGCGGGCGGCATTCTGTCGGCGGCGGTCGACGGCATCAAGGTGGCCGAGGCGGTGGCGCTGTCGATGGCATGGGTCTGACCCCGCGGGGTCAGACCCCGGTTTGCAGTCAGCCGCAGTCCGCGGGCAGCGCAAGCTGCCACACCCGGGTCTGACCCCGCGGGGTCAGACCCAAGCCCAGACCCAAGCCCAGACCCAAGCCCTACAGCCAGCCGGACTTCTTGAAGCGCCGGTACAGCACCGCGCAAACGGTAACCATGATGCCGACCGCCATCGGGTAGCCGTACTTCCATTCGAGCTCCGGCATGAACTTGAAGTTCATGCCCCACAGGCCGGCGAACGCGGTGACGATGGCGAAGATCGCCGCCCACGCCGCCAGCCGCTTGTTCACTTCACTTTCGTCGATCGCCACCATCGACAGGTTGACCTGGATGGCGGTGCTGATGGTGTCGCGGATGGTGTCGAGGGTGCCGGCGATGCGGTACAGGTGATCGTGCACGTCGCGGAAGTATTCCTGGGTGTCGACCGCCAGCGCCGGCACGCGCCCGCCGTACAGGCGCCCCACCCCTTCCGTCAGCGGCATCACCGCGTGGCGCAGCACCAGCACCTTGCTCTTGAGTTCATACAGGCGCTCGATGTTGGCGCGCTGCGAGCCGCGGATGAAGATGCGGTCCTCGATCTTTTCCAGCTCCGATTCGAGCGAGTCGACCACCGGGAAGTAGCGGTCGACGACCGCGTCCATCAGCGCATAGAGCACGAACGAGGAGCCTTGCGCCAGCAGGTGCGGCTCGCGCTCGGCGCGCGCGCGCACGCCGAGGAAGCCTTCGGAGGCATTGCGGCGCGACGACAGCACGTAGTTGGGGCCCACAAAAACGTCGACCTCGCCGATGTTCATTTCGTCGCCGGCCAGTTCGACCGTCTGCAGCACGGCGAACAGCGAGTCGCCGTATTCCTCGACCTTGGGCCGCTGGTTGCCGCGGGCGGCGTCTTCGACCGCCAGCTCGTGCAGGTCGAACTCCTCCTTCATCTTCGCCAGTTCTTCCGGGGTCGGCTCGCGCAGCGACACCCAGACGAAGTAGCCCGGCCTGGCGAGGTACTCGCTGATCTCCTCGACCGGGATGTCACACAGTTTTTTGCCTTCCTGGTAGGCGACGCAGTTGATCAGCATAACGGTCCAATATAGTCGGGGCACATGCCGCCGAGGCAGAGCTTACTATATCGGCGCCGGCGGCCGCCACCCGCGCGCCGCCTACTCGTCCTTGGCGCCGTCGATGCCCAGTTCGGCGATCTTGCGGGTGATGGTGTTGCGGCCGATGCCGAGCCGCACCGCGGCGTCGTTCTTGCGCCCGTGGGTGTGCTTCAGCGCCGTCTTGATCAGCGCCGACTCGAACTGCCGCCCCAGCACGTCCATCACCTCGGACTGGCCGGCGCTGAGCATGCCGGCCGCCTGCAGTTCGAGCAGGGCGATCCAGCCGTCGGCCGTGGCCGGCGCCGCAGCCGCCGTCACCACCACTTCGCCGCCGCGCGGCCAGGCCGGCGCCTCGCCGGGCGGCGCCGGCGGCGCGGCGTCGGCGGCGGCGCCCTCGTGCGACTGCGTCAGTTCCAGCGGCAGGTCCTTGAGGTCGACCGTCTGCCCCGGCGCCATCACGGTGATCCAGTTGCACAGGTTTTCCAGCTGGCGCACGTTGCCCGGCAGGTCCAGGCTGGAGAGGAACTGCAGCGCGCCCTCGCTCATGCGCTTAGCTTCCACGCCGAGCTGGCGGGCGCTCTGCACCAGGAAGTGGCGCACCAGAAGGGGGATGTCCTCGCGCCGCTCCCGCAAACTGGGCAGGCGCAGCCGGATCACGTTGAGGCGGTGGTACAGGTCTTCGCGAAACAGGCCGTCGCGCACGCGCTGCTCGAGGTTCTGGTGGGTGGCGGTGATGACGCGCACGTTCGCCCTCAAAGGCTGGTGGCCGCCGACCCGGTAGAAATGGCCGTCCGACAGCACCCGCAGCAATCGTGTCTGCAGGTCGAACGGCATGTCTCCGATCTCGTCTAAGAACAGGGTGCCGCCTTCGGCCTGCTCGAAGCGCCCGCGACGGGTGGTCTGGGCGCCGGTGAAGGCGCCGCGTTCGTGGCCGAACAGCTCCGACTCGAGCAGGTCCTTCGGGATGGCGGCGGTGTTAAGCGCAATGAACGGCTGCTGCGCGCGCGGACTGTGCTTGTGCAGCGCGCGGGCAACGAGCTCCTTGCCGGTGCCCGATTCGCCCGTGATGAGCACCGTCACGTTCGACTGCGACAGGCGGCCGATGGCGCGGAACACTTCCTGCATCGCCGGCGCCTGGCCGAGGATCTCGGGGGTCTCCGCGGGGCTTGACTCGACGCTGGTCTCGCGCAGGCTCTCTTCCAGCGCGCGGCGGATCAGTTCGACCGCCTTGTCGATGTCGAACGGCTTGGCCAGGTATTCGAAGGCGCCGCCCTGGAAGGCGGCGACGGCCGAATCGAGGTCGGAGAAGGCGGTGATGATGATGACCGGCAGGCCGGGGAACCGTTCTTTCACCGCCTGCAGCAGGTCGAGCCCGGATTCGCCCGGCATGCGGATGTCCGACACCAGCACCTGCGGCGTCTCCGTGTCGAGTGCGGCCATCGCATCGCGCGCGTTCGAAAAGCTGCGGGTGGCCAGGTTTTCGCGCGCCAGCGCCTTTTCCAGCACCCAGCGGATGGAGGCGTCGTCGTCGACTATCCAGATTGGTTTCATGTATTCGCGCTTCCCGCAATATGGATCTTCAATTGGTGGGATCCGGCAGCCGGCGTTGCGCGCCCGGCTTATGGCAGGGGCAGCAAAATCCGGAAGTCCGTCAATCCAGGCCGGCTCTCGCATTCGATCACGCCCAGGTGCTGTTGCACGAAGGTTTGCGCCAATGTCAGCCCCAGTCCGCTGCCGCCGTCCCTGCCCGACACCAGCGGGTAGAAAATACGGTCGCGGATCTGCGGCGAGATGCCCGGTCCATTGTCGATGATATGCAAGTCTAATGCCAGCCCGTAGCGGACCTTGGCCAGCGTGACCTGGCGCGCCACGCGCGTGCGCAATACCAGCTCGGCGTCGCCGGCGGCGATGCGCTCGCGCAGCGCCTGGGCGGCGTTGCGGGCGATGTTGAGGACGGTCTGGATCAGCTGCTCCTTGTCGCCCCTGAACTCGGGAATGGAAGCATCGTAGTCGCGGCGGATGGTCAGGCCGCTGGGGAACTCGGCCAGCATCAGGCTGCGCACGCGCTCGCACACCTCGTGGATGTTGACGTCGCCGACGATGTGCGGGCGGCGGTGCGGCGCCAGCAGGCGGTCGACCAGCGTCTGCAGGCGGTCGGCCTCCTTGATGATGACCTGGGTGTATTCGCGCAGCTGGGCCAGGTGCACTTCGGGCAGCTCCAGCTCGAGCAGCTGGGCGGCGCCGCGGATGCCGCCCAGCGGATTCTTGATTTCGTGCGCGAGGTTGCGGATCAGTTCCTTGTTGACCTGGCTCTGGTCGAAGATGCGCTCCTCGCGATCGAGCTTTTTCTGCTGGACGTTCTCGCGCAGCTCGATGACGATGTCGCCGTCGGCGGTGGCGCTGACGATGCTGTGCACGTGCAGCGGCTCGCGGCCGGCGCGCTCGAGTGCCAGGTCCTGGCGCAGGTCGGCGTACTTGTGGGCCAGCGCCTGCTCGCACAGCCTGGCCAGTTCGTCGGCATTGACGAACAGCGCGCCGAGCTGCATGCGCGAGAGCGCGCGGGCGGACGTTTCGAGCAGGTGTTCGGCGGCGGCGTTGGCATAGCGGACCTGGCCGCTTGCACCGACCAGCAGCACCGCCGACGCCAGCAGGTCAAGGCCACCGAGGCCGGCCAGCGCCGCATCGGCCGGCGCCCGCGTTGCACTGCCGGGAGCGCTCTTCATCGGATGTTCGCGATTTCGCGCTTCAAGGCGTCGATGTTCTTCTCGGCGCGGCCGATGTTCTCGCGCATCTGCACCACGCGGTCCTGGTACTTGGCATAGTTTTTCTCGTTGCCCTGGCGTTCAGGCTCGCCGTTGTTGAACTCGCGGCGCAGTTCGGCGAGCTTCTTTTCTTCGCTGCGCAATTCGTCGTTGAGGATCTCGCGGCGGTCGTCGTCGCGCGCGCGCTGCTGCGACACGTTCACCTTCGGGAAGTCGGCCGGCGTGGCGACCGGCGCGGCGGCGCGCGCAGGTGCGCCGCCGCGGCGCGCGGGCGCGGCGATGGCGCCGCTCGAGCCGCTCGAGGGCAGGTCGAGCGCCTTGCAGTTGCGCCGCATGGTGTCGGTGTAGAGCACGTGGCCGTTGTCGTCGATACACTTGTACATCACCTGCGCCTGGGCGCCGGCGCACAGCGCGAGCGCCGCCAGCGCCAGCGCGGCTGCCCATGCGGGTCTTCCGAAAAACCTCGTTATCATTTGCATCAGTTGGTCCACGGCGGTGCGTGCGGTAAATGGGTCCAGCCCGAATATACAACAAACGAAAAAAAACGCGGTGAAAGCTGTCGCTTTCAACGCGTTTTTGGCTGCACATTTACACCTTCGTTACACATCCGATATCAGCACGACCACAGCTGCTGACACATGCATAACGCCTGTGTAGAAAATGCTTACAGCGAGTAGTACATGTCGAATTCGACCGGGTGCGTGGTCATGCGCATGCGCTGCACGTCCTGCATTTTCAGCTCGATGTAGGCATCGATCATGGAGTCGCTGAAGACGCCGCCGCGGGTGAGGAATTCGCGATCCTTGTTGAGCGCGTCGAGTGCTTCTTCCAGCGATGCGCACACCGTCGGGATCAGCGCGTCTTCTTCCGGCGGCAGGTGGTACAGGTCTTTCGACGCCGCTTCGCCCGGGTGGATCTTGTTGGCGATGCCGTCCAGGCCGGCCATCAGCAGCGCGGCGAAGCACAGGTACACGTTGGCCAGCGGATCCGGGAAACGCGTCTCGATGCGGCGGCCCTTCGGGTTGGCCACGTGCGGGATGCGGATCGAGGCGGAGCGGTTGCGTGCCGAGTAGGCCAGCTTGACCGGCGCTTCGTAGCCAGGCACCAGGCGCTTGTACGAGTTGGTGCCCGGGTTGGTGATCGCGTTGAGTGCCTTGGCGTGCTTGATGATGCCGCCGATGTAGAACAGCGCGGTGTCGGACAGGCCGGCATAGCCGTCGCCGGCGAACAGGTTCTTGCCGTCTTTCCAGATCGACTGGTGCACGTGCATGCCCGAGCCGTTGTCGCCGACGATAGGCTTCGGCATGAAGGTGGCGGTCTTGCCGTAGCTGTGGGCGACGTTCCAGATCACGTACTTCATGTTCTGGGTCCAGTCGGCGCGCTCGACCAGGGTCGAGAAGCGGGTGCCGATTTCGTTCTGGCCGGCGCCGGCCACTTCGTGGTGGTGCACTTCGACCGGAATGCCCATCGCTTCGAGGATCAGGCACATTTCCGAACGCATGTCCTGGAACGAATCGACCGGCGGGACCGGGAAGTAGCCGCCCTTGACGGTCGGACGGTGGCCGTGGTTGCCGCCTTCGGTTTTCGCATCGGTGGCCCACGAGGACTCGTCCGAATCGATCTTGACGAAGCAGCCGGACATGTCGATCTTCCAGCGCACGCTGTCGAAGATGAAGAATTCCGGCTCCGGGCCGAAGTAGGCGGTGTCGCCCTGGCCGGACGACTTCAGGTAGGCCTCGGCGCGCTTGGCGATCGAGCGCGGGTCGCGGTCGTAGCCCTTGCCGTCGGATGGCTCGATGACGTCGCACTGCATGAACAGCGTGGTCTCCTCCATGAACGGGTCGATGTTGGCGGTCGACGGATCCGGCATCAGGATCATGTCGGACGCTTCGATGCCCTTCCAGCCGGCGATCGACGAGCCGTCGAAGGCGTGGCCCGATTCGAACTTGTCGAGGTCGAAGTGGGAAACTGGCACGGTGACGTGCTGTTCCTTGCCACGGGTATCGGCAAAGCGGAAATCAACGAATTTGACTTCGTTGTCTTTTGCCATTTGCAGTACTTCTGCGGCGGTCTTTGCCATTCAAAATCTCCTAAATAAAATGGGGGGAGCGCGCGCTACTGGGCGCACGCAAACTCACAGGAATCATAGCAGAAACCATGCCAGCCATTAATTCCCATCGAAAAGGTCGGGGGCCTGCCCAACGGCATCGAATGCATCGCTTTGGAACGGCGCCTGTCGTCGCGGCGCAGCGCAGCGCATGAGCGCACCATATTGGTGCAGATGACTGCCGGCGCACCGGAATGGAGCGTCACGCCCCAAAACGGCGAGCGGCGCGCGGCCGCGCGTCCGCCCCTATAATAATAGATACTTCACAACCCACGGGAAATCGCCATGAGCGCCGCCGACACTATTCTCGCCACTGCCCGCCAGCGCGGCGCCGACCAACCGTACGCCGGCGCGGTGACGCCGCAGGAAGCGTATCAGCTGCTGCAGGCCGATCCCAACGCCAAGCTGGTCGACGTGCGCACCAATGCCGAGCGCTACTGGGTCGGCCAGGTGGCCGTCGCGCCCGGCCAGCACGCCGCGGTGGAATGGAGCAGCTGGCCGAGCGGCGTGGCCAATCCGCAATTCGTCGAACAGCTGTGCGAAGTGGCCGGCAAGGACGACGTGCTGCTGTTCCTGTGCCGCTCCGGCGTGCGCTCGCGCCATGCCGCCAAGCTCGCCACCGAACACGGCTTCACCAACGCCTTCGACATCCTCGAAGGCTTCGAGGGCGGCAAGGACGGCGCCGGCCACCGCAAGCAGGTAGCCGGCTGGTGCAAGGACGGGTTGCCGTGGATCGGCGGCTAGGCCGGCGCGCTCGCGCTCTTGAGCGCGCCCTGCACGCGCTGGCGCACGAAGTTGATGTGGCTGCGCAGGCCATATAAATTATCGGCGAACGCCAGCGGGATCGACATGTGGTTGACGCGCGACTCGATGTCGTCGAGCCGTTCGAGCAGCTCCTTGCAGACCTCGGCCCGGCCGTCGGCGCCGGCCTCGTCGAGCCCTTGCTCGATGGTGCGCAGCTGGCCGTACCAGCGGTAGATGCGCGACTTGATGCGCCACACGTACAGCGGCGGCACCACTTTCGAAAACGGGATGATCAGCGCGGCCAGCGCCACCACCACGACCCACAGTCGGTCGAACAGGTTGGCGACCCAGAATGGCATGTAGCGCTGCAGCAGCGGCGCGCCGTCCTTGTAGAACTTGGCCGCCTCGCGCGCGACCGGGATCTCGGTGTAGCGCGCCGACGGGAACTGGCCCTGCTGCTGGAACCAGCCGGCGCCGCCGTGGATGTCGCTGGCGGCCTGCACGAACAGTTCGATCAGCGCCGGATGCAGGTTCTCGCGCGCCACCAGCGTGGCGGTGGGCGCGATCAGGTGATAGTCCTGCGGCGGCAGGTCGCGGCCGAGGTCGACGATCCCGCGCGGCAGCACCACGTGCGACAGGAACGGCAGGCGCCGCGCGTAGGCTTCGGCCTGGTCGAAGTTGAACAGCTTGATGCCGGGCGTTTGCAGCAGCATCTGCACCAGCAGCGCATCGGGCCCGGAGCTGAACACGAGGCCGTCGATGCGCCCTTCCAGCAGCTCCACCGTGGCCGGCGTGTTCTCGAGCGCGCCGATGGTGAGGTCGGCCGGCTCGACACCGTTGAGCGCCAGCACCTGGCGAAACAGCTTGGGGATGCCGGTGCCTTCCGGGCCGAGGTTGATTCTCTTGCCCTTCAGGCCCGACAGCTGGGTCACCGCGGCCGGTTCGCGCATGAACAGCCACACCGGTTCGGTGAACAGGCTGCCCAGCGAGACCAGTCCGGTGCGCTGGGCCTCGGCTTCGTTGGTCGACCCGCTCTGCACGAAAGCGACGTCGACCTTGTGCTCATTGAGGCGCTGCAGGTTGTCCTGCGAACCGGGCGAGCGCACCAGCGTGACCTTGATGCCGTCCCTGGCCAGCGCCGCCGCGTACTTCTTGCCGAATTCTTCGTAGGCGCTGTTTTCCTGGCCGGTGGCGAGCGTCACGCGGCGCGGCGGCGCAGGGTCGACGATGACGTAGGCCAGCGCGCACAAGGCGCCCACCAGCAAGATGGTAGGGCCAGCGGCGGCGACCAGGTCGCGGAACGAGAACTGGGAGAACTTGCGGATTCGGGACATGACGCGGCGCATAGGTTTCATGGGTGGCTACAATGCCCAGAAACGCCTCACTATGCAAGCGCCGCGTAAAAGGGTCTGACCCCGCGGGGTCAGACCCCGGTGTGGAGCGCACTTTCATCGCTAACGTAAGAACCGTCGTCAGGCTACCGGTCGTGTCAGAACAACTCTTGCGGGCGCTGTGGTTTGACTTCCGGCTTGTCGGCCTTCTTGACAGAAGGTTTCGGCTTGTCGCCCGTGACTGCAACGGGCTTCACTACTTTCGGCTTGTCCCCGGTAGCTTCGGCCGCCTTGACCGCCTTCGGCTTGTCGC
>JBBRXM010000100.1:0-18088 GCA_038248405.1 Burkholderiales bacterium
GAAGAACTTCGTCGCCATCGCCTACCTTCGCATGTCCAAGTTAAGAAACCTGCCGAAGAATCCCATGCAGCCAGCCGCGCCGCTGCGCTCTACCATTTACCGCGCTGGCCGTCCATTTCCACACAAAACGGCATAGAGCCGTTTCGGACACTCAACCGAGCGCCGCACTGCTACCGATAGTTCAAAAAACTACTCAAACGGATTATCAACCGCCTTCACTTCCGCCGCCGGCAACACCTCCGGCAGCGCCCCCTCCTCCATCTTCGCCAGCACCGCCCCCACCAACTGCTGCAGCGCCCTCGCCTTCGCCAGCCCAGCGTTGTCCAGGGTCAGGTCGACGTCGCCGGCGATGGTGATCCGGTCCAGGCGGTTCTCGATCGTCAGGTTGCCGATCTCCACCACATCGGCCTCGTTGGCAAACGGTACGAATTTCAATTGCTTCTCACTCATGGCATTTCCCTCACTTATAAACGCAGCAGATACGCCGCCTTCTTGCGCTTGATTGCCGGCAGCGGCAACATGGCTTCTTTCTGCCGCTGCGATAACGACGGCAGCAGGTCGATGGCAACCATCGCCTCCAGTTGCGCGATCGAAACCTCCCGCGACTCGGCATTGGGCTGGTTCTCGATGATCCACGCGGCGCCGGCGTGGCGGCGCGGGCTGTACACCAGTTTATACACGTGGCTCGGCACCATCACGTTCCCCACGCGGCGCAGGCGCGCGCCGATGAAGGCAGGGCCGGTGATGACGTAAAGCTCGCCTTCCTTCTGGGCCATCTTGCGCACCACGCCTTCGATCGCCGCCCACACGTGACGGTTGACGTCGGCATCCTGCGGCACCATGTTCGCTAGCGTAAAGCTTTCGCGCTGCGATTCGCGGTCCGGCATGTCGCCGTTGGGCGCCATGTGGCCACGGTCGAAACCGCTGCGCGCGTAATCGGCCAGTTCGGCGCGCTGCGACGGCGGCAACTGCGGCTCGGGGTGGAAGGAGTTTTCACGGGTCAGTTCGCGCGCGGAGCGCAGATTGCCGGCCCGCAGAAATTCGGCCGACCACAGCGGCGTGCGCGTCACGCCCGAATGCATCACCCCGAACACGCCGAAACACAATTCCCTGGTGGCGGCCGCCAGTTTGGCGTTGCGAATTTCGGGCAGCCGGCCATCCACATAATGCCCCGGGCAAGCGCCCGCCCACGCCGGCGTTGCCGCCAGCAACAGCCACGCGACAAGCGCGGCGCCCAACCTTTTCTGCAGCATGATTTCCTGATGGAACAAATCGACGCGGCATTCTAACCGAGCAGGGCTACGCTATGGCAACAACATTGCGTGCTGCGTGGCGGTATGCAGGTCGCGCCAGACGCGGTTGATCTCGCTGTCCTGGTGGGCCGCCCGCAGCCCGCAGCACGGATACAGTTCGTCGACCGCGCGGCGCGCCGTATCGACCAGGGCGAGCGAGGCGGCGTGCAATGGCGCGCACTCGTCCGGCAGCAACGCGTCGCCGGCCGCCACCCTTTCCCACGCGCGGTCGAGCAGCTGATAAAAGTGCGCGCGCGCCGACGCCATCTGCGATGTGGCGCTGGCCAGCCGCCGCGCCACCTCGGGCGAATCGGCCAAGGGCAAGCCGCTGACCGGATGCCGGCGCTGGCCAATGGAAACATGCGCCAGTTGCAGGAAATGGGCCGCGATGCCGGCAACGTTCGCCGCCAGCGTCACGAAGGCCAGGCTGAGGAAAGGAAAGCGGTACAGTGGCCCGGGCGAGCTCGCCTGCGCCGCGTCGATGACGAAGGCGTGGTCGGCCGCCACCCGGCGCTTGTCGATGCGGTAACTGTGCGACGCGGTCGCCCGCATGCCGATGCTGCCCCAGGTCGGCACGATGTCGACCAGGCTGGCCGGCACGATGAAGGCGCGGATGCGCGGCGCCCCGTCATCCTGCAGCGGCACGCCGTGTTCGCGCACGACGGCATTGAGCGTAAAGTGCGTCGCCATCGGCGCGCCGGTGGCAATGGCCCACACGCCGCTGATGCGGTAGCCGTCGCCGTCGACGTCGGCAAAGCCGGTCGGCGCCCCGCTGCCGGCCACGCACAGCCGGCGCGTGCCGACGACGTCGCGCGCCAGCGCCGGCGGCAAGAAACCGGCGAACCAGCCGGCACCGGCGCACAGCGTGACCACCCAGCCCATGCTGGCATCGGCGGCGGCGATGTCTTCCTCCAGCCTGACGACCGCAGGCAAGGGCAACTCGGCGCCGCCCGCGGCCGCCGGCGCCAGCATGCGCAGCCAGCCGCGGCGGTGGATGATGGCCTGCTGCACGGGGTGCAGGAAGCCTGCCGCATCGGCGCCATGCGCATACTGTCCGATGCGCGCCAGGTCGCGCGCGCTGATGGAATGGGAAGCTGCCTGCTGATCAATTTTTAACATGCGGCATTTTCCCACGGGAACGCTCAGTCCGGTGACGCCATCGCCGCCAGGCGCGCAGCCAGCGCGCGCACGCTGCAGCGCAGGGCCGCCGGGGCGACGATGACGGCCTGGAACGGGGCGGCGCACAGCTGCCGCGCGAACCAGTCGAGGTCGTCGGCCTGGCTGCGCAGGCGCACGCCGCCTTCGATCGGCTCGAAAAAGCCGATCTCGTCGCAGAAATGGCGGCTGGCTGTGGCCAGGTCGGTCTTTAGCACCACCTCGATCGCATGCGCGCGCTCGATGCCGGCCATCGACTCGCGCAGGTGCGCCAGCGCATCAAAGCCGGCCGGACGCCTAAACGAGACCGGCAGCGGCGCTACGCCGGCGATGCGGTCGAGCCGGAACGTGCGCATGCTAGCGCGCAGCTGGCACATGGCAACCAGGTACCAGCTGCCGTTGCGCAGCGCCAGGCCGTAGGGATCGACCTCGCGTTCGCTGCGCGCACCGCCCTGCCCGTCGTAATGCAGCAGCACGCGCTGCTGCGCCAGCGCCGCCGAACTGAGCGCGACAAGCGCATGATTGACCGACGGCGCCGCAACCGGCCGCGCCGACAGGTCCAGGCGCACCGTTTCACTGACGGCGCGCACGCGGCGCTTGAGGGCCTCCGGCATGATCCGCTCGAGCTTGGCCTGCGCGCTGGCAGCCGCCGGCGCCGCTTCCGACAGCGCCAGGCCGCGCGCGGCCAGCAGCCCGACCGACAGGGCCAGCGCCTCGTCGTCCGTAAACATCATCGGCGGCAGCTTGAAGCCGGCCATCAGCGCATAGCCGCCGTCGCGCCCGCGCCGGCTGGTGATCGGGATGCCGATGTCTTCCAGCGTGACGATGTAGCGCCGCACGGTGCGCGCGTCGATGCCCAGGCGCGCGGACAGGTCGGCGCCGCTCAGCTGGGCATGGGTCTGCAGCAGTTCCAGCACTGCCAGCACACGGGTGGTCGGATGGTACATGGCAGAAAGATAGCAGACTATTAGGGCGAAATCTGTCCTGATTGCACATTAACCTGCATCGGTCATCCCCTCATCTTCCAAGGAAACCCATGCCCGCCACCGCCAATCTCTCCCTTTATTTCATCGTCGTCTTCGGCATCGTCGCCCTGCCCGGCATGGACATGGCCTTCGTGATGGCGACGTCGCTGCTGGGCGGGCGGCGCGCCGGCATGGCGGCGGTGGCCGGCATCGTCGCCGGCGGCCTGTGCCACCTGGTCATGGCCGGGCTGGGGGTGGCGGCGCTGCTGCGCTGGTGCCCGGCGCTGTTCCAGGCGATGCTCGCTGGCGGCGCCGTCTACATCGCGTGGATGGGCGTGGCCTTCCTGCGCAGCAGCGGCTTTGCCTTGCCGGGCGCCACCGACGCGCTGGCCTCGCCCGGCCAGGCCTTTCGCCGCGCGATGGTCACCAACCTCATCAATCCGAAAGCGTATATCTTTATGTTCGCGATCTTTCCGCAGTTCCTGCAGCCGGCGCTGGGTCCGGTATGGATCCAGGCCGGCGTGCTCGGCGCCATCACCTCATTGACCCAGGCCGGCGTCTACGGCGCGCTGGCGCTGGCGGCAGCGGCGGCCAGCGGCTGGCTCGCCGGCAACCCGGCGGCCGGCACGGTGGTGGCGCGCGTCACCGGCGTGCTGCTGCTCGCGGTGGCGGCGCTGACCGGCGTGCAAGCCTTCAGCCGTGTGCCAATTTAGTTACATTAAATAAATATTTTCTCCCATTCATTATTAATAACGTTAGAATCTTTGCAGTGCAAATTGGCAATTAATTGCGAATGGGACAAGAAATGAAGATCGCCAACCTGAAAATCGGACATCGCCTCTACCTCAGCTTTGCGCTGACCATCGTGCTGCTGGCAGTGGTGGTAGCGCTGGGCGCCTCGCGGCTGGCCGTCGTCAGCCGCGCCATCGACGTCACCGTCAATGGCCATTACCAGCGCATCACCGAACTGACCGCGATCAGGAGCTCGCTCGACCAGCAGTCGCGCCACCTGCGCAACGCCCTGCTGGCCGACGGCGCCCGCGCCCGCGCCGAACTCGACGCGGCCGACCAGCTCGGCGCCGATGCCGCGCGCGGGCTCGACCAGCTTGGCGAGCGCCTGCCACAGGCCGAATCGAAAGCCCTGCTGGCGCGCATCGCCGAGGCCGGCGCCAGCTTCGGCGCCGCCCGCGCCGAGGTCGTGCGGCTGGCGCGCGCCGGCCAGAAGGCAGACGCCGGCGCCGCCCTGCTGTCGGCGATGGCCGCCCCGCAGCAAGCCTACCTCGACGCCATCGACCGCCTGATCGCCCAACAGTCCGGCCTGATGCGCGAGGCCGGCACCGGCGCCCTCGCCAGCGCCGACTTCGCCGGCAAGGCGATGGTCGTGCTGGGGGTGCTGGGCGGCGCGCTCAGCATGCTGACCGCCTGGATCATCGCCGCCGGCATCGTCGGCCCGATCCGGCATGCGGTGAAAGTGGCGCGCACGGTCGCGTCAGGCGACCTCAGCAGCAAGATCGAGATCCGTTCCAGCGACGAAGTCGGCCAGTTGTCGGCGGCGCTGAAGGACATGAACGACAGCCTCACACGCATCGTCGGCCAGGTGCGCCACGGCACCGAGTCGATCACCCAGGCGGCCGGCGAAATCGCCGCCGGCAATGCCGACCTGTCGAGCCGTACCGAGCAGCAGGCCGGCACGCTGGAGGAAACCGCGGCGTCGATGGAGCAGCTCACCGGTACCGTGCGCCAGAACGCCGACAGCGCCCGTCATGCCGAGAAGCTGGCCATGTCGGCCTCGGCGCTGGCCGGCCAGGGCGGCGCCGTGGTGGCGCAAGTGGTGGCGACGATGGAGTCGATCAATGCCGGCTCGCGCAAGATCGCCGACATCATCGGCGTGATCGACGCGCTCGCCTTCCAGACCAATATCCTCGCCCTGAACGCGGCGGTGGAGGCGTCGCGCGCGGGCGAACAGGGGCGCGGGTTCGCCGTCGTCGCCGCCGAGGTGCGCATGCTGGCGCAGCGTTCGGCATCGGCCGCGCGCGACATCAAGCACCTGATCGGCACCTCCGCCGGCGAAGTCGATGCCGGCGCCCGCCTGGTCGGCCAGGCCGGCCGCACCATGGACGACATCGTCGGCAGCATCGGCCGCGTGTCGGCCATCGTCAGCGAGATCGCCGGCGCCAGCGCCGACCAGTTGGGCGGCATCGTCCACGTCAATACGGCGCTGGCGCAGATCGAACAGGCGACCGGGCAAAATGCCGCGCTGGTCGAGGAAGCGGCCGCCGCCGCCGATTCGATGCGCCAGCAGGCCGATGCCTTGTCGCAGGCGGTCGGCATCTTTACGCTGGCGCCGGCGCCGGGGCGGGCGGCGCCGCGCGTAGTCCCGCAGGCGGCGCTGCGGGCGCCTGACCTGGGCCAGGCGCCGTCGCCCGCACCTACCATGCAACGCGCCTGATACAGACGCGTTCGCGTGCACGTTCCGGCCGGGCTCGGTCTGTATAATGGGCAATCTTTTTCGAGCCCGCAAGACCGTCATGAATATCCTGGAAACCCCCGGCTACGCCGTTCAACAACCCCAGGGCGGCGCCCACAGCGTGCGCGTGCTGGTGGTGGACGACAACCGCGACGCCGCCGAGACCCTGTCGGCGTTGCTGGAACTGCTGGGCCACAGCGCCCAGGTCGCCAACGACGGCCCCGCAGC
Source organism: Burkholderiales bacterium (assembly GCA_038248405.1). Lineage (GTDB taxonomy): Bacteria > Pseudomonadota > Gammaproteobacteria > Burkholderiales > Burkholderiaceae_D > JAFCUW01. The sequence continues at coordinate 6,108 of JBBRXM010000100.1, forward strand.
GCTGGCGGCGGTGCTCGATTTCCGGCCGCAGGTGGTGTTTCTCGACATCGGCATGCCGGGCATGAACGGCTATGACGTCGCGCGCGCGATCCGCGACGATCGCCGCTTCGACCAGCCGCTGCTGGTGGCGCTGACCGGCTGGGGCGGCGACAGCGACCGCGAGCGCACCAGCGCCGCCGGTTTCGATCTGCACCTGACCAAGCCGGTCGATCTCGAGGCGATCGTCGCGATGCTCAGCGGCGTGTAAGGCGGCCACTGCTTCCTAAGACGTCGTCCTCGCGTACGCGGGGACCCCATTTGCCAGAGCAGCCTTCAACTATATTTGCACGGAATGGGGTCCCCGCGTTCGCGAGGACGACGGCGATGGTTGCCCGCTACCACTGCAGCATCATCAGCCGCTGCGCCATGCGCGGCCAGCACAGTTTGGCGACCTCCGACCGCTCTGCCCAGCGAAAGCCGTCCACCTCCGGCGTGTCCTTGCCGGTGTGGTGGTGCGGAAAAAAACTGGTGCAGACCAGATGGTCGAGGCTCTCCAGCTCCGTGCCGGCGCGCACCAGGTACAGGTGCAGCCGCTTGTCGGGCCGGTAGTCGAACACGCCCAGATCCTCGAAGCGCGCCGGCGGATAGTCGATGCCGGCCTCCTCGCGCAGTTCGCGCACCGCCGCCTCCAGCGTGCTCTCGCCCGGATCCTGCATGCCCTTCGGGATGTCCCACTTGGCCGTATTGGTCACATGGCACAGCAGCAGCTGCCCGGCCGGGTTGACGATCAGCGTGCCGCACGATATCGGCAGGTCGCCCTTCATCGCTTCGCTCCCGCGGCGCCATCGAGCGCGCGCTGCAGCGACTCGAGGCTCACCGGCTTGGTCAGGTGCTGGTCGAAGCCGGCGTCTTCGGCCAGTGCGACGTCGCCGCGCGCGCCCCAGCCGGTCAGCGCCACCAGCACGACGTCCTCGAGACCAGCAGTGGCGCGGATCGCGCGCGCCACTTCATGGCCATCCATGCCAGGCAGGCCGATGTCGAGGAACACCAGGTCGGGGCAGGTTTCGCGCGCCATCGCCAGCCCGCCCGGGCCGTCGCTCGCCACGCACGGCGCGTGGCCCAGCACCGACAGCAGCGCCGCCAGGCTTTCGGCGGCGTCCGCGTTGTCGTCCACCACCAGCACCCGCAGCCCGGCCGCGGTCTCGATCGATGCAGGCGCCGTTTCGCTGCCACCGCCGGCGGCGCCGCCCAGCGGCAGGCGCAGCGTGAAGGTGCTGCCGTGGCCGCGCCCCGCGCTGTCGGCGGCGACGCTGCCGCCGTGCAGTTCGGCCAGCCGCCGCACCAGCGACAGCCCGATCCCGAGCCCGCCCTGGGCGCGGTCGACGTTACCGCGCACCTGGGTGAACATGTCGAACACGGTGGCGAGCGATTCGGCCGGAATGCCGATGCCGCTGTCGGCCACCTGCACCACCGCCTCGCCGCCCTCGGTGCGGGCGGTGAGCACGATGCGCCCGCCGGCCGGGGTATATTTGGCGGCGTTGTTGAGCAGGTTGCTCAGTACCTGGACGATGCGGGTGGTGTCGACGTCGAGCATGATCGGCGCATCCGGCAGGTTCACTGCCAGCGTGTGGCCGCTGGCCTCGACCAGCGCCACGCTCGTTTCGAGCGCCATCGACACCAGCGTCCTGAGCGCCACCGGCTGCTTTTTCAGCTCGATCTTGCCGCGCGTGATGCGGGCGACGTCGAGCAGGTCGTTGACCAGGTGGATCAGGTGCCCCAGCTGGCGGTCCATCATGCCCAGCACCCGCTCGATGGCGGCGGCATTGGCGGGCCCCAGCCGCAGCAGGTCGAGGCCGGTGCGGATGGGCGCAAGCGGATTGCGCAGCTCGTGCGCCAGCGTGGCGAGGAACTCTGACTTGCGATGGTCCGCCTCGGCCAGGTCGGCGGCGACGCGCCGCAGCGCGTCTTCGGCGCTCTTCTGCTCGGTGATGTCGCGCGTGACGGTGGCCAGGCCAATGATCTCGCCGCGGTCGTCGCGCACCGCGAAGCCCTTGAAGTAGACCGGCGCCACCGCGCCCGAATCGAGGTGGGCGAAGCGCAGCTCGCCTTCCCAGCGCGCCGGTTCGCCCGTCAGCGCCGGCAGCACCACGTCGTGGACGAAGGGCCGGCTCTCGGGTGCGAAGAAGTCGACCAGCGTGTAGTCCGAGATGGGGGCGTCCGAATCGATGCCCGACAGGCGCCGCCCGGCCGGGTTGAGGAACATGCCGGTGGCGTCGGGCGTGGTGATGCCGATGAAGTCGGGCGACTGTTCGGCCACCGCGGCCAGGCGCCGGATGCCCTCCTCGGCCAGCCGGCGCTCGGTCTCGTCGCGAAAGTACAGCGCGATGCCGCCGTCGGGCGTGGGCCAGCAGGAGATCTCCAGCCAGCGCCCGAACGGGTCGTAATAAGCCTCGAACTTGGTGTGCGCGCGCGCCGCGGCGCTGTCGCGCAGGCCCTGTTCCAGCGCGCTGCCGGGCGCCTGCGGGAAGACGTCCCAGAACAGCGCGCCGGCCAGCTTCTCGCGTCCGATGCCGGTGAGCTGTTCGGCCGCCTGGTTGGCGTAGCTGACGCGCCAGTCGGCGTCGATCGCGAGAAAACCTTCGCTGATGCTCTCGAGGATATTGTGCGAGCGCTCTTCGGCCGCCATCCGTTCCTGCTCCTCGTGGCGCTGGCCGATCACCAGCGAGGCGGTATTGGCCAGCAGCGCCAGCGCCGCCGCCTCGTCGTCGGAGGGCGCGCCGGCCGCGCGGTGGTACCAGCAGAACACCCCCAGCACCACGCCCGACGGCGCCAGGATCGGCATCGCGCGGCAGGCGTGCAGCCCGTGCGCGAGCGCCAGCGCGCGAAAGTGCGGCGAGGTGGCGTCGTGGGCGATGTCGGCCAGCGTGACCGTTTCGGCGCCGGCGGCGGCCAGCACGCACGGTTCGGGCACGTCGGCCGGGTCGGACTCCTGCAGCGCGTCGAGCGCCTCCATGAAGGAAGCAGGCAGAGACGGGCCGGCGGCGTGGCGCAGGCGCGAACGGTCGCCGTCGGTGAGGCGGACCGCGGCCAGGCCCGCGCCGCCGGAATACTCTTCGGCCGTATTGGCCAGCACGTCGAGCACGTCGCCAAGCGGGGCGTCCGACACCGCCAGCTCCAGCGCGCTGCGCTGGCCGACCGCCAGCAGGCTGGCCGCCTCGAGCCGGCTGAACAAGCGCTCGCGCTCGGCCTCGGTGCTGGCCAGCTGTTCGGCCGCCAGTTTCTCGACGGTGGCGTCGCGGAAGATCTTGGAGAAGCCGCGCAGCTTGCCGGCGTCGTCGCGCAGCGGCACCATCACGCCGTCGGCGAAAAAGCGCGAGCCGTCGCGGCGCAGGTGCCAGCGGCGGTCAAGCGCGCGGCCGGTGGCCAGCGCGCGCGCCGCTTCCGCTTCCGGCACCCCGGCCATGCGGTCCTCGGGCGTGAAGATCATGTCGGCCAGGCGCCCGCGCGCCGCGTCCTCGTCCCAGCCGAGGATTTCGCTGGCGCCGCCTTCCCATTCGGTGATGTTGCGCTCGGGGTCGGTGCCGATGAAGGCGTAGTCGCGGGTGCTGTCGAGGATCAGGCGGATGCGCTCGTCGCGCGCGCGCAGCGCCGCCTGGTGGCGCGCTTCGTTGTGGCGCGCGATCTCGGCGGTCTTGCGGTGCAGGTCGATGAACACCGACACCTTGGCGCACAGCACCACCGGGTTGAACGGCTTGGTCATGTAGTCGACCGCGCCCAGCGCGTAGGCCTCTTCGACCGGAAATTCTGCGTTGGCGGCGGCGGTGAGGAAAATGATCGGCAGCTCTTGCGAACGGGGATGGCGCCGCAGCAGCGCCGCCGTCTCGAAGCCGTTCATGGTCGGCATCTGGACGTCCAGCAACACCACCGCAAAGGTGTCGTCGAGCACCGCCCGCAGCGCCGCCTCGCCCGAGCCGACGCCGACCAGGTCCTCGTCCAGCCCGGCCAGCACCGACTCGAGCACGAGCAGATTGGCGGGCTGGTCGTCGACCAGCAGGATCTTGACCTTTTTCTTATTCATTTCCTTGCGGCACGCTGCAACCTCATCGTTTCATGTGAGCACCACAATGTAGGGCGCGGGCTAGCGGAAGTCAATTGTGCAAGGGGTGTGCACCATTGTCTCTCGTGTAATCCCTTTCTTACACGGAGGCGGCACCTGAGCCTCTTTCGCGTTTGCATCGTTTTTTGCATACTAAGCAAGTTTTCTTACCATACTCTTAAAGAGACCGACGATGCTCGATCAAGTAGCCGCCCCGATCCGCCCCCGCGCCGCCGCGCCCGCGGGCCTGCGCCAGATGTACCTGGCGCTGTCCGAGCGCGACATCGCGCAGCCGGCCGTCGATGAAGCGGGCCTGTGGCTGCGCGCCACGCTCGACGCCGCCCCCGCGGCATTGCCGGCGCTGCCGCGGACGGCGCAGCAGTTTGCCGACTGGTCGGCCGCGCATACCGAGGCCGTCGGCGAGCAGTACAAGCAGTACCTGGCCGCGCGCAAGGCCGGCGCTGCCCGTCGCTTCTTTACCAACAAGTCGCACGCGCTGTACTTTCTCAAGGGCGTCGCCCCGACCAAGCTGGTCGATGGCGCCTGGCTGTTTGGCCTCCTGAAATTCTGGGAACAGGGCGCGATGCGCCCGCTGATCACCACCTATCTCGAAGAGCTGGGCAATGGCGTGCCGGAGAAGAACCACGTGGTCATTTTTCAGCAGCTGATCGACGCGCACGGCTGCGCCCAGTGGCAAGGCCTGTCCGAGGAACACTTCCTGCAGGGCCTGATCCAGCTGGCCTTCGCCTGCAACGGCGACAAATTCCTCCCCGAGCTGATCGGCTATAACCTCGGCTACGAGCAGCTGCCGCTGCACCTGCTGATCACCAGCTATGAACTGAACGAATTGGGCATCGACCCGTATTACTTCACGCTGCACGTCACCGTCGACAACGGCGACAGCGGCCACGCGCGCAAGGCCTGGGAAGCGCTCACCAAGCTCACGCCACAGGTGGGCGACGCCGGCGAGTTCATGCGCCGGGTCGAAGCGGGCTACCGCCTCAACGACCTGGGCGCCAGCACCGAGTCGGTGATCGCGTCGTTCGACCTGCACGCGGAGCTGGTCAACATCCTGCGCTCGAAGAGCGTGGCCGGCAAAAACATGCACTCGGACTACTGCAAGGTCGGCGGGCGCATGCTCAACGACTGGCTGTCCGATCCCGAACAGGTGCCGGCGCTGCTGCTGGCGCTCGAAAATCAAGGCTGGTTCACGCGCGGCGAGAATCCGGAACAGAGCCGCTTCTGGGGGCTGATCCAGGGCGACCACGCGCAGATGTTCGGCGTCTTTTCCGCCTACGAGCAGCAGGTGCTGCACGACTGGATGGCCACGCCGGCCCAGCCGATGGCGAGCGCGCCGGTTGCACGCATCGCCACCCATCGCGCCCAGCAGCGCGCCGCCGGCATGCGCGGCGACGCGCCTGCGCGCCGCATCCGCGAAAGCGCCGAGCGCGGCCTGATCCGCCACCGCTTCCCGGACGACGAACATGCATGGGAGACGATCGCCTGCGAGCTGCGCCTGCTCGAAGCGAAGCTGGCCGCGTCCGGCAGCAAGGAAGAGGCGATCGCCATGCTGACCGCGCTGATGTCGCCTGCCAGCCACCACACGTCGACCGGACTGATGGCCACACGCATCTTCTCCAGACTGTTCAATTAGAAACTGCGGTTTCACGGTGCGCGCCAGCAAGGGCGCACGGGGCGCTTGAGGTATATTGGAAGCAGGTTCCAGCGCGGGTTGCTTGCTGCCGGAATCGTTTCCTGCAACCTCAAGGTGCGATCATGCCAGACAGCCAACTCCCTCCCGAGATCCCTTTTCGCACCCTGCTGTACCGTTTCATGTTTTTCGGCTGGCTGTTCGCCGACATCAGCGCCGCGCGCAACCTGCTGGAGCGCCACGCCGCCGTGCAGCACAACCGCCGCATGTGCCGCTACCTGCCGGTGTACCTGCGGCGCTGGTCGGTGCTGACGGCGTGCGACTTCGGGCTGGGCATGATCTGCGAACGGGCGCTGCAGGCTAGCCTGGTGTCGGCGTGGTTTTTCACGTGGTCATGCGTGACGCTGACCGGGATGGTGGTCATTTCGGTGGCGTGGGTGATCCTGTCGAATTCGCGGATGTCGTGAACCGTGAGTACGTCGTCCTCGCGCACGCGGGGACCCCATTCTCGTGCGTAGCCGATGGCGCTGGCTGTTCGACGAAATTGGGTCCCCGCGTGCGCGAGGACGACGGTTTTTGGGGTTAACGAGTCAATCTGCGCTGTAGGGCCGCACGTCCTGCGGCGCGCCATCCTTGCCGAACTTGAGCGCCACCGACACCGCGTGGATGCCGATCGTCCCCAGCGCGTCGCAGATGTCGTCGACCTCGGTCTGCAGGTCGGCGCCCATGTCGAATGGCATCTCGGGCGCGGCCAGCGGGCCGGACACGCCGTCGCGGTACAGCGCTACCCGCAGCACCATCTGGTCATCGACGTCGGCCGGCGCCACCACCGCACTGACCTCGGCAGGATCGAGCTGGTGCGCGTCCAGCGCACGGTTGATATCCGACATCATCGACAGCATCGACAGTTCCGCCATCGCCTGTTGCTTGGCGCCGTAGAACAGGTCCTGGTACAGGAAATTGATCGACACCGACGCCGGATCCCTGGCCAGGCAGCTTTGCAGCAGCGGCGCGGCCTGCTGGGTCCACTGGCGGTAGCGCTCCAGGCGCGATTCATAGAAGGCGTCGGCGCCGGCCTCGTCTTCCGGCGCCTGGTAGAACGGGTCGTCGGCCCGCTTGCGGGCAAAACCGAGCAGGAAGCGCAGCTCCATCGCGTCGTCGCCCGGCTCGAAGCTGCCGTCGCCGCCGATGATGCTCGCTGCCAGCACGGGCGTCTCGACCATCCGCTTGTCGCCCATGGTGGCGGCGACCTCGCGCAGCATGTCGCCCAGCTGGCTGTAGCTGATGCCGTCAACTTCGTCGAGGCTGTACGCGTGGCTGATCAGCACGACCGTGGCGTCGGCGCTCTCCAGGCCGGCCTGCTGGAAACCGGCGCGCAGCATCTCGAACGCCTGCACGTCCTGGAACCCCTCTTCCTGCTTGAGCCCGCCGGTACTGTGGACGAACATCGGCACCAGGAAGGCGTTGACCTCCTCGGCCGGCTTGCCGTCGCGCCGGATCATCATCGTCGCCGCCGCTTCCTCGACGTGGGCGCGCAGGTACTGGAAGGCGCCGATGTCGGTGTAGCGGGCGCGCTCGATGGCGCCGTACAGCACCTCGTCGTTTTTCTTGCGCAGCGCATTGCGCACCAGGTGGGCCAGCTCGTCTTCCTGCTTGCGCAGCTCGGCGGCGTCGCCCTCCTCGCGTTCGGCGATATCGAGGGCGAGGTCGGCCAGCGCCTGCGCCATCACATCGGCGTCTTCTTCCGGCACGGCTGCGGATTTACGGGGAACGGGGCGCTTGTTTTTCGGCATGGATTTTTCTGGTGGGAGGTCGATGCCGCCATGTTAGCAAATTTGCTGTGCGGCGACGGGACGCAATTTAAATCTTCCAGACAATGGTCGTTCAATATGTTTAGTCACATCTCGTTACAAACACCGTTTTTTGCTCCTGAGCGTTAGTTCGCCAACATTATTTAACAGTCGACCTTGCTCTACTGGTGTCCTGAACAAACCCATCAACCCGAGAGGAAACCAGGATCATGACAAAAACAAAGCGCAACAACGTTTGGCTTTCAGCCACGATTTCCGGCCTGATCCTGGCAGGCGCCTTCGCGCCGGCCCAGGCATCGAGCCACCGCGAAGCACCCTTCCTGACCAAAGCACCGAAAGTGGACGGCACCGACTTCTACATGTTCCGCAGCTACGCGCCGGGGCGCGAAGGCTACGTGACGATGATCGCCAACTTCATCCCTTTCCAGGATCCGCAGGGCGGACCGAACTTCTACCAGTTCGACGAGAACGCGCTGTATGAAATCCACGTCGACAATAACGGCGACGCCAAGGAAGACCTGACGTTCCAGTTCCGCTTCAAGAGCACCTCCAAGAAGACGGCGCTCAACATCGGCGGCAAGCAGGTGCTGATCCCGCTGATTAATTCGTCGACCATCAGCGGCGTCAATCCGGCGTCGCTGAACGTGCGCGAAACCTACAGCATCGACATGGTCAAGGGCGACCGCCGCGGCGGCACCCGCACCCGCCTGGCCGCATCGAGCGGCGGCGCCACCGAATTCGACAAGCCGGTCGACAACATCGGCGACAAGACCTTCGGCGGCGCCACCGGTTACGAAACCTACGCCAACCAGCACATGTACGACCTGAACATGGGCGCCTGCGGCAACGGCCGCGTATTCGTCGGCCAGCGCAAGGAGCCGTTCTACATTGCAGTGGGCAAGATCTTCGACCTGTTCAACCTGAACCCGCTCGGACCTGAGGTTGGCGGCAACAAGAACGACCTCGAAGGCAAGAACGTCAGCGCGATTGCCATCGAAGTGCCGATCGCCTGCCTGACCAACGGCACCGAGCCGGTCATCGGTGCCTACGCCACCGCCAGCGTGCGCCAGGGCCGCCTGATCAATCCGGCGCCTGGTCGCGGCATCAACAACGCCAGCAAGGAAGGCGGCGCCTGGACCCAGGTATCGCGCGTCGGCATGCCGCTGGTGAACGAAGTGATCATTGGCCTGGACGACAAGGACCGCTTCAACAGCTCCAAGCCCAAGGATGACGGCCAGTTCATCGACTACGTCACCAACCCGGTGCTGCCGGCCGTGGTGCAGACGCTGTTCCCGTCGGCGCCGGCGCCGACCAACTTCCCGCGCACCGACCTCGTCACCGCCTTCCTCAAGGGCATTGAAGGCGTCAACCAGCCGAAGGGCGTGGTCGCTTCCGAGATGCTGCGCCTGAACACCGCCATCGCGCCGACCCTGGCCGCGGCGCAAAATCCGCTTGGCGTGGCAGCCGGCGACAACGCGGGCTTCCCGAACGGCCGCCGTCCCGCCGACGACATCGTCGACGTCTCGCTGCGCGTGGCGATGGGCGCGCTGTGCGTGCTGACGGGCGACGCCGACACCCTCAAGGTGGGCTGCAAGCCGGCCGACGCCAAAGCGGGCGGCGCCAAGCTGACCGACGGCGTGCGCAAGACGGCCGCCGACTTCAAGGGCGCCTTCCCGTACCTGAACACGCCGCTGCCAGGCAATAACTAAGTCGAGGAGAGACCATGAAGCTATCCACATCCTCCGGCCGCAAGCGCGCACTGGCCATCGCGGTGACGCTGGCGGCCGCCTTCTCCATCGCCGCCTGCGGCAGCGACGGCGACGACTTTCACGCGCCCGACACCCCGGCACCGGCGCCTGCGCCGACGCCAGTGCCGATGGCCGACGCCTTCTTCGCCTTCGTCAGCGGCATTGTCTCGACGTTACCGGACGACACCGAGCCTAACGCTACGGTAGAATCGGTGGTCGCCACTTCGCCCGAAGACACCGAGCCGCAACCGCTCGGTTAATCGGCCTGCTGCGGACCTTCAGCGATGTATTGGCGGCTGGTCCGCAAAGAGGCCGAGGCGGCGCACCGCGCCGCTTCGGCCGGCGCGGTTACTTAAGCATCAGTACGGTATCGATCACGTTGATCATGCCATTCGACTGGTAAACATCATACGTGCTGATGTTGGCGGTCGACGATGTCATTCGACTGCAACATGCTAATGGGCCGCCCGCCATGACGGTGTTGTCGGCAAACGCCGAGCCGTCGGAGGCGAATGCTGCGCTCAAAACAGGTAATGTAGCGATTTTCTTATTGCACTCCTGGTGTGATTGTTTGCGTGTGCATCATCTATACCCACACGCCAACAAACCAGATTCAACATTATTAAATCTGCACCAATGCGCCCTTATACAAGATCGGTCCGGTTGGCCCGAGCGGGTTCGGCGAGCCGCCCTTCGGCTCCAGACTGACCGCCAGCAGCGGCGTCGAGCGCGGCGTGACGTCGGGCGGCAAGGACAGCGTGACCGCGCCATTGGCGGCGAGCAGGCCCAGCGAGCGCGGCGCGCCCTGCTTGGGCAAGGCCCACAACTGCAGTACCTTGTCTGCGCTGACCGCGGATGCGCCGACAATCCTGACCAGCAGCGTGCGCCGGGCGGCGTCGCCGGTGACAACGATCGCCGCCTGCACGTTCTCGCTGCTCAGGGCCGCAACATAGGAAACCGGTGGCGCAGCGACCATCGGCGCGCGCGTCGCCAGCACAACCACGAGCAGCATGGCCAGGGCACTCGCGCCCAACCCCAGGCCGCGCCAGAAATTGAGGCTGCCCGCCACCAGGCTCCACCTCGATGCGCGCGGTGCGGCGTGCGGCGCTGCCAGGTCGAGCCTTCGCTCGATCGCCGTCCACGCGCTGGCCGGCGGCTGCGTGGCCGGTGCAAATTCCGCCATCGGATGCAGCAGAGCCTGCCAGCGTATGACTGCCTGCGCGAGGGTGGCATCGATGCCGAGCCACTGCTCGAAGCGGCGGCGGGCAGCGCCCTTGAGCGTGCCAAGCACGTACTCGGCCGCCAACTGCTCGCGGAGCACCTCATTGCGCTGCAAATTTCGGTGATTCATGCGCGCTCCAGCTTTGACATGCAACCGCGCAGGTGTTCGAGGCCGCGCCGTATCCACGTCTTGATTGTGCCTATCGGCAGCTTCAACTGCTCAGCAACCTCGCTGTGCGACAGCTCATGATAGAAGGCCAGCGCGATGGCCTGCCGATGCAGTCCCTCGAGGCGCCTGAGGCACTGCGCCAGCGCTTTCGCGTCGCCGCTCAGTTGCAGCGCGTCGAGCGGCGAGGCCATGCTGCTTTCCATTGCTTCCAGCACGGCCTGATCGAAAGGATCGGCATCGATCTCGACGCCGCCACTGGCAGCGCCGGCGCGCCGCAGGGCGTCGAAAGCCTTGTTGCGCACGATCGTCGTCATCCAGGTCAGCGGCGCCGCGAGCGCCGGCCGATAGCTGGCGGCATTGTTCCAGATGCTGATAAAGCTATCCTGCAGCACCTCTTCGGCCCACTCGCCCTTCATCAATATACGCGTCGCAAAGCCAAACAGTTTCGGTGAAGTTGCATCGTAGAGGCGCCGGAAGGCCGCAGCGTCGCGCTGCGCAACCGCGGCGAGCAATTCCCTCAGTTCGGTTTGCTGCGGATCGATAGATGGCACTGGATGGTCCGTTCAAAAGTGGCGTGGCGCGTAAGGCTGCACCTGCTCTCTTTGCGAGTGCGCAACAATTATAGACGAGAAATTCCGGGTTCGACCGCGTGCGGCGGCGTTTCGCGCCATCGGTGCAACGATGTTCAAATTGTTGAATCCGTTTGCCAAAACGCTTCGTATACCACCGCAGGAGCTGAAGTAACGCTTCGTATTACTGCGCGGCGCAACCGCGTCCCGTTCACGAAAAAAGGATCGATGATGAAAAAACCAACATGCAGCAAGCTCTGGCTCGCAGCCACGATTTCCGGCCTGGTCCTGGCAGGCGCCTTCGCGCCGGCCCAGGCATCGAGCCACCGCGAAGCACCCTTCCTGACCAAAGCGCCGAAAGTGGACGGCACCGACTTCTACATGTTCCGCAGCTACGCGCCGGGGCGCGAGGGTTACGTGACGATGATCGCCAACTTCATCCCTTTCCAGGATCCGCAGGGCGGACCGAACTTCTACCAGTTCGACGAAAACGCGCTGTATGAAATCCACGTCGACAATAACGGCGACGCCAAGGAGGACCTGACGTTCCAGTTCCGCTTCAAGAGCACCTCCAAGAAGACCGCCCTCAACATCGGCGGCAAGCAGGTGCTGATCCCGCTGATCAACTCGTCGACCATCAGCGGCGTCAATCCGGCGTCGCTGAACGTGCGCGAAACCTACAGCATCGACATGGTCAAGGGCGACCGCCGCGGCGGCACCCGCACCCGCCTGGCCGC
>JBBRXM010000101.1:0-17744 GCA_038248405.1 Burkholderiales bacterium
CACGCTGCACTTCCCGTCCTACTTCCCGATCCTGCAGTTCGCCGACAAGCGCAGCCTGCGCGAGACCATCTACCGCGCCAGCGCCACCAAGGCGTCGGAAATGGGCAGCGTGTTCAGCGAGCTGGAAAAGTGGGACAACACGGCCAACATCGCCACCCTGCTCAAGCTGCGCGACGAGGAAGCCAAGCTGCTCGACTACCGCAACTTCGCCGAGGTGTCGCTGGTGCCGAAGATGGCGCAAAGCCCCGAGCACGTGATCGAATTCCTCGAAGACCTGGCGCGCCGCGCGCGGCCGTACGCCGAGAAGGACCTGGCCGAACTGCGCGCGTTTGCCAAAGACGAACTGGGCATCGAGCAGCTCGAAGCGTGGGACCTGGTCTACGCGTCGGAAAAACTGCGCGAGCAGCGCTACGCGTTTTCGGCGCAGGAAGTGAAGGAATACTTCCCCGAGCCGAAAGTGGTGGACGGCCTGTTCAAGCTGGTGCAGTCGCTGTTCAACGTGGCCATTTCGCCCGACAGCGCGCCGGTGTGGCATCCGGACGTGCGCTTTTACCGCATCGAGCGCGACGGCAAGCTGATCGGCCAGTTCTACCTCGACCTGTATGCGCGCGCCGGCAAGGGTGGCGGCGCCTGGATGGACGACGCCCGCGGCCGGCGCCTGGAAACGGGCGGCACGCTGCAAACGCCGGTGGCCTACCTGACCTGCAACTTCACGCCGCCGGCGATGGTCGACGGCCAGCTGCAGCCGTCGCTGTTCACGCATGACGAAGTCACCACGCTGTTCCACGAATTCGGCCATGGCCTGCACCACATGCTGACCCAGGTCGACGAGATCTCGGTATCGGGCATTTCCGGCGTCGAATGGGATGCGGTGGAGCTGCCGTCCCAGTTCATGGAAAACTTCTGCTGGGAGTGGGAAGTGCTGCAGCACATGACGGCGCACGTGAAGACGGGCGCGCCGCTGCCGCGCGCGCTGTACGACAAGATGCTGGCGGCGAAGAACTTCCAGTCTGGCATGCAGACGCTGCGCCAGGTCGAGTTCTCGCTGGTGGACATGCATTTGCACTATGACTACGATCCGTCCAGCGCCCGCACGGTGCAGGAGCTGATCGACGACGTGCGCAGCAAGTTCTCGATCATGATGCCGCCGGCGTTCAACCGATTCCAACACTCGTTCGGACATATTTTTGCCGGCGGGTATGCTGCCGGTTACTATAGCTACAAGTGGGCGGAAGTATTGTCCGCCGACGCCTATGCCGCATTCGAAGAAGCGGTGGCGGCCGGCGGCGGCGCCCTGTCCGAAGAAACCGGCAAGCGCTTCCAGCAAGAAATCCTTGCGGTAGGCGGTTCGCGTCCGGCGCTCGAATCGTTCAAGGCCTTCCGCGGCCGCGAGCCGAGCATCGACGCCTTGCTTCGCCACAGCGGCATGAGTTCCTGATTTGGGGCGTGCGGCGGGAGAGTGTATGGACCACCGTAGCAAGGGTATTTGCAGGTCGGCATTGGTGCTGGGCTTGCTGCTGTGCGCCGGCGGCGCCGCTGCGCAGATGTTCAAGTGGACTGACGCCAAGGGCGTGGTGCATTTCAGCGACCAGCCGCCGCGCGGCAATAGCAAGGTCGAGCGCAAGTCGTTCGCCGCCGGGGGCGGCGTCGACTTGCCGTATGCGGTGGCGCACGCGGCCAGCAAGAGCCCGGTCGTGCTGTACACCGCGTCTGCCTGCGTGCCCTGCGACCAGGGCCGCACCTTGCTGCAGCAGCGCGGCATTCCCTTCTCTGAAAAAACCGTGACCTCCGCCGCCGACAAGCAAGCGCTGGCGGCGGCAGGCGGGGCCGACAAGGTCCCTGTGCTGCTGGTGGGCGGCACCGCGCGGCTGGGTTTCCAGGCGAAGGCCTGGAACGAGGCCCTGACCGACGCTGCTTACCCGGCCAAGCGCATGCTCCCCGCCCACTACAAGAATCCGGCGCCTGAACCGGCCGCGCCGCTGCCCCGCCCATTGGCCCGCGAGGCCGTGCCGGAACCCGAGCCTGAGCCGTCGCCCACGCCGCGCGCGCCGGCGCCGGCGACCCCACCCGGTTTCCGTTTCTGAGGACCAGCATGACCCGCATCGATTTTCACACCAATATTCCCGACAAGCTCAGCTACGCCTGCCGGCTGGCGCGCAAGGCCTACGCGGCCGGCGGCAAGCTGGTGCTGCTGGCGGAGGACGCCGCCCAGGCGGCCAGGCTCAACGAGGCGCTGTGGACCGTGTCGGAGACCGATTTCCTGCCGCACGTGCTGGCCGGCGACGCGCTTGCCGCGGTCACCCCGATTATCGTCAGCGACAGCGACCAGGCCGAATTCCCGCATGGCGACATGCTGGTGAACCTGACGCGGCACACCCCGGCCAACGTCGACCGCTTCCAGCGGGTGTTCGAAATCATCTCCACCGACGAGGAAGACGCGGCCGCCGGACGGCTGCGCTACGTCGCTTACAAGAAGCAATCGTATCCCCTGACTCACTTTGTTGCGGGCCAGTCATGAACCCTACGCCGTCGTTCGATGCCACCATCCCGGTGCTGACCGAAGTGTTCCAGGATGAGCCGGCACCGGCTGCCGATGAAGCGCATGCTGAGGCGCAGGCTCCTCTCGAGCATGCCGGCGATGACGCCGTCGCCGACCTGGGCCAGCGCTTATCGGAACGCATTCTGGCCCAGCTCGAGGAACGGGTGGGCGACGTGCTTGGACAGCAGTTGCGCGCCAGCATGGAAGGAGCAATCCAGGCGGCGATCGTCGACGCCACCGCCGAGATTCGCGGCAGCCTGCGGCAAATGGTTGCCGATGCCGTCGGCGAAGGGCTGGCGCAGGCGCTGAAAAAATAGACAAGGCTTGCATTTGCTTACAAAAATGCCCGGCCGTTCGGCCCGGCCGCGTCCACCCATCCATATCCGCGCGCGTTTACCTCTTTGCGAACGATGCAATATGTTGTACCTTTTGCCCTAAGCAAAAATTACAATTACGGCGTCACGAGCGCTGTTGCCCTCATCAAACCATTGGAGAATGCCCATGCAGTTCACAACGAAGCTCATTCCACTTGCCGTCGCCCTCGCCTTTGCCGGTACCGCCGGCGCGCAGGAAGTGGTCAAGATCGGCCACGTCGCTCCTATTTCGGGCGCCAGCGCGCACTTGGGCAAGGACAACGAAAATGGCGCGAAGATGGCGATCGAAGAATTGAACGCCAAGGGCTTCATGATCAACGGTAAGAAAGTGACCTTGCAGTTGCTGACCGAAGACGACGCCGCCGATCCGAAGCAAGGCACGGCGGTAGCGCAAAAGCTGGTCGACGCCAAGGTCAACGGCGTGATCGGGCACCTGAACTCGGGCACCACGGTGCCGGCGTCGCGCATCTATAACGATGCGGCCATTCCGCAGATTTCCCCATCGGCAACGATCCCTACCTATACCAAGCAGGGCTTCAAGGGCGCGTTCCGCGTAGTCGCCAACGACAACAAGCTCGGCGGCACGCTGGGACGCTACGCAGTCGAAAAGCTGGGCGCCAGGAGTATCGCCGTGATCGACGACCGCACCGCCTACGGCCAGGGTGTGGCAGACGAATTCGTCAAGGGCGCCAAGGCGAAGATGCCTGGCGTGAAAATCGTCGGCAAGGAATTCACCAATGCCAATGCCACCGACTTCACCGCCATCCTGACCTCGATCAAGGCCAAGAAACCTGACCTGATCTTCTTCGGCGGCATGGACTCGGTGGGCGGCCCGATGCTGAAACAAATGAAAGCACTGGGCATCACCGCCAAATTCATGGGCGGCGACGGCATCTGCACCGAAGCGCTGGCGCGCCTGGCGGGCGACGGCATCGGCGAAAGCAAGGTCACCTGTGCGGAAGCGGGCGGCGTCGAGGGTGCGCAGGAGAAGGTCATGGCCGACTTCGTGACGCGCTACAAGAAGAAGTACAACGCCGACGTCCAGATCTACGCGCCGTACGTCTACGACGCGGTGATGACGATGGCGACGGCGATGCAGAACGCCAAGTCGGCCGACCCGGCGAATTACCTGCCTGAGCTGAAGAAGATCAAGTACCAGGGCGTCACCGGCCTGATCCAGTTCGACAACTTCGGCGACATCAAGGACGGCTCGCTGACCCTGTTCACCTACAAGGGCGGCAAGAAGACCAAGATGGAAGTGGTGCGATAAAACAGGGTCAGACCCGTTTGTTCGTTGCCACCCGCCCCAAAAGGGCGAACAAAAACCGGGTCTGACCCGGTTTTTTTTGAGCCTTCGAAAACCGGGTCTGACCCCGATTCTGGAATAAAAAAAGCGCGCTGACTGGGTCGGCGCGCTTTCTTTTTAAGGCGGGAAATTACTTCTGCGCCAGGACCCACTTGACCAGCGTGCGCGCCTCGGCTTCGCTGACCTGCGGGTTGGCCGGCATCGGCACCGCGCCCCACGTGCCCGATCCGCCCTTCAAGACTTTGGCGACCAGCTTGTCTTCCGCGTCTTTTTGACCAGCGTATTTTGCTGCGACATCTTTGTACGCAGGACCGACGAGTTTGTTGGCAACGGCGTGGCAAGCCATGCAATTTTTTGCTTTCGCCAGGTCGGCATTCGCCATCGCAGAGGTGGAGGCCAGGGCCGACACAACCATACACAGCATCAGTGAGCGTTTCATTTATTTCTCCAATGTGACTACTTAGAAATACATTTTACCGTGTTTCCAAAAGGTGAAACAGCGGACTTGTAACATTAACGCACGGCCGATGCGTCAGGTTGACCACAGGATCGCCGCCCGATTGCGATTTATTGCCACTCGGAACGTAAATGTTTGTAAGATGCAGGGATGAAAAGGAGTCTCCGATGCCATTGATCATCATCATTGCAGGGCTGGTAGGCCTGCGCTTTTTCGAAGTCTGGCGCTTCGCCGAGCTGTCGTGGTGGTACATCGGCGGCGCCATGCTGTTCGCCTTCATCTGGTTCGAGTTCATCGAAAAGATGCTTGGCCTGGACAAGAGAAAAGAGCACAACGTCGACGAGCAGCGCCGCAAGGACCGCGTCAAGCAAGCGTTCGACAAGCGCAAATAATAGCGGCAACACCGGGGTCAGACCAAGGGGTCAGACCAGTTGGTCTGACCCCGGTTGCTTAACTCGAACTCAGCCGGTGACGGCGCCCTTGCTGGCCGACGACGCCAGCGCCGCAAACTTGGCCAGCACCCCGCGCGTATAGCGCGGCGCCGGCTGCTTCCACAGCGCCCGCCGCCGCGCGATCTCCTCATCGGCCACGTTCAGCTGGATCAGCTGCTGGTGCGCGTCGATGGTCACCGAATCGCCCTCTTCCACCAGCGCAATGGTGCCGCCCTCGAACGCTTCCGGCGCCACGTGCCCGACCACCATGCCCCAGGTGCCTCCCGAGAATCGGCCGTCGGTGATCAGGCCGACCGACTCGCCCAGACCCTTGCCGATCAGCGCCGCCGTCGGCGCCAGCATCTCCGGCATCCCTGGCCCGCCCTTCGGCCCCAAATAGCGCAGCACCAGCACGTCGCCCGGCTTGATGGCGTCGGCAAGAATGGCGTCCATCGCCGTGTATTCGTCGTCGAACACGCGCGCCGGCCCGGTGATCACCGGGTTCTTCAGCCCGGATATCTTGGCCACGCAGCCTTCCGGCGACAGGTTGCCTTTGAGCACGGCCAAGTGGCCCTGCGCGTACAGCGCCTTGTCGATGGTGCGGATGACGTCCTGCTTCGGATCCGGCACCGACGGGATGTCGGCCAGCTGCTCGGCGATGGTCTTGCCGGTGATGGTGATGCAGTCGCCGTGCAGCAGGCCGGCGTCCAGCAGCAGCTTCATCACTTGCGGAATGCCGCCCGCCTTGTGCAGGTCGGTCGCCACGTACTGGCCGGACGGTTTGAGGTTGCAGATGACCGGGACTTTGAGGCGCATGCGCTCGAAATCGTCGAGCGTCCATTCGACTTCGGCCGCGTGGGCAATGGCCAGGTAGTGCAGCACCGCGTTGGTGGAGCCGCCGGTGGCCATGATCAGCGCCACCGCATTCTCGATCGACTTGCGGGTGATGATGTCGCGCGGCTTGAGGTCGCGCTTGACCGCTTCCACCAGCACCCGCGCCGACTCGGCCGCCGAGCCGACTTTTTCGTCGTCCGGATTGGCCATCGTCGACGAATACGGCAGCGCCATCCCCAGCGCCTCGAACGAGGACGACATGGTGTTGGCGGTGTACATGCCGCCGCAGGAGCCGGCCGACGGGCAGGCGTTGCGCTCGATGCCCTCGAAGTCTTCCTTCGACATGCGCCCGGCGGTAAATTCGCCCACCGCCTCGAAGGCGGAAACGATGGTCAGGTCCTTGCCCTTCCAGTTACCCGGCTTGATGGTGCCGCCGTACACGTAGATGCTCGGCACGTTGGTGCGCGCCATCGCGATCATCCCGCCAGGCATGTTCTTGTCGCAGCCGCCGATCACCACCACGCCGTCCATCCACTGGCCATTCACGCACGTTTCGATGCAGTCGGCAATCACCTCGCGCGAAATGAGCGAGAATTTCATGCCCTCGGTCCCCATCGACATGCCGTCCGAGATGGTCGGCGTGCCGAACACCTGCGGATTGCCACCTGCCGCCTTGATGGTGGAGATGGCGATGTCGGCCAGCTTCTGCAGTCCCGAATTGCATGGCGTGATGGTCGAGTGGCCGTTGGCGACGCCGATCATCGGCTTGACGAAGTCTTCCGTCTCGTAGCCCATCGCGTAGTACATCGAACGGTTCGGGCTGCGCGAAACGCCCTCGGTGATGTTGCGGGAACGGCGGTTGTAGCGGGGCTGGTCGGCCATGGTGAACTCCTGATTATCGATGATGGAGAATGCCTTGCCGCCAGCCCCAAGTCAAATACAGTATGATCGCGCCTGTGAGTCGCAAAAGATATCAATCGCCGATTAAACCCTTGAAACGGATATAGTGAACATCGACCTGCGCCAACTGCGCTATTTCGTGACCGTTGCCGAAGAATTGCATTTCGGCCGCGCCGCCGTGCGCCTGCACATGACGCAGCCGCCGCTGTCGCAGACGATCCAGGCGCTTGAGGAGCTGCTGGGCGCGGCGCTGTTCCTGCGCAGCCGCCGTGCCGTGGTCCTCACGCCCGCCGGCGCGGCGTTGTTGCCGGAGGCGCGACGCATGCTTGCCCAAGCCGCGGAATTGCCCGACCTGGTGCGCCGCGCGGCGGCCGGCGAGTCGGGCCGGCTGTCGCTCGCCTTCGTTTCGTCGGCCGACTACAGCGTGCTGCCGCCCTTCCTGCGCACCTACCGCGCGCAGTTCCCCCAAGTACAGATCGTGCTGCAGGAGGCGACGTCGGACCTGCAGGTCGACGACCTGCTGCACAAGCGCGTGGACGCCGGCTTGTTGATCCCGCCGCTGCCCGACAAGGCGCGCGCCGAGCTCGACTACCTGAAGGTGCTGTCGGAACCGCTGATCCTGGCCGCGCCCGCCGGCCTGGAAGCGCTGCACGGCGCCGGGCCGGTATCGCTGCGCGACTTGCCGCCGCTGCCGCTGATCATCTTTCCGCGCCCGATCGCGCCAGCGCTGCACGACGCCATCCTGGCCTGCTTTCGCGCCGCCGGCATCACGCCGGAAATCGGCCAGCAGGCGATCCAGATGCAGACCATCGTCAGCCTGGTGTCGGCCGGCATGGGCTTGGCACTTGTGCCACAATCCGTGTCCAAGCTGATGCGCCCGGGCGTAGAATACCGCTCGCTGGTCGACGATTCGCCGCAGGTCGAAACCGGTCTTGCATGGCGCCGCGACAACCGCTCGCCGGTGCTGAACGGCTTTTTGGATTTACTGAGGAAAAACACGCAATGCTGACCCACCCGATGCCCGACCCCATAGCGTTCTCGATCGGCCCGCTGCACGTGCACTGGTACGGCCTGATGTACGTGGTGGCGTTCACGCTGTTCATCGCGCTCGGCCGCGTGCGCATCCGCCAGCCGCACATTGCCGCCCAGGGCTGGAAAAAGGAGGATCTCGACGACATGCTGTTTTATGGCGTGCTCGGCGTCATCATCGGCGGGCGCCTCGGCGAGGTGCTGTTCTACACGCCGAAGTTCTTTCTCGAAAACCCGCTCGAAATCTTCATGGTCTGGCACGGCGGCATGTCCTTCCATGGCGGCTTCCTCGGCGTGCTGATCGCCATGAGCCTGTGGGCGCGCAAGGCCGGCCGCAATTTGCTCGACGTCTATGACTTCATCGCGCCGCTGGTGCCGCTCGGTTATGCCGCCGGCCGCATCGGCAACTTCATCAATGCCGAACTGCCGGGCCGCGTGGCCGACGCCAGCCTGCCGTGGGCGATGCGCTGGCCCGACACCCACTTCCCGCTGCAGCCGGTGCCGGTGTTCCTCGAAGGGCTGCGCCATCCGTCGCCGCTCTACCAGGCGCTGGTGGACGGTCTGCTGGTGTTCATCCTCATCTGGCTGTACGCGCGCAAGGCGCGGCCGCGGCTGGCGGTGGGCGCCATGTTCACGCTGCTTTATGGCTGCGCGCGCTTCTTCACCGAATACTTCCGGGTGCCGGACTGGGAGGTCAGCGTTGGCGGCGTGCCCATCACGTCCGGGCAGATGCTGTCGCTGCCGATGATCGTCGGCGCCGTCGCCATGCTGGCGTGGGCCTACTCGCGCCACTCGCGGCGCGCGCTGGCCTAGGCCGCTAGCGGGCCGCCTGCCACAGCATGTAGACGGCCAGCGCGTACAGCACGAAAGCGAAAATTTTCCGCAGCCGCGCCACCGGCCAGCGGTGCGCCATGCGCGCCCCCAGCGGCGCCATGATGACGCTGGCCGAGGCGATCACCACCAGCGCCGGCAGGTAGATGTAGCCGAGCGAATACGGCGGCAGCGACGCTTCGCCGAGGCCATAGTAGATGTTCGCCAGCGTACCCGACAGCGCGATCGGAAAGCCCAGCGCGGCACTGGTCGCCATCGCGTTCTGGATCCGCACGTTACAGCGCGTCATGAAAGGAATCGACAGGAAGCCGCCGCCCGCCCCCACCAGGCCTGCGATCACGCCGATGAGGCCGCCGGCGGCGAACATGCCGGCCGTGCCCGGCAACTGGCGCGTCCCCGGCGGCTTGGCGTTGATCAGCATCTGGGTGGCGGCAACGAAGATGAACACGCCGAAAAACAGCGCCAGCGCGGTGCTGTTCATCTGCTGCGCAATCCATGGCCCGGTCCAGGAACCGACCAGGATGCCGGGGGTGAGCAGACGCACCACCGGCCACAGCACGGCGCCTTGCAGGTGATGCGCGCGCACCGACGAAATCGACGTAAACAGGATCGTGGCCAGGCAGGTGGCAATCGACATGTGCACGATCAGGGCGGGCGGAAACTGCAGCGAGCCGAAGATCATGGTCATGAACGGCACCAGGATCATGCCGCCGCCGATCCCGAGCAGGCCGGCCGCGAAGCCACCGATGATGCCCATTGCACACAAGGCCAGCACCAAATTCCACGTCATCGCAATCGTCTTTCAGGTCGGGCGGGCCGCGCCCGAAAGCAACATTCTACCGCGCCGGCCCGCGCCGGTGCGCCTGCCGACCCCGAACGCCCTGCCGCAAGCTCAGGCCTGCTGCCACGCGAGGGCGCGCCTGGCGCCCCGTTGCTGGGGCCGGGCAAGGGGCGCCGTCCCCGGACGATCACCGCCGTCGAGTTTGAACACGCTTACCGACGTCGCCAGCTGGGCCGCCTGTTCCTGCAGCGACCCGGCCGCCGCGGCCGCTTCCTCCACCAGCGCGGCGTTTTGCTGGGTCACGGCGTCCATTTCGGCAATTGCCTTGTTGATCTGTTCGATGCCCGTTTCCTGCTCGACGCTGGCGGCCGCGATCTCGACCATGATGTCGGTGACGCGCTTGACGCTGTCGACCATTTCATCCATCGTCGCGCCGGCCTGGTGCACCAGCAGCGAGCCGTTGTCGACCTCGGTGACGGAGTCGCCGATCAGGGTCTTGATCTCCTTGGCCGCGGTCGCCGAGCGCTGTGCCAGGTTGCGCACTTCGGCCGCGACGACGGCAAAGCCACGCCCCTGTTCGCCGGCGCGCGCAGCTTCGACCGCCGCGTTGAGGGCGAGGATATTGGTCTGGAAGGCGATGCCGTCGATGACCGAGATGATGTCGACGATCTTGCGCGACGCACTGTTGATCGCCCCCATCGTGCCGACCACCCGCGCCACCACTTCGCCGCCCTTGGTCGCCACCGCCGATGCCGACTGCGCCAGCTGGTTCGCCTGGCGCGCATTGTCGGCATTCTGCCTGACGGTGGCGGTGAGCTCTTCCATCGACGAGGCGGTCTCTTCCAGCGCGCCGGCCTGCTGCTCGGTGCGCGACGACAGGTTCATGTTGCCGGCCGCGATCTCGGCGCTGGCGGTGGCGACGTCGCCCGAACCGAGCCGCACCGACGAGACCACCTCGACCAGCTTGCCGCGCATCGCGTCGAGCGCTGCAACGATCCGGCTCACTTCATCGTCGCCGGGCATAGCCGCGCTCGCCTCCAGGTTCAGGTCGGCCATCGCCTTCACCCTGCCGGCAGCTTCGGCGAAGCGGGAGTTGATGCCGCGCACAAACCAGAACACCAGCGCCGTCGTCAGGCCGACCACGGCGATACAACTTGCCAGCAGCCAGTTCGCGGTCGAGCGCAACCAGTCGTTTCGCTGCAGGTAGAACACTTCGGCTTCCTTGCGCTCCAGGTCAACGAGCTTGTCGATCGCCGCGACCGTGGCGCCGCCGGCGGGCGTGAGCTGCTGCGCGCGCAGCAGCGTCGCTTCCTCTGTCTTGCCCTGCCCCATCAATTCAAACCACGTCACGCGGGCGGTGGCGTATTTCTTGAACGCGCCGCTCAGGTCGGCAATCGCGCTGCGCGCCGGCGCCGAAATGGGCTGCTGCGACAACAGCGCGATGCGCTGCTCGAAATCGCGGTAGTGTTTTCTATCCTCCTCCACGAGCTTTTCCCGCTTGGCCGCATCGGTCAGGGACAGATACTGGGCCGTGCCCCAGCGCAGGGCCCACAGCGAACTGTTGGCGTCGGCGAGGTAGCTCGTCGCCAGCGTTTCGCCCTTGTATGCCTGCTCGTTGGACAATTGCGAGTCTTTGGACTGCCATACGGCAACTGCGCAGGTGACGACCAGCGTGGCCACCAGACCGAACGAGAGGGCCTGGATTTTTGCGGATATCTTCATGGACTTGCTTTCTCTTCTAGGGAATCGGGGACAGTCGTTTTAATGCGGGGGGCGGCGCCCATGCTGGCGCGCCTAGCCAGCCATTGCACCAACTCGGCATGCGGCATCGGCCTGGCGTACAGGAACCCCTGACCGCTCTGGCAGCCGAGCGCGCGCAGGAAATCGGCTTCGCTGTCGCGCTCGATGCCCTCGGCGACCACCTCGAGGCCGAGCTTGTGGGCCATCAGCACGACCGACTCGAGGATGGCGCGCGCCTTGTCGCGGTTGGGCTCGCCCGAGACGAAGAAGCGATCGATCTTCAGCTCGGTAAAGGGAATTTTGCTCAGCTGCAGCAAGGTCGAATGGCCGGTGCCGAAATCGTCCACCGACACCTTGAAGCCGAACATGCGCAGCCGGGTGACGCTTTCGAGGATGGCATGGGCGCCGATGTCGAGCCCGGACTCGGTCACTTCGATGGTGACGCGTTCGGGCGCGACGGCGGCGTCGCGCAGCATGCCGATCAGCCGGTTCGGCAGGGCCGGGTCGAGCAGCGTTTGCGGCGCCACGTTCAGTGCCACGGTCAGCGGCGCGGCGACGGCGTCCCAGTCGGCCACGCAGGCGAGCGCCTGCTGCAGCATGGTATCGGTCAGCAGGTCGATCAGGCCGCCCGTCTCCATTGGCCCGATGAACTGCTCGGGGCCGATCAGGCCGACGCGCGGATGGTGCCAGCGCGCCAGCACTTCGACCCCGACCGGGCGCCCGCTGGCCAGCTCGATCTTCGGCTGGAAATACGGCACGAACTGACGCTGCGCGAGCGCGCAGCGCATTTCGATCGGCCGCCAGGGGCGCTGCGGCGCCAGCGCGACAGGCGCCGGCACGGCCGTCGCGGCACGCCTGAAGCTGTCGACCAGCGCCGCCACCGCGTCCGCCGTGACCGGCTTGTGGAGGGTACCGACCAGCCGATGACCCTTGGTGCGTGCGACTGCGGCCGCTGCATCGAGCACTTCCTGGTCCAGCGCCGAGGCCAGCGCGATTGCGCCGACGCGATGCCGGGACGCACGTTCGAGCAACTCGATGCCATCCATGCCGGCCATGCGCAAATCGGTCACCAGCAGGTCGAACGACGCGTCGGGCGCTGCCAGCATGGCCAGCGCGGCGTCGCCATTGTCGGCCTGCACCACGGCGCTGGCGCCACAGTGGGCCAGCGTACGGGCCAGCAGCTCGCCCATGGCAGCATCGTCGTCGACCACCAGCACGCGCAGCGGCGCGCCATGCCAGCGGCAGATCATGGCGTGCCCGGCGCAACGGCGGCGGCGGCACAAGCGGACATGGCAATAGTGAACATGGGACGGTTCCTCATTTGATCGTGGGCGCGGCGAAGCGCGGTCGGTTCGCAACGGGCGGGGCCGGCGGATCTGGAGCGGCCGACGGCAAGGCCGGCGGCGGCCGCGCCAGCGCGAGTGGCGTGGCGCAATCAGGGCTAAGGGAAAGACAGGGGCTGCGCTGGGCAACCGGGTCGGCAGGCGCTGCGCGCGCTGGGGTGGGCGCACAGGCGGGACGGGTCTTGCGGCTCGTCATGCTGCTAAGATTAATGCAATTATTTATTCATGGCAACACATATTGTCGGAAGTGTTGTTTTATAAAGATGACGACGCGCTACTTGCGCACCCCGGCGGCATCGATGCGCGGCGCCAGCGCGTTGAGCGCTTCGGCCGCGGTCAGCAGTTCCGCGGCGACATCGTTGAGCTTGCGCTGCTGCGAGCGCGCGTGGTCGCGCAACGCGCGGAACGCCGTCTCGCGATCGGTCTTGTAGCGCTCCATCAGCAAGCCGACCGCCATGCCGGTCTCGCGGCCATTCTGCAGCGCCTGGGTCAGGCGCCCTTCGCTCTGGCGCAGCGCACGAATCTCATCGCCGCGCGCCAGGGCGGCCGCGATCGCCGGACCCAGCTGGGCCAGGTCGACCGGCTTGACCAGGTAGCCGACGGCGCCGTTGGCCGCTGCCAGCCGCACCGAGTCGGCGTCGTCGCTGGCGGACAGGAACATGAAGGGAATGGCGCTGTTGGCGCGCACATGGCGCGACAGTTCGAGCCCGGACATGCCGGGCATGTGGATGTCGAACACGGCCAGGTCGGGCTCGCGCACGCCGTCGGCGAGCAAGTCGAGCGCCATCGGCGCCGAGGTGGCGATGCGCACGTCGTAGCCGGCGCCGCCCAGGTAGTTGCTGATCAGGCCGAGCAGCAGCACGTCGTCGTCGACCAGCAGGATCAGACGGCGCGCGCCGCCGGTGGATGTCGCGGAGCTCATGGGGTGGTCCTGTTCTGGAATTTCTGCACGATGTCGTGGATTTTTTGTCCCGTGTAGGGCTTGACGACGAAACCGCGGGCGCCGTCGCTGAGGGCGGCGAGCACGTTGTCGAGGGCGCTGTGGGCGCTGACGATGACGAAGAAACAGTCCGGCAAGGCTGCCCTGGCGATGCTCATCACTTCGAGCCCGCTGAAGGCAGGCATGCTGATGTCGAGAAAGGCGATGCCGATATCGCAGTCCGGCGCCGTCAGCACGTCGAGCGCCTGCTGGCCGTCGCTGGCCTGGCGCACGTCGACATAGCCTTCGGTGCGCAGGATCGAGGTGAGCAACTGGCGCATCACCGGTTCGTCGTCGGCGATCAGGACGGGGGTGGTTTTATTGCTCGACATACGGGGCGGCTCCCAGGTTCAATGGCGTCAGTTCGGCAAGCGCCAGCAGGCGAGCGAGGGCGGCGTCGGCTTCAGCGGCATCGGCGCGCCGCGCCGCCTGCTCGAGCTGGCCGGCGCACAGCGTCACGCCGGGGTAGCCGAACGATCCGGCCGAGCCCTTCAACTGGTGGGCCAGGCTGGCCGCGTCGCTCCAGGCGCGCTGGCCGACATCGCGCGCCAGCTGCGCCAGCCGTGGCGCCAGGCTGGCCTCGAATGCGGCGTGGATGGCGCCGTAGCCGTCGATCTGGTCCAGCCGCGCGGCAGCGGCGCGGGCGCTGCCGTCCTGCCCCAGCAAGCGCGCCAGCAGCGAACCGAGCGCGGCGAAATCGATCGGCTTGCCGACGCACTCGGTGCAGCCGGCAGCGAGATAGCGCTCGACGTCGTCGGCCATCACGTTGGCGGTCAGGGCCACGATCGGCTGGCCGAAGCCGGCACCGCGCAACAGTGCAGTGGCCTGGGCACCGTCCATGACGGGCATCTGCATGTCCATCAAAATCAGGTCGAAGCCGCCGGCCAGCGCCAGCTCGGCGGCCTGGGCGCCGTTTTCGGCCACCTCGTAGCTCACGCCGATGCCGTCGAGGTAGGCGCCGACCAGCACCCGGTTGTCGGGGCCGTCTTCGGCCAGCAGCACGTGGCCGCGCAGCCGCAGGCCCAAGGCGTCGGCCGCCGGCGCGCTGGCCGGCGGCGGCGGCGCCTCGCTCAGCCATTCGGCGACGGCGGCGGCCGGCGCATCGATGGCCACCTCGAATACCGAGCCGCGGCCAAGTTCGCTGGCGACGGCCACGCTGCCGCCCATCTTCGCTGCCAGCTGGCTGACCAGGTGCAGGCCCAGGCCGGTGCCGCCGTATTTGCGCGCCACCGTGCTGTCGGCCTGCGAAAACGGCCGGAACAATTGCTCGCGCTGGGCGTCGGAGATGCCGATGCCGGTGTCGACGACGTTGCAGGTGAGCTTGCCGGACTGCGGGTCGTGGCACAGCGTCAGGTCTACCTGGCCGAGCTCGGTAAACTTGATGGCGTTGCTGCACAGATTAAACAGGATCTGTTTCCAGCGCGTCGGGTCGCCCATCACCAGCGACGGGAACGGATACTCCACCTTGACGCTGAAGCCGATTCCCTTGCTGGCCGCCTGCGCCGCCATCATCGCGTGCACGCCCTGCACCAGTTCGAGCGGCGAGAACGCCAGGTGCTCGATGTGCAGGCGCCCCGCCTCGATCTTGGAAATGTCGAGAATGTCGTTGATGACTTCGAGCAGGTGATGGCCGTTGCGCAGGATCACCGCGCCGGCGTCGATGCTGGCGCCGGCCGACTGCGGCTTGACCAGCATTTCGGCGAAGCCGATGATGGCCGTCAGCGGGGTGCGGATCTCGTGGCTCATCATGGCGAGAAACTCCGATTTGGCGCGGTTGGCCGCCTCCGCCACCGCTTTGAGCGCGCGCGTATCCTCCATGCTGCGCTCGCGCCGTTTCAGCGCACGGATCAGCACGATGAAGGCGGCGGCCATGGCCAGCACCGCGAAGCCGCCGACCATCGACAGCGCCAGCGCGAAATGACGCCACTGCGCCAGGTACAGGTCATCGGTGACGGTGACGTTGATGATCAGCGGGTAATTGTCGATCAGTCGCACCGCCCCCAGCCGCCCGATCTTTTCGCCGTCGGCGGCAAAGCGCGGCGAGGCGGTCTGCACCACGTCGTGGGTCTTCTTCAACTGCTCGATCACCCGGTACGACGAGCCGCCCAGGTTCGGCTTGCCCATCAGCGAATCGGTATGCGGCCAGCGCGCCAGCAGTGTGAAATCGCGCCGGTACAGGCTGACGGTGGCGCCGCTGCCGAGCTTGATCTTGCTGTAGAAATCGCTGAGGAAGGTACTGGAAAAGCCGACCAGCGCCAGCCCGATGAATTCGCCGTTGGGGCCGTTCAGGCGCCGGCTCAGGTAAAACGTCCACTGGCCATTGCCCTTGTTGCGCACCGGCTTGCTGATGTACACGCCCAGCTTCGGCTGCTTCAGATGGGCCTGGAAATAATCGCGGTCGGCCAGGTTGATCGCCGGCGCCGGGTGCGAGCGGGTGAAGTTGATGACGTCGCCGTTGAGTGCGACGATGGTGGCGACATCCACCTGCGGCAGGCCGCGCGTCTTGTCGCGCATGCTGTTGAAGTGGGCGAGCGAACCCATGGTGGCGCGCAGTTCGGCGGCATTGGTGACGTCGTTCGCCTGCACGCTTTCGGCAATGCTGTCGAGCACCAGTAAGGCGGAACTGACTTCCTGCGACGTCTGCTCGGCCAGCACCAGCGACAGGCTGTCGAGGTGGGAGCGCCACTCCTCGACCGCCTGGGCGCGCGCAAACCAGATCGACGCAGCCAGCGCTGTCAGCACCGCGAGAACCAGAAATACCGCCAGAAGGCTTGCAATGTAGCTCGAGCGGGTCTTCGCGGGCATGGAGAGTCACTTCAATATAATGCCTCACGATAACACAACCTGTCCGGGACAAGCCCACCCCCGGCCGCGCACCTGCCCACTTAACGCGGCGGTGGCGGCGGCGACGCCGGATAAGGGTAGTAGCCAGGGATGACGTTGCCCTTGGCGTACATGCACTGCTGGTAGGCGATGTCGTAGCGGCGCTGCGCGCTCCAGGCGGTGCCGGAACTCATGCTCGAGCCGGCGCCCGCGCCGAGCGCCGTGCCGATGGCTGCGCCGGCCGCGGCATCGCTGCTGTCGCCGCCCAGCGCGCCGGCGGCCGCCCCCAGCAAGGCGCCGGCGACGGTTGCCGTCGCCATCTGGTTGCTGGCGACGTTGCCGGCAGGACCCACCGACGCGCCCGCCCAGTTGCGGCACATCTGGTCATCGGTGATGAATGCCTCGAAAGGCTTGCCCGGCGGCGGCATGGCGGCGACCGTCGGCCCCACCGGCATCTGCGCGCAGCCGGCCAGCAGCGTCGCCGCCAGGCCGGCAGCGAGCGCCACGCGTTGGCAGCTCCTGTCCATCATGCCCTCCCATCCACGCATGCCCTGATCTGACGAATCAGCGTAGGCCGCACGTCGGCGCGCAAGCTTGAGGTGGATCAATCGGGCGCACAGCGCAGTGGCGGCGCCCTATTTCAGCAGCTTGTGCAGCAAGCGCCATTCGGCCGGTTCCACCGGCATCACCGACAGCCGGCTGCCCTTGGCCAGCAGGCGCATCTCGGCCAGTTCGGGGATCGTGCGCAGTTGCTTGAGGCTGAGGAACGGCGTCTTGCGCACCGCCTTGACGTCGACGCTGATCCAGCGCGGCTCTTCAGGCGTCGCTTTCGGATCGTAATAGTGGCTGGCCGGATCGAACTGGCTCGCGTCCGGATAAGCGCCGCTGGCAATTTCGACGATGCCGGCGATGCCCGGCTCGGCGCAGCTGGAATGGTAGAACAAGGCCAGGTCGCCGGGCTGCATCTGGTCGCGCATGAAATTGCGGGCCTGGTAATTGCGCACGCCGAACCAGGCGACCTTCTGCGCGGGCGCGGCCAGCACGTCGTCGATACTGACTTCATCGGGTTCGGATTTCATCAACCAATAGCGCATGCGTTACTCCGGCGTGGACGGGGCAAAAAAAATAGATAATCAGCGCCGCATAAAAACGCGGGCAAAAAAAAACGGTTGCGCATCGAATGCGAACAACCGCTTTTTACACTTGCGAATAAAAGCCCCGCCTGTGCCGTTTTTACCGGCATCCCGAACCAAACGGTTCAAGGTGGTCACAGTTAGTTCAATTTCGGGTTCGTCGGACTAGCGACGCTCACTCCCATCGAACAAAATCCCGCAACCGGTGCACATAAATGGTTCAAGGAATATATGGCAATCGCGA
>JBBRXM010000102.1:0-17366 GCA_038248405.1 Burkholderiales bacterium
CTGCTGCGCAACTACGTCCCCGATCCAACCTGCCGCAACCCGTTCGAGTTTTCCGACTTCGGCGTGCGCCGGCGCTTTTCGGGCGCCTGGCACGACGAAGTGGTGGCAACGCTGGCGCAAGCCGTGCCGCAGTATTTCAAGGGCACGTCCAACGTCTACCTCGCATACAAATACAAGCTGATGCCGCACGGGACCATGGCGCACGAATACCTGCAGGCGTTCCAGTCCTTCGGCGTGCGGCTGCGCGACTTCCAGAAGGCGGCGCTGGAAGACTGGGTGCAGGAATACCGCGGGGACCTGGGCACGGCGCTCACCGACGTCGTCGGCATGGATGCATTCCTGGCGGACTTCGACCTGTACTTCGCCAAGCTGTTCGACGGCCTGCGCCACGATTCGGGCGATCCGGTGGAGTGGGGCGAGAAGGCGCTGGCGCATTACGCCAGGCTGCGGGTCGATGCGCAGACCAAGCGGCTGGTGTTTTCCGACGCGCTCGATTTCCCCAAGGCGCTGGCGCTGCACCGGCACTTCGCCGGCCGCACCAACACGGCGTTCGGCATCGGCACCAACCTCACCAACGATACCGGCAACGCGCCGCTGAACATCGTCATGAAGCTGGTCCGGTGCAACGGCCAGCCGGTCGCCAAGCTGTCGGATACGCCGGGCAAGACCATGTCGAACGATACGACCTTCCTCGCTTACCTGCGGCAGGTGTTCAGTTTGCCCGCCGCTTGAGAAATGCTTCAGCCATCAAAATTTGATGTACGTCATTATTTTTTCGCATTGCATATGGGAAGCTGCACGCCATTGATACTTCTCATAATTCAACATGCTGACCGAAAAGATTGACCTCCACCTCCGGATGCCGCCCCCGCACAAGTCCACCCCAGGCCGTTGGGGCGCGCTGCTTGCCATGCTGTTCGCCGCGCAATGTGCATGGGCCGGTTCGGCGCCGGAGCGCATCCGCGCCCTCGCTGCGGACTACGCGCATGCCAGCCGCGCCCCCGCTGCGCCCTATGACGAACGCGCCTGGCTCGAACGTTTTTACGGCGCCCGCAACTACGCGCCAGCCTGGACCGGCACGGCGGCCCCGCTGGCTGCCCAGGCGCTCGACCTGTTGAGCCACGCCGATGAACACGGCCTCCCGGCCCCGGACTACGACCCCGGCGAGTTGGCCGAGCGCATGCGTACGCACGCTGCGGTCGCGCAGGACCAGGAAGCCGACCGCGATGCGGCCCTGACGCTGGCGCTGCTGCGCTACCTGGCAGACCTGCACGCCGGCCGCATCCGTTCGGAATTCGCGGCGCAGCCCGTGGCCGATCCGGTGCTGCTGCTGCAACAGGGGCTTGCCGAGCGCAACCTGGCGGCGGCCGTTGCGGCGGCCGAACCGCGGCTGGCCGTTTATCAGCGCCTCAAGGCAACGTTGGCGCAGTACCGCAAGCTTGCGGCGCAGCCCACCGCGCCGTTGCCGGCGCTGCCGTCGGCCCGCGCCCTAGAGGCCGGCGCCGCCTACGCCGGCGCGCCCGAACTGGCCGCGCGCCTGGCGCTGCTGGGCGACATGCCGGCGGACCTGGCCGGCACGCAAGCCGATACCTACAGCGAGGAACTGGCGGGGGCGGTCCAGCGCTTCCAGGATCGGCATGGACTGGACGCCGACGGCAAGCTGGGACGGCAAACGCTGGCGGCGTTGAACGTGCCGCTGACAGCGCGCGTGCGCCAGATCGAACTGTCGCTGGAGCGGCTGCGCTGGCTGCCGGACCTGTCGGCCGGACCGTTCATCGCGGTCAACCTGCCGTCGTTCCGCCTGTGGGCGTTCAGCACGGCCGGTGCCGCGCCGGTGCTGGCGACGCGCGTCATCGTCGGCAAGGCGGTGCGCACGCAGACGCCGCTGTTTGTCGGCACGCTGCGCTACGTCGAGTTCAATCCCTACTGGAACGTTCCGCCCAGCATCCTGCGCGACGAAATCTTGCCGGCGCTGCTGCGCGACCCGGACTACCTGGTCAAGAACGACATGGAAGTGGCCGGATCCGGCTTGCAGGCGGTCGATGCCGCGACGATGGCGGCGCTGCGCGCGGGCAAGCTGCGGGTGCGCCAGCGCCCCGGCCCGAAGAACGCCCTCGGCGCGATCAAGTTCGGCTTGCCTAACACGATGAACATCTATCTGCATTCCACCCCGGCGCGCGCACTGTTCGCGCGCTCGCGGCGCGACTTCAGCCACGGCTGCATCCGGGTGGAGGACACGGCGGCGCTGGCCGACTTCGTGCTGGGCAAGCAGGCCGGCTGGACGCCGGACGCCATCGCCGCGGCGATGGAACCGGGCCCCAACCGTACGGTGCGGCTGGAGGCGCCGATGCCGGTGGTGATGTTCTACACCACCGCCATCATCGACGCCGATGGGCGGCCGCTGTTCCCGGAAGACATCTACCGGCTCGACGGCGTGCTCGAACGCAGCCTGGCGGCCCGCGCAGCACGGTGAGCCCGACGCCTATCCGCGGATCATTGCCTCGGCATGGTCCGTTGCAGTCACGCCCAGCAGGTGCAGCGCCATCTTGAGTTTTTGCATCTGCGGTTCGAAATGCAGCATGCCCCGCACCCCTTCGAGCCTGACGACGCGTCCGTTCGTCGCCTCCATCGCGCACAGCGCATCGCGGATGGCGGCAATCACGATCGCGTCGCGCTCGGCAAGGTGAACAAAATCGTTTCCGTCCATCGACTACTCCGGGGAATTGGTTAGGGGGCTGCGTCCGCGGCGCAGGAAAGTCTGCGGCTGACAGGCGCAACTCTAAGGGCGCTTCCCCCTCGCACATGGAAGTCTTACACCCGCTTACACCGGCACGGCTTTGCTTACACCGCGACGGTTTTGCTTACATGATTCGCGAAACCAACTACACGAACCCGATGCGCCGGGCGGCCGCGCAGTCCGGCTTGGCGCGCCACTCGGACGCCAGTTCGGCCAGCCAGTCGTCGGCGCCGGCCTCGCAGCCGAGCAGCGCGAAGCGCTTGCGCACGTTGGCGAAGTCGCCCGGCGTCAGCCCTTCCATGCCCTCGAGCGCTTTCAGGCAGGGCGGCGGCAGGCTGGCCTCGTGCAGCAGGCCGGCCAGCATGCGCGCGCGCTGCGCCAGCGTCAGCGGCTTGAACTCGAGCCGGAACGTGAAGCGGCGGATCAGCGCGCTGTCGATGCGCGCCGCGTGGTTGGTCGCGCACAGAAAGACGCCGGCGAACGGCTCGAGCTGGCGCAGGAATTCGGCGGTCACGCTTTCGCTGCCGCGATGCTCGGCCGCTTCGCGGGCGCCCAGCACGGTCTCGGCCTCGTCGAGGAAGATCACTTGCGACGTCGGGTCGCATTCGCCGAACAGGCGGGCGACGTTGCGCTCGGATTCGCCGAACCACTTGGCGTTGATGTCGGACGCGGTCAGGTACAGCAGTTCGCGTCCCAGCGCGTCGGCAATCTGGCGCGCGAACTGCGTCTTGCCGGTGCCGGGCGGGCCGTTCATCAACACCGTGCCGCTGCCGTTGCGGGCGATGGCGTCGATCACCTGCGCCGCCGTGAACGCGCCTTCGAGGTGCAGGTAGCCGGTATCGAAGTGCGTGGCCGGCTGCGGCAGCGCGCCCCGGGTGGGCAGCCGCATCACCTTCGCGTGGCTGTTCAGGTGCGTCATGACCACCTGGTCGTGCGCGCCGGCCTTGCCGTCCGCAAGGCCGACCGCCTTCGCACATTGCGCCATCAGCTGCGTGGAAAATTCGCGCCGCTGTGCGACGAGCTCGATGGCCGCATCGCTGACCCCGCGCGGCGCCAGCAGGTCCCGTGCGATCCCACGCCTCACCTTGACGTGCTGCGCGTCGAAGCGCAGGCAGAAAGTGAACGGGGCCAGGTCGATGCCGTGCGCGTCGGCGACGATCCAGATCGTCGGGTGGCGGTTCGATGTCATCGCGCTGTCGAACCAGGCCTGGCTGCCGATCGCGCCCGGAGCGCTCACGCGGCGCTTCTCGCGCGAGGCATCCGTAAAGAGCTCGTCGGCGTCGTCGACCACCAGCAGCGCCGGCGCCGCGGCGTCGAGCAGGCCGCCCGCCGCCTGCAGCGTGGAGAGCCGCTGAAGGCGCGATGCCTCGATGCCCTCGCTGTCCCTGGAGGGAACCTGGTATGCCGCGCACGAAAGCCGGCCGGCCAGGTGGCGGACAAACGCGGTCTTGCCGGTTGCGGTGGCGCCCACCAGCAGGATGTGGATTCCGGCGGTGCGCTGCGCCAGCGCGGTTTCCAGCATCGCATGCAGCGTGCGCTCCTCGTCCTCGATGCCGGGCCACTGCATGGCCGCCTGCGCGCATGGCGCAAGCGGTTGGAGCAGCGCGTCGAAAAACGCTCCGGCGCTCGCGCATGGGCGCTCGAACATCCGCCTGCCGAACGCGGACAGCCGCAGCGCCTGGTCGAGCGAACGCGCATCGGCCAGCGATGGCGGCGGCAGCAGGCCGGCCTTGCAGAGGCGGCCGTCGTGGCCGAGGGCGTCGCGCACAGCGGCCGCCGTCGCACCGGTCGCCGCGGCGAGCGCGCGCCAGACCCGGTCGGCCGGCTTGTCGATGTCGAGCCATGCCAGGCCATCGCAACACAGTGCGCCGGCCGCGGCCAGTTCGAGCAGCAGGCACTCGACGTCGTCGAGGCCGAACAGCGCGCGCGCCTGGCGCAGGTTGGCGTCGAGGCCAAAGCGGGCGGCGCCGCGCCCGCGTTCCAGCAATGCCAGGATGTCCTGGTACATCGGCCGCAGCGACACCGGCGTGTTCGACAGCTTCTTGCCCAGCCACAGATGCAGTTCGTGTTCGGTGCCGGCGGCAGCCGCATCGAACAGGCCAAGCCACTCCGGGCCGTATTCGACGGCCGGCAAGCCGTCCAGCTCCGCGCGCGCCGCCAGTGCGGCAGGGCGCAGCGCGCGTCCCAGCTCGTCGTGGAAGTGGCTGCTGACGCTGTCCTGCACGGCCAGGGAAATGCGGATGGCGGCAATCAGGACGTGCAGGTGGGCGGCGTCTTCACGCTCGCCGGCATTGCTGGAGGAGTTGTTTGACATAGGCGCATTGTTCGTTGAAGAGGCATCCATTATTGGCGCGGCATGCGACAAGTCATGTCGCTATGGACACGCAAGGCGCCTGGCTGCTGCTGCCGTGTGGCGATGCGAGGACGATGGCGATCCATTCCCGCTCGTCGACCGAGGCCGGATCGCGAAAGCGCATCAGCCAGGTGCCGATCATGTGGCGGAATTTGTCCCAGCATGGTGTCAGCAAGTCGCTGCGATAGTGCTCGCCGAACCGCTGGACCGCGCTGAGAAAATAATCTTCGCTGGATCGATACAGCGTGTGCACGATGGCCAGTTGCTGCTCGCGCGAGTAAATCGCCTTCAGCAATCGCGTGCGGGGTTGCGTGACGCTGGTGGTCACCAGCGGATTAGCGCCGGGCGGCCCCGCGCACTCGGACAGGCGCGCCACGAAGCCGTCGAAATGGCTGCCGCGCGGGTTGAAGTTGGCGAGCGTCTCGCTGCGGAACAGTGCGCGCAGCGGATCGGTCGACGCTGGCGGCGGCTGGCCGAGGAAGTCCTCGACCAGTTGCACGCCGTAGCGCGCCGGCGCGCCGCCCCATCCGGTGCGCCAGTCGAAGGCGCGCAACGCATGGTCGTGGGCCCGGTAAAAGAGGCACTGCGGCGTGGCCGGTTCGGCGGCCAGTCGTTGAAGCGCCGAGCGGCTCAGCTGAGCCAGCTCGTGCTGGATGAATTCGTCGAGGCCTGGATTGATGTCGGCTCCTTGCGATGGTGGCTGATGGCGTCCACCTTACGCTTCGAGCCGACAAGGCGCGTCGCAGGCCGTCAGCCGGAGTAGGCGCGCGCCATTTTTTCGACGATGCCCTTGATCTCGGCGCGCAGCGCGGCCGGCGCCAGCACCTCGACGCCGTCGCCCAGGCCCAGCAGCCACCATTGCAGCTCCTTGGTGTTCGGTACGGTGGCGGTCAGCTCGAGGCGGCCGTCGTCGCGCTCCACCAGCCGCTGGTTGCGCGCGAGCGCGGTTTCGTACAGGTGTTCGCCCGCACGCCGGGCAAACACGGCCTTGAGTTCGATCGGGTCGCCGCTGCGCACGCCCAGGTTGCCCGATTCGATGTAGGCGTCGATCGAAAAGCCGTCCTTCTTCCTGCCGGCCAGGTACAGCATCTCGGCCGACTCGATGCGGTGCATGGCGAGGGTGCGCACGTCCTCGTAGCCGGCGAACAGGCACACCAGGTAGATCAGCGGCCCGCGCTGGATCACCGCCAGCGGATGGACCGATTCGTAGAGGACGGCGGTGGCCGCATCGCGCTTCTTGTAGCCTAGTTTGAGCTGGCGGTCATGCATCAGCGCGTCGTACACCACGCGCTGGCATTGCTGGTCGACGGGCGGCGCGATCAGCGGCTGCATCGGGGTGATGGTGCGCACCTTGTCCAGCCAGGTGTTGGTTTGCGCATCGGTCTCGATGGCGCGCAGGGCCTGGCCGGCGGACTTGAAGTAGGGCTGCAGGGCGTCGAGCGTCGCCGGCGGCAGCGCATTGGCCAGGTGCTGCTCCACCAGCGTGAAGGTCAGCGCCTCCGGCACCGACAGGCCGGGCAGGTCGAAATTGGGCGAGTCCTGGTGCCAGCCCCAGCCAAAGGGCTTGTCGCGGTCGTCGACCACCAGCGGGAACACCTGCAGCAACTCCTGCAGGTCGCGCTGGACGGTGCGTTCGGTGACGACGAACTCCTCCAGCGCCAGGCGGTCGCGGATGTCCTGCACCGTGATCTTGCGCGGCGCGCGCGGAATCATGTGCAGCATGTGCCATTGCCGCAGAAGGGTGTGCTGGTTGGTCGCCATTGCTTACTTGTCCGTTTTGGTTGCCATGCGACAATGTAGCAAAGATTACCCTGGCCGGGGGCGCTGGCGACGCGCTTTGTCGGGTGAATTGTTATGCTGCAAGCACTCGACCAAAGGGAGAACAGATGCTCATTACTATTTCGCCGGAACAAATCGACCGCCTGCGCGCGCTGGTCGAACCCGTCAACCTCGCCCATTTCGACGACGGCTGCGAGCCGCCGGGTTATTCGATCGAGATTTCGTTTGGCGGGCCCTACGGCAACGCCGCCGTGGCGCGCTGCGGCAACCACAGCGTCGACCTCGGCGAGGTGGCGGTGCTGCCCGCCCAGGATAGGTGGACCGCCACCAGCGAAGCGGGCGCAAGTGCCGACGAGTTATTCACGCTCGGCGCGCGGCACGACGATCCCGCCGCCGGCGACGCCGATCCGGCCCAGGCCTTGCGCTACTACCGCCTGGCGGCCGCGCGCGGCAGCGCCATGGCGCAGTTCAACCTCGGCGTGAT
Organism: Burkholderiales bacterium; assembly: GCA_038248405.1. GTDB lineage: Bacteria > Pseudomonadota > Gammaproteobacteria > Burkholderiales > Burkholderiaceae_D > JAFCUW01. The sequence continues at coordinate 7,354 of JBBRXM010000102.1, forward strand.
GGTCGACGAGGGACGCGGCGTTGCGCAGGATGCCACCCAGGCGGCGCGCTGGTACTACTGCGCCGCGCTGCAGGGCAATGCGGCGGCGCAGAACAACTTCGGCGCCACGGTCGAGCACGGCGAGGCCAGCGACGGCCACCTGGCACGCGCGGCCGAGTGGTACCGGCTGGCGGCCGAACAGGGCAATGCGGAAGCGCAGTGCAACCTGGCCGCGATGTACCTGCACGGCCGCGGCGTCGAACAAGACCATGCCAGGGCGCTGGCGCTGTACGGCGCATCGGCCCAGCAGGGCAATGTGGAGGCACAGCGCTGGCTTGCCGCCATCGCCGACGCGCTGCCTGAAAACTGAATTGACGATTACGAGCTGACAGCGAAAGGACCGAACGTGAAAGAACTTCTGGGCGAATTCATCGAACGACAAAAGGCGATGGCCGACGAAATCGAGAACAGCTTCAAACAGTATTTCGAGGACGCGATCGTGCCGGAGTGCGGCACCAGCCGTCCCAAGCGGGGCGGCAGTGGCGTTGTCACCGTCGAAATTGCCTGGGAGGGGTGCAGCGCCGACGAGGTCGCGGCGCGCATTGGCCTGCTGCCGGGCGGGCCGGGACTTTACGTCATCCTGACCAACCGCGAGATTCCGGGCAGCGACGTGTGCACGTTTACAGTGCCGGGCAGCGACCTCAAGGCGATCTACCGCGGCCATTCGTCGAATATCCGCGATCGCGTCATGGGGCACCTCACGTACGGCGCCTACATAGCCATGTGCCGCTCCAAGAAGAACAAGAAGCCCTGGGGTTCGTTCATCAAGATCGACGAGGGCGGCGGCGACGGTGGCCTTGACATTGCCAGCGAGCCGTACAACGAGGCGCGCTGGGCCATTGTCGCGTTCAGCATGAAAGGCTCATCCGAAACCTTGCGCGAACTGGCCGAATGCGGGTTTGCCCTCGCATTCGGTACACCGGTGAGGTCGGCCAGGGAACCCGGAAGGCGCCGCGCCAAATTGCCGTTCTCGGCATAAACCACAGCGTCAACTTGACGGACAACAAGTACCTCCCATCCTGGTGGGCGCGCTGCAAAGGCTGGTGTCAGGTCTGACATTCGGACATTTAAAAATCAAAATGTCCGAATGTCAGACCTGACACCGGCGATCCTGACACCGGCGATCCCGGACATTTAAAAATCCAAATGTCCGAATGTCAGACCTGACACCGGCGATCCAAATGGCCGTTCCCGGCGTAACGCCCGCCGGCTACTGGTGCATGAACAGGCGCGCCAGCAGGTTCACCTTGCGCATCTGCTCCGGCGTGCCGACCCTGGTGGTCACCAGCCCCGGATGCATCACCACCACCGCCAGGCTTTGCGCCCGCGATACCGCCACGTTGAGGCGATGCTCGTCGAACAGGAAGTCCATGCCGCGCGGCGAGTCGTTGGCGTCGCTGCTGCACATCGACACCAACACGATCGCCGCTTCCTGCCCCTGGAAGCGATCGACGGTGCCGACCTTGGCAGCGTCGCCGCCGTCCAGCCGCGCGAGGCGGGACCTGAGCTTGTTGACCTGGAAGTTGTAGGGCGCCACGAACAGCATGTCGTCCCAGCCCACCTGGCGTTCCTTACCGCGCTTGTCGACCAGCGTGCGGCCCAGCAGTTCGGCGGCGAGGCCGGCGATCACTTCGGTTTCTTCGTCGCTGGCCTGGCTGTTGCCTTCGTGCCGCACCGGCACGACGACGATGCCGGCCTCGCGGTCGAGCAGCCCGGCATAGCCCGCCGGCACGCGCACCACCTGGCGTTCGTTGCCGTCCGCGGCGCGCAGCCGGCCCTCGTAGATGGCGTCCGAAATGAATCGGTTGACGGCCGGATGCATGCGCGAGGTGGTGTCGAGGAAGATGCCGGCGTCTTCGGCGATGGTGGCCTGCTCGCCCATGAAATAATCGAGCGAGGACATGCCGCTTTCGCCCGGATGCGTGCCCTGGGTCGGCTGGCCCAGCTGCATCTGGTCGCCGATCAGCACGATGTTGTCGGCGGCGCTGCTCATGCCGACCAGGTTGGCCACGCAGACCTGGCCCGCTTCATCGACGAACAGGTAGTCGAACTGCTTTTCCAGCTCGGCGCGGCAAAAGCCCCATGCCGTGGTGCCGGCCACGCACGCGGGGGCGATCCAGTCCGCCAGCGATTTGTTGTCGAGGATGGCCACGCCCAGTTCCGCCAGCGCAGCGTCGGTGTCCTTGGTGCAGGCGAAGGTGGCCGCGATGCCTTGCTTGCGGCACACCTCGGCGGTGCGGATCAGCAGGTTGTTGATCGCCTTGTGGCTGTTGCTGCTGATCCCCACCTTCTTCCCCTGCCGCATCAGCTCGGCGATGACGTGCGACGCGGTGTAGGTCTTGCCGGTGCCGGGCGGCCCCTGGATGGTGAGGCAGGTCTGCTGCATGCCTGACACCGCCGCGATGATGCCGGCCATGCGCTCGCTGCCGGCGCCGGCCACGATCGGCTGGCCGGGCGCGACGCCGGCGATGCGTGGCGCGCGGCGCTGCAGGAAATCGAGAATCGCCGCATTGCCGGCGCCGCCGTCGAGCCAGGCCTGCGCCACGCGCTCGATGGCGCCCGGGATCGGATCGGGATTGACGAACTCGTTGGGGATGAGGGTGATGCGCGCCGGCGGCTCCGCCCTGGTCTTGATCAGCACCTGCCCGGCGGAGGAATCGATGGCCACCACCGTCACCTGGGCGTCCGGCGCCTCCAGCACATAGTATTTACCCGACAGGCCTTTGCATTCCTGGTTCGGATCGAACCGGTATTCATAGGTGAGATTGTGTTCACTCGGCTTGGCCTTGAACGGCGCGCGCTCGCTGCGCTGGCATCCGGAAATGCAATCGAGGTCGTCGAACAGTTCGCTTTCGGTGTTGCCGAGGCGGTCGAACAGGCGCCAGAACATCGGCTTGTTTTCGCGGCGGTGAAATTCGAGCAGCCAGGCGAGCGTTTCCGCCAGCGGGATGGCGTCGCCGTGGTCGGCACGCTCGCGCCCTGCCATCGCCAGCAGCTCGGCCTGCAGCGGCGACGGTTCGACCGGCGCCCGCGGTGCCTCGTCTTCGGTGCCGGCTGCCGTCGCGCCGAAGACGATGCCGTTGGCCTGCTGCTGCGCGCGCAGCCAGTCCGCCAGCTCCTGGGTCGAGTCGCAATCGTCCTTGTTGTAGTCGCGGATGTCGGCCAGGCTCCGATAGTCTTTCCACGCGTCGGCCGGTGGGCGGCGGCCGGCGTTATCGAGTGCAAACCGGGTGCGCCATGCGTCGTACACCACCACCGAATCGCCGCCGTTGGCCACCTCCGTGCTGCGCTTGAGACGGTACAGGTGTTCGACATTCTTGATCGAATAGCGCGGCTCGCCCAGCAGCAGGCAGCCCTTGACTACCTTGTAGAGGTCGACGAACACCTCGTTGCGCAGCAGCTCGTCCACTTCCATTTCGCAGATGCCGTGGTGGCCCGCCAGCTTCCTGCATGCGGTGATCTCGTAGCTCGCATAATGGTAGATGTGCATGGCCGGATCGCGCAGCCAGCGCGCATAGGCCCAGGCGATGAAATCGGCGAGGCACTGCTTTTCCTGCTGCGCGTCGTGGGCCCAGAAATCGATGAACTGGCGCTGCTTGTTCTCGTCGAAATAGGTGCTGCCCCACAGGTATTCGAGGCCCCCTTTTTCGAGCGGGAAGCCTTCGATGTCGAAGAAGATGTCCAGCGCCGACGGCGGCGGCAGCAGTTCGAGTCCGTGCCCGGGCGCGCGCACGATCTCGAACAGGGGCTTCTCCAGGCCCTCGCTGGCGCGCTGGATGGCGGCCTGCGCGCGCAGCTTCGCCAGTACCGGCGCGTTGATGCCCTTGATGTCGGCGTCCGGCGGCAGTTCGGCCAGCTGGCGCATCGTGGCGATGCCGGCGGCATTGAGCTTGCCGATCTGGCTGTTGCGGATGTTGGCCACCTGGACCAGGTGATCTCGTTCGAGCAGCAGGCCGTTGGCGTAACCGGACCAGCGGCCCCACGAGGTGGACGCGGCCGGATCGGGCTGGGCGTCGGCGTCAAAACCGGCCTGCGCCTGCAGGAATTCGGCCTTGATGCACTGGTAGCTGGACAGGTAGTCGGTGGTGCGGAACGGCTGGTCGTCGCCATTGCCGAGCGCAACGGTCAGCGTGGCGGGCAGGCGCTGCTGGAGCGGCGCCAGCATCTCGGCGTAGCAGCACATCTGCAGCAGGTAGGCGGGCTTGACGTCGGAGGACAGCTTGGTGTCCCACACCACGTAATGCCAGCCGCCCAGCGCCGACTCGCCCGGCACCTTGACGAGGAAATCGGCGACGCCGGCGAAGGGCGCCAGTTCCAGGTACGCCTGGTAGATGACGTCGGCCCCTTCGTGCAGCGCCGCGCGGGTGGCGGCGGCGCGTTCGGCGCGCGCACCGCCGGACGGGATTTCGCGGATGCCTTTTCCCGCTGCGCGGAACAGGTCCAGCCTGGCCCTTTCGTGCGCGAAGCCGCGTTCGGCCAACAGCGTCATCATGCCGTCCGGGGCGTCGGCCGCCGGCAGGCGGTCCTTGTGATCGAGCGCGAAGCGCGCCATCCAGCTGGCGAACGGGCTGTCGACAAAGGTCGTCAGGTCGGTCGGTGAGTACACGATGGCGGCGCCATTGTTTTGCATGCGGTGTCCTGGTGGATTGCGGCGCTGACGGGGCAGGCGCGGGGATCAGTTCTCTTCGTCGGGGAACAGCACGGCGGAAAATGCGTCGGCCGGATCGTGGCCTTTGGCGATCATCTTGAGGATGGCGTCCTTTTGCTTGTTCTCGATCCGCTTCGGATAGCGCGGCGGCGTGCCCAGCAAATCCGCGCGCCAGTGGGCCACGAATGCTTTGTCGGTATCGTCGGGCGATCGCTTGACGAGCTTTGGCGCGGGCGCCGCGGCCAGGCGCCATCCTTCGACGTGAAGGCCCCATTCTGCTTCCACCGTTGTCCAGTCGAATGCCACCACGGCCGCCATTTCTTCGGCCCAGTTATGGGTGTAGCGGTCGCCCGGCGTGCCTTTCGCATTGACCGCCAGGCAGGCCAGGTTGGGGTAGGCGTGGCCGGTGCAAAACTCCTCGATCATGAACAGGCGCTTGCCGATCGCGATCGGGATCGCGCCCTTGACGATGTCGTCGTCCGGGAAGTCGCGCTGGGCGCGGGCGACCAGTTCGCCGTAGCGGATGGTGGCGCCGCGCCGTTCGCGCGCCATCTCGAGCAGATAGCGGTAGTAGATCTCGCCAAGTCGAACGTCATGTTTTGTCACTGCCATCTGAACCTCGTTGTCGGCGAATCGCATTGATCGGTGGGGAAAGCAGGAAAGTATCTCATGGGCAATTTTTCAGCGCAAGGCGCAAGGCGGCTTCTTTCGGCGCGTCACAGCTTGTGGACGAGCCAGTCGGCGACCTGGCTGATCCAGATGAAGAGATGGTAGGGCAGCGTCAGGAAAAAGAGCAGGAGGTCGCCGGTGCGGTCGTTGAACCAGTGGCTGATGACGACGATGCGCTTCTCGGCCGGCGAGCCGCCGAACAGCAGCGCCATCGGCAGCGCAACGAGCCAGGTCCACAGGAACCAGAAGGCGCCCACCGCGGGGAACAGGGCGACGATGACGGCGACGGCGTAGCGGGCATACCAGCTCACCACCGTGAACAGGCCGAGCGTCAGCAGCCAGGCCACCAGGTACAGCAGCGCATGCAGGAAAACGGTCATCGGCGGGTCCTTGCGCTGTTGTCGGACCCTTACTGTAGCGCCCCGTGCGACAAGGCGTGTCGGAGCGCGGGTGGCGCCGGCGCGTCACTGCAGGCGGATGGCGGGGTCGCGACACATCGAACGTTACCTTGTCAGTCTGTTGCAGACGAGAAAATAATTTTACTTTACGTGCGGAACCGTACTGAAGAAAAAGAGTTCTATAAGGCAATATTCATCTGCGATGTCCAACTGGATTGCCCGATGTTAATGCCGAAAGAACCCATGTTAAAGAATACACTCCTCCCTTGCGCCCTGTTGTTGATGATCCAGAGCGCCTTCGCCGGACCGCAACTGCCGAGCGCAGGCAGCCAGATGCAGCAGATTCCGCCCGCGCCAGTAGCGAAAAGCACGCCGCCGAACGTCGATATCCGCCAGGCCGGCGCGCCGGCCGCCGCTGTCGCCGAGAGCATGAAAATCACCGTCAACAGCCTGAAGGTGACGGGCACCCGGGTGTACCCCGAAGCTGAACTGCTGGCCCTTACCGGCTTCAGGCCGGGCAGCGAGCTGACGCTCGCCGACCTGCGCGCGATGGCGGCGAAGATCGCCGGCCATTTCCACCGGAACGGCTACTTCGTGGCCCAGGCATACCTGCCGGCGCAGGACATCAAGGACGGCGTCGTCACCATCGCCGTGATCGACGGCCGCTACGGCAAGGTTACGCTGAACAACCAGACCAAGCTGTCGAGCGCGCTCGCCGACAATCTGCTTGGCGGCTTGAACAATGGCGACATCATCGATGCCGCCCCGCTCGAGAGCCGCCTGCTGCTGCTGTCCGACGTTGCCGGCGTGAAGGTCAAATCGACGCTGATCCCGGGTGCGTCGGTAGGTGCATCCGACCTGGTCGTCGACCTGACGCCGGGCCAGCGCGTCACCGGCAGCGTCGACGCCGACAATGCCGGCAACCGCTACACGGGCCAGTACCGCGCCGGCGCCACGGTCAACCTGAACAATCCGAGCGGCAACGGCGATGTCGCCTCGCTGCGGGTGCTGACCTCGGGAGCCGGACTGAACTACGCACGGGCCTCCTACCAGGCGCAGCTGGGCAAGGCGCGCGCCGGCGTGGCATACAGCTACCTGCGCTATGCGCTGGGCCGCGAATTCGAAAGCCTGCAGGCCAACGGCACGGCAAAGGTGGCGAGCATTTACGTCAACTACCCGCTGATCCGCTCGCGCAACACCAATCTGTACACCCAGCTGGCGCTGGACGACAAGCGTTTCCAGGACAAGCTAGATTCCACCTTCTCCGTCACCGACAAGAAGGCGCGCGTGCTGATGGCCAGCCTGTACGGCGACCATCGTGACGAGCTCGGCGGTGGAGCGATGGGTACCTATTCGATCACCTTGTCCGATGGCGACATCGACATGCAGACCCCTTCGGCACGCGAGATCGATGCGCTCACGGCGCACAGCAACGGCCACTTCAACAAGCTCGCCTTCAGCGCCACCCGGCTGCAGCGCGTCACCGACACGGTCTCGCTGTATGCCGCGGTCAGCGGCCAGGCGGCCTCGAAGAACCTGGACGTCTCCGAAAAGATGGAGCTGGGCGGCATGTACGCCGTGCGCGCCTATCCGGAGGGCGAAGCCTATGCGGACCAGGGTTACTTGCTGAGCCTGGAAGCACGGCTCGACATGCCCGGATTTTCCGCCGCCCAGTCCGGACAGCTGCAGCTGATCGGCTTCGTCGATACCGGCACGGTGACCTTGAACAAGAATCCGTGGACGGACGGGACCAATCGTCGCACCCTGAGCGGCGCCGGTATCGGGCTGAACTGGACGGACAACGCCAACGGTGTCGTGGTGAGGGCCTACTACGCCCGCAAGCTGGGCACGGAAGTGGCGACCTCGGCGCCGGATGCGGCAGGCCGGTTCTGGATCCAGGCGGTGAAGTATTTTTGAGCCAGCCACGGGGCCCGGCAACCTCTGCCGGCCTGACGATTCAACAATCTTTCACTCGCATCTGACGACTACTGGAATGACATCATGAACTGCATCTTTCGCTCGATCTGGAACAGCAACACCGGCACCTTTGTGGCCGTCTCCGAAAACAAAACAGGCAGCGGCAAGACCAGCTCTTCGGGGACGGGCGCTTCCGCCCGCGGCGCGGCCTTTTGCATGAAAACGCTGGCGATTTCCCTGCTGGTCGCATTCGGCGGCAGCGCGCAGGCGGCACCGGTCGGCGGCGTCGTCACGGCCGGCGTCGCCACCATCGGCACCGGCGCGGCCGGCACCACGATCCAGCAGTCGACGGCGAACGTGGCGATCAACTGGCAGAGCTTCAATATCGCCGCCGGCGAGACCGTCCGCTTCGTCCAGCCCGACAGCAACTCGGTGGCACTGAACCGCGTGGTCGGATCGGACCCTTCCAGCATCCTCGGCAACCTGGTGGCCAACGGCAAGGTGTTCCTGGTCAATCCGAACGGTGTCCTGTTCGGCAAGGGAGCATCGGTCAATGTTGCCGGACTGGTCGCCTCGACCCTGAATATCAGCGATGCCGATTTCATGGCCGGCAACTACAATTTCTCCGGCACCGGCACGGCCGCGGTGCGCAACCAGGGCGCCATCGCCACCCATGGGGACGGCGGCTATATCGCGCTGCTGGGCGGCAATGTCAGCAATGACGGCGTCATCGCCGCCCGGCTTGGCAGCGTGGCGCTCGCCGCGGGCAGGGCCATCACCCTGGACCTGGCCGGCGACGGCTTGCTCAACGTGACCGTCAGCCAGGGCGCGGTGAACGCGCTCGTGCAGAACGGCGGCCTGATCCAGGCTGATGGCGGACACGTCCTGCTGACGGCGCAGGCGGCGGGCAGCCTGTTGCAGAGCTCGGTGAACAACAGCGGCGTGATCCGCGCGCAGACCATCGAGAACCACAACGGCACCATCAGGCTGATGGGCGCGATGCAGGACGGCACCGTCAACGTCGGCGGCACGCTCGACGCGAGCGCCCCCAACGACGGCAACGGCGGATTCATCGAAACGTCGGCGGCGCACGTAAAGGTCGCCGACGGCGCCAAAGTAAGTACCGCGGCGAGCACGGGGCGCACCGGCACCTGGCTGATCGATCCGCAGGACTTCAACATCGGCGGCGACGCCACCGACAATATCTCCGGTGCGACACTGTCCAATCTGCTGGTCACCAACAGCGTCATCATCAGTACGGCGACCGGGCCCGACGCCATCGTGGCCGGAACGCCGCCGGTGACCAGCCTGCATACGGCAACACCGGGCAACGGCGACATCAACGTCAACCAGGCGGTCAGCTGGACGGCGAGCTCGAGCCCGACGACCCTGACGCTGAACGCCGTGCGCGATGTGAACGTGAACCAGGCGATCACCGCCACCAACGGAAACGTTGCGACGTGTTGTGGCCGCGACATCAACGTCAATGCGCCCATCACGACGGTCAATGGCAGCGTGTTGTTGAGCGCCGGGCATGACGTCAACCTCAATGCCGCGCTGACGACGACCGACGGCAACGTCACCATGTGCGCCGCCAACAATGTGACCGTGGGAGCGAAAATCACGCTCACCCGCGGCAGCGCGATCCCAGCCCAGAGCCTCGGCCTGCCGCTGGGCCTGGTGCTCAGCGCAGGTTATGGCGGTACCGGACCCGGCGTCGCCGGCGGCACCGTGGTGTTTTCTCCGCTCGCGCCCGCCGCTACCGTGAATGGACCGAACGCGCCGGTCACCATCAACTACAACCCGGTCTCGTATACGACGCCGACAGACTACCTGCCGAAATTCAACCTGAGCTTGGGCGCCACGCTGACGCAACATATGCTGGTGTTCGCCGGCGGCGACAAGGCCTTCGACGGCACGACCGTGGCGACGCTGTCATCGTTAAAGGGCAACCCCGCCGGCGTCACGCTGGTTGCCGGTCCGGGCAGTACCGCCACCTTCGACTCCGCCGCGGCGGGAACGGTCAAGACAGTCACCTTCACTGGATACAGCCTGGAAGGTGCGAACGCTGGTGACTTCGCACTCCCGGTTGCCTGTTGCGGCCCGATCGTCGGACGGACTACCGCGGATATTACGCAGGCGGTCGTCGTGCCGCCGCCGGTGGTGGTACCGCCACCAGTGGTCGTGCCGCCACCGGTAGTGGTGCCACCCCCGGTGGTCGTGACGCCGCCTGTGGTCGTGCCGGCGCCGATCGTGGTGCCGCCACCGGTAGTGGCGCCGCCGGTCGTCGCGCCGGCGCCGGCTGCCCCTGCATTGCCACTGCTGTTTGTCGTTCCGGTGAC
>JBBRXM010000103.1:0-17325 GCA_038248405.1 Burkholderiales bacterium
GCTGGGGATGCTCGGCACCTTCCTGGGGATGGTCGTGACGCTCAAGGGAGCAGTCTTCACCCTGGAGAAAAGTGCCGACCTCGAAACAATGCGCTCGGCACTGGCAGTGCCGGTAAAGGGCCTGGGCCTGGCTTTCGGCACTTCGGTCGCCGGTGTCGCGGCCTCGGCCGTGCTGGGCCTGATGTCGGCACTCTGCCGTCGCGAGCGAATGCAAGCTGGCCAGCTCCTCGATGCCAGGGCCGCTACAGTGCTGAGCGGCTTCTCGCACGCCCGTCAGCGCGAGCAAACCTTTCGGGCGCTGCAGGTGCAGTCCGAGGCCATGCCGCAGGTGGTAGACAAGCTGCAATCAATGATGCTTCAGATCGAAGCGATGAGCGGTCAGCTCAACCAACGCCTGCTCGCCAATCAGGAACAGTTTCACAGCCGTGCAAGCGAGGCCTACACAGAGCTGGCACGTTCGGTCGACAAATCGCTGCGCGAAAGCCTGGCCGACAGCGCGCAGGCGGCCGGCCAGACCATCAAGCCAATATTTGAAGCAACGATGCACGGCATCGCGAAGGAAACGACGGCAATGCATGAACGCACTGCCGCCACCGTGCAACAACAGCTCGACGGCCTGGCCGATCGCTTCGGCGTCGCCACCGCCAGCGTCGCGCAGACATGGAGCGCCGCGCTCGACAGCCAGGAGCAAGCCAATCGCAATCTCGCCAACGACCTGGGGCGCTCCCTTGAAGCCTTCAGCGCCTCGTTCGACCAGCGCGCAGGCGCAATGGTCGAAAAGGTAGGCGACGCGCTCGACAGCCACGAGCAAGCCAATCGCAGCCTCACCACCGATATGGGGCGTTCCCTGGAAGCGTTTAGCGCTTCATTCGACCAGCGCGCAGGCGCAATGGTCGCAAAGGTAGGCGACGCGCTCGACAGCCAGGAGCAAGCCAATCGCAGCCTCACCACCGACATGGGGCGTTCCCTGGAAGCGTTCAGCGCCTCGTTCGACCAGCGCGCAGCCGCAATGGTCGAAAAAGTAGGCGACGCCCATGCCAACCTGCAGGCCGGGCAGGCCGCGCATGATGAGCAGCGCCAGCAGGCCTGGTCGCAGTCACTGGAAGCGATAGCGGCAACGCTCACGCGCGAATTGCGTGAAAGCGGCGCGCAGGTGCTCACCCAGCAGCGCGAAATCTGCACCGCAGTCACGCACGCCGTGCGCGAGCTTGCCGACCAAGCCCAGGCCGGCGCGGGTGCGTCGCTGGCTGAAATGACACGCCTGATCACAACGGCCGAAGACTTGATTCGTTCGCGCATCGCCACTGAAGCGCAGTGGCTGGACCAGCATCGCCAGCGCATGGACCATCTGGCCGGCATGCTGCAGACCGAACTGGGCGCGCTGCGCGATCAGGAGGCCGCGCGTGGCGCCGCCGCGGTGGCGCACTTGGGTGACCTGCAGGCCGCCGTCACGACGCATCTGACAACACTGGGAACCGCCCTGGAAGCGCCGATCACGCGCCTGATCGAAACCGCCGCCGAGGCGCCGCGCGCAGCGGCCGAAGTGATCGGCCAGATGCGCCAGGAGATTTCCCATAGCGTGGCGCGCGACAATGCTCTGCTGGAAGAACGCAGCCGCATCATGGAAACCCTGAACGCGCTGCTGGACGTCATTAACCATGCTTCTCACGAACAGCGCGCGGTGATCGACTCGCTGGTGGCGTCGTCGTCTGTCAAACTCGACGAAGCGAGCATCGCGTTCTCCGCCGACATTGCCAGCGAATCAGGCAAGCTTTCCGAGATTGCCGCCAGTGTGACCAGCAGCGCGGTGGATGTGGCCAGCCTGGCGGCCGCCTTCGGCGTAGCGGTACACTCCTTCAATGCAGCGAATGAAAAACTCGCTTCCAACCTCGACCGCATCGAGGTCGCGCTGGACAAATCCATGACGCGCAGTGACGGGCAACTGGCCTACTACGTGGCACAGGCGCGTGAGATCATCGACCTCTCCATGAGTTCACAGAAGGTGATCATCGAAGAGCTGCGTCAGCTGCCTGCGATGCTGGCCGACGAAGGCAGATAATGGAAGACATGGACGCATCCGAACATAGCGCGCCGGTCTGGGCCGTCTTTGGCGACCTGATGTCCGGCCTGCTGGGCGCATTCGTGCTGCTGCTGGTGGCAGTGGTTGGCGTGCAGATGGAGCTGAGTTCCAGCCTGCAGGAAGAAGTGAAGAAACGTCATGCCGAGGAACAGCGCCGCCTGACGCTGGAGAAGGCCCTGGCGGTTCCGCTGGCAAGCGGCCGCATTACCCTGAACAATGGCCGCATCGGCATCAGTGGCCAGGTGCTGTTCGCGCAAAATTCCGACAAATTGCAGCCGGATGGCCGCCAGTTGCTCAACAGTTTGGTTGTGCCGCTGCGCGCCTACCTCGCCTCGCGCGACGAGATGTTGATGGTCAGCGGCTTTACCGACGACAAGCCCATCCGCAACGGACCGTTTGCGGATAACTGGGAACTGTCGGCGCAGCGTGCGTTAACGGTAACGCGCACGCTGGTCGAGCAAGGAATGCCTTCGTCGATGGTGTTTGCAGCCGCGTTCGGTTCCGAGCAGCCGGTGAAACCGAACACCGATGACACCGCGCGCGCGCAGAACCGGCGGGTGGAGATGGCGCCGGTACCCAAGTCGTCTTCTGCAAAAGCGCCTGCCAATGGGTGACGTTGTTATCGCGGCCTTGGCGGTACCGCAATTGAGCATTGATACCCTGCTTGCGAGCCTGAGGGATCAGGGCGGAGAACGCTTTGATGCTGCAGGGTGGCACTATCTCGACACGCTGGCACGGCGCGCTGCGGCACACGATGGGAGCGTGCGGCACTTGCTGGAGGCGAAGCTCGCGCAGGCGCTGGCCGTATTTGCCGAGCGATTCGAGCAGGCGCGCACTGCCGCGGCCAAACTGCTTGCTACTGCTTGCGAGAAGCATCCGCAGGCTGCCACCGAGCTGCAGCGGCTGTTTGCAGGCAGCGATTTCAAAGGTTTACGGTACTTCCTAGCCACGCTGGAAGCGCGAGAGCAATGTGCGGCATTGACTGAGCTGGTATCGCAACTTGAACCGGCCTTGACCGGTGCTCCGGGACATCCGCCCGTACAGCATGCACCATCGCACGCGACCGCGACCGGCTCCTCCACCCTCGAGCTGAAGACCGTGCGCGAATCACGCGCTACCTGGGCCAGACTGAGCGTCGACAAACAGCTGTCGCTGGCCATGAAGCACGCGCCGATAAATGCGGGGCCGATCAATTCCCACATGCTGCTACTGCGCTCGCTGGCAATGATGCAGGAAATCTCGCCGGATTATCTGAGTCGCATGATCTCTTACGTCGATACGCTACTTTTATTGGATCCGGGCGAACCGGATGTGCCGGCCAAGCGGAAAAAGGCAGTGCCTGCGAAGGCAGCCAAGCCGACGAAGGCGATGAAAAAATGAGTAGGTTGTAAGCTCGAACGATGACTAGGAATCCAGGCTGGCCCGCGCCTGCCTGCCAGTGATAAATGACAGAAATTACTAGCGTAATTTCAATCAGTAGACACGATTCGGAACATGCAGTACTCCGCCCACGCCTGCATCAGATCAGCGCGAGCAGCCTCCGCTGCACTTCACGATTCCCGTTAATTCGGCCATTCGAAAGACTGGAAGGACTCGCGCGGTATCGCCGCCGCCTCCCCCGCGTTGAGTTCGTGTATGAATGGCGGCACCAATCCTCCCCCGCCGCTGGCCGGAAACGTGCGCCGATCGCCAGAATGACCCTAGTCAACCAACACCAGCACCGACGAGCAATCCTGCTTGGAAAACAGCGGGGCGACCTCTATACTCAATCTGTGAGCTCGGCGTTAATGGCGGCCTGATCAACTTCTCCGGCCAGAGTGGTAATAGCATGACTACGCTTCACGGGCCGGCGTTCCCGTTGGACTGTTGAACTTCGATATACAGAAAACGATAAAGCCGAGCCGAAAGAGAGGGGCATCTCGCGAGAGGTCGCTATTGCGCCACGCCCCTTCGACTTTCCATCGCGATCAACCTCTACCGGGACGTCGACATGGTTGCGAGCATTCGAGTTGATAGTTGGGACGAGGCGTGTGCGATTGGAGCGTCGCTCCAGCGTTGGGGTTTCCGCGGGCAAGCGGATGAAGCCTGGGCACTTGAATCCACCCTGTACCGCGCACGCGAACTTTACGGATGCAAGCCCGAGTGGACGAATCACCGCGAATACTGGATGCTGCGCCAATTCCAGAGAAGATTCTCGGCCTACGTAGGCAGCATACCGACACCGGCAAGCAAGCTCGACTGGCTCGCCGTGATGCAGCACTACGGTAGTGCGACACGCCTGGTGGACTTTTCTCATTCCTTCTACGTTGCCGCTTTTTTTGCGGTTGAGCGCGCTGCCACTGATGCCGCCGTCTGGGCCGTTTCGCAGAATGCTTTGGCAAGGAGGATCGCGCAGTTCCGAAATCGTCAAGAGGCCTGCGACGATGAGCAGCGAAACATTGCCCATGCTGAATTCGCGGAGCAATACGTCGGATTGAGCGACCTGCCGGCAGATCCAGTCAAGTTCGCCGTTTCGGTCGAACCTGTACTCCTGCATGACCGATTGATCTCGCAGCAAGGATTCTTTCTCTGCCCGCTCGATCTGACGTCCACGCTGGTCGAGAATCTGGAGGCGTCGTTTGAATTGCCCGGAAAGGCGCTGCACGACAGGGATGAGTTGACCTGGAAAACATGCGCAGCCGATCTCGACAACCACGCGGTACTGAAGATCATTCTGCCTCACCGGATTCATGGGGTGGCGGCGAAGGATCTCCACCGCATGAACATCAATTCCGGCACCCTCTTCCCCGGCCTGGATGGCTATGCGCGATCGATGGCAATCCACCTGCGCACATTTCCTGATTGATCGGGATCGGGTTTCCAAGATGGTCGGGACGGCCCAGCATGGCGGCTGAGCTACTCCAAGACAAGTGGCGAAGGCAGCTGCACGCCGTCGAAGCGAAGCGCGCTGAAGCCGACGCCTGCCAGCCCCTGGAACAGGCCCGGGTTGTAGGCGGAAGTCCCACCGATCCAGTTCAGGTCGCCGGTCCGGTCCCAGGTCGCTCGCAGATGCGCCAGGCGCTCTCCGGCGGCGACCCGCAATGGCGGACGATCCAGCGTAGCGGCCGCTACGCTCAAGAACTCGATGTGCCCCCCATCCCCGCAGCACAGACCGGCGCTTCGACCGCCGGGATCGCGCAGTGTGGCGGCGAGCGAGCGCTCCACGTCTTGATCGAGCAAATGCTTGGCCACCGCCCCATCGGCCCGCATGGCGAGCCGGGCCAGCCCGATGCCGGGCGCACCGTAGCACCATTGGTTGGGCGAACGTGGCATGTCATTACCGGGCGCCGCGCGCAGATCGGTCCAGTTGCCCAGCGCCATATCGAAATGCCTGTTCTCGAATTCGACGCAGTCCTGGGCCGCTTGGCGAAAGCGGGCCGCGCCGGTCACGGCATACAGCCGCGACAAGGCCAGCGCCATGCCGGCGGCGCCATGCGCGACGCCCGTCATCGGCCCTGCAAAGGCAGCGGAGATCCACATCCCGCGCGCTGCGGATCGACGCTCCAGCAGATGGTCGCCGCAGAGGACGGCGCGCTCCACCAGCCACGCGGCGCCGGTTCGCCGGTGCAGCGCCAGCAAGGCCAGACACGCGCCCGCTGTCCCCGCCACCAGGTCGAACCTGTCATCGGCGCGAATCGACTCGGGCGTGATGCCGCGCGCGCAAGCTTCCGCCGCCGCCAGCGCCGCCGCGTCGGACAGCATGTCCGAGACGAACGCCAGTGCATACACGATCGAACCCAGGCCGACGGCACCACCGATGCCCAGCGCCCGCCCAAGCGGGCCGAGCCTGGGCGAGCGCACCAGCTTGATCGTCGCGCGCAACGCCTGCCGGCACTGCTCCGCGGCGCTTGGATCTCCGCCTTTGGCGAGCGCGGCCAGAAATATCGCGATCCCGGCCGAGCCATGGTAGAGGTCGTGTCCCAACGGCCCCAGTTGCGCCGCGACTTCATGGTCCACGCGGTTCAGGCCCAGCCACGCGCGCGAACGAGGTGCGCGAAACGAATGGCGCAGCAGTTCGTTGCGGACCACCTCGGCGAACGACGCGGCGTGCGCCACCACAGGATCGCCGGCACGTGGCCGGGCGCCCTGCGGCATTTGAAGGCAGGCGCGCACGATGTCCGCCTGGACGTCAATGGTGGCCGGGGCCAGCGCCGCCAGCCGCGAGCGGGCGACCTCCAACCCCAGGTCGACGTGCAGGCGCGTCACCGGCCCGTGCCGATCGCCGATGACGTTCATCGCCGTTTGCATGGTGAAGTGCGGAATGCCGAGCTCGTGTAGTTGCCGGCGCTCGCTGCCGGCCAGTTTCCATGGCTCTTCGTTGTCGCTGTCCCAATCGAAGAGGCGGGCAACGAAGTCCGCCTCCAGGCTCCAGGCCACCGAGTCCTTCATGTTGCGGTGATCGTAGAGCCGCTTGAGCAGCATGTAGTAGAAGCGCGTGGGCCGCACCACCTTGCGGATGGTCAGCCGATGCGGCTCGGCGGCATCGACGGCTGCCAGGACTGCATCGCGATGGCTCGCCACGAAGTGCATCGTCTCGACGAAGCCACCCAAAAACGCATCCCTGAACCGGGCCACCGGAACCGGCTGACCGTCCAGCGTGGGGAGGTTGGTGGCAATCTCGATGTGTTCGGTCGCCGAGCGCAGCAGCATCCGCGGCGAATTGGCATCATCCCACTGGAGCAGCTGCACCGGGTAGACCGACGCCTCGAGCGCGCCCATGCTGATCAGCGAGCCATCCACGGCCTGGACATAGGAGGGCAGCATGCCGACGCTCTGAACGGAATCCTCGATAAAGCGCGCGGCCAGCCAATGCGCCTGCGTGTCGTCGTCGACGGATCTGGGCAGCTGGCGCAGGCCCTGCAGAACCATCTCGAAGTCGACGGGGACGGGGTGGCCTGCCTGCGCGAGGAAGTTCTCCATGTGCATGTCGGAGGTCGACAGCACGTGAAAGACGGCGAGCCAGGCGCCGAAGCGCCGGTAGTAGGACGCGACCTCGCGTTGGTCGGCGCAGGGGGCGCTTTCGACGAAGCGGGTCCAGCCATATCCATCGCACACCAAGGCTTCGGGCACGACGAGCGGTTCGGGCAGGCCCATGCGTCCCAGGGCTGCCACGATCGAGGCGACGAAGCGGTCCGGCCGCAGGTCCTTGGGCTTGTAGAGCACGCGATGCCCGTCGTCGAACTCGACGACAAACACCGAATGACCGCCGTTGTGGGGGTCCGACACCCCCCAGTTGATGCGGCACACGCGTGGGTCGGTGCCCGGTTGCGACAGGAGCTGCGCGATGCGCTGCCGGTCCGCCGCGAAGCGCATGAAGAACGTGAGATAGCTGTCGTGCCACTGGTCCACCAGCATCGCCAGCAGCCGGAACAGGATGGGCTTGTCCCGCAGCAGATTGGCATACCCTCCGCCGCGCAGATAGGCAGCGAATGCGTCGAGCGTGCCGGCGAGCAGTTCACCGCCGGCGGCCTCATCCCCCGCGCGCGCGGCGGCGACAAGGCCGCGACGCCAGCCTAGCAGGACCTCGTAGAAAGGAAGCTCGCAGAGGTTGGACAGGCGGCGGCGCAGATGGTCGACCGCGCCATCGAAGGCGGCCGGCGTCAGCAACGACACGATGGCCTCCGGCAAGGCCGCCCGCAACGCGCTCGCCGCGTGGTCCACGAGCGGCGCCAGCAGCGGTGCGAAGGCCAGATTGTTCTGCTGCGAAAGGGCTGCCGCGCTGTCGGTCAGCACATCGAACACGCGGCAAGTCTTGCCGACCCAGGCGGGCTCGGGGAATCCGGCGCGCCGCCGCACACCACCCAGACGCTCGAGCACCCACTCCCTCGTGCGATTTTCGCGCGCCAGCCGCCTGGCGAAATTCGCTTCGTCCCCGTCCGCGGCGATGGCGATCCATCGCGCCAGCCTTTGCTGAGCGAGCTGCGCATCCCGCTCGTGCTCCGGCAGCACTTCGTAGGCAGAAGACAACAGCTCGTCAATGGTCAGTGCGGCGGACTCGATATCACAAGCTGGCGTGGACATCGAACACAGACTCCTCCAATTGCCGGTGCGACGCGCTGGAAGAAACGCCCCCTGCCCCACTGGAGAGCAAGGTCAGGGGCGCGGTTACCTGGCCTTTAGTTGCAGCAGCAGGTGCAGTTCACTCCGGGATTGCTGGTGCCGTCACCAGGTGTCGATCGCCCATCGGCAAGACTGCCCGTACCAGCGGCCGTTTCGAGTGCAACATCGCTGACATGACGGCTGTTCATCAGAACATGGAAGCCCGCCTCTGCATTCGCCAGCTTGTCAAAAAGTTCAGACATAGTAATCCTTTCAGTTGTAAGGAATGTATGATCAACGGTACCCTGCTGATTTGGACCTGTCAACACAAGAATCGTTCTGGAAAGACATGACTGGCTTGCGGATCACCGCCCTCCCGGCACCGCTCGGTGCCACCGTGTACGGAATCGACCCGGCGCAACGGCCCGCGCCGGCGACAGCGCACGCCTTGCGCACGGCACTCGACACGCACCTGCTCCTGCTGGTCCAGGGCACGTCTGTCTCGCCCGCACAACTCGTCGCCTTCGCGGCCAGCTTCGGGACGCCTGCGCCGCACGGCATCGTGACGGGCCTGACGTTGCACGACCGCATCACCGAGATCCGCAAGGAGCCGGAGCACCGGCACAACTACGGCGGGACGTGGCACACCGACCTGAGCTTTCAGGATTTCCCCCCGGTGGCCACGCTGCTGCAGGCCATCGAGTTGCCGGCGCACGGCGGCGATACGCTGTGGAGCAATCAATATCTCGCCTACGAGGCGCTGCCGCCACACCTGCGCGAACGCGTGGACGTTCTCTCTGCCGAGCACACTTCGCGCATCGCCTTTGGCGGCATGGCGCATGACGCCGTCTCAACGGTGCATCCGCTCGCGCCGGTGCATCCGCGGACCGGCCGGCGCTTTCTCTATGCGAATCCGGTGTCAATCGTCCGTCTGCTCGCGAACGGCGACGAAGTGGACGATGGCGCTGCGCTGCTGTCCAAGCTGGTCGCCCACGCAACACAGGCGCAGTTGCAGTATCGCCACCGCTGGAGCGTCGGCGACATTCTGGTGTGGGACAACCGCAGCACGATGCACATGGCAATGAACGACTATCCTGGGCAGCGAAGAGTGATGCGCCGTGTTGTCGTCATGGCGTCGACGGATCTTCGGGATGCGGTGCCAGGCCGACCGCCGTGAGCGCGAAGGCATGGCGCAGGGCGGCATCCGCGATGCGGTCGCGCCGGCCCGAGGCGCCGCCGTGGCCAGCGTGGAAGCGGGTCTTCAGCAGAATCGGCGCATCGGCAAGCTGGCAGGCGCGAAGCCGCGCCGTCCACTTCGCCGCCTCCCAATAGGTGACTCGCGGATCGCTCAAGGCGTGCATGGCCAGCACGGGCGGATAGGCCTGCGACTTCACATTCTCGTAAGGCGACCACGCTGCGATCTGCGCGAAAGCCTGCGCCGAGGCCGCGGGATTGCCCCACTCCGGCCATTCGAGCGGCGTGAGTGGCAGCGTCGCGTCGAGCATCGTGTTCAACACATCGACAAACGGAGCCTCGGCGATGACGGCCGCGAAGGTATCGGGAGTGGCATTGACGGCGGCACTCACCAGCGCGCCACCGGCGCTCACGCCGTGCGCCACGATGCGTCCTGGTGCAGCATAGCCCTCGCTCACCAGCGTCCTGGCCGCCGCGATGAAATCGCGAACGCCGTTCAGCTTGTGCTCCCCCTTGCCTGCGGCGTGCCACTCGGCGCCCAGTTCCCCGCCGCCGCGCACATGCGCAATCGCCCAGACGAATCCGCGATCCAGCAGACTCAGGCGGTCGGCATCGAAATGCGCCGGCAGGCTGACGCCATAGGCGCCATACCCATAGAGCAGGCACGGTGCCGTGCTGTCCAGAGGGGTGTCGCGCCTGGCGATGAGCGAGACGGGCACCCGGGCGCCGTCGTCCGAAATTGCATGGATGTGCTTCGTCATGTAGGCGCGCTCGTCGAATCCGCCGCCGACCGGCTGCGCGCGGATGCAGGTCAGCGCGCCGGTGTTCATGTCGCCATCGAACACGCTCGGCGGTGTGCGCATCGAGGAATAGACCAGCCGCACCACATCGGTATCGAACGCATGGCCGACGCCAAGATCGAGCGCGCAGGCCCCTTCGCCCAGTGACATGGCACGCGTCTGTCCGTCCGCATGGCGCCGGATCATGGCGCGCAGCTCGCCATTGTGACGTTCGAGCCAGACGAGATGGCGCTGATAGACACGATGACCGACGACGGTCGTGCCGAGGCGATGCGCAACCAAGTCGCGCCAGCCCGACACGCGCGCGCCGTCGACGCGGGCGGTCGCGATCTTGTAGTCATGGGCTCCGTCCGCGTTCGTCATTGCGTAGAGCACGCCGTTGCCTTCGTCGATGTGGCACTTGCTGCCCGCGTGTCGCGAGCTCGCCAGCAGTGCGGGCATGAAGGGATCGGCGGCCGGGATCAGATGAACCTCGGTCTCCTTGTGGCTCTGCGACGTGGCGACGAACCAGGCCCTGGACTGAGTGAGGCGAACGCTCAACGAGAACCGGGGGTCGCGCTCATGCAGCAGGGCGATGTCGTGCGAAGCGGCTTCGCCTAGTCGATGTGCGTACAGGCAGCTCTTGCGGTTGCTGTCGTCCAGTCCGATGTACAGGAAAACCCGACCGTCGTTGCTGAAGGCGCCACCCGCGGCGGCACCATGGACGCGTTCGGCCAGGTCGCTGCCGGTCTCCAGATCACGGAAACGAAGGGTGAAGCGTTCCGATCCGACGTCGTCCACGGACCAGGCGAGCATTCGATGCGTCGGCGAATGCACGCTGTGCCCCGAGCGAAAGTACGAATGCCCTTTCGCTTCAGTCGCCAGGTCGACCATGACAGTGTGGGCGCCGCCGCCGAACGGCCTGCGCACGAGCTGCGGGTGCTCGGCGTCCCGCGCCTGATGCAGGCCATACTCGAACGGGCCATCCCGCGTCCACACGGACATGTCGCTGGGGGGAAGGCGGTCGCTCAGTTCGCGCGCCAAGGTCCGCTGCAACGGTTCCGAGTCGGCCAGCACCGAGCGACAGTACGCGTTCTCCCGGCGCAGGTGGTCGCGGATTTCGATGGACAGCGCCGATGGATCGCGCAGCACTTGCTTCCAGTTGCCGGCACGCAGCCACGCGTATTCGTCGACGCGCGAACGGCCGTGCTGCGACACGCGATCGGGGCGCGGTTCGACAAGCGGAGGACCCGAAGCCGAACCGGGCGGGAATGGATTACGCATGTCTGTCCGTACCGTCCGAGTGTTTAGAAGGTGTACCGGTTGAATTGTGACAAGGCACCTGGGCGCATGTTTGCACTGTGGATCAGTCTATCCCAGATCCCATTTTTCCAAAGGAGGTCGTCTGCGGCTAGAGGGCAATGAAAAAGAACACAGGCAAGATTGGCAGAATAGGGGAGATTCGAACTCTCCTATGAAAAATGTAAAGATTTTGCATCTACCCACCCATACACACCTTATTGTGGGACAAGTTTTCCTAGTCTAACGTGCCCCTAAATGGACACGCCCGGTCGCCGCCTTAGAACGGCTTTCAGCTGTCGGGGTTTCGGCGGCCGTGTATGCTGTGGCAGCAATCTCATGCGGAAGTTGCCAGACCGAGGCTGTATCTCGACGAAAGCACAGGGGCAGCACTGATGCATCACTTCTTCACACACACCGACGGCGCCTGCACATGAGCGCGGTTTCCCTTCGGAGCAATTCGCCCCTTGACGCCTCCATCAAGAGCGCTGAGGAAATAGCGCAAGCCGTCGGCTCGGAGATCGACAACGGGCTGACGTCCGCCGAGGCGGCCCGCCGGCTGCAGCAAGACGGCGGCAACGAACTGCGGTCCTCTCCGCGCCCGCCCGCCTGGCAGCGTTTGCTGTCGCACTTTCGCGATCCGCTCGTCTACCTTCTGCTCGCCGCAATCGCGATCGCGCTGGCCGCCTGGTGGATCGACGGCCTCGACGGCTGGCCGGTCGATGCGATCGTCATCGCGGCGATCGTTTTGCTCAACGCTGTGCTGGGCTTCGTGCAGCAGTCCAAGGCGCAGCACGCGGTCGAGGCGCTCAGCCGCATGACCGCGGCTACCTCGTCTGTACTTCGCGACGGCAAAGTGATGCGGGTAGCGAGCGCCGCGCTGGTTCGCGGCGACGTGCTGGTGCTGGCCGAGGGTGACGCGGTGGCGGCCGATGCGCGCCTGCTGGAGGCGACGTCGCTGCGCGTGCAGGAAGCGGCGCTGACCGGGGAAAGCGAGGCGGTGCTGAAGGACGCCGCCACGCTGGCGAAGGCGATGCCGCTCGGCGACCGGCTCAACATGGTGTTCAACGGTACCGCCATCGCCCAGGGCAGCGGGCGCGCCGTCGTCACCGCGTGCGGCATGGCCACCGAAATGGGAGCGATCGCCGCCATGCTCGAGGCCACCGCCGATGAGCCGACGCCGCTGGAGAACGAAGTCGCCCGCATCGGCCGGATGCTGGGCATCGCGGTTGTCGTCATCGCGCTGGTGGTGGTGACAGCGATCCTATTGATGACCGACATCCGCGGCGCCGCCGACGTCGTCCCGGTCTTGCTGCTCGGCGTTTCGCTGGCGGTGGCGGCCGTCCCCGAGGGCCTGGCGGCCGTGCTGTCGGTGGTGCTCGCGCTCGGCGTGCAGCGCATGTCCCGACATAATGCGATCGTCAAGAAACTGTCGTCGGTGGAGACGCTCGGCTCGGTGTCGGTGATTGCGTCCGACAAGACCGGCACCCTGACGCGGGCGGAAATGACCATCGAACGCGTGATCACCGCCTCGGGCGATACGCGCGTCACCGGCATCGGCTATGCGCCGGAAGGCCGCGTCGAACACGAAGGCGCGCCGCTGGAATCGGGTTCCCTGCATCAGGAAATCGTCGTCATGCTCAGCGGCGGCAGCCTGGCCGGCAACGCCGACCTGCGCCAGGGGCCGGACGCCGCGTGGCAAATCCAGGGCGACCCGACCGAAGCGGCGTTCCTGGTCGCCGAGCGCAAGCTCGGTGTCACCGAGCGGCGCACGCGCCGCTTCGAGCGCGTCGCTGAAATTCCTTTCACGTCCGAACGCAAAATGATGTCGACGGTCGAACTCGACCATGAACATGGCGATGAAACCGTTGTCATCACCAAGGGCGCTCCCGACGTCCTGCTCGACCGGTGCACGCGGGTGCGGGTGGGGATGGCGACCGCGCCCCTCGACCAGGCCCGGCGCGCGCAGATCCTCGCCGACGTCGACGCCCTGTCCGACGCCGCGCTGCGCACCCTCGCCGTCGCCTACCGCCCTCTCGCCGCCGGCGAGGACACGGCCGGCGGCGAAGCGCTCGAGCGTGACCTCATTTTCGTCGGCACCGTCGGCATCATCGACCCGCCCCGTCCGGAAGCGCGCGTGGCGATCGGCGAAGCGCGCGCGGCCGGCATCCGGGTCATCATGATCACCGGCGACCATCCGCGCACCGCCGCCCGCATCGCCGCCGACCTGGCGATCGGCGAGCATGGAGCGCCGCCGTTGACGGGCGTTGAAATCGATAAGCTGGACGATGCGGCGTTCGCCGACGCCGTGCGCGAGACGTTCGTCTACGCCCGCGTATCGCCGGCGCACAAGCTGCGCATCATCGGCGCGCTGCGCGCCGACGGCCACGTCATCGCGATGACCGGTGACGGCGTCAACGACGCGCCGGCCCTGAAGGCGGCCGACATCGGCATCGCCATGGGCATCACCGGTACCGAGGTGACCAAAGAGGCTGCCAAGATGATCCTGGCCGACGACAATTTTGCGACCATCATCGAGGCCGTGCGCGAAGGCCGCGCCATCATGGATAACATTCGCAAGTTCCTGCGCTACCTGCTATCGACCAACATGGGAGAGGTGCTGACGGTGTTCTTCGGCGTCGTCGGCGCCGGCGTGCTGGGACTCAAAGGCAGCGGCGACGCCGTCGTGCTGCCGCTGCTCGCCACCCAGCTGCTGTGGATCAATCTGGTCACCGATTCCGGACCGGCGCTGGCGATGGGCGTCGATTCATCCATCGACGAACTGATGGGCCGCAAGCCGCGCCATGTCAGCGAGCCGATCATCGACGCGCGCATGTGGTCGGACGTGATCCAGACCGGCCTGGTGATCGCGGCGGCGACCCTGCTGACGATCGACCTGTACTTGCCCGGCGGTCTGATAGAGGGCGATTCCGACCTGGCCACCGCGCGCACCGCAGCGTTTACCGTACTGGTATTGGCCAGCATGTTCACCTGCTTCACGGCGCGTTCCGACATCAACAGTGCATTTGCGCGCCTGTTCGCCAACCCCTGGCTGTGGGGCGCGGTCAGCGTGTCGGTGCTGCTGCAGGTGGCGGTCGTCCACCTCGCGGTCCTCAATCTCGCGTTTGGCACTGCGCCGCTGGACCTGGCCCAGTGGTGCCTGTGCGTGGCAACGGCAAGCGTAGTGCTTTGGTACAGCGAGCTGCAAAAGCTGGTTCGACGTGCATATGGCGCGCGCAAGCGGCCTGCGTGAAGGCCGACCTCCGGATGCGTGCAAGCGCGCTAGGTTGACCGATCGGCCACCGGGCAGGCCGTGGCATGGCCGCAGGTTGCGCACAGGGCCAGGTCGAGCGCAGGCTGGACGCTGCAGGCGGCGGTCTGCTCCATTTGCACTGTCAGGGCGCGTGCATACGCGAGGAACACCTTGAGCGGCTGCCCCGAGCGGTTGAACGCCTCGGTCAGGCGCGGCGTGCTCATGCGGTACGCAGCGCCGGCGTCACGCACAACGGCGCGGCACGGCGAGACGACGCCGTTGAGAAAGAGCGGAATCCCGATCACGCCTTCATTTCTCACCAGCGATATCTCGACCTGGGTGGCGCCACCCAGGTAGCTGAGCGACACAGCACCGCTGACGGGGAAATACACGTAGGGCTGGGCGATTCCTGCCTGGTACAGCGTTTCGCCGCTGGCGATCGGCACCAGCGTCAGGTGCGGCAGCATGCGTGCGAGGGCGACTGCCGGCAGGCTCGCCAGCAGCCGGTTGGAGGCGGCGCGATTCAGATATGGCACAGGCATTGTTTCCCGTCGCGGCGACTTAAGTGAAAACACAGGCTGACACAGTTCGATTGTCGGAATCAATGCAGGCGCCCTTTGTTTTCTCCGCGCGGGCGTGCCCTGCCCGTCAGCAACGGCATCATCGCGAAAATGACCAACACCACCAGGAAAGCGCTGCCGGATACGCGATCCCGGCCGGCCAGGTATGCACCGACCGACTGCCCGCTGATGGCCATGGCCAGCAAGAGTTCAGCCGCCACTGCCAGTCCCAGCGCGAGCCATCCGACACCGAGGCGCATGCGCGGCTCGGACGGCACTGAAAACCGCCTGACGACAAAACGCGCCGCCAGCACGATCACCACCAACTGGATCGGCATTTCGAGCAGTTCGGCTGTCCTTGCCCCAAGGCGGGGAACGATCAACGGCACCCGAATGCATCCCAGCAGGAAGCCCGCCCCGAACACGATTCCGAAGTAGGCCGCCGCGGCCTTCAGGGCTTTGAGCATTGCGTTCCCCGATCATGCGGATGGTTCCAGCGCCGGCTTGTTGAACACAAGATGGCCGTCTTCGACGTCGATAGCGATGGTGTCCTTGATGCCGAACTTGCCCGACAGGATCAGCCTGGATAAGGGATTTTCGATCTGCTGCTGGATCGCGCGCTTGAGCGGACGGGCCCCATACACCGGATCGTAGCCTGCTTCGGCGATCTGCAGCAGCGCCTGGTCCGACACTTCCAGCATCATCTCCATCTTCACCAGGCGCTGTTCGAGCTGGCGCAGCTGGATCCTGGCGATGGCGCCGATGTTCTTCTCGTCGAGCGCATGGAACACCACGATCTCATCGATGCGGTTGATGAACTCGGGCCGGAAATGGCTGCGCACTTCCCCCATGACAGCCATTTTGACGATCGCCGGATCGTCGCCCTGCATCGACTGGATCATGTGCGAACCAAGGTTCGAGGTCATCACGATGACGGTGTTCTTGAAGTCGACGGTGCGGCCCTGGCCGTCCGTCATGCGGCCGTCGTCAAGCACCTGCAGCAGCACGTTGAAGACGTCGTGGTGCGCCTTCTCGACCTCGTCGAGCAGGATCACGCTGTACGGCCGGCGCCGCACCGCCTCGGTCAGATAGCCGCCTTCGTCGTAGCCGACGTAGCCCGGCGGCGCGCCGATCAGCCGCGCCACCGAATGCTTCTCCATGAATTCGCTCATGTCGATGCGGATCATCGATTCCTCGGTGTCGAACAGGAACGCCGCCAGCGCCTTGCACAGTTCCGTCTTGCCGACGCCGGTAGGGCCGAGGAACATGAACGAGCCATACGGCCGGTTCGGATCGGCCAGTCCCGCGCGCGAGCGGCGGATCGCATCCGACACCGCTTCGATGGCCTCGTGCTGGCCGACGACGCGCTTGTGCAGTTCATCCTCGATGTGCAGCAGCTTGTCGCGTTCGCCCTGCATCATGCGCGCCACCGGGATGCCGGTCGCGCGCGACACCACCTCGGCAATCTCCTCGGCGCCGACCTGGGTGCGCAGCAGCTTCGGCCGGGCGCCCGCGGCGGCGCGCGCGCTGACATCCTCCTCTTTCTTCAACTGCGCCTCGAGCTGGGGCAGCTTGCCGTACTGCAGTTCGGACACCCTCTGCCAGTTGCTCTCGCGCGTCGCCTGTTCCATCTGGTGGCGGATCCGTTCGATCTCCTCCTTGATATGGGTAGTGCCCTGCACGCTCGCCTTTTCCGCCTTGAGGATCTCCTCGTAGTCGTTGTACTCGCGGTCCAGGCGCAAAATCTCCTCGTCGATCAGGCCAAGGCGGCGCTGCGACGCGTCGTCCTTCTCCTTCTTGACCGCCTCCTTCTCGATCTTCAGCTGGATGATGCGCCGCTCGAGGCGGTCCATCACTTCCGGCTTGGAGTCGATCTCGATCTTGATCTTCGAGGCCGCCTCGTCGATCAGGTCGATCGCCTTGTCGGGCAGGAAGCGGTCGGTGATATAGCGGTGCGACAGTTCGGCGGCGGCGATGATGGCCGCATCGGTGATCTCGACCTTGTGGTGCAGCTCGTACTTCTCCTGCAGGCCGCGCAGGATGGCGATGGTGTCCTCCACCGTGGGCTCGCCCACGATCACC
>JBBRXM010000104.1:0-17199 GCA_038248405.1 Burkholderiales bacterium
ACTGTCGCTCAATACACGGCCCAGAGCGCGGCTCAATTATGAATCGCCGCTCGTCGTTTATACTCAGCACATAGCACTACTACAACATCCGACCGACACTGTTAATTAACCCAGTGTTGCGCTTGGTATTTGAAACCGCCCAGCAATCTGAATTAGCCCATGGCTTTTGGCATGTTTCAAATGCGTGTCGATCATCGCGTCATCACTTTGCTTGCACGGTATGGCGCGCTGAAGGAGCGCACGTGCAGTCAGATTGACAGCCTCGATACGGTCGATCGCCGCCGCCGTCCTTTGGTCAAAATGCAGGTATCCGCTGAATCCTGCGTTGGAAGGTTGTGGGTTATCGTTGCGCTGCAAATCGCCCTCGCGATTGAAATGGCACCAGGTGTGGATTGGGCCGAGCAGTTGCGCCAGGCTGCTATAAGGCGGCGTTGGCTTATCGGTGGGCGAACCGAGCAATTCGGCCAACCGTGGCATCACCCGCGGATCGAAATATCGGAGGTATATACGTTCGCCCTTCGGGTATCGCGCATCGAGGCGTTGGCGCATTGCCCGTTGCAGCCGCTGCAGCGAAACGTCGCTAAACAACCAGGCGCATACCCCGCGCGGCCCAACCGTGTTGCGC
The DNA here is from genome assembly GCA_038248405.1 of Burkholderiales bacterium. Taxonomy (GTDB): domain Bacteria; phylum Pseudomonadota; class Gammaproteobacteria; order Burkholderiales; family Burkholderiaceae_D; genus JAFCUW01. The sequence goes on from JBBRXM010000104.1 coordinate 626, forward strand.
ACCTCCTCCTGTGCGCGTGCGATGCTCTGCGCTAGCAAGTCCTTATGGGTCCGCTCCGTGCTTAACAGCTCAATCAGTAGAGGCGCGCTCTCCAGGTCATCCTTGAAGATCGGGTCGTTAAGCCGCAGGCATTGGGCCGGCGGCGATGCTAGCGCATCGAGCGCGGCCTTCAAGTGATCGCCGCCGAAGGGATCAAGCAGTAGCACGCAGCGCGCGCGTTGCCGGAAAAGAGCATCGATCCCATCAGCGACGAGAGTTGTTGCCGGATTATCGTTTGACACTTGCGCCACCCGCTTCGGTTGCAGATGCCAATTTCAAAGCGCATCCTTTTATCTTCCCGACTTCCTTCACTACCGGCAATTCACTGTTCACACTTTTCGGCCCGGCGAGCTCCTTCGTGGATGCCTTGAATTCGACCTTGCCCGGCGCATGCAGCATGATGTTGCCGCCTTCAATCTTCAGATACGCGCCCTGCGCCGTCAGCAGCACATGCTCCTTGGCCGTGGCGGTCACGCTCCGGGTGATGCTGGCCACGGTGATGGCCTTGTCGGCAGTGAGCCGCGTCTCGTCCGACTGACTCTGGCTGCTGACCTTGCCGGTGGCGGCGTGCAGCTTGATGCCGGTTTCCTGGTTCGGCTTTTCCTTCGCGCTGGCCTTGCCGTACGTGAACAGGCTGATGCCCGCCTTGACGGCATGGAAGCTGTTCCCGTTCGCCGCAAAATTGATGTCTTGCCCGGCAGTGATGCTGCTGGTATTTCCCGCCGCGACAATGGCATCGGCCGGCGTGGTGGCGACGATGCCCGCCGGGCTCGACAGCTGCAGCTGCGGCTCGGAAAAGGCGGTCACTTTCCCATTGACGTTCTTGAGCACGTCGATGCTTTGCGCGGTCGCGTCGATGGCTGGCAGTTTCTCGGCGGCCGGTTCGGCGCCGCCCTTCTCGTCTTTCAGCGCGGCATTGTGCTGTTGGGCCGTGCTCGCGAGCGCCGCCTGCAGCGCGTGGCTCTGTTCGATTTGCGCCTGCGCCTCGCGCGAATCCAGCTGGCCGCCGCAGGCGCCCTGCCGCGCATCGCTCGACAGCAGCAAGCCCTGGCCAGCCCGCAGCACGGCGCTGTGCGCGGTCTTGAGCTCGGCACCGAAGCCGACCGCGTCGAGCCGCTGGTTATCGGTCTGGTGCCGCAAGGTGCCCAGGTTCAGTTCGGCCGTGCCGGCGTGCGCACTGGCATGGTTTTGCAGTGCCACGCGTGGCTGGCCGGGACTGTCGTCGAACAGGAGCTGGTTGTAGGCGCCGTTGCCGCCCTGGCTGGCGCTCATGGCTTGCGTCCTGATGCCCGACAGCGCTGCCGGATGGGCGTGCGCGCCACTTTCGCCCGGGAACCACGCCGCCGCGTTGCCGGTAACGACCCCGGCGCCGCAGGAGAACTGGTTGTGCTGGGCGTCGGCCTGGCCCTTGCCGTTGTACAGGCTGCCGATGACCACCGGCCGGTCGATATTGCCGTCGATGAAGTCGATCAGCACTTCGCTGCCGATCCGCGGTACCGCGACCGAGCCCCAATTGGCGCCGGCGATCGGTGTCGCGATGCGCACCCAGGTGCCGGCGCGGTCGTCCGCCGGCGCGCCGGCCTGGCCGTCGGGCGCCGGATGGTTCAGGCGGCTGTGGCTCAGGTCGCCGCTGCCGGCGTTGCGTTGCCAGTGGAACTGCACCTTGATGCGGTGATCGCGGTCGGTGTGGGTGACGGCGCCGGGCGGCCCGACCACAATCGCGGTTTGTTGCCCGCGCGCGGTGGGGCGCGGGTGCAGCAGGACGCCGTGGCCGTCGACGTTGCTGCTGCGGTAAGGAACCACGCTGCGGATGGCGTCGATATGGTTGCGGTACAACGGCCGGTCGGCGATGGACTTCCCGGCTGCGCTGTCGATGAAGACCGAATGCAGCGCGCTCGGCCCCAACGCTTGCGTGATCGACGACTGCAGTTCCGCGCGGAGGTTGTTGTGGGCCAGATGCTGCACGCGCACGATCGCAAAGGTGCGCGAGTCGTCGTCGCCCTGGTTGAACAGGGCGTGTTCGCGCAAGACGAACGTTGTACCCGGCGCGAACGTGCGCACGGTGCCGGCGCCACGATGGGTTTGCTTGCTGACTTCCAGTGCTTGCAGCTGTCTCTCGGCGATGCGTTGCCCGTGCGCGTAGCTGGGGTAGGCGTAGATGCCGGGCGAATCGATGCTGCTTAACCGGGGGCCCGCGGCCAGGCTGCCGCCGCCGACGTTGACGGGCCGGGCGCTGCAGGAACGGTAATCCCAGCTGCTGATGGCCGTTTCACCTGTGACCGTGCGGGAGGACGTCTGCCAGCGATCGATGCTGTCTTCGCGCATGACCGCGCCGGGCTGCGTAAAGCGCACCTCGGCTTGTGCATTGGCCTTGAAGCCGCCGTTATGGTCGGCGATGACCAGCGTGTGGCTGCCCAGATGGTCGCTGTCGGGCGCGGCACTGTGTTCAAAGTAGTAGAAGAGCCCTTCCTCGTGCATCAGGCGCTCGGCAAACGCGAGGTTCGATTCCTGATACTGGCAGGTCAGCGACCGCACCGGGTAGGCTCTGCGCTCGGCAATATCGTAGCGCCAGTCTGGCACCAGTTTGCCCAGGCCCTGCCAGCCTCGGAATACGGCGTCAAGGATGTCGAATACGCTCTTGTCCTGGAAAGTGCGGCTGTCGCGGCCATGCGCCATGAACGCGGACCAGGGTTCGATTGTGAGGACGTAACGCGCAAAGCCGCCGTTGGCGCCCACCAGCTGTGCGCAAGTAATATGGCCGTGGAACGGTCGCCATGTCATGCCCGACACCGCGGTCAGCAGTTCCAGCAATACCGGTTGCCCGATCAGCGACTTCAGAGGGATATGGGCATCGGTGGACAGAACCGACACCTCGAAGCGAAAGCCGCGGCTGAGGCCTTCGTCCCCTCGCACGCACTCGGCCAGAACCTGGTCGGGGCCAAGCGGCGTGGTGATACGCAGCAGGCGGGTGTCCTGGGTAAAGCGAGGGAATAGCTGCACCACGTTGATGCTCCTCTGGCGCGCGCGAAAAACTCGGCAAGCGAGCTTGCTGTATCCCCGCGCGCAATCGATTGGCGGCGCGGTCAAGCCGGCCGAACAGGATGCATTGTTGCGTGCGAGCAGTAGCGCGACGTTGACACGCATCAACTCAATTGGGGCATGGAAAGCGTCACCCATTCGGACCGTGTCCTCCCATGACTTTGTGAAGGAAGGAAATATTGATCCGCCTCAAGCGTCAAAATGTGGGGAACCTGATAGTTCGTTGATCAAAAACTGAACTAAAGGAAATTCCATGAGCCCGCGCGATCCCGGCAACGCCGTCACACCGAATGTCGCCCTCACGGCGCTGCGCAAGCCGGGAACGACGCGCAAGGCCGGCGTCGTCATCGCCGCCGCCATCCTGGCGCTGGTGTTCTGGCCGTTCCGCTCGGTGCCGACCGGCTCGCGCGGCGTCATCACGCAATTCGGCGCGATCAAGGGCATCCAGGACGAAGGCCTGGTCTTGCTGGCGCCGTGGGAAAAGCTGGCACTGTTCAGCGTGCGCGCCGAAGAGGCAAAAATCGAGGACGCCGATGGCAGCACCAGCGATACCCAGCCGGTCAAGGTGAGCATGACGGTGCGCTACAGTATCTCGGTGGCGCGGGTGGCGGAGGTCTACGAAAAGTACAGCCACGACGGCGACTTGTCGTCCTATGTGCAGACGGCCACGCAGGAAGTGTTCAAGGCAGTCACGGCGCGCTATACGGCGCCGGACCTGATCGCCAAGCGCGCGCAGGTGTCGTCGGACATCGCCGCCGCGCTGCGCAGCAAGCTCAACCTCTACGGCGCCCAGGTCATCAACATCGACATGCGCAACTTCGCCTTTTCCAGCGATTACATGAAGGCGATCAGCGAAAAGGTCACCCAGGAACAGCTGCGGCTGGGCGCCGAAAACAAGCTCAAAACGGTCGAGGCCGAACAGAAACAGAAGGTGGCGATCGCCGAGGCGGAAGCGTCGGCGCTGCGCGCCAAGGCCGACGGCGAGGCGTATGCCAACCTGAAGGTGGCGACCGCCCAGGCCGATGCGCTGAAGATCCAGAACTCGGCCCTGTCGCAGAACAAGGATGTGCTGGAACTGCGCCGCATCGAAGTCGAGCACCTGAAGGCCGAACGCTGGGACGGCAAACTGCCCGAGCACATCTATGCCGGCGCCCCGATACCGTTCCTGAACCTGACGAAGCAGTAGCGCCCTGTTGCGTTTTCCCCCGGCACGCGCCGTGGCGGCAAATCGCCCGGAAGATATGCGCTGTACCGCACGGAGGCCGCGCCGCCAATGACATAAGCTGTCCTTGCTGAACAGGAGAGTGGCTTGGAACTTTTTTTAATGATGACTGCAATGCTTGCGCTGCTTGGACCGATCGCGGTCGGCCGCGTACGCTGCATGCGCGTGCCGCCGCAGCTGCTCGGCCTGCTCAACAGTCATCGCCCGAGCGCATCGTATTCGCCGATCGCGGCTGCGGCTGCGGCGACGATCCAGTCGTTCTCCCTGTTCCCTGCAATCCGGTTTGCCTTGCTCCTGGCCGCTACGCCTTGCGCTGCGCCTTGGCGGCGTCGAGCTGAGCGCGCAAGTCCCTGATCTCGGCGTCGAAACTGTCGCGCGCGGTGACCGCGCCGATCAGCTCCATTTCCGCCGCCAGCCGCGCATCCGATTCCGCCGCCGACGCCGCTACGTTGCGTTCGAGCTGAGAGCGCAGGTCGGCCAGCTGGCTGTCCTTGCCGTCGATCGCCAACCGGTCTTTCGCCTTGCCCACCAGCGCGTCGGTGGCGACCTGGCGGGCGTCGCGCAGCGCTGCCGTCAGGCGCTCGATTTCTTCGCTGCGATCGGCCGCGGTGGCCAGCGCCTGGTCGCGCGCCGCCGACGCGCTCGCCAGCTGCGCCTGCACATCGTCGCGCTCGGCTTCGAGCTGCTCGCCCGCTGCCAGCAGCGCCTCGAGGTCGCCGGCCGACTGCGCCAGCGCGTCGCGATTGGCCGCGCCCGCCTCTTCCGCATATTGCCGCACCCAGCTGCCCAGCGCGTCGGCAATGGCGTCCGGAATCGCCACCGGCGGCGGCTCCGGCGCCTTCGCTTGGCTGGCGCGCCAGCCGCTCAGGTGCTTGTGGATGGCGGTGGCCGAACCTGCTCCGAGGAAGTCGCGCACCGCGTCGATCGTTACCTGCTTGCCGTCGTTTTGCAGGCTGACGGCCGCTGCCGTGACCTCGTCGGACGTGACTTCCTTGCGTTCCATATCTCTTCCAGTAGGGGTAGTTCATCAATTGCCACTGAGCATCATACAGAAGCGGGGCTCGCTTTGGCGGGGCGGTCGCCGTGATCGCCTCTCGAAGGCCGAAGTGTTGCGTGCTAGACTCGCCGGAATGTATTTTTCGACAGGTTTCCTATGCTCGTACGCCGCCTTGCTCCATCCGATGCGTCCGCTTACCAGGCGCTGCGCCTGGCTGCCCTGAGGGAAAGTCCGTCCGCCTTCAGTTCGAGCTACGAGCAGGAGAGCAATACACTGCCGGCGACGATCGAAGCGCACATGGCGCCCGGCTCGGGCCGTATCCGCATCGGCGCCTTCGATGGCGCAGAACTGATCGGCATGGTCGGTGTCGGGCGCGACGAAGCGCCCAAGGTGCGGCATAAGGCGTGGGTGCGCGGCATGTACGTCGCGCCCGAATATCGCGGCAAGGGCGTGGCCAGGAGAATGATGGCGCTGGCACTCGCCTGCGCCGGCGCGCTCGACGGGGTGCGCCAGGTCGTGCTCGCCGTCACCGCCGGCAATGCCAGCGCCCAGGCTTTATACGAATCGATGGGTTTTACGGTGTACGGGCGCGAGCCCGATGCGCTGCTGGTCGACGGCGTGTTTTACGACGACCTGCAGATGATGTGCCGGATCGACGCCGCGGCAGCCCTGGTGAGTCGCTACCTGGCCGCCTATAACGCCTTCGATGTCGCCGGCATGCTTGCGCTGCTGTCGCCGGCGGTGCGTTTCGAGAACTATGCAGGGGGCGAGTTGACCGCCGCCGCCGATGGCATCGATCAATTCAGGCAGCTCGCCGAGAAGGCAACGGCCATCTTCTCGGAACGCGAACAGCGCCTCACGTCGCTCGGCAACAGCGACGGCACGATCATCGCCGGCATCGCCTACCGCGGCGTGCTCGCCATCGACATCCCGGGCGGGCCGGCGGCCGGCGCCACGCTGGAGCTGCAGGGAACATCCGAGTTTTCGTTCGATGGCGGCCGCATCGCAAAAATCGTCGACCGCAGCTGACCGGACCCGGCGTTTCACACGGTGACGAGGTAGTCCGTCAGCATCTGCGGCTCGGTGATCATCGGATCGTGGTGGGTATTGAGTTCCACCCATTTCCAGCCGGGCTGCTGGCGCAGGTTCTTCTTCACTTCGACCAGCGGCTCGAACGGCGAGGCGATGCAATCGACGTAGATGCGCGGGCGGCCATTTCCGAGCGGGTTGTTGAGCACCAGCTTTTCCTGGTAGGTGCCGACCGGATGGGGCGTCAGCCGTGCGTTGACCCACGCCAGCGTCGCCTTGTCCATCCCTGCCTGCGAGGCCGGCGGCGGCGGGATGGCGACGCCCTTGCCGGTGCTGGCCACCTGTTCGAGCCGCTTGCGCGTCACCGCCGCCGGCTGCGCCTCGAACACCGACGAGCCGCTCTCGAGCACCATCGCGTCGATGTACACCAGGCTGTTCAGCAGGTGCGGGATGCGGTCGGCCACCCCGCTGATCACCACGCCGCCAAAGCCGCTGCCCACCAGGATCACGTCGCTGACGCTCTGGTAGAGGATGTGGTTGGTGATGCTGGTGATGTAGGTCGACAGCGAAATGTCCTTCGACAGCAGGTGCGCCTGCTCGCCCACGCCCGGGCAGGTCGGCGTCGACACCACGTGGCCCTGCGCGCGCATCGAACGGGCGACCTTGTCCCAGCACCAGCCGCCGTACCAGGCGCCGTGCACCAGCACGTAGGTCTTGGGCCGGCCTTCGCCGAGGATGACGGTCGACCGGGCGGCCGATGCGGCGCCGGCCAGCATCAGGCCCAGCGCGCTTGCGTGGAAGTTGCGACGACTTACATTTTTGGGGTCCATGGCGGGCTGCCTCGCTTTCAAAAGAGTTTCCGTACGGAAACGACAGATGCATTGTCGAATATCCGGCCGGACGCTCGCTGATATTGCTCAAGCGAAGCTGACATTCGGCCTGCGGCGTGCGCCCCGACACGACAAAAAAATGGCGAAAAAAAGGCCACTCGAAAGTGGCCTTGGTGCTTGCTGACAGCGCCTGCCGCGCAGGCGGCACTCAGAAGCTGTAGTTCGCCCGTGCGTAGACGAAGCGGCCGGAGAAGCCGAACGGCGTAAATGTCGAGAACGGCGTGTTGTTGGTGGTGTTGAGCGCCGGCGGCAGCGTGTCGGGATAGGTATCGAACAGGTTGTCCGCGCCGACCGCCACGCTCAGCTTCGGCGTGACCGCGTAGCGCGTTTCGAGGTCGACCACGGTCTTGGCGCCGAGGACGATGTCGAACGCCGCGGTGGTTCCCGGCGACAGCACCTCGCCGTAGCGGGTGGCGCGCAGCGTCGCGCCCCACTGGCCCAGCTTCCAGTTCATGTTGGCGCTGACCTTGTTCTTCGGCTGGCCTTGTTCGAGCGTGAGCACGTTGACGCGGTCGAACAGCGACGGCGCCGGATTGAGCGCCGACAGCTGGGCCGTGGTCGGCACCTTGGTCACCTTGGTGCGGTTGACGTTGCCGGCGAGCGTGAAGTCGAACTTGCCGGACGTGCCGGCATTGACCGGCAGGTTCATCACCACGTCGACGCCCTGGTTGGTGGTGTCGACGCCGTTGATGAAGAAGCGGCCGCCGCCGATGCCGACAAAGCCTTGCGAGGCGATGTAGTTGCGCACGTTGGTCTGGGTCAGGTTCTCCGACAGGACGATGCGGTCCTTGACGTCGATGCGGTAGGCATCGACGGTGACGCTGACGGCATCGAAGCGCATCACCGCGCCGAGCGAGGCGTTGACCGATTTCTCCGCCTTCAGCGGCTGGGCGCCGAGCGCCTGCGCCACCGCGCTGCTTGGCTTGAAGGTGGTGATCTCGTACGGGATGCCGTTGATGAAGTTGGTCGAGGTCGAGGTAAAGTTCTGCTGTTGCGGCGACGGCGCGCGGAAACCATTTTGCAGCGAACCGCGCAGGGCGAACTGCCTGGTGAAGTCGTAGCGGCCCGCGAGCTTGCCGGCCAGGCTGTTGCCGAAGTCCGAATAATGCTCGGCGCGCACGGCCACCGACGCCAGCAGCTTGGGCGTCAGGTTGGCCTCGATGTCGGCGAACACGCCGACCGCGGTGCGGCTGCTGTCGGTCTCGTTGGCCGGCAGGAAGCCGGGGAACACCTGGGCGCCCGGCGCCGCCGGCGTGGTAGTGCCCGGCTGCAGCTGTCCGCCGTAGCGATAGGAATCGGGCTCGCCGGCAAACAGCTTGTAGCCTTCGCGGCGCGCCTCGGTGCCGATTGCCACGTTCAGCGGCGAGGCCAGCGCATCCATCGCCACCGAGCGCACGGCGGTCAGGTTGAACACGGTCTGGTCGTAGGAAAAGCCGCCGGCGTCGAAGCTTGTCTTGCTGCTGGGGCCGATCGAACGGTTGAGCGTGTTCTGGATCTCGAACTGCATCTTGTTCTTGCCGTAGCCGAGCGAGGCGTCCATGTCCCAGTCGCCCATGGTCCAGGTCACGCCGCCGGTGGCGCTGTAGTCGTCGACAGTCGGGGCGATGATCGGCAGGAAGCCGTCCGGGTAGATCTCGGTGATGTTGCGCACGTCCAGCGCGCGGCGGAAGTAGCCGGCCGAACGCGCTTCGCGCTTCTGGTAGCTGGTCCAGCCGTACAGCTTGACACCGCCGCCGAGCGTGTTGCCGGCGTTGGCGAACAGCGTCGACTGCGTCAGCTCAGGGTCGCCGTACCAGGCATTGAAGCGGTTGATGGTGTTTTCGCGCGGATCGAAGGCGCCGTTGACCTTGGCATACTGCTGGCGCACGTCGTAGCCGCCGCGCTCGGTGCGGGCCTGGTCCTTGTATTCGGCCGCCAGCGTCAGGTAGCCGCTCTCGCCCAGCGGCAGGCCCTTCCAGGCGCTGACGGTGGCGGTCTGGCCGTCGGCGCGCTTGCGCGAAGCCGGTCCGCTCCAGCTGCCGCCGGCCGGCGTGACGTCGTTCTTCAGGTCGTACTCGGTCAGGCGCGCGCCATAGGTGACGGTGCCTTCACCGCCGCTGCGGTCGGTGCGCAGGCGCAGGTTGATCACGCCGGCGATCGCATCCGAGCCGTATTGGGCGGCAGCGCCGTCGCGCAGCACTTCGATGTTCTTGACGATGGCGGTCGGGATCGTGTTCAGGTCGACCGCGGCCGAGCCGCGTCCGATCGAGCCGTTCAGGTTGACCAGCGCGGAGGCATGGCGGCGCTTCGAGTTCACCAGCACCAGCGTCTGGTCCGGCGCCATGCCGCGCAGCGTGGCCGGGCGGATGGTGTCGGTGCCGTCGGTCAGCGACGGCCGCGGGAAGTTCAGCGACGGCAGCGCAATCGACAGCGCCTGGTTGATCTCGGTGGTGCCGGCGTTCTTCAGCGATTCGGCCGAGATGATGTCGACCGGCGCGGTGGTGTCGAGCGCGGTGCGGTTGGCCACGCGGGTGCCGGTGACGACCACGGTAGCGCTGTTGTCGTCGGCGGCCGGCGCCGCCTGGGCGAAGGCGCCGCCGGCGAACAGCGAGGCGATCGACAGGGCCAGCACATGCTTGGTGGGTGCGAATGACTGCATATTATTTTTCCCTCGTTGTTGTTGGAACTGCGATAGAGACGTCCGATCCATACTGGAGCGGCAGTTATCGAATGTCAATTCGCGACAACGTTTCGTGGGGTTAATAACAACAGTTGTGATGGTGGCGTCAGCTACGCGTAAGCTTGGGTCAGGCCGCGGCCGCTTTGCGCCTGAACAGCTTGCTCCCCAGCGTCACCGCCACCAGCGCGGCGGCGCCGGCGATCACCCCGGCCACGGCGTCGACCAGGGTCGGCGTGACCACCTGCAGCGCGCCGCCGATGCCGGGCACGCCGGCCGCCGCCGCGGCGGCACTGTCGACCAGGTGGTGCAGCGCCGGCACGCCGTGCATCAGGATGCCGCCGCCGACCATGAACATGGCGATCGTGCCCAGCACCGACAGCGTTTTCATCAGCATCGGCGCTCCCGCCAGCAGCGCCCGCCCGAGCAGGCGCACGGCGCCGTTGCCCAGCCGGCTCAGGTAGAGGCCGGCGTCGTCGAGCTTGACGATGCCCGCCACCAGCCCGTACACGCCGACCGTCATCACCACCGCCACGCCGGCCAGCACCGCCACCTGCTGGCCGAACGGGGCGCCCGACACGGTGCCCAGCGAAATGACGATGATCTCGGCCGACAGGATGAAGTCGGTGCGCACGGCGCCCTTGATCTTGTCCTTTTCCAGCGCCAGCAGGTCGACCGACTCGTCGGCCAGCGCCTGCGCCAGCTGGTCGTGGTGCTGCTTGTCTTCTTCGGCGCTGTGGAGGAACTTGTGGGCCAGCTTCTCGAAGCCCTCGTAGCACAGGAAGGTGCCGCCGGCCATCAGGAGCGGCGTGATCGCCCACGGGATGAAGGCGCTGATGGCCAGCGCCGCCGGCACCAGGATCGCCTTGTTCTTGAGCGAACCGACCGCCACCGCCCACACCACCGGCAATTCGCGGTCGGCCTTGACGCCGGAGACCTGCTGGGCGTTGAGCGCGAGGTCGTCGCCGAGCACGCCGGCGGTCTTTTTGGCGGCGACCTTGCCCATCACGGCCACGTCGTCGAGAATCGTGGCGATGTCGTCGATTAACGCCAGCAAACTGCCTCCAGCCATCGGGATGCTCCTAGTTCAGTAGAAAAAAACCCATCTTACCCGAGTCGGCGGCGCGCACCGGTCAGCCGCCGTTTCTGCAGTTCAGTCCTCAAAAACCGCATCTCGTCGCTTTTCGCAAGATTTACAGATCGGCATACGTATAGTGAGCTCATTGACTGGCTGCGTTACGGCAGCCGGCAACCTGGTCTTTTCACGTTACCGAACTCTCGCAAGGGGAACTGCCATGACTACCGAATTCGAACTTTCCAAAGCATCGCCCGCGGCTGCCCGCGTGGCGCGCCCGGTCAAGCGCAAGACACGCATCACCATCTATCTCGACGACGAGGTGCTCACGCAGTTCCGTTCGCTCTCCGAGCAAAGCGGCAAGGGCTACCAGACGCTGATCAACGCGGCGCTGCGCACGCGCCTGGCCGCTGGGCGCGGCGAGCCGGCGCCGGCGCTGTAGCGGACGGCGCGCCAAGCGCGGCTGCGGCTGGGAAAAACGCTCCGGAAACGTCGCGATCCAGTCACAGCCGGGCTTACTTTCGCGCGGCCTTCCGAGAAACTATTACATTGAGCAATATTTATGCTAATCTTCCCGCTCTTTAACCCCGGAGGATTAGTTATGAAAAAAGGCGAACTGATTGCAGAATTTGCAAAGCGCACCGAAATGTCCGGCGCCGCCGCCAACAGCGCGGTCAACACGGTCATCGAGATCATCACCGAGCGCCTGAAAAAAGGTGACACGGTCGGTATCACCGGCTTTGGCACGTTCTCGGTCGCCAAGCGCGCCGCACGCAAGGGCCGCAATCCATCGACCGGCGAAGCGATCAAGATCGCGGCGTCGAAGTCGCCAAAATTCTCGGCTGGCGCGACCCTGAAGGCAGCGGTCAACCCAAAGAAGAAGTAAGCAGCACCAGCGGGCGCGGGAACGGCGCGAGGCCGCCCCGCATCTGCCTCCCATTTGCCCCCCGCCCGTCCGCAGCACCCTCCCCGATCACCGTTTCATCCTTTGCCCCCACGCCGTATGACTTTTGCCACCTGGATCACGTTCGTCATCGCCGGCTCGCTGATTGCCATCTCGCCCGGCTCGGGCGCGGTAATGGCCATGTCGCACGGCCTGGCCTACGGCATCCGCAAGGCCAGCATCACCGTCGTCGGCCTGCAGATCGGCCTGCTGCTGGTGTTCGTCATCGCCGGCGCCGGCGTCGGCTCGCTGCTGCTTGCCTCCGAGCTGGCCTTCGCCGTCGTCAAGACCGTCGGCGCGCTGTACCTGATCTGGTGCGGCATCAGCCAGTGGCGCGCGGCGCCGCAGCCGAACGCGCTCGGCGTTGCCGCCGCCGTACCGCCGAGCGCCCGCCAGCGCATGCTGACCGGCTTCCTGACCAATGCCACCAATCCGAAGGGCATCATCTTCATGGTCGCGGTGCTGCCGCAGTTCATTTCGCAGCAGGCCGCGCTGCTGCCGCAGCTGCTGATCCTCGGCGCCACCATGGTCACCATCGACACTGTCGTCATGCACGGCTATGCCTGGCTGGCGGCGTCGATGCAGCGCTATTTCCGCGACCCGCGCGCGGTCAAAAAGCAGAACCATTTCTTCGGCGCCGTGCTGGTGCTGGTCGGCGCGGCACTGTTTTTCGTCAAGCGCAGCGCCGCCTGATGTATCTTTGCTGTACTAATTGCAACGTTTTGTAACCATCGTTATCCGCCGCGCGCGCTGGCGCGTTGTGACCATACGGCGAACCTCGTCCGTCTTTTCCGGAGTCCTCACATGACAACTCGTATCATCAAGGCCGTGACGCTGCTGGCGTGTGCGGTGTTTTCCACCCTGGCGCTGGCGCAGGAGCCGCCGGCGCGGGTGGGCCGCGTATCGCTGGCGCAGGGCCAGGTGACCATCAGCAGCGAGGTCGGCGACCAGGCCAGCGCCGCTCTGGTGAACTGGCCGGTCACCTCGCACAACCAGCTCACGACCGGGCGCGGGGCGCGCACCGAGATCCGCATCGGCTCGACCTCGGTGCGGCTGGACGCCGATTCGGCGCTGGAAGTGTCGGAACTGGACGACGACAGCCTGCGCCTGCGCCTGCACTACGGCAGCGCCAGCGTGCGCGTGCGCAACCCGGAAGTGCTGGCCGGCTTCGAGCTGGAAACGCCGAACGGGCGCGTGCGCCTGCAGGAACCGGGCCGCCTGCGCGTCGACGCCGAGCGCGAGCGCGGCACCAGCGTCGTCAACGTGTTCGACGGCGTGGCGCTGGTCGACGACCGCGGCTCGCAGCTGATCGTACGCGCCGGCAAGCGCGCCGAAATCCGCGACGACGACGTGCGCACCGGCGTTGCCGTGCGTACCGGCTTCGACGACTGGTCGCAGCAGCGCGACGCCTACGACGACCGCTCGATCTCCGCGCGCTACGTCACCAGCGAAATGACTGGCTACGAAGACCTCGACCAGGCCGGCGTCTGGCGCGACGATCCCGAATACGGCCCGCTGTGGGTGCCGACGGTGGTGTCCTCCGACTGGGCCCCTTACCGCGACGGCAACTGGACCTGGGTGTCGCCGTGGGGCTGGACCTGGGTCGACAACGCGCCGTGGGGTTACGCCCCCTTCCATTACGGGCGCTGGGTGCAGGTGGGCCAGCGCTGGGCGTGGGCGCCAGGCCGCCAGGTGGGGCGTCCCGTATGGGCGCCGGCGCTGGTGGGCTGGGTCGGCGGCGGCGGCTGGAACCTGAGCTTCGGTTCGGGCGGCCACCGGCCAGCGCAAGGCTGGTACCCGCTGTCGCCGCGCGACGCCTTCGTGCCAGGCTACCGCCTCTCGCAGCAGCACCTGCAGCACATCAATCGCGACAGCCGCCATGACCGTGACGACCGGCGTGACCATCGTCGCCCGGACGAGCGCAACGACCATCGCCGCAACGGCCTGACGGTGGTGCCGCAGGAGCAGTTCGGCCACCGCGGCACCATCGCCGTGCGCAACGCGCCGCGTGCGCTGGTGACGCCGCAGGCGCTGCAAGCCGCACCGTCGACGGCGCCGTCCGCGCCGCAGGGCGTGGGCCGCGACCGCGCTGGTCGCGGCGAGCGCTTCGAGCGCTTCGAACGCCGCCAGCCGCGCGAGCAGCAGGCCGCGCCGGCGATGATCACCGCGCCAGGCGTGCCGGCGGCGCCGCCGCCGTCGCAGTTCGGCCGCCGCGACGGCGAGCGCGCCGGTCGTCCGCCGGGCGTGGCGCCGCCGTCGCCGGGTCCGTTGCCGCAGCCGATGCCGCAGCCGCCGATGCCACGACCGGCCGCGCCGCAGCCGCAGCCGCAGCCGCAGCCGCAGCCGCAGCCGCAGCCGCAGCCGCAGCCGCAGCCGCCGTCGGCGGCGCCGCAGCCGATCGTGCCGCCGCCGGCGGCAATCGAGCAGCGCGGCCGCGGATGGCGTAGCAACGAGGGCGAGCGCCGCCAGCGCGAACCGGAGCCGGCCCCGCCACCGCGTCCGACGGCCGCGGCGGGGCCGATGCAGCAGATGATTCAACAGGCGGCGCAGCACGCGCAGCAGCAAGCCGCCCAGCAGGGCGCCCAGCAAGCCGCCCAGCAAGCCGCCCAGCAGGCCGCCCAGCAGGCGCAGCTTCAAGCTGCCCAGCAGGCACGGCAGCAGGCGGCAGCGCAGGCGCAGTTGCAGGCTGTTCAGCAGGCTCAGCAGCAGGCACGCCAGCAGGCCGCCCAACAGGCCGCCCAGCAAGCCGCCCAGCAGGCCGCCCAGCAAGCCGCCCAGCAAGCCGCCCAGCAGGCTGCCCAGCAGCAGGCGCGCGCGCAGGCAGCTCCGGCCGCATCGGCGACGGGCGAGCCGCGTCCACCGCGCCGCGGCGGCAGCCACAAGGGCCGGGAAGACGTGGAGCGCCCGGAGCGTTGAGCGCCGCGCAGCCGGCAGCGGCTTTTCGGTCGTTCAGCCGGCGATATGTGCCGTTTGTCGCATTCCGGTGTCATGTGGCGAGGCATGCCGGTACAGTGGAATCACTCCGGCGCACAGCGTGTGCCAGTGTGATTTCCGCAACTCTCCGATTTGTCCCGCTACTTTCCTTACGATGGGAAATAGTTTAAGGCCAGCCTACCCGCTGGCCTTCTTTTTTTGTGTCCCTGTCCAACGCGCCAACATTGACTACAATGTGTACAGGCGAGCCGGTTGTCCTGGCTGCGCCGTTCCGCTTTCACTTCAAGACTGGATTTGCCATGCACCCGACCGTTGATTCCCTTATCGAATATCCGAGCGACTTCCCGATCAAGGTGATGGGTGCCACCCACGAGGATTTCGCCGTCACCATCGTCGAGGTGGTGCTCGAGCACGATCCGAGCTTCCACATCGGCCGGATGGAAGTGCGCCCTTCGCCGAAAGGCAACTACACCGGCCTGACCGTGATGGTGCGCGCCACCAGCCGCGCCCAGCTCGACGACCTGTACCGCGCGCTGTCGGGCCACCCGATGGTCAAGATCGTGATGTAACAGAAATCCCGCCGTCGTGCTGGCGGCGGCGCGGGTGCAGGCATCTTCCCGCTGACTTATAATGTCCGCAACCCTGTCAGCGACCGCCCCCATGTCCTCCACCCGCCCCGCGCCGGCCCTCGTCCGTGACCTTGGCCGCGCCGAGTACGAGCCTGTCTTTGCCGCGATGCGCGCGTTCACCGACGCGCGCGACACCGCCACGCCCGACGAACTGTGGATCGTCGAGCACCCGCCGGTATTCACCCTGGGCCTGGGCGCCGACCGTTCCCACGTGCTGGCCCCGCACGACATCCCCGTCATCCAGACCGACCGCGGCGGCGAAGTCACTTTCCACGGCCCCGGCCAGGTCGTGATCTACCTGCTGATGGACCTGCGCCGCAACAAGCCTGGTGGCAAGTTGTACGCAAGACAATTTGTCAACAAAATTGAACAGGCAATCATCGAGGTGCTGGCGGCGTATAATCTGGATGGCGAGCGCATCGCCGGTGCGCCCGGCATCTACATCGCCCAGGGCGAGCGCAAAGGCGCGAAAATCGCTGCGCTCGGCCTGAAAGTGCGCGGCAACGGCTGCACCTATCACGGCGTGTCGCTCAACGTCGCGATGGACCTGGCGCCCTTCTCCTGGATTAACCCGTGCGGCTATTCGGGCCTGGCGACGGTGGACATGCGCAGCATGGGCGTCGACGTGGCGCTGGCCGACGTGCAGCAGGCGCTGGCGCGCGAACTGGCGAGCCAGCTCGCCACCATCGCCCTCGCACCAACCGAACAACAACCTTCGCCCGCTTAGGGCATGCAGCCAAATGACTCCTGACACCGACACCAGCATCGCCCCCGCCTACAACGCCAGCGACAAGCAAAAAGGCGCCAGCAAGACCTCGCGCATCCCGATCAAGATCGTGCCGATCGCCGAGGTCGAGCGCCTCAAGAAGCCCGACTGGATCCGCGTCAAGGCGGCGTCGGCGTCGACCCGCTTCTACGAGATCAAGGACATCCTGCGCGCCAACAACCTGGTGACGGTGTGCGAAGAGGCGAGCTGCCCGAACATCGGCGAATGCTTCGGCAAGGGCACCGCCACCTTCATGATCATGGGCGACAAGTGCACCCGCCGCTGCCCGTTCTGCGACGTCGGCCACGGCCGCCCCGATCCGCTCGACGTCAACGAGCCGCGCAACCTGTCGAAA
>JBBRXM010000105.1:0-16752 GCA_038248405.1 Burkholderiales bacterium
CTTGTACAAGTTATGCCTGATGACCATAGTAAATCGGTACCACCCCTTCCCATCCCGAACAGGACCGTGAAACGATATTACGCCGATGATAGTGCTGCAACCAGTGTGAAAGTAGGTTATCGTCAGGCTAGTTATAAAGAAAAAACCCAGCAGAGATGCTGGGTTTTTTTTCGCCTGAAGAAAAACGACGCGTGTGCCCGCGACGGCCAAGGCCGCCACGAGCCACGCTGTTTTCTTCGTCCGTCGAAAGACGATGTCGTACTGATCATGATCGAAATGCCTAAGGATTCGGATGACGTCGAATAAAGCCCGCCTGGCAGCCTTGCTCATTACCGGGTATTGCCTTTCCGCCGCGGCTGCGGAGGCTGTCAGCAGCGCCCAGCTGGTCGATGCCCTCAATGCGATTTTTGGCGCCCAACAGCAGACGCGTGCCAATCACGCCAACGGCATGGTGCTCACCGGCTGGTTCCGGCCGGCTGCCGACGCTGCCAGGATCAGCAAGGCGATTCATTTTCAGTCCGAGGCGGTGCCGGTGACCGTGCGCTTCTCCAATTTCGGCGGCTTTTCCCGCGTCGCCGACGCCGATCCGGGTGCAGCGCCCTACGGTATGTCGGTCAAGTTCGCGCTGCCGGACGGCGCCGAGGCCGACCTCGTCATGCATTCCTTCGACGGCTTTCCGTCACGCACGGCCGACGATTTCCGCGACTTCCTCGTGGCGATGAAGAACAGCCCAGCTGGCGGCCCGCGGCCGTCCGCGCTCGAGCGCTACGCCGGCGCGCATGAAAGCGCCAGGCTGTTTCTTGCCGCGCCCAAGCCTGCGCCGGTCAGCTTCGCCTCGCAGCCTTACTTCGGTGTCAACACCTTCAAGTTCATCGATGCCGCGGGTGTTGCGCGCTACGGCCGCTACCGCTTCGTGCCGGCAGGCGCCACCCGCCACCTTGATGCCACGCGCAGTGCCGCGATGGCGAGCGATTATCTGCGCGTCGAGATGCGTGAGCGCATCAAGTCCGCGCCGGTCCTGATGAAGCTGATGCTGCAGTTGGCCGAACCGGGCGATGCGCTGGAAGATCCCAGCATTGCCTGGCCTGCGGAACGCCGGCTGGTCGAGCTGGGCACCTTGTCGATCCACGCGCTTGAGATGGACAACGCAACGGCCGAGCGCAAGCTGAGCTTTTTTCCTGACGACCTGCCCGACGGCATCGAGGCGCACGACCCGATGCTCAAGGCGCGTACCAAGGCCTACGCCGAATCGATCGAGCGCCGCCAGCAGTAGCGGCGGCGAAGCACTACTTCAGGTGCCGGGCCAGGAATGCCTCCACGCGGCGCCAGAAGTCGACCTGGTTGGCGGTCGTGCGCCAGCCGTGTCCTTCGTTGTCGTACACCACCCACTCCGGCTTGGCGCCGGCCGCGGTCAGCGCATTGCGCATGTCTTCGCCATGGACCAGCGGCACGCGGCGGTCCTTGCCGCCATACGCCAGCAGCACCGGCGCCTTGATGCGTGAAGCGAGTTCGATCGGCGCGTTCGCCGCCAGCACGGCGGCGTCTTTCTTCAGGTCGCCGATCATCGACGGCATCGAATACGTCTTGGCCGCATCACTGATATCGGACCAGTGCACCGTGAACATGTAGCGCGGATCGGTCACCGCCACCCAGGCGACGCCGCACTTGTACAGCTCCGGCTCTTTCGCCAGGCCCATCAGGGTCGAATAGCCGCCGTAGCTTGCGCCGGCGATACACACCCGCTTCGGATCGACCCAGCCCTTGCCGACCGCGAAACGCAATGCATCGGTGACGTCGTCCTGCATGCGCAGGCCCCATTGTTTCCAGCCGGCGCGGAAATGCTCATCGCCGTAACCGGTACTTCCGCGGAACTCCGGCTCGATGACCACGTAACCACGGCTGGCCAGGAATTGCGCCTCGCTGTCCCATCGCCATTCCCCGCCGCGGCTCCACGGGCCGCCGTGCACCAGCACCACGGCCGGCTTCGTCGCGGTGTCGGCGCCCGCCGTCCTGGTAATCCAGACCGGCAGGTCGGCGCCGTCGCGCGTCCTGGTGCGGTGCAGGTCGACATTGGCCATCCGCGCTTCCTGATGGCCAGTACGCGCGGCGCCGAGGCGCTCGAACTTGTCCTCGGCGGGCCGGTACAGCAGGTATTCGCCGGGACTCATGTCCGAGTAGGAAAACACCAGCACGGCCTTGGGCGCCTCGCACGGGCTGCAGCTCACTGCATTCACCCGGCCGGGAAGCATGGCGTCGACCTTGGCCTGGATGGCCGCCATGGCCGGCGTGAACCAGGCAACGCTGCGGGCGTCCGTCAGCAAGCGCACGCCGTGGATCTTGTTCTGCCCGCGGTCCCGGATCGGCGCCGGATCGGTGTCGAAGCCCGGCAGCGCGAGGATGGCCGCGGGGGCCGGCTTGCCGGTAGAGAAATCGAACAGGCGCAATTCGCCCAGGCTGGTGGCGGGATTGATTGCCGTCACGTACAGCCGGTCCTGCTCGTCGACATACTCCGGCGAGAACTCGGCATTGAGCGACGAAAACTGGGCGATCAGGCGCCATGCCGACGTTTTCGGATCGGCCCAGAACACTTTCGACTGCCCCTTGTCCACCGCGACCGCCACGCGCGGCTGGCCGCGCCCGTCGATCAGCCAAGACGTGATCTTTTCCGGCGGCTCCGGCTGGTCGCGGAAGAAACTGCGGCTGGTGCCGGTGGAGACATCCAGCCGGCGCAAGGTCGTGTGCGAGTACTCCTCGAAATTGGTGTCGAAGTGATTTTCGCCGATGATGATCTCGTTGCTTCCCGGCGCGCCCATCCCCAGCAGGGAGTGATTCGGCTCCAGCGCGCTGCCGCCCTGCTCGGGATACAGGGAATCGAAACGCCGCTTGATCAGCTGGCGCATTTTCTCGCCGTCGCGGCGGACCGACGCCAGGCCGCCGCCGGAGGACTTGCCGCTGAAATCGTTCTGGTCGTGGACGCTGAACACCAGCCAGTCATCGTTGACCCACTGGAAGCTCGACACGTCGAAGCGGGTGAACATGGCGATCACCTTCGACGGCTCCTTGCCCTCGAGGTCGATGACGGTCAGCCTGATGCGCGTTCCCGGCTCGCCGCCCTGGATCGCCATCCAGCGTCCCGACGGCGATAGCTTGATTGCCTGCGTGGTGTCGGGCTGGAAAAACGATTCCACCGACAGCGGCGCACTGGCGGCAGGCTCCGCGGCGATCGCGGCCGCCGGCCAGGCACATGCGAGGGCCAGCGTCATCGCCGGCAGGGAGAACGGGTAAAGGGACTTCAAGCTGCCTCCGGAGGATGACCTGCGCTGTGGAAAGTGAGTTGCTTAATACTCAAGGTTGCTACGCTGATTTTAAGTGAAACCTTGCAGCAGTAGTAACTCTTGCTCTCCAAACTGTGGTCGCGGTGCAACCATCTGCCGTGCGGGCGCGCCGCCTCAGGTGCTGACCGGCTCCGGCTCGGCTACCGGGCGCGCGCCCTTGCTGATGCTCTCGCCGTCCTCGCGCTTCAGGCCCCAGAACGCCAGCGACGACAGGATCGTCACCACCGACAGCGCCACGAAGGCACTGTGCAGCGCGGAGGTCACCATCCCGCGGTTGGTCTGCGGCACGTCGCCGAGGAACCAGCCGGCGACCAGGGTGCCGAAGGCCAGGCCGAAGCTCATCGACAATTGCTGGAAGGAACTCGAAATCGTGCTCGACATGCTGGAATCTTCCGGCGACACGTCGGCATAGGCCAGCGTGTTCATGCTGGAAAACTGCAGCGAATTGAAGAATCCCTGCATCAAACCCAGCATCACGATCAGCGCCAGCGGCGAGCCCGGCTTGACCAGCGCGAACATGCCGATCGTAATGCCGATGCACACCGTATTGACGACCAGCACCTTGCGATAGCCGAAGCGCGCCAGCAGCCGTCCCGACACCAGCTTCATGCCCATCGCCGCCAGCGCGGTCGGCATCATCAGCAGGCCCGACTTCCACGCCGGCAGGCCAAGGCCGATCTGGTACAGCAGCGGCAGCAGGAACGGCAGCCCGCCGACGCCGAGCCGCGTGATGAAACCGCCCAGCACGGCGACGCGAAACGTGCGGATCCGAAACAGTGCCAGCCGCAGCAGGGGAAATTCGATGCCGCTGGCATGCCAGCCATACGCGACCAGCAGCGCGATCGACACCGCCAGCATCACCACCGCGGTGGTGGGGTCGAGCGTGTGCTCGCCGAAAATTTCCAGCAGCCAGGACAGCAGGGCGGTGCCGCAGCTGAACAAAATGAAACCGACGACGTCGAGCGGCCGGCGCTCGCTGCCGCGGTAGTCGGGCATGTAGCGCACCACCAGGAACAGGGCGACCAGTCCGACCGGCACGTTGACGAAGAAAATTGCCCGCCACGACATCCAGTGCACGATCAGCCCGCCGACGGTCGGCCCCAGCAGCGGCCCGATCAGCGCGGGAATGATGACGAAATTCATCGCTCCCAGCAGTTCCGATTTGGGGAAGGTGCGGATGATCGCCAGCCGTCCGACCGGCATCATCATGGCGCCGCCGATCCCCTGCAACAGGCGCGCGGCCGTCATCATCGGCGCGTTCAGCGACAGGCCGCACAGGACCGAGGCGAGGGTGAAGATGGCGATGGCGGTGCCGAACACGCGGCGGGTGCCGTAGCGGTCCGCCATCCAGCCGCTGACCGGAATGCCGACGGCCAGGCTGAGGATATAACTGGTGACGACCGATTTCAGGCTCAGCGGGGTAACGTGCAGGCTGGCCGCGATGCTGGGTATGGCGGTGTTGACGATGGTGGCGTCGAGCTGCTCCATGAACAGCGCGGTGGCCACCACCCACGGCAAATATGTTTTGATGGCGGAACTGGTCATCTGTCCTCTTGCGTCGCGCGGCGCAACAGGCGCGCCGGAATCCGATTGTCACATAAATCGGCAGACGGCGACGTCAACAGGACAGCCTGTCAGAAGCGGTACGCCGCCTTCACCACGAACCAGTTGACGCCGCTGTTGGGCTTCTTGTAGCCGCCGTTGGAGTAGTGCTGGATCCTGGCGCCGATCTCCCATTTATTGTCGAGCACGTAGCCGGCGCCGATGTGGTCGGCGAACTGGAAGTGGGTCGACAGGCGGTTGTCGTCGTTGTCGTAAAGCTTCGACAGCAGGCTGACGCCGATGCCGGCTTCGCCATACCAGCCGAGCCGGTCGGCACGCTGGTAGCGAAATACCGGGGTCAGGCCGATCACGGTGATGTTCTGGTGCTGCCCCGATTGGTTCTGGTAAGCATTGCCGCGCCACTGCGCCAGGTTGGCATCCCAGTAGCCCGACAGGCGCCCGGTGCTCGAGCCGAACCAGCTGCGGTCCCAGTCCTTCTGCGCGCTGACGCGGATCATCTGCACCTTCGCGCCAGTGCCGAACTCGACGGCGGCGGAGTCGGCCAGCGCGTCGGCGGCGTAGGCGCCTGGCAGCGCGAACAGGGCTGCCAGTACCAGCGCAGACTTACCAACAATCTTAGTAGAGAACATGTGTCGCTTTCATAAAAGAGGGCCGTCTTGACTTTGTAGTAAGACTGCGCACATTGTACCGAGGTTGGCGATCGCCCGCCGGGAGTTACAATCGTCACAACTGATCGACCAATTGGAGCACGACATGACGTCCCCGACCATCGCATTTCTCGGCATCGGCCTGATGGGCAAACCGATGGCGTCGCGCCTGGCGCGCGCCGGCGTCGCGCTGCGCGTGTGGAACCGCGACGCCGCCAAGGCCGAGGCCCTGCGTGCACTGGGCGCGGCGGCGCACGGCGAACTGGCCGGCGCGGTGGCCGGCGCCGACATCGTCGTCTCGATGCTGGCCTCGGGCGCGGCGGTGGCGCAGGTGATCGAGGCGGCGCTGCCCTCGCTCACGCCCGGCGCGCTATGGATCGACATGAGTTCGACGCAGAAGGGCGAGGCGCTTGCCTTCAACGCGCGGCTGGAACAGCGCGGCGTGAGCTTCATCGACGCGCCGGTGTCGGGCGGCGTGCTGGGCGCCGAAGCAGGCACCCTGGCCATCATGGCCGGCGGCAGCGTGCACGATTTCGCGCTGGCCGAACCGGTGCTCTCGGCGATGGGTCGCGCGACGCTGGTGGGCCCCGTCGGCAGTGGCCAGGTGGCCAAGCTGTGCAACCAGCTGATCGTCGGCGGCACGCTCGACATCGTCGCCGAAGCGCTGCTGCTGGCGCACGCGGCCGGCGCCGACCCGGCCGCCGTGCGCGCGGCAATCCGCGGCGGCTTCGCCGAAAGCCGCATCCTGGAAGTGCACGGCCAGCGCATGCTGGACCGCAACTTCATGCCCGGCGGACAGGTCAAGAGCCAGCTCAAGGACCTGCAGAACGTGCTGGTGGCGGCGGCCGACGCGGGCGTGGTGCTGCCGGTGGCCGCCCTCGTTACCGAGCACTACCGCAGCATCGCCGACGACTACCCGGCGGCCGACCAGTGCGCCACCTTGCTCGCGCTGGAAAAGGTCAATCCCGGACTGCGCCTGGGCGACGCGCCCGACCTGCTGCCCTGAGCTGTCAGGCAACCGGCAGGCTCATCTCCGCCAGCCGCACCCAGTAGCTCGCGCCCACCGGCAGCAGCATATCGTTGAAGTCGTAGCTGGCGTTATGCAGCTGGCATGGCCCCAGGCCGTGGCCGCCGGCGCGGTGCGCGCCTTCGCCATTGCCGATGAACACGTAGCAGCCAGGCTTGGCCTGCAACATGAAGGCAAAATCCTCCGCGCCCATGGTCGGCTCGACGTTGGCGTCGACCATGCCGGCGCCGGCCACCGCCCGCATCGCCTCGATGGCGAAGGCAGTCTGTACGGGATGGTTCACCAGCGGCGGATAATTGCGCTTGAAGCCGAACTCGACACTGGCGCGGAAGCCTTGCGCCGTGTGCGTGGCGATCTCTTCCATTCGGCGCTCGATCAGGTCCAGCACGCCGGTGGTGAAGGTGCGCACCGTGCCGATCATCACCGCCTCGTCGGGGATGACGTTGGTGGCGCTGCCGGCATGGATCTGGGTGATCGACAGCACCGCCGTGTCGAGCGGACTTTTTTCGCGCGAAATAATGGTTTGCCAGCTCTGCGCGATCTGCACCGCCACCATCACCGGGTCGACGCCCTTGTGCGGCTGCGCCGCGTGCGCGCCCTTGCCCTTCACCACCACGCGAAACTCGTTGCTCGAAGCCATCATCGGCCCGGCGACGACGCCGAAGCGGCCCGCCTCCATGCCCGGCCAGTTGTGCATGCCGTAGACCGCATCCATCGGGAACTGCTCGAACAGGCCATCCTCGATCATCTTGCGCGCGCCGGCGCCGCCTTCCTCGGCCGGCTGGAAGATCAGGTAGACGGTGCCGTCGAAATTGCGGTGGGCGGCAAGGTGGCGGGCGGCGCCCAGCAGCATCGCCGTGTGGCCGTCGTGGCCGCAGGCGTGCATCTTGCCGGCATGGCGCGACGCGTGCGCGAAGCTGTTTACTTCGTGCATCGGCAGCGCGTCCATGTCGGCGCGCAGGCCGATCGCGCGCGGCGAGCTGCCGTTCTTGATGATGCCGACCACGCCGGTCACGCCCAGCCCGCGCACCACCGGGATGCCCCACTCCGTGAGGCGGGCGGCGACGACGTCGGCGGTGCGCTGTTCTTCATAACAAAGTTCGGGGTGCGCATGCAGGTCGCGGCGGATCTGCTCCAGCTCCGCCTGGAACGCAATAATCGGTTCGACAAGATTCATCGGATTCTCCTTCAATGCTTGACTGTCAATGGACATAGTAGAACTATTGTAGCCCTACTCGTCATTGGAAGACCAGCCTATGACGAGCGCCACCTTTCTCGGCCGGAAATCGTATAAAGTAGGGGCTTCATTCCTCGTTTCTATCCCTGCCAATGACCACCAGACAAGTGCGCGCCACCTGCCCGCATGACTGCCCCGATACATGCGCTTTACTGATCACCGTCGAAGACGGCGTCGCCACCGAAGTCAAGGGCGATCCCGACCATCCGACCACCGCCGGCGTGCTGTGCACCAAGGTCGCCCGCTACGCCGAGCGCACCTACCATCCCGAGCGGCTGCTGTACCCGATGCGCCGCGTCGGCGCCAAGGGCGAAGGCCGGTTCGAGCGCATCAGCTGGGACCAGGCACTCGATGAAATCGCCAGTCGCTTGAAAGCCATCGCCGCGCGCGCGCCGCAGGCCGTGCTGCCCTACAGTTATTGCGGCACCATGGGCCTGGTGCAGGGCGAGTCGATGTCGGCGCGCTTCTTCAACCAGCTCGGCGCCTCGCTGCTCGACCGCACGATCTGCGCGATGGCCGGCGCCACCGGCTACAAGTACACCATCGGCGCCTCGATCGGCACCGACCTCGAACAGTTCCAGGATGCGAAGCTGATCATCATCTGGGGCGGCAACCCGATCGCCTCCAACCTGCATTTCTGGACCCGCGCGCAGGACGCCAAGCGGCGCGGCGCGAAGCTGATCGCGATCGACCCCTACCGCTCGCTGACGGCCGAGAAATGCCACCAGCATATCGCGCTCATGCCCGGCACCGACGCCGCGCTGGCGCTTGGCATGATGCACGTGCTCATTCGCGAGAACCTGCTCGACGACGACTACATCGCCAGCTACACCGTCGGCTTCGACGAGCTCAGGGAGCGCGCCGCCGAATGGACGCCCGAGCGCGCCGCCGACACCTGCGGCATCACCGTCGACGAGGTGGTCAACCTGGCGCGCGAATACGGCCAGGCGGCGCGCCGCGGCGAGCCGGTGGCGATCCGCGCCAACTACGGCATCCAGCGCGTCGCCGGCGGCGGCATGTCGGTGCGCACGGTCGCCTGCCTGCCGGCGCTGGTGGGCGCCTGGCGCCATGCGGCCGGCGGCATCCAGCTGTCCACCTCGGGCTCGTTCCCCGCCAACCGCCCCGCGCTGCAGCGGCCCGACCTGCTCAAGCAGACCTCGCGCACCATCAACATGACCACCATCGGCGACGACCTGCTGCGCGACAGCTCGCCGGAATTCGGTCCGAAGATCGAGGCGGTCATCGTCTACAACGCCAACCCGCTGGCAATCGCGCCGGATTCGGACAAGGTGATGCGCGGCTTTTTGCGCGAGGACCTCTTCACCGTCGTGCTCGAGCACTTCCAGACCGACAGCGCCGACTACGCCGACATCCTGCTGCCGGCCACCACCCAGCTCGAACACGTCGATGCCCACCTCGCCTACGGCCACCTGTACATGATGGCCAATAACGCGGCGATCGCGCCGATGGGCGAGGCCAAGCCGAACACCGAGATCTTCCGCCTGCTGGCCGCGCGCATGGGCTTTACCGATCCGTGCTTTCGCCAGAGCGACGACGAACTGGCGGCCCAGGCCTTCGACACATCGCATCCGCGCGCCGTCCACTTCGACTGGGAATCGCTCAAGCAGCGCGGCTGGCAGAAGCTGAGCATGCCCGACGCGCCGTTCGCCGAAGGCGGCTTCCCCACGCCGTCGGGCAAGTGCGAGTTCTATTCCGCGTCCATGCTGGCCGACGGCCACGACCCGCTGCCGACCTACACGCCGCCGTACGAATCGGTGGCCTCGAGCCCCGATCTGGCGCGCCGCTTCCCGCTGGCGATGATCTCGCCGCCGGCGCGCAACTTCCTCAACTCCACGTTCGTCAACGTCAAGAGCCTGCGCGGCGCCGAGGGCGAACCGCACCTCGACATCCATCCGGACGACAGCCGCGCGCGCGGTATCGATGACGGCGACATGGTCCGCATCTTCAACGACCGCGGCTCGTTCGTGGCCAGGGCGCGCGTCACATCGAAAGCGCGCGCCGGCCTGGTGGTGGGCCTGTCGGTATGGTGGAAGAAGCTCGCCACCGACGGCAAGAACGCCAACGAAGTGACCAGCCAGCGCCTGACCGACATGGGCCGCGCGCCCACTTTCTACGACACCCTGGTGCAAGTGGAAAAAGCCGTGGCGGTAGCGGCATGAGGCGCCTCTTTTTTTCGCGCACCGCCAGGCTGCTGCTGACGGCGCTGGTCGCCGCGGCGGCGCTGGGCGGCTGCTCGACGCTGAACTACTACTCGCAGGCGGCGCAGGGCCAGCTCTCGCTGCTGTCGGACTCGCGTCCCATCGACGACCTGTTGTCCGACCCCGCCACCGCGCCGAAGCTGCGCATCCGGCTCGCCACCGCGCGCCAGATCCGCCACTACGCCGTCGAGCACCTGGGCCTGCCGGACAACCAGAGCTACAAGAACTACACCGCGCTCACGCGCCCCTTCGTCGTCTGGAACGTGGTGGCCACGCCGGAGCTGTCGATGAAGCCGCTGCAGTGGTGCTTCCCGGTGGCCGGCTGCGTCAACTACCGCGGCTACTACGGCAAGGAAGACGCGCAGGACTACGCCAACCAGCTGCGCGCCGAAGGCAACGACGTCCAGGTCGGCGGCGTGACCGCGTATTCGACGCTCGGCTGGTTCAACGATCCGCTGATCTCCACCTTCATCAATTACCCGGACGCCGAGCTGGCGCGCCTGATCTTCCACGAACTGGCCCACCAGGTGGTGTACGTCGCCGGCGATTCGCAGTTCAACGAATCGTTCGCCAGCGCCGTCGAGGAAGCCGGCGTCGAACACTGGCTCGAGCGCTACGGCAACGCGGCGATGCGCCAGAACTACGTCAAGTACACCGCCCGCAAGCAGGAGTTCCTGCAGCTGCTGCTGGGCTGCCGGCGCGCACTCGAGCAAAACTACGCATCGTCGGCCAGCGATGCCGACAAGCGCGCCACCAAGGCGCGCCTGTTTCGCCAGCTGCAGGACGACTACCAGTTGCTCAAGCAAAGCTGGGGCGGCTACGCCGGCTACGACCGCTTCTTCGCCGAGCCGCTGTCGAACGCGCACCTGGCCTCGATCGCCACCTACAACGACTTCGTGCCGGCGTTCCGGGCGCTGCTGGCGCGCGAGCGCACTTTTGCCGGTTTCTACGCCGCGGTGCGCGGCATTGCCGACCTCGACCGCGACGAGCGCCACCGCCGCCTGAAAATACTGGGCACCACTTGAGCACCGGCCGGGGCCGATGCTGCGCCGCAGCATCGGCCCACAATAGAAGGGTTGTTCAAATCACAGCAAAAGACCTTGCGTCCAACGCCGCCGACCGATAGCATCTTGCGAGGAGCACTCACACTGGCGCCGATTCGCCGGCGACCATCACGATAACTATTGAGACAGAGGCACCCGATGGATAAATTTTGGCTGAAGTCCTACCCGGAGAACATGCCGGCGGAGATCAATCCCGACCAGTACAGTTCGCTCGTCCAGCTGCTCGAAGAGTCGTTCAAGAAGTTTGCGGACCGTAATGCCTACGTCTGCATGGACAAGTTCCTGACCTACCGGGAGCTCGACGAGCATTCGCGCCGCGCCGCCGCCTGGCTGCAAAGCCGCGGCATGCAAAAGGGCGCGCGGGTGGCCATCATGATGCCCAACGTGCTGCAAAATCCCGTCTCCATCGCCGCTGTCCTGCGTGCCGGCTTCACCGTCGTCAACGTCAATCCGCTCTACACCCCGCGCGAACTGGAGCACCAGCTGGTCGATTCCGGCGCCGAAGCGATCATCGTGCTGGAGAATTTCGCCACCACGCTCGAGCAGGTGCTGCCGCGCACCGCGGTCAAGCACATCGTCGTCGCCAGCATGGGCGAAATGCTCGGCGGCGCCAAGGGCATGCTGGTCAACTTCGTCGTCCGCAACGTCAAGAAGATGGTGCCCGAGTTCTCGCTGCCGAACGCGGTGCGCTTCAAGGACATGCTGGCGCAGGGCGGCCGCATGACGTTCACGCCGGTGGCCACCACCAACAGCGACGTCGCCTTCCTGCAGTATACCGGCGGCACCACCGGCCTGTCGAAAGGCGCCACGCTCACCCACCGCAACGTCATCGCCAACGTGCTGCAGACCGAAGCGTGGTCGGCGCCGTCGATGCAGAAGCCCCCCGTGGTCGAGCAGCTGACCATCGTCTGCGCGCTGCCGCTGTATCACATCTTCGCGCTGACGGTGTGCGCGATGTGGGGCATGCGCGTCGGCGCGCTCAACATCCTGATCCCGAACCCGCGCGACATCGGCGGCTTCATCAAGGAGTTGCGCAAGTACCAGGTCAACATGCTGCCGGCCGTGAACACGCTCTACAACGCGCTGGTGAACCATCCCGATTTCGGCGCCATCGATTTCTCCGCCCTGAAGATCGCCAACGGCGGCGGCATGGCGGTGCAGAAGGCGGTCAACGACAAGTGGAAGGCGGCCACCGGCATCAACATCATCGAAGGCTATGGCTTGTCCGAGACGTCGCCGGTGGCCACCGCCAACCGCTCCGACATGACCGAGTTCACCGGCACCATCGGCCTGCCGGTGCCGTCGACCGACATCGCCATCCTCGATGACGACGGCGTGCCGGTGGCTATCGGCGAGCGCGGCGAAATCTGCATCCGCGGCCCGCAGGTGATGGCCGGCTACTGGAACCATCCGGCCGAAACGGCCAAGGTGATGACGGCCGACGGCTTCTTCAAGTCGGGCGACGTCGGCGTCATGGATGCCGAGGGATACGTTAAAATCGTCGACCGCAAGAAGGACATGATCCTGGTCTCGGGCTTTAACGTCTATCCGAACGAACTCGAAGGCGTGATCGCGGCGCACCCTGGCGTGCTCGAATGCGCGGTGATCGGTGTTCCCGACGAAGCGGCCGGCGAAGTGGTCAAGGTGTTCGTGGTGCGCAAGGATCCGGCGCTCACCAGCGAGCAGCTGATGGACTACTGCAAGCGCGAACTGACCGGCTACAAGAAGCCGAAGTACATCGAGTTTCGCGATGAACTGCCGAAGACGAACGTCGGCAAGATCCTGCGGCGCGCGCTGCGCGACGAGAAGCAGGCGGCATAGACCCGCGCGCGGCAAGGCGGACAGCACAGACGCCCGGCCGCACCGGGCGTTTTTTATTTTCACAGAGTTTGTAAAGACGAGGTAAGGATGGACAAGTTTTGGCTCAAGTCGTACCAGCCGGGCGTACCGGCGGAAATCGACTGGACGCAGTACCGGTCGCTCACGCACCTGCTGGAAGAAGCGTTCCACAAGTACGCCGGCCGCAAGGCGTTCGTCTGCATGGACAAGTCGATCACCTACGCCGAGCTTGACCGCATGTCGCAGCAGATGGGCGCGTGGCTGCAGTCGAAGGGCCTCAAGCCCGGCGCGCGCGTGGCCATCATGCTGCCCAACGTGCTGCAGTATCCGGTGGCGATGGCCGCCGCTCTGCGCGCCGGCTACGTCATCGTCAACGTCAATCCGCTGTACACGCCGCGCGAACTGCAGCACCAGCTGATCGACTCCGGCGCCGAGGCGATCATCGTGCTCGAAAACTTCGCCACCACGCTCGAACACGTGATCGACAAGACGCCGGTCAAGCACGTCATCGTCGCCACCATGGGCGACATGCTCGGCGCGCTCAAAGGCACCATCGTCAACCTGGTGGTGCGCAAGGTGAAGAAGCTGGTGCCGGCTTATTCGCTGCCCGGCGCCATCTCGTTCAAGCGCATGATGTCGCAGGGCGCGCGCCTGCCGTTTTCGCCGGCGACGATCGGCCACGACGACATCGCCTTCCTGCAGTACACCGGCGGCACCACCGGCGTGTCGAAGGGCGCCGTGCTGCTGCACCGGAACGTGATCGCCAACGTGCTGCAGAACGAAGCCTGGCTGCGCCCGACGCTGGCCACGCTGCCGGCGGACGACCAGCTGCAGTTCGTCTGCGCGCTGCCGCTGTATCACATCTACGCGCTGACGGTATGCGCGCTGATGGCCATTCGCCTGGGCGGCATGAACGTGCTGATCCCGAACCCGCGCGACATGGACGGCTTCGTCAAGGAGCTGGCCAAGTACCGCATCAACATCTTCCCGGCCGTGAACACGCTCTACAACGGCCTGCTCAACAACAAGGACTTCGCCAAGCTCGATTTCTCCAGCTACCGCGTGTGCAATGGCGGCGGCATGGCGGTGCAGCAGTCGGTGGCCGACCGCTGGCTGAAAGTGACAGGAACCCCGATCGTCGAAGGCTACGGCCTGTCCGAGACGTCGCCGGTGGTGTCGGCCAACCGCTGCGACATCCACGAATTTTCAGGCACCATCGGCCTGCCGCTGCCGTCGACCGAAATCAAGATCCTCGACGACGACGGCAAGGAAGTGCCGCTGGGCGAGCGCGGCGAAGTATCAGTGCGCGGGCCGCAGGTCATGGCCGGCTACTGGAACCGGCCCGACGAAACGCTCAAGTCGATGACGTCGGACGGCTTCTTCAAGACCGGCGACATCGGCGTGATGGACGCCTCGGGCAGCACGCGCATCGTCGACCGCAAGAAGGACATGATCCTGGTGTCCGGCTTTAACGTCTATCCGAATGAAGTCGAAGGCGTGATCTCGGCGCATCCGGGCGTGCTCGAATGCGCCTGCGTCGGCGTGCCCGATGCCAATTCGGGCGAGGCGGTCAAGCTGTTCGTGGTGCGCAAGGACCCGAACCTGACCAAGGAGCAGCTGCTCGACTACTGCAAGGAGCAGCTGACCGCGTACAAGAAGCCGAAGTACATCGAGTTCAGGGACGAGCTGCCGAAGACGAACGTGGGCAAGATCCTGCGGCGCGAGCTGCGCGATACGTCGCCAGCGTAAGGCCCGCACCCGCCGAGCCGTCGTCCCTGCCACCGGCAGGCCCGACTCCTCGCGAACGCGGGGACCCCATTTCGTGGCGACTCGGCGAAATTGGATTCCCGCCTGAGCGGGTTTTCAGTTTGGTGGTGAAAGCTTGGGCTAGCTTTTGTTTAGTCCCGGCCGGCCGGCTTCGACCACAAAGCTCGCCACCACCGACGCCGCCGTCCCCGCATCGCGCACATCCTCGAGCGCCACGAAACTGGTCTCG
Source organism: Burkholderiales bacterium (assembly GCA_038248405.1). Taxonomy (GTDB): domain Bacteria; phylum Pseudomonadota; class Gammaproteobacteria; order Burkholderiales; family Burkholderiaceae_D; genus JAFCUW01. Next base: position 14,928 of record JBBRXM010000105.1, read on the forward strand.
GTCTTCGCCGGCGTCACCTCCATCAGCATGAATCCCCGCTTGTCGCTGCGCCCGTACCTGATGTGCGGGTTCATGTCGACGTACGCCTGCGTGCGCGCCTGCGGGCGTGACGACGACGTCACCGAGGTCCCGCAAAACTCGGTCGCGATGACCGGATTCGAACCCGACACCGGTTTGTAGAAGTCTCCCCGCAGCTCGGCAGCGTAGAAGGTGTGCACGTCGCCCGACAGCACCAGCGGATTGGCCGCGCCGCTTTTCGCCAGCGACTCCAACAAGCGCTGGCGCGCCATCGGATAACCGTCCCAGCCGTCGGTCCAGAAGCGGCCGTCGTCGGGGCCGATGATCCTGGTCTGGGTCGACTGCGCCATCAGCGTCTGTTGCGCGATGATGTTCCAGCGCGCGCCTGACGCGGCCAGCCCGGCAGCCAGCCACGCTTCCTGCTCGCTGCCGAGCATCGTGCGGGCAGGGTCGCGCAGGTCCGCGCAGTCGCGCCGGCGCACCGACGTGGCCGGACCGCACGCATGGTCGGCGCGGTACTGGCGATCGTCGAGCAGGTGAAAGCGCGCCAGCTTGCCCCAGTCGTAGCGCTGGAACATGCGAAAGCGTGCATAGTCGGCCGTGCCGGGCGCCGCCAGCCGTATCGGCATGTGCTCGTAGAAGGCCTGGTAGGCGGCCGCACGCCGCGCCGCGAAGCCGGGCGCCATGCGCGCACCGTGTTCGCCGGCGTAGTCGTTGGCCACCTCGTGGTCGTCCCACGTCACCATCCAGGGCGCCGCCTGGTGCGCCGCCTGCAGGTCGCGGTCGCTCTTGTATTGGGCGTGGCGGGCGCGGTAGTCGGCCAGCGTGAAGCTTTCGTTGGTGCGCAGAGCCTTGTCTGGATGGGCGAGCCGGTACGGTCCCCACTCGTAGATGTAGTCGCCCAGGAAGGCTACCAGGTCGGGCGCGGCCGCGGCGATTCTGCGGTGCGCGCCGAAGCTGCCGAATTCCCAGTGCTGGCATGAGGCCACCGCGAGTCTGAGGCGCGCCGGCATGGCGTCCGCGGCCGGCGCGGTGCGCGTGCGTCCCACCGGGCTCACCGCGTCGCCCAGCATGAAGCGGTACCAGTACCAGCGGCCAGGCGCCAGGCCGGTCGCGTCCACGTGCACGCTGTGCGCCAGCGCCGGGACGGCGCTGGCCACGCCCCGGGCGGCGATCTTGCGAAAGCCTTCGTCCTCGGCCACCTCCCAGCGCACGCTGAGCGCGACAGGCGCCATGGAGGCGGCATCGAGCGGGTCTGCCAGGATGCGCGTCCACAGGATCACCGAAGTGGGCAGCGGCGATCCGGAGGCGACGCCAAGACTGAACGGATAGGCGCCGCCATCGATGCGCGCGCCGGCCACCCCGGCGGCGGCCAGCGTCGCGGCCCCGCAGAGCAAGACCCGGCGCTGCCGGTCCATCAGGGTGCGGCGCCCGACAACAGCGATTCGAGCGGCGGCAGCAGGCGCGGCTTGCGGTCGCTGCCGGTGGCGACATAGGTCAGCGTCGCTTCGGTCACCTTGACGGTATCGGCCTGCAGCCGGTTGCGCTCGGCGTACACCTCGACGTAGACAGTGATCGAGGTCTTGCCGACCTTGACGATATCGGCATAGAACGACAGCAGGTCGCCGACGAACACCGGCTGCTTGAACAGGAAGGAGTTGACGGCGATGGTGGCGACGCGGCCGTTGGGGCGGCGCGGGGGGGGGGGCGGGGCGGCCCCCCGCCCCCCCCCCCCGAGAGAACCCCCCCACCCCCACCGCCCGCCCCGCGGCGCGGGGGGGGCCGCGGCCGCCCCCCCCCGGCGCGC
>JBBRXM010000106.1:0-16696 GCA_038248405.1 Burkholderiales bacterium
CATCGGGCCGTCCGCTGCGGAGCAAACCAGGATCGCGCCGTCCATCTGTGCCGCGCCGGTGATCATGTTCTTGATGTAGTCGGCGTGGCCTGGGCAGTCGACGTGCGCATAGTGACGTGCGGCGGTCTCGTACTCGACGTGAGCGGTGTTGATGGTGATGCCGCGCGCTTTTTCTTCTGGTGCTGCATCGATCTGGTCGTATGCTTTTGCCTCGCCGCCGAATTTCTTCGACAGGACGGTAGCGATCGCAGCCGTCAGGGTCGTCTTGCCGTGATCAACGTGACCGATGGTGCCGACGTTGACGTGCGGCTTGGTCCGTTCGAATTTACCTTTTGCCATTTTAGACTCCTAACGATTTTGAGAAATTCCAGGCACGTCTTGTGACGCCCAGCTGACTGTCTTTGAATTTACTGCGGCTTGCTACTGAATTCTGGTGCCCTTTACGTGGATTGAACACGTGGCCTCTCCCTTACCAAGGGAGTGCTCTACCACTGAGCTAAAAGGGCTAATGTATTGCGATGTACTACATGCATTGCAAGCACCACTGGAGCGGGTGAAGGGAATCGAACCCTCGTCGTAAGCTTGGAAGGCTTCTGCTCTACCATTGAGCTACACCCGCGAGGTAACGCCTAAACTCTTCTTCACTTTACCGCTACAACTTCCTTGCAACATCTTGGTGGAGGGGGCTGGATTCGAACCAGCGTACTCATAGAGAACAGATTTACAGTCTGTCGCCTTTAACCACTCGGCCACCCCTCCGCGAGGAACCGCAGAGTATGAAGCAAGCACTTAACACTGTCAACTATTTTTGCGGGATGCTTTCCGCGGAATCGGCGACGAACTTGCTTCGGGGCGTGATTGTAACCGCACTGGCGGCAACAGTGCAAGGGCCTGCGAATCGGCGCCCATTTGGTCTAGAATTGACGGGAGCGGCCGGCGATGCCCCATGCATGGTTTTTGTGGCTGCGAAGCTACATCTGCAGATGAGGGTTTTACATTGCACACCCCGACCGGGCCGCGCAGCAAGCTGATCGCCGCCAACCTGTGGCTGGCAGCGGCGTGCGTGGCGGCGACGTGGATCGGGCAGTTACTGGCCGATCATCCGGAACAGCCGGCGCCGCTGTCGCTGACGGCGGGGATCGCCCTCGCCGCGCTCTACAGCCGCGGCTGGGGCGTGCTGCCGGGGCTGCTACTGGCCACCTTCCTGCCGGTGCTGCTGCCGGCCTTTCCCGGCGCGGTGCCGGCGGCGCCGGCCGCCACGCTGCTGGCCGGCGCCGCGCTGGCGCAGGCGGTGGCCGGCGCCGCCGTGCTGCGCCGTTTCGTCGACCCGGCCATCGCCTCCGGGCGCGCGGTGATGCGCTTCGTGCTGCTCACCCCCATCGTCTGCTGCATCCGCGCGACCCTGTCGGCGGCGGTGCTGTTCGGCTACGGCAACGCGCCGCAGGCGCTGCCGATCAGCTGGCTGAACTGGTGGATCGGCGACGCCATCGGCATCCTGCTGGCGGCGCCGCTGTGCTGGTCGGTGATCGGCCGCCCGCGCGCGCTGTGGCGCCCGCGCCGCGTGCTGGTGGCGCTGCCGCTGGTGGTGGCGGCGGCCGCCTTCATTGTCATCTGCCAGCAGGCGCGGCGCTGGGAGCGCGAGGAACAGCTGCACACCTTCAGCATGAAGGCGCAGGAGGTGGGCCAGATGATGCAGGCGGCGCTGAGCGAACACGAGCGCTTCCTGGCCGGCGTGGCGCGCGCCATCGACGATCCCGGCGTGGCGCGGCTGCGCAGCGGCCCGGCCAGCGCGCTGACACCGGAAAATTTTTTCGACATCGCCGGCCCCTACCTGAACCAGCGTCCGGAACTGCTGGCGATGGCCTGGCTGCCGCGCGTCAGCGACGCCGAGCGCGCGGCGCTGGAAACCTGGGCCAGCGCCTATTACCAGCGCCGCTTCGAGCTGCTCGAGGTCGGCGCCAACGGCGCCACCCGGCCAGCCGGACGCCGTGCCGAGTACTATCCGGTGCTGCTGGTCGAGCCGCCCAGCGGCGAAGTGCTGCCGGGGCGCGACTTCATGGCCGAGCTGCACCATGGCGAGGCGCTGGCCGCGGCGCTGGCCAGCGGGCGCCCCACCGCCAGCGCGCCGCTCAAGCTGAGCCGCACCGGCACGCTCGGCATCCACCTGCTGCAGCGGGTCGGCGGCAGCGTGCCGGGCGGGCCGCCGGCCGGCGTGCTGGACCTGTCGCTGCGCGCCGACGCCTACCTCGCGCGCGCGCTGGCGCAGGCCCGCTTCCCCTATTTCCTGGTCGCGTTTGCCGACACCACGGGCCCGGGGCCGGCGGTGGAAGTGGCCGACACCATCCGCGCCGCCGGCGGCGACGGCGAGTACCGCGCCACGCTGTCGTTCGGCGCCCGCCGCTACCTGCTGCGGCTGGCGCCGAACGCGGCCTACCTGCTTGCGCACCGCAGCTGGCAAAGCTGGGGCGTGCTGACCGGCGGCCTGCTGCTGACGGCGCTGATGGGGGCGCTGATGCTGATCATCAGCGGCGAGCGCAGTCAGATCCAGGGCCAGGTCGACGACGCCACCGCGCGCCTGCGCGAGCGCGAAGCGCGGCTGCAGGCGATCCTCGACAACGCCGCCGACGCCATCATCACGGTCGACCGCGACGGCGTGGTGCAGTCGGCCAACGCCGCCGCCGGCGCGCTGTTCGTCTACACGCCAGAGCAGCTGTGCGGCCTCGCCCTCGAGCGCCTGCTCGAGCTGCCGGGGGGCGACGGCGCCGCCGCGCTGCCGCGGCTGGCGCAGTCCGGCGCCGGCGCGCGCGAACTGGCCGGCACCACCAGCACCGGCGCGCGCTTCCCGCTGTCGATTTCGGCCAGCCGCGTCAAGCTGCGCGAGGAAGACATTTACGTCTGCATCATCCACGACCTGACCGAGCAGCGGCGCGCCCAGGAGCACATCTACCAGCTGGCCCACCACGACCCGCTGACAGGGCTGGAAAACCGCTTCGCGCTGAACCAGCACCTCGAGCAGTTGCTGGCGCAGGCGCGCCGCGCCGGCCAGCCGGTGGCGCTGCTGTTCCTCGACCTCGACCACTTCAAGAAGATCAACGACTCTCACGGCCACCAGACCGGCGACCTGCTGCTGGTGGAGGTGGCGCGCCGCCTGCGCGAGCTGCTGCGCGACGTCGACATCATCGCGCGCCTGGGCGGCGACGAATTCATCGTCGTCATGTCCGGGCCGCTCACGCCCGACCTGGTCAGCGCGGTGGCGGTGCGCATCGTGCAGTCGCTGTCGGCGCCGTACCAACTGGGCGGCCTGACCATGTACAGCGGCGCCAGCGTCGGCATCGCCATGTTCCCCGACGACGCCACCAGCGCGGCCGTCCTGCTGCGCCATGCCGACACCGCGATGTACGTCGCCAAGGCCCACGGACGGGGCAACTTCCAGTTCTACCTGCCGGCCATGAACGCCGCCATCCACGAGCGATTGCAGATGGAGAACCGCATCTGGGTCGCGCTCGGCGCCCAGCAGTTCGAACTGTACCTGCAGCCGCAGGTGCAGCTCGACAGCGGCAAGGTGACCGGCGCCGAGGCGCTGCTGCGCTGGAACCACCCGGAACTGGGCATGACGGGACCGGAGCGGATCATCCCGATCGCCGAGGAGTCGGGCCTGATCCTGGCGCTGGGCGACTGGGTGCTGGCGCGCGCGGTGGCGTTGCTGGCCGAATGGAAGCACACCCGCCTTGCCGGCCTGCGGCTGGCGGTGAACCTGTCGGCGCGCCAGTGCCAGGGCTGCGAGCTGCTGCCGCGGCTGGACCGGCTGCTGGCCGACGCCGGCGTCGACCCGGCGCTGCTGGAACTGGAGATCACCGAATCGGCGGCGATGCACGACCCGGTGCACACGAGCAACCTGTTGCGCTGCCTGCGCGAGCGCGGCATCAACGTCGCCATCGACGACTTCGGCACCGGCTATTCGTCGCTGTCGTACCTGAAGCTGTTCGCCATCGACCGCATCAAGATCGACCGCGGCTTCGTCACCGACATCGAGACCGATCCGAACGACGCGGCGATCGTCACCGCCACCATCGGCATGGCGCACGCGATGGGGCTGAAGGTGCTCGCCGAAGGGGTGGAGACGGCGGCGCAGCGCAACTTCCTGCGCCTGCACGTGTGCGACGAAGCCCAGGGTTACCTGTTCGCGCGGCCGATGCCGGTGGGGCAGTTCAGGGAGTTCATGGCGCGGGCGGCCGAAGGGCACACCCTGATGCCGTTGGCTTAGGGTCAGACCCCGGTTTTTCCGATGGGGGTCTGACGGGGGCGCCGAGTCCCCGGGTTGGCGCTGGCGGCAGCACACCGGGGTCAGACCCTAAGAGAAAAACCGGGTCAGACCCCTACGGCGTCAGCGCCACCAGCACCTGGCCCTTGAGCGCCTTGATCAGCGAGGTCTCGTCGGGCGGCACGCCCTCCGGCGCCGGCTGCACGCGGTCGGCGTAGAACAGGCCAAGCTGCACCTTCCCCACCACCAGCGGCAGCACGATGAAGCTGCGCGCGTCGGGCAGCAGGTTGCGGTGCCAGATCGGCAGCAGGTCGCGGATCTTGGCGCTGCCGGCGTCGGCGATCATCAGGTCGGCGTCGTTTTCCATCGACAGGTGGAACAGGTCGCGCATCGGCGTCATCGGGAACACGAAGCCGGCCTGGCGGCGCTGGTGGTCTTCGCCGAACGACACGCGCGCGCGGAACTGGCCGCTGCGCGGATCCTTCAGGCACACCGTGGCGAAGCGAAAGCCCATGCTGCGGTAGAGCGTCTCGAGCACCGCCAGGATCACATCGTTGAGCTTGGCGTCGCCGGAGGCGCGCATCTGCGTCACGTCCTGCACGCCTGCCAGCAGCAGCTCGCGCGCGTTGTGCGGCTTGCCGCTCGGATGAAACGGTTCGTCGGTAACTTCGCCCGAATCCATCGTCGCCAGCAGCAGCACGTTGGGCAGGCCCTCGCCGGACGGCGCCTCTTCCACGCGCGGCTGCGGCTGCATGTTCATGCTCTGCAACAGACCGGCCATGTGCGCCTGCACGCTGGCAAACAGGTCTTCCATCTGGTCGGCGTCGAGGTTGAGGGCGACGCCGTAACGGGTCAGCAGCGAACGGGCGTCGGGCGTGGCGGCCGGGTTGGCCGAGCGCGCCAGCAGCTTCGACACCTCCATGCTGAACGAGGCGACCTGGCGCATCCATTCGCTGCGGCTGGCGGCCGGCTTCTGGATCCCGGCCTGCAGCGGCGCCAGCGAGCGAATGATCGAATCGGGGATCTTCCACTCGGCCAGCACCGCCTCGGTCAGCGCGTCGTAGGTGCAACCGAGGATCATCTGCGAGGCCTGGCGCGCGGTGTGCTTGCCGCCGGCGGCCAGCGCGCTGATCTCGCGGTAGCGGGCATGCTCGTGCGAGGCCACCAGCAGCGGCCCGAGATTCTTGAACAGCGCCGCGATCGAGGCTTCCTCGGCGCCCTGGTAGGCGCTGGCGCGCGCCATCTCGCGGCCCACCAGGCTGGCGCACAGCGCGTTCTCCAGTTCCAGCCGCACGCTTTGCGCATGGGCGCTGTTCGACAGCGCATCCACCAGCAGCATCGCCAGCGCGGTGGTCTTGACGTTGTCGAAGCCGAGCAGCGAAATGGCGCGCGAAATGGTGGTCACCGAGGTGCCCGAGGCGGTGCGGTAGGTGGAGGTGTTCGACAGGCGCAGGATGCGCTGGGTCAGCGCCACGTCCGACAGCACGTAATAGGCCAGGTCGTGGGTGCCCTTGTCGTCCGAGGATGCCATCTGCACCACCCGCGCCACCGAGGTGCCGAGCGCGAACATGTCCTCGTCGCCGCACACTTTGTGCATCAGCGCGGCGCGCACGCGGCGCGTCTCGTGGGGGCTGGGCGGATTGGGGTCGACTTCCATTGCTGTTTCCGTCATCGGTGAGGCGGGCCGCGTCACGCCTTCCTGGCGTGCGCGCCCTTGTCGTATTTTTTCAGGATCTGCTGGTGCAGGCCGGCCAGCGCCGGCAGCTTCGGATTGACCGGGTCGAGCCGGCGCACGCTCTCGATCAGCGTCACCGCGTACTGCCCCAGGCGCTCTTCCCAGCCGACGTTTTCGAGGCACTTGAGCACCGCCACGCAGGCGTTGAAGGCGACCTGCGGATTGTTCGGCAGCTTGGTGACCGCCTCGGTCATCAGCTCGACGGCGCCCTTGTAGTCGCCCGCCTTGGCCTTGTTGGCGCCGGCGGCGACCATGTCGACGACCTGCTGGCGGCTTTCCTGCGCGGTGCTGGCGGCCAGGTCGGCGCGGCCGGCCTTTTCGAACACGCTCATCGCCTTCGCCATCGCAGCGTTGTTGGAGGCGTTGCGCATGACGTCGCGCATCACCTCGGCGGCGCCGTCCTCCATGTTGTTCTGCAGGCAGTTGCGGGCCAGTTCCATCTTGGCCTCGGCCGACAGGTTCGGCGCGTCCTTGCAGGCGGCCAGCGCGGCCCCCAGCGATTCGCTCAGGCGCACCTCGTTGCCGGTGTATTCATGCACCATCGCCGACGAAATGGCGCTGCAGACGGCGGTGTTGGCTTGCCCGCCCATCGACTTGTCGAGGTCGCGGATGACGGCGGCCGCCTGCACCGGATCGCCCTTGCGCACCAGCGTCTGCACCAGCTTGACGTGGTCTTCGGGGTCGCGGAACTCGGAGTACTTGGCCTTGCTGACGACCTGCTTGAGCACCTTTTCGGCCGTCTCGGTGTCGCCCGTCTCGAGCGCCACCTCGCCCAGCTTGCGCAGGCGCCGCACCGCGTGCGGCGACACCGCTACCGCCTCGGTCAGCACCGCCTGCGACTTTTCCAGTTCGCCCACCGCGGCGTGGGTCTTCGACAGCCAGTCGTAGGCGTCGACGAATTTCTTGTTGTTTTCGACAAGCTCCTCGAGCATCTCGCGCGCCTCGCCGTAGCGTTCGCGCATGAACAGCGTCTTGGCCAGTCCCAGCCTGGCCCAGGCGATCGCCTTCGCCTCGAACAGCTGCTGGTAGATCGGTTCGGCTTCGGCCGGCTCGCCGAGGAACATGTGCAGTTCGGCGCGCAGGCGCAGGAAGTCGACGGCGAAGCGCGGATGCGACCTGGCGCCGTCGATGCAGGCGGCGATCGCCTCGCGCTGGTTACCCAGCTCCATGAATTGGTACACCGGCATGAAGGCGTTGCGGCGCTCCAGCGCGCGGCCGATGCGCTCGAGCAGGCGGTCGGCGGTAAACGGCTTGAGGATGTAGTCGGTCGGCGCCAGCTCGGCGGCGCTGACGACCTTGCTGTAATTGCCTTCCGCGGTGACCATGAAGAACATCGTCGCCAGCGTAATGAGCTTGTGGTGGCGCAGGTCCTCGAGCAGCTGCTGGCCGTCCTGGCCGCCGTCGAGGTCGTATTCGCACAGGATCAGGTCGAACGTCTTGAGGCTGAGGTGACGGATGGCGTTGTTGGAACTGCCCGCATGGTCGATCTTGGTCAGGCCGCACAAAGTGAGCATGCTGTGGATACTGGCGCGCATGCCGGCATGCGGCTCGATAATCAGCGCGGACAGCCCGTTTAATTCATTCATCTGTTGTTTTTCCAGTCATACCCGTTGGCTCGGCAGCGCCGCCGGCGCGCTACATGGGCGCGCCTGTGCAAGGAGTATATAACGGCACAACCGGAAAAAAATTAAATCGGCGCCGCCGCGTCGTCAATGGCGCGCCACATCCACGGCGCCATCGGCCGGCGCCTCGCCGCCGCGCAGCCGGCCGAACAGGTACTGGTTGTCGAAGGCGCCGGCGATGCGCTGGCCGTACAGCTCGAGCAGGTCGCGCTGGATCGGCGCCAGCGGCAGCGGCGGCGCCACCGCGATGCAGACGCCCTGCTGCTGCTGGGTGTGCACCCACAGCACGGTGGCGCCGTCCTCGTACTGGCTGCGCCGCTCGCGCCAGGCGCGCTCGAAGGCCGGCTGCAGCGGGTGGGCCGCCGGCAGCGGCGCGGCGGCCAGTTCGGCCCAGGCGCCGGTGGCGGCCAGCACGGCCGGCTTGCCGCCCTCGCCGGCCATCACGCACAGCATGCCGCCGGCGCCGACGTCGAGCACCGCATTGACCTGGTTTAACACGCCGGCGGCGAACTGGCGCAGCGAGACGCCCTCGTAGGCGGCCTGGTACAGGTCGCTGCCGCCGGCGAGGATGCGCGCCAGGCTGCCGCGGCTGCGTTCGAGCACCGTCAGCGTTTCATACGCGCGCAGCGCCGAAATGACGGCGGTAAACAGGCGCTGCGTGGTCAGTTCGGTCTTGGCCTTGTAGTCGTGGATGTCGTAGTCGATGATGACGCGCTGCTCGGGCGCCTGGCCGGGCTGGCCGGTGCGCAGCACCACCCGCACCAGGTGGTTGCCGAGCTCTTCGCGGATGCGGCGCGCCAGCACCAGGCCGGCGTCCTCGGTCTCCATCACCACGTCGAGCAGCACCAGCGCGATGTCGGCGGTGTCCTCGAGCAGGCGCAGGCCTTCGGCGGCACTGTGCGCCGAAAACAGTTCCAGTCCGCGCCCCTGGAAGCTGACGTTGCGCAGCGCCAGCCGGGTGACCGCATGGACGTCGGCATCGTCGTCGACCACCAGCACCCGCCACGGCGGCTGCGCGGCGAGGCCGGCCGCCATCGCCGGCTGTTCGTCGTCGTCGATCAGCCAGTCGTCATCGTCCAGGTTCTGCATGCACGCTCCTTCGGGGGATGTGGCAAGAATATAACCAAAGCGGCGCGCAAGTCCAGTCTTTCAACATTGCCCATCCGGCATGCCTGGTCAGGGCGCCGCGGCCGCCTGCTTCTGCGGCGCCCTGGCGCGCGTCGCGCAGTCGGCCTTGCCGCCGCCGAGGTCGACGTTCTGGTAGCGCACCTCGTATTTACCGGCGGCCAGCTTGTCGATCGCCAGCGACTCGTGCGGCAGCACGTAGGCGTGGCGCACGTTGGCGCGGCGGTCGAGGTCATACAGCTTGACGAACACCGCCGAACCGTTGCCGGAGTTGTCGACCTTGACCTGCATCTCCTCGCCCGGGTTGGCCACCGGGTAGCCGTCGACGTAGCCCGAGCTGATGGGCCAGCTTTCGCCGTTGGGAGCGACCAGCGACTGCAGCTCGGTGTCGCATTCGGGCGCATGGGCCGGCACCACCAGTTGGGTGACCGCCAGCGCCTTGATGTCGGGCGAGCGCGCGGTCGCGCTCTCGGGCAGGTAGGCCTTGCCGACTGCCCAGCTGTCGAGGGCGGGGTCGGCGCCGCGCGCTTCGGTCACCACCTGCGGCTGCACGCGCGGCACCGCCGGGCTGCCCAGCACCGACGCCAGCGCTGCCGGCAGCACCTTCGGCTGCTCGGCGGCCAGGAAGCCGGCCGCGCAGCCGACGACGAAGCAGGCGCCCAGCGCCAGCCACCATTTGGGATCGCGCGCGCGCCGCTGGCGGGCCGGCGCGTCGACCGGCTGCGGGTCCCACGCGTGCGCCGGCGCCGCCTCGCGCCCCTTGTGGCCATCGTCGCTGCGGGTGCTGTCGAGCCAGGCGACTTCCCACTCCTCGGCGGCGATCCACTCGTCATGCTCGCGGCGGCGCACCGGGTCGCCCAGGATGCCGTAGGCGGTGTTGAGGATGGCCATGATGCGCGCCGCCTTCTCGTCGCCGGGATTCTTGTCGGGATGATATTTCTGGGTCAGCGCCTTGTAAGCGGCGCGAATGACTTCCGGCGGCGCCAGGCGCGCCACTTTCAGGTTGTCATAATGGGTGTGGATCTTGGCCATGGCACCATGATAGTCGATACTGCCGCTTACCAGAAGTCTGCGCAGGGACTCAGCCGGGGCCGGGCCCTTAAAAGAAAAACCGGGTCTGCCTCCCCTACAGCCGGTGGCTGCGGTCGGCGGCGGCAATCGGCGCCGGCAGCTCGACGCCCCTGCCCACCACCAGTACCTTGAACAGCTCGCCCATTTCGGCCGGCGACACCAGCTTTTGCACCGCGTTCGCCTGCGGCAGGTAGCGCATGGCCTCCTGCGGGTCGGTGCGCAGCAGCTCCTCGCCGATGCCGGCGCCGAGCAGGAAGGCCGCCTGGCTCATGTAGGCCAGCACGTCGACGCCGGCGTCCTGCGCCGCCAGCGCCATCGCCGTGAAGTCGACGTGGGCGGTGATGTCCTGCAGGCCGGGCAGGTAGAACGGATCGGGATGCGCATGGTGGCGGTAGTGGCACATCAGGGTGCCGCCGGTGCGGTCGTCGACGTAGTATTCGTGGGCCGGAAAGCCGTAGTCGAACAGGATCGCCGCGCCGGCGCTGGCGCCCAGCATGCGCGCCAGCGTCGCCATGAAGCCGCAGGCGACCGGATGCACCTCGGTCAGGTAGCCGACGTCGAGGGTGTCGGCATCCGGGATCTGGCGGGCGATGTGGGCGGCCAGCGACGCGTCGGGCGCGCCCTCGGCGAAGGCGAAGCGGCCGCCCTCGATCGTCACCATCACCTGGCGCCAGCCGGCCGGCGTTCTGGTCACCAGTTCGACCGGCATCGCATCGAGCACCTCGTTGGCCAGCACCACCCCGCTGAAGGTGTCGGGAAAGCCGTCGAGCCAGCGCACCTGCGGAAAATCCTTCAGCGCGTCCTGCTGGCGCGCGCGCAGTTCGCCCGACAGTTCGACGATGGCGTAGCTGTCGACGGCCACCCCGGCCGCGGCCAGCGCGGTGAGCACGTCACGCGCCAGTTTGCCGGTGCCGGCGCCGAATTCGAGGATATGGGGCGCGCTTTGGGCGATAATGGCGGCTGCCGCCCGCGCCAGCGCGGCGCCGAACAGCGGCGTGATCTCGGGCGCCGTTGTAAAATCGCCATCCCTGCCGAGCTTGGCGGCGCCGCCGCTGTAGTAGCCAAGGCGCGGCGCATACAGCGCCAGCTCCATGAAACGGGCGAAGGAAATGGCGCCGGCGTGCTGCGCGATCTCGGCGGCGATCAGCTGCTGCAGCGCGTGGGACGCGGCCAGCGCGTCGCTATCGGGTTCGGGTAGGGACATGGCGGCATTGTAGCGACAACGGCACACACTAACAATTATGATCAATTCAACCACCGGCCGGCAGCAAACCGCCCTCGTTACCGGCGCCGGACGGCGCATCGGGCGCGCGATCGCCATCGGCCTGGCGCAGGCCGGCTGGGACGTCGCCGTCCATTACCGCTTTTCGCGCGCCGAGGCGCAGGAAACGGCCGACGCCATCGCCGCGCTGGGCCGGCGCGCCGTCCTGCTCGACTGCGACCTGGCCGACGAGGCCGCGGTGCGCCAGCTGGTGGCGCGCGCGGCCGAAGCGCTCGGGCCGGTCGGCTGCGTCGTCAACAACGCCTCGCTGTTCGAATACGACAGCGCGGCCGATTTTTCGCCGGCGCTGCTGGCCTCCCACATGCAGGCCAACGTCAGCGCGCCGATCCTGCTGGCGCAGGCGCTGCATACGGCCACGCCGGCCGGCAGCGAGTCGGTGGTGATCAACCTGCTGGACCAGAAGCTGGCCAACCTGAATCCCGATTTTCTGTCGTACACGCTGTCGAAAGCGGCGCTGCAGACGGCCACCACGATGCTGGCGCAGGCGCTGGCGCCGACCGTGCGCGTGGTCGGCGTCGCTCCCGGCATCACGATGCTGTCGGGCGAGCAGACCGAGGCCGGCTTCGCCAGCGCGCACCAGGCCACCCCGCTGGGCCGATCGAGCACGCCGCAGGACGTGGCCGATGCCGTCTGCTACCTCGCCTCGGCGCGCGCCATCACCGGCACCACTTTACTTGTCGACGGCGGCCAGCACCTGATGCCGCTGCCGCGCGACGTGATGTTCCTCACCCAATAAGGCTTACCATGCTGTCCGCACTGACCCACCCCAAGCTGGCCGACTGCCGCCGGCTGTTCCTGCGCAATTACGAAGTGATGATCAACATCGGCGTGCACGACTTCGAAAAGCGCGGCGAGCAGCGCGTGCTGATCAACGTCGACCTGTACATCCCGCTGGCGCAGTCGACGCCGAAGGCCGACCAGCTCGACGAAGTGGTCGACTACGACTTCATGCGCGAGACGGTCTCGCGCCGCATGGCGCAGGGCCACGTGCACCTGCAGGAGACGCTGTGCGACGACGTCGCCCGCGCGATGCTGGCGCACCCGCGCGTGCGCGCGGTGCGGGTGTCGACCATGAAGCCGGACGTGTATCCCGACTGCGAAGGCGTCGGCGTCGAAGTTTTCCAGATCAAGGACGAAGCATGAGCAGCGCAGCAGCAGAAGTAATCGACTCCGCCGTGGCGCCGACGCGCGACATGGAAAAGACCGCGCACGAGAACAACAAGCTGCACAAGCGCTTGTGCCGGCTGGTGGGACAGGCGATCGGCGACTTCAACATGATCGAAGACGGCGACAAGGTGATGGTGTGCGTCTCGGGCGGCAAGGACAGCTACGCGCTGCTCGACATCCTGATGACGCTGCGCGAGCGCGCGCCGATCCACTTCGACATCGTCGCCGTCAACCTCGACCAGAAGCAGCCGAACTTTCCGGCCGATATCCTGCCGGCCTACCTGACCAAGCTGGGCGTCCCGTTCCACATCGAGAACCAGGACACCTACAGCATCGTCAAGCGCCTGATCCCGGAGGGGAAGACCACCTGCTCGCTGTGCTCGCGCCTGCGCCGCGGCATCCTGTACCGGGTGGCCGATGAACTGGGCTGCAACAAGATCGCGCTGGGCCACCACCGCGACGACATCCTCGAGACCTTCTTCCTCAACATGTTCTTCGGCGGCAAGCTCAAGGGCATGCCGGCCAAGCTGCAGTCCGACGACGGCAAGCACATCGTGATCCGGCCGATGGCCTACGTGAAGGAAGCCGATTCGACCCGCTACGCCGAGGTCAAGCAGTTCCCGATCATCCCGTGCGACCTGTGCGGCTCGCAGGAGAATTTGCAGCGCAAGCAGATCAAGGGCCTGATGCGCGAATGGGAGAAAAAATATCCCGGCCGCGTGGAGAGCATCTTTTCGTCGTTGTCGACGGTGGTGCCGTCGCACCTGATGGATCCGAACATGTTCGGCTTCAAGGACCTGAAGGCCGACGGCGTGGCCAGCCCCTTGGGCGACATCGCGTTCGACGACGAGCCGTGTTCGACGCCGGTGCCGGGCGTGTTCTCGATCCAGCCGGCGAACGACTGAAGCCGGCCATGCATGCCCTGCCCTTGCGCCTGCATCCCGGCGAAGACCTGCGGCTCGCCCTCGAGGCGGCGCTAGCGGGGAGCGGCGCCGCCTTTGTCCTGCAGGGCATCGGCAGCCTTTCAGTGGCCCAGCTTCGCCTCGCTGGCGCCGGGCAGCCCACCGAGCTGCTCGGCGACCTCGAGATCCTGACGCTGGCAGGCTCGATCGCGCCCGACGGCGCCCACCTGCACATGTCTGTCTCGGACGCGCAGGGCCGCGTGATGGGCGGGCACGTCGCCGCCGGCTGTATCGTGCGCACCACCGCCGAGGTGCTGCTGGCGGTGCTTCCAGATCACCGTTTCAGCCGCGAACTCGATGCCGACGGCTCGGGTTTTCGCGAGCTGGTGGTACGCCCACTCCAACCATAAGCCCCGCCATGCGACTGCACTCCCGATTGCTGTGTGTTTTCTCCCTCGCGCTGGCGATGTTGGCGCCCCTGGGCGCGCTCGCCGAGCCGACGATGATCTACCTGGTGCGCCATGGCGAGAAGGTCGCCGCAGGCAAGGACCCTGAGCTGAGCGCCGCCGGCCAGGCGCGCGCGCAGAACATCGCCACCATCTTGCAGAAGGCCGCCATCGCCAGCATCTACAGCAGCCCGACGATGCGCACCCGGCAGACCGCCGAGCCGCTGGCGCAGCGCAGCGGCATCGCCGTGCAGGTGTATGACCCGGCCGCGCCGAAGGCGCTGGTGGAGCGGGTGAAGGCGCACAGCGGCGCGGTACTGGTCGTTGGGCACTCAAACACGCTGACGGAACTGGTGCGCCTGTTCGGCGGCGCGCCTGGTCCCGATATCGCGGACAACGAGTATGACCGGCTGTATCAGCTGATCCAAGGTGGCAACGGCGCCGTTACCACTGTGCTGCTGACGTCCCTGCCCGCTACGGGTGTGGCGCCGTAAGTCCCACAGGAATCGCAGAAACGAAGCTTCGTCGCACAAGTTGACGTCGTCCTCGCGCACGCGGGGGCCCCATTTCGGCGAGTGGCCCGAGGGATGCGACCATACATCGCCGTTCTGACAGTCAAGCTAATCCTTGACCTGGCGCAACCGTCCGAATATTCCGCAAGCAATAATTTCCATCTGGATGGTTGACATCCACACCCGTGATCGCGAGGCCTTACCCTCGCGATCACCGATGCTGAGTAGACGTCCGAGCCGCCGCTCGCTGTAGCACGGAGGCCTCTCGAGTTTTCATCAGGAGAAGCGGAGAAATTGGATGACTACAGGGAACGACTTCCTAAGCTTCCTGCTATCGCAAAAGCGCCTGGACGGCGCGCATCGCCCGTTGCGGTTGCTGCTTGCCTTCCCCGACGGCGTGCGAAATGACGTCCTGCTCCCGCAACGCATCAATGGCGTGGAGACGATCTGTGGTGGCTTCACCTACACGGTGCTGGCGCTATCAACCAATGCGGCGCTCCCGCTTAAGGAATTCATCGCCCTACCGGCTGAAATTGAATTCGTCACCGACCGCGGCGAAATCCGCCGCCTGTGTGGGATCGTCGCGCAAGCGAGCGCTGGCAACAGCGACGGCGGCGTCGGCAGCTACCAGCTCGTGATTCGCGATGCGTTTGCCTTGATGGAAAAGCGTGTCAACTCGCGCATCTTCCGTACGATGAACGAGCTTGACGTGCTTGCCGTACTGCTATCGGAATGGCGCCAGACCAATTCCGTAATGGCTGGCAGCTTCAATTTTGAAATCGATCCGGCATTGCTGTCACGCGAATTACCTGCGCGCGAAATGATCTGCCAGCACAACGAGTCAGACGCCGACTTCGCCCGCCGTCTAATGAAGCGGCGCGGCATCGGGTGGTTCTTTCGTGCGGGCGGAAGCAGCACGCAGCCGTCGCGGGCGGACGCCAACTGGCCGGTGCACACGCTTGTTCTGTTCGACGACGCTTACCGGCTGCAGCGGAACGCCGCCGGTACTGTTCGGTTCCACCGCGATGATGGCACCGAGCAGCGCGATACCATCACCGCGTGGAGCGGCGTGCGCACGCTGCAGCCGGGCCAGGTAACCCGGCACAGTTGGGATTATCGTAAGCCGGGCAGCGGTACCTTCATGACTGCGCACGTACTAAGCCGGGCCGACCAGGGAACCACGGGCAACAAACTTGCAGCGAGCCTCGACGATTACCTGGTCGAGATGCCGCATGTGGGCGACGATTACCGGGACTACTGTGCCTTGGGTGAGGTCCGGATGGCGCGCCACGACTACGAAGCAAAATGCTTCCGTGGCGAAAGTAGCGTGCGCGACTTTTGCGTTGGCGAGTACATCACGCTTACCGGTCATCCGGAAATCGATACCCATCCCGTCGAAGAGCGCGACTTTGTCATCACGGAACTGCGCATTTTTGCGGCGAACAACCTGCCTGCAAATCTTGCCGGCAAAGCTGAGCGGCTGTTCGACCGCAACCGATGGGATAGGGATTGGTCGCAAGCGGCAGAGTCCAATTGGCCTGACAGCGACATCCGCTCGCGCAATGAATTTACGGTCGTACGGCGCGGCGTTCCCATTGTTCCGGCATTTGATCCGCGCAAGGACCTGCCGCAAATGGAGATGCAAAGCGCCTTCGTGGTCGGACCCGAGGGCGAGGAAGTCTATTGTGACAAGTTGGGCAGGGTAAAGATTTGCTTCCCGGGCATGCGCGCTTCAGACCACGAGCACGCGCGCGGCGTTGGCGCCTCCGGAACCGACGTGGACTCGGCCTGGGTCCGCGTCGCATCCAATTGGGCGGGTAACGGCCGGGGAAGTCAACACCAATGCGGCGCGCTCGGCTTGCCAAGGGTGCGTTCCGAGGTGCTTGTGTCGTTCCTCGGTGGCGACCCAGACAAACCGGTTATCGTAGGCCAGGTCTATAACGAACTGACGGTGCCGCCAGGGCTCAGCGAGGCAGGAGAACTGCCGGGCAACCGCTACCTGTCGGGATTGCGCAGTCGCGAGGTCGGTGGCAGCCGCGCGAACAGGCTTCGACTGGACGACACGCCCGGGCAGATCAGTGCGCAACTGAAAAGCGATCACGGCCACAGCGAGCTGAACCTGGGCTGGCTGACCGCGCCGAGATCGGACGGCAAGGGTAACCCGCGCGGGGAAGGAGCCGAACTGCGCAGCGATCGGGCGGTCTCTGTCCGCGGAGGTGACGGCGTATTAATCAGCGCTACCGCCAGCGCCGGCGCAAAGGGATCCCAGCTTGAGCGAAGCGAGCTGGTAGGCATGGTCGAGGTGTTTTTAAGTGTTGCGGAGGAATTGGCCAAGTTGGCGACGCTTCACCACAGCGGCGAGACCGACGGGCCGCACTTGCCGCGACTGCTCGAAAAACTCAAAAACTGGGATGCGGGGGCCAACGTTTCGGCAGAGTCATCACCGGGCGCACCGGTGATTGCCGCGAGCGCGCCTGGCGGTATTGCAGTGGCGAGCCAGGACAATCTCGCAATCGGTGCCGAATCGAAAATCGATATCGTCAGCGTTGGCAACACCGAAATGTCGAGCGGCA
>JBBRXM010000107.1:0-16611 GCA_038248405.1 Burkholderiales bacterium
AAGAACTTCGTCGCCATCGCCTACCTTCGCATGTCCAAGCTAAGAAACCTGCCGAAGAATCCCATGCAGCCAGCCGCGCCGCTGCGCTCTACCATTTACCGCGCTGGCCGTCCATTTCCACACAAAACGGCATAGAGCCGCTCTTTGTGGCACAACAGTGCTTCAACTAGTCGTCCTGTTTGGCTCAGGCGGGGCTGTGTTGGTTTTGCCGTCCGCTCGCTTGCCGCACTCGCTACGGCGTCGTAGGCACTGGCCCTACGTACCTGCCGCGCAACGCTTACAAAATTTCCTTCGGCTGCGGAAACATCGAACATTAACAATATGCTATTCTTGGAAAAAAATAGCGGTCGTCCGGCGCTTTATCGATCAACTCTATTAGTGGGTTACGCGAATGTTTCTTAAAAACGTTGTTCGAGACACGATAATTGAGGCCGCGAAGAGAACCGGTTACGACATGGTCCCATCATGGAAGGTCGATCTGGTTCCATTGGCCAACCATCTCCGTAAGATTTTTGCCCAGAACAACATCCAACTCGTCCTCGACGTCGGAGCCAACATGGGGCAATATCATGATTTCCTTCGAAGTGAAGTTGGCTTCAAGGGGCAGATTTTATCCTTCGAGCCGGTTCGGAAGTACTCCGATCTGCTGAAATCACGGCTTGCTGAGGACCCACGGTGGCGCATCTACGACTTTGCCTTGGGTAGCGAGGAGGGCGAAGCGTCAATCAATGTCACGCGGTCCCCCGGCCTTAATTCTTTTCTTCCCGCGCGTACGGACGTCGTTGATGGCTTTTGGAGTGAAGGCGCGGTGATCGCAGTTGAAAAGGTTCGAATTAGGACTTTGGACAATATGGTATCCGAAGGCGAAATTGATTTTTCTAATTCTAATGTGTACTTGAAACTTGACACTCAAGGGTTTGATCTCGAGGTTATCAAAGGTGCACTCCGCTCGCTACCAAAAATTCGCGCTCTCCAAACTGAGGCGTCCATCCGTCCCATCTACGAGGGAATGCCAACATTTCTTGAGAGTCTAGCCACAATGACTCAGAACTCCTTCGATCTGTCAGGCATGTTCCCGGTTACGCACGATGACAACCTCCGCTTGATCGAGCTGGATTTTGTATTTGTAAATAGCCTATTTATTAAACCAGCATAGGGTACCGAACTCTGAGCGGCTATCGTGAGCGAAATCATCCAAAAATGTTGTTGATCGCCTTCGAAGCCGCCGATCTCGCCGGCGGCGTTGGTGTTGTCCGAAGAAATATTGCCCATACCCACGCGGCTTAACAAGCGAGGATCAAGAGTACTGTCAATCCGCGTTCGATTGCCGACAGCTGCAACGCCTCGACTGTGAGGCCGTTCTGCGGTGTAGTTTCAAGGCACTTAGATTGCCGACCCGACGATACCAATATTGACTGAGCTAAACGAAGCTAAACGGGGCGCAGCTTTCTAGTTGCCATTTCCGCACTATCTTGGAATGATCGCGAATTGCGGTTCGGCTTCGTAGTTTGGCTTGACGGAGCGCGACATGAACAGCGACCACGCGTCGCGGCCGCCTTGGCCGGCAACGCCCGCGCTGTAGGCAAGTGCTGGCTGCATGTTCGACGGATATCCGGTCGCACTCGATGAGTACCCCGTCATTTCGCCCACCTTCAGTTGGAGCGCGGCTGCCATCGCCGTGCTGTTGCAGGCCAGTCCGGTTAGTTCTGGCGGCGTGCTGGCGGCGTACGCCTGCCCCAGCGTGCTGTAGACGGGGCTGGTGGGACTCGGCCTGACCACCATCGAATACATCGCCGCGCGAATCCAGCAGCCGCCCGGTTCGTTCATCCGTGCAACCGGAAATCTGGCTTTCCAGGCCAACAGTGGCGCGGCCTTGGTGAAGCCAAGATCAACCGCGTGGCCGACCGCGGCGGTGAAAAAGTCATCCTGCCAGGGAGCGACTCCGGTGCCATCGCTGTAAGCGTAGGCATTGCCGTTGGTGATGAATCCCAGGGAGTTCGCCGCGGCATTATTGCTGTAGTTTTCGTTGTACCAGTCGAGGTTGTTGGAAAGGAAGCCCTCGAAATGCGCTTTGAGTGGATCCCGCGCCGGCGTGGCGTATGCCGCCTCGCTCAGGGTGCGCAGAGTCCAGGCCTGGCCGCGGATCTGGTCCGGAACCAGCAGGCCCTTAACGTTGAACCGGTAGCCCGGGTGGGACGTGAATACGTCGAACATGGCCCAGAACTGCAGTTCTTCCAAGTAATACTGGTCGCCGGTGATGAGGTAGGGCAGATAGGCGAAGCCGGGCTGGTGCGGCGTGTCATGTTGATTGGGCGTCTTGCACGCCGTTGTCGTGGCGCATTCCGGAAACGCTTCCAATTTTCCGGTAGCCGGGTTGTAGGTATCGCCCCGATTGCCCAGCGTCGTCATGTACGGGTAGTCGACCAGGCTCACCGGACGGTCCGTCTTTTTGTCGCGGTAATGGCTCGACCAGGTGCCAGCAAGGTCGGCGGTGCCGAGCATCGCATCCTTGGCTCGCTTGTCCATGCTGAGCAAATATACAGCCGACCATGCCGGCAGCAAACCGATGTCGGGGCGCGCGCCGGTGTCAGGCATGGAATGGAATGCCATTCCGAGATTCATCGGTTCGGTGCGCGCGCCGCTCCATTGGGCGCCTATGGCAGCCAAGGTCGCTTCGGATATCTTGACCGACTGATCGTAGTTGGGCACGGCGAGCGAGGCGATCAAGTACTTCGTGTTGTGGCGGATGTGCACTTGCGGGGTTTCGCCCCACCAGAACGTTTTACGCCAGCGCGCATGATGGTAGTGGGTCAGGCCGGCTTTTTCATAGACCTTTTTGCCGCCGACCAGAACTTGCGCATCGTACGTGATGTTGCGGGGTGCAGCTTCAAAAGCCCAGTTATTTTCCACTGTGACGTCGACGCGCGCCCTGTTGATACCGCTGTACCAGCGCACCGCGAAGCGCGCGCTCAGGTGCGGATGCTCGATGCCCTGCGCCGTCTTGAATGGCGCCGTTACCTGCCATTCATTGGCGATCGCGCCGGCCAGCCAGCTGCTGTAGCCCGCGCCTTTCAACAGTTGATCGGCCGAAACGCTGTACGTCTGGCCATCGGCTGTCACGCTTACGGCGGTACTGAAGCCGGCGTCTAACATGGCCGCCGGCGTCGCTGCCGGCGCTTGCACGGCGGGAGCGACGGTCTTCACCAGGTTCAGTTTGCGTGCTTCGCTCGCCGCCAGCGACGGCAACACCGCCGACAGCACGGCATGACGCAACGAGCCGTCCGCATGGAACGCCTTGGCGTCGACCTGCAAGGGGATCTGTGAGCCGTCGGCGAGCTGGGCGCTCAAGCCATTGCCAGCCGCGACATCGCCGCGGGCGAATACCTGGCCGAATGTCACTGGCAGGTTCGGTTGGGTGTTGCTTTGGCTGGTGCTCTCGATGGTCAGGTCGGTGACGATGCCGCCCGTGAGCACCGGTGCCGGCTCGGCGACGGCGGGCGCTGGCGCAGCAACAGGCAGCGCCGGTGCGGGTACCGGTACAACGGGCGCGGCGCTGGTATCGCTGGGGGCGGGCGCGGTGCTGACGGGCGCAGCCGCAGCGGGGGCCGACGCTTCGCCGCCGCCACAGGCCGGCAAGGAAAGGCAGAGGAGCAGCGAAGCGGTCAGGCGGAAAGGTACAAGTGGGGAAGAGAGGTTCATGTCGATCTCGTCAATTACGGTAGGAATACATGTCCGGTGTTCCGGAACAAGAATGTTACCGTGTGGAAATTGAGGACCGTTGGAACTTTTTCACATTTTTACAGTTTTTTCCCAAAAACAACAAAATTTGTCCAAAATTGGAATTTCAGGCACACCGAATTCGTGTCTTTTTGCTATGGGACATCGTGGCGTGTTGCGAATGTCGTGATTCCCACGACGCCAAATGCCGCCAAATGCCGCCGCGCCAGCATCGCTGGCGCGGACGTCGCGGCAAAACAAAAGGGCAGCCGAATGGCCGCCCTGGTGGTATTACAAGCGCACCACCTGCGGTTTTCGGTTGCGCTCGGTACCGTAGACAAAAGCTTGCAGCGATGGGACCCAGCGGAATTTCGACCACACCGCATTTTCCGATAATTGCAGGCTTTGCTGTCCGGCGGCATCCTGCGGCCAGTGGCGTACCGTCACCGTACTCCAGGTCCATGGTTCGGTTGCCGGATTTTGCGCCGGCGGCGTCAACTTGACGATCGTCGGCGGCGAGGCGGCCTGGTCGAAGCCGACCACGCAGCCGAGTTCTTCGACCCACTGCAACCCCATGGCGTCGGGGCGGTGGTAGTTGTGGCCGACGCCATCGTATCCATCACTGAGCGATGGCACATTGCCGATGGTCTGGATGCGCGTCACTGCTTCGGTCTTGAGGTTCCGGATATATAAAGTGCGGTAGGTATTGGAGGCATACGCCCCGCTCGAGTAGCCGCCGTCGATGGCAATGAGCAGGTTGAGCGATCGGGCCAGCACCATGGCGCCGTTCTGCAGGTTGCCGCCCAGGGAAGGCACCTGGGTGATCGCGCCGCTTTTGCTGACGAACAGGGTGAATTCGGTTTGCCCGTTGACCGTCGCCCACCAACCCTGGCGGGTTTCGTCGGCCACGGTGATTGGGTAATTGCCCCCCTGCATGTTTCGGAAGAACCGGATCTGGGTCGGGTCGCTGTTGGCCGCCTGCACGGTCTTCAATTGAGAGTAGCCAAGGTTCGCCTTCGACACGTCCATCAGGTTGATCTTGTTCGGGAAAACACTGCCGGCCCAGAAGAATGACACCAATGAACCCTTAGCGGCGCCGCCCCAGGCCGCCGGCATTTCCTGCAAGCCCAGATAGGTGTGCCCGCCATACGGCGTACCGTCGGGCGCGAGACCATCCTTGCCGAAGGTGCCGGCAGCGTTGGGTGCGAGCGGCATGTTGGCGATGCTCCAGCGCAGGGTAGAAAAGTCGCAGATCAGCGTTTGTTGCAGGTTGATCGAACCGGTGCTCGTTTCATGGCCGGCAGAGCGGTACACCTGGGCGCCGAGCGGACTGAAGTCGCGCAGGATGGCGCTGCCACCCCACAGCGCGAATGGCGAATCCATCGGCCGCGCTTCGTTGGCGTAAATGGGCGGCAATACGTCCTGCGGATTATTGAGCATCGGTACATCGGCGAAATAGCCCGACGGCGGCACCCAGGCCGGTAGCGGTACAGCGACGACGGTCGGGCGCCCGGCGGTCATGCGTGGCTGCACGCTCCACACCGGCAGGTTATTCCAGCCGGCGACTATCTCGCCCCAGTTCGGCGCCGTGGTCATCCGCAGGTAGGCTTCCTGCGCGCCGGCCACCTTGTGCTGGACGGCGTACGCAATGGCGGGCTGGAGATTGCCCCAGTAGCTGGTCGGATCGGGGAAATATGCGCCGCGCAGCGCGCCGCCGACGCCTGGGTTGGCCTTGCCTGTGGCGGCCTTGTAGAGGTCGCCCCAGCTGGCGAACCACGGCCCGGTTCCACCGGCGAAATCGGGGGTATCGGTCGGCGCTACCGGGACGGTGTAACCGGCCGCGTCGCAATACAGGTATTCGCCCGGGGTCAGGCCACCGAGCCGTCCGATGATGGCCTGGGCCTTCCACGCAAAAAACGCGCCCAGCTTGGTTACCGTGGAAGTCGGCATGGCCACTTCAAGGTCGATCGCGTAACCGGTCGCCGCAGTGAAGAAATCGTCCATCCAGCCGGCTGCGGAGTACACGCCGGTACCGGCTGTGTAGCTCGAGTAGGGCGCGACGAATCCTTGTGGATTGTTCGGTTTGGCCACGTACTTCGAATGGTAGTACTCGACATTGGCGGCCATCGAGGCGATGAATTCGGCGCGCAATGTGGTGTCATTGTCCGGCGTGATGGTTGCGGCCTGGGCCAGCGTGCGGATTGCCCAGGCGGCGCCGCGGGTCATGTTGGCGGAGTCCGAGGTGATCACACCGCCAGAGAACATTCTGACGTCATCGGAGCTCTTGAGGAAGTTGACGGTCGCGCAGAACTGCGTCTCTTCCATGAAGTAGAACCGGCCGGTCAGCAAGTAGGCGGTAAATGCGATCGACGGATGGTGCGGCACATCCCACACCGGTGGTGCCGTGCCTGCCACTGCCGGCGTATAGGTACCCCGGGTTGACCCGCCGGTGCCGTAAATGGCCGTGCCGGCGCCGCCATTGACCACCAGGTTGGGGTAGCTGGAAAAGCGCAGCGGACGCAAGGTCCTCTCGTCGCGGTAATGAATGCCGAAACGGCCGGCACTGTAAGCGTTGATGATGACACTCGGATAGGCGCGCGCGTCATTGCTGGTCAGGTACAACACATCCCATTCCGGCAGCAAGCCGATCGCGTTGTGATAGCCGGTCTGGCCCATATCGTTGGCGTAGTTGCTCTGCTGAAGCGGGGTGAACGTCCGCGCGAGGGTCGACCAGACCGGTGCCGATGAGGGCACCGAAGCGCGGTAAGCAGGCACCATCCGGGTAGCCTGCAAATATGCTTTATCGTGATTGGGAACAACGCTGACTGCCGCGCCGAGCCAGTGGCTCAAGGTTGACCCCGACGTCAGTACCGTGCGGGCATGGCTTGGCAAATCGATCGCCCCGCTGAATCGTTGCGTACCGCCCAGCGTGAAACTGTATACCGCGCTCTTGTTGCGCGGCGCGCCGACGTTGAGGTAGCCATTTTCGATCCATGGCAATACTTCGACCGCGCCGCCTGCATACAGTCGCACCTCGATCCACGCGACCAGATGCGCATCGCTGCCGACGGGCTTGCGGTAGATCCACGAACTCATCTGCGGACCGCTGATCCAACCCATGAATGGCGAACTCCAGTCGGCGCCTGCCCACGAAACCGAACCGAAACCGGCCGCGGCGACTGCTGCTGTGACGCCGGTCGCGCGCAGGTGATCGGTTGTCAGGGCGCTGCCGCCACTGGCGGCACCAATGCCGAGGCCGACCGACAGCGGCACGCCGGCTGTCATGGTGGCGCGGCCGGAAATGGTGGCAAATTTCAGCGAGCCATCCGGCCAATAGTTTTTCGGCACCACCTGGACGCCCGCAAGGCTGGCGTTTACGAAGGCGCCGGCAGGCACGTCGCCCTTCCGGAACGCGTGCCCGAGGGTGAACGGCAGGTTCACGCCGCTGGTGGCCGAGGTCAACTGGAACGCGCCGAACATGGTCGACACGCCGATACTGAACGTCCCGGAGGCCGACTGCGACAAGCTGTTTTGCGCAACCGCCGTGAGCACCAGGCCGGCGCTGCTGCCAAGTTGGCCGGAGCCGTCGTAGTCAAACGCCTGGCGCGTCGCGTCGTACGTAATACCGGCCGGCAATGGGGCGGAATTGAGCGTAATGCGCAGTTGCACCTGGCGGCGGGTGGTAACGAAGCTGGCGACCGACATGCTGGAGGCGACACCGGCGGTAAAGGTCAGTGCCGGAATCGGACTCCAGATCGGCAGTGTGTCGGAGGTGGCGATCACGCCGAGCAAGGTGGGAGCGCGTTCAGTGGCGGCAGCCGGGAGCGCGCTGCCGGCATCGCCGCTGCCGCCGCCGCATGCCTGCAATCCCAGGCCTGTCGCGCTGGCGCCAAGAAATTTCAGAAATTGCCGACGCGGCAAGGCATTTTGGTCAGGCAAACGATCAACGCTGAACAGACTCACTGAACCGGTAGTGGCGTAGGGAAATGTTTTTTTCATGATGGAGATTAGTTTTCGCGAAGCGTCGGCAAGGCCGACAACGTTTATCAAATGGCAGGGTGGCCGGGGCCGAGCAGGAACCCATCGGAACCGGGGGCGTGTGAGCGCGGCGTCTTCTGACTATACTGGCGTGGAAATTTCCCGCCAGAACGATTTGCCTAAAAGCACGACTGCATCAATATTGCCCCAAATAACCTTTAATTGCTCAAATAAATTAATGAGCACAATTAAAAGGCTTAGCATTGCAAGACAGGGATGGGTATCACGACTTGCTGGGCACTTGGTATCAACGGCCGAGGGGCGGTTAATCGTTAGAGGATGAATTGATTTACGGAAGAGTTTCTTGATGTCTTTTGCCGTGCCGAGGGCGCAACTGGAAAAAAAGCCCGCTCGCGGCGGGCTTTCGGCAGCGAGATGAGGTTAAGGGCGATGTCCCAGTTGTTTGCGACCCGTTGCCATAAAGCATAACACGCCCATGCAGAGCAACACAACAGTTGCTGGCTCCGGAATTGTAACTGTCGGATTTTCGGACAAGGAGAAAGTGATCACTTCGGTAAATTGATCCTGCTGGAAATATTGATATCCGCTGTCAAAATCGCTAAAGAAATTAACTTCCTGAGTGGATGAAGTAAATAACAAGCCCGCATCGCTGATAAGCGGGTTGTTATTTGGAAATAACTGGTTATCAAAAAACAATAGGCCGCTAGGCGAGGTGCTGATGGTCCGACCATTCGGGTTGAAGACCAGGGTGAGCGTGTCAGCCGTGCCATTGTTATTTTCTGTTCCGGTGCCGCTAATGGCAGTAAATGAACCATCACCGTTGGCGACGGCATTTAAGGTTCCATTCCCCGAAACCGTTGCCCCCGAGAAGGAAAAATAAAAAATCTGATCGGCTCTTGCCGATCCGACATTAATTAACATTGCGGCCATAGTCATGGCGAACACCGAAAGGCATCTCCCTATTTTTGCGAATTTCATATCTACTCTCCAATCTCGCGTTTGAACCGCCATTGGGAAGCAATGGATGCAATAAACGTGCCAACTCAAAAATGCAATGAAAATCAGGCGGTTAAGCGGCAATTTATAGAAACCAGGCGGCGACTGTAAAGGATTTCGACAGATTGCCTGGTTGCGGGCAGCATGTTCACTATAGTTTGACTACCTGCGGTTTGCGGTTGCGCTCGGTACCGTAGACAAAAGCCTGCAACGAGGGGACCCAGCGGAATTTCGACCAGACCGCGTTTTCCGACAATTGCAGGCTTTGCTGCCCACCCGCGTCTTGCGGCCAATGGCGCACCGCCACCGTGCTCCAGGTCCATGGCTCGGTTGCCAGATTTTGCGCCGGCGGCGTCAACTTGACGATCGTCGGCGGCGAGGCCGCCTGGTCGAAGCCCACCACGCAGCCGAGTTCTTCGACCCACTGCAGACCCATGGCGTCCGGGCGGTGATAGTTGTGGCCGACGCCATCGTAGCCATCCATCAGCGATGGCACATTGCCGATGGTCTGGATGCGCGTCACCACGTCGGTCTTGAGGTTGCGGATGTACAGATTGCGGAAAGTGGTCGAGACATACGCTCCGCTCGAATAGCCGCCGTCGATGGCAATCAGCAGGTTAAGCGATCCGGCCAGCACCATGGCGCCGTTCTGCAAGTTGCCGCCGAGTGCGGGTACCTGGGTGATCGCGCCGCTTTTGCTGACGAACAGGGTGAACTCGGTTTGCCCGTTGACCGTCACCCACCAGCCTTGACGGACCTCGTCGGCCACCGTGATCGGATAGTTGCCGCCCTGCATATTTCGGAAGAATCGAATCTGGGTCGGGTCGGCGTTTGCCGCCTGGACGGTCTTTAGCTGCGAGTAGCCCAGATTCGCCTTCGACACATCCATCAGGTTGATCTTGTTGGGGAAAATGCTGCCGGCCCAGAAAAACGATACCAATGAGCCTTTGGCGGCGCCGCCCCACGCCGCCGGCATTTCCTGCAAGCCCAGGTAGGTGTGCCCCCCGTACGGGGTGCCGTCGGGGGCAAGGCCATCCTTGCCGAAGCTGCCCGACGTATTGGGAGCGAGCGGCATGTTGGCGATGCTCCAGCGTAGGGTGGAGAAGTCACAGATCAGCGTTTGCTGCAGGTTGAGCGAACCGGTGCTGGTCTCGTGGCCGGCGGAGCGGTAGACCTGGGCGCCGAGCGGGCTGAAGTCGCGCAGGATGGCGCTGCCGCCCCACAGCGCGAACGGCGAATCCATCGGCCGCGCTTCGTTGGCGTACATGGCGGGCAACACGTCCTGCGGATTATTGAGCATCGGCACGTCGGCGAAATAGCCCGCAGGCGGCACCCAGGCCGGCAGCGGTGCGCCGGTTTGCGGCGCCTTGATGATGACCGAAAAGGGGTTCGAGGTAAATTGCGCCATATGGCAGCCTTTCATTGGATGTTTTTGGCGCGAAAACTGCAGCGCCCTTGGGGACGCAGCGGCATCCGCCAGTTGGGCGCGCGCCGGGTCAAGTGCTTACAAGACGGCAGCGGTCAGCACATGGCCTTCGCTGGTCGCCATGTTGCCACGGCCATCATAGTCGAACGCACGTGTCGTGCTGTTGAATGTCACGCCCGAGGGCAAAGGCGTTGCATTGAGCGACACCGAAAAGGCGTTCGTGTTGGCGACGCTGACATAATCGACGATCGATATGCTGGATGCAACACCTTGGGTAAAGATCAGCGCCGGGACTGGCAGCCAGACAGGGGCGGGCGCTGGCGGTGCTTCGGCAACAGTCGGCGGCAAGGTCGGCGGCAACGTCGGCGCGATCGTGACCGGCGTCGGGTTCGATGCAACAGGGGCAACCGGCGCTGCCGGAGTCGCGCTCGCGGTTTCGCTGGATCCGCCGCCACCGCAGCCTTGCACCGCCAAGGCTGCAACGCTGACGCTGAAATATCGCATGAAGCTGCGCCGCGACAGTTCGCGCCCGGCGGGTGGGAGTGGGCTTGCAGGAGATGTTGTGCGGATGTGTTTCATGTTGACTATCTGGGCAAAGAAGTTGGGAAGTAATGGCAGAAAATTAACTTGCTATATGGAATTAACTAAAGCTTCTCACACATAACGGAACGTTGCCGTAAATCATTAGTAACGATTTGTAGAAAGTTGCGATGATGCAAAAAAACGATGGGCAATTTTGATGAGCAGAGACGTGGCGGGGCCGCCACGCAGGGACATGTTCGAACAATTGTCTCTAGGGAAGTGCTAAACTTACAGGCTTTCGGATGGAGCAAGGCACGCGAACGCAGGGTCGGATGATGCGCACGCTTACAAATGCACAACTTCTTCGCAAAACGAAGTGCTATTTCGCCAACTTTTCAGTGCGAATGTTGTTTCTCTGGAAGAATTTAGTTGCTTTTCGATTGAGGCAACAATTTCTGTGCTATATTTAATGTTAATATAATAGCAAAAACTGATTCTTCAACGGAACCTGATAATGAAATCGAATGACATCGTAGCGGTGGTAGGACTGGGATATGTCGGCATGCCGTTGGCAGTCGAATTCGGCAAGAAGCGCACCACCATCGGCTTTGACCTTTCCAGCAGCAAGATCGAAAGCTACAAACAATACGTCGATCCGACCGGCGAATTGTCGCCGGCCGAACTGAAAGCGGCGGCGCAGCTGTCCGTCAGCACCGATCCGGCTTCGCTGGCCGATGCCAAATATATCGTGGTGGCGGTGCCGACTCCCGTCGACCAGGCGCACAACCCGGATTTCACGCCGCTCGCCGGCGCCAGCAAAACCGTCGGCCTGCACATGAAAAAGGGCGCGATCGTCATTTTCGAGTCGACCGTTTATCCAGGGGCTACCGAGGAAGTCTGCATCCCGATCCTGGAGAAGCACTCGGGCCTGAAATGGAAAGAGGATTTCCACGTCGGTTTTTCGCCTGAGCGGATCAACCCGGGCGACAAGGAACATACCCTCACCACCATTTTGAAAGTGGTTTCCGGCGACGACGCCGAAACGCTGGAACTGGTGGCGCAGCTGTACGAATCGATCATTACCGCCGGCGTCCACCGCGCTTCCAGCATCAAGGTGGCGGAAGCGGCGAAAGTGATCGAAAACACCCAGCGCGACCTGAATATCGCGCTGATGAACGAACTGGCGATCATTTTCGACAAGATCGGCATCGATACGCTGGAAGTGCTGAAAGCGGCCGGCACCAAATGGAATTTCCTGCCATTCCGTCCGGGCCTGGTCGGCGGCCATTGCATCGGCGTCGATCCGTACTACCTGACGCACAAGGCCGAAATGATCGGCTATCACCCGCAGGTGATCCTGGCCGGCCGCCGCATCAATGACGGCATGGCCAAGTTCGTGGCCGAGAAAACCGTCAAGTCGATGATCGCCGCCGGTTTCAACGTCAAGGGCTCGAAAGTGAACGTGATCGGCCTGACGTTCAAGGAAAACTGCCCGGACCTGCGCAATTCGAAAGTGGCCGATATCGTCTACGAACTGAAGTCGTACGGCGTCGATGTCCACGTCTACGATCCGGTCGCCTCCGCGGCAGAAGCGCAGCATGAATACGGCATCGAGCTGGTGAGCTGGGAAAACCTGCCGCGCGCCGACGCCATCATCGCCGCCGTGTCGCACAAGGAACTGCTGGCCCGTCCGCTGTCGGACCTGCAGTCGAAGCTGAACGAGGGCGGCTGCTTCATTGACGTCAAATCGCAGTTCGACCAGAAGGCCATCAGCGAAGCCGGCTTCAGCGTCTGGCGTCTGTAAGGCAATTGTTGTAACAGCGCCGCCGCGGCATTGCCCGGCAGCGCTACCGGCATCAACCAGGAAGAACAGTGACGAAATTTAACGACATCCAGCAGCACTTGAGCACGCACAGCTACTGCTGGCTGGTGACCGGCGCGGCCGGCTTCATCGGCTCGAACCTGGTGGAAGCGCTGCTCAAGCTGAACCAGCGCGTCACTGGCATGGACAACTTCGCCACTGGCCACCAGCACAACCTCGACCAAGTGCAGGAACTGGTCGGCGCCGATGCCTGGCAGCGTTTCGATTTCGTCAACGGTGACATCCGCCAGCTGGCCGATTGCACCCGCGCTTGCGAAGGCGTCGACTATGTGCTGCACCAGGCAGCGCTCGGATCGGTGTCGCGCTCGATCGCCGATCCGATCGCCACCAACGAGACCAACGTCACCGGTTTCCTTAATATGCTCACGGCCAGCCGCGACGCCAAGGTCAAGCGCTTCATTTACGCCGCCTCGAGCTCGACCTACGGTGATCACCCGGACCTGCCGAAGCAGGAACCGGTGATCGGCAATCCGCTGTCGCCGTACGCGGTGACCAAGTATGTCAACGAACTGTACGCGAACGTGTTTGCGCGCACATACGGCAGCGAGACCATCGGATTACGATACTTCAACGTTTTCGGCCCACGCCAGGATCCGCACGGCGCCTACGCCGCGGTCATCCCGCAGTGGATCGCCTCGCTGATCGGTAACAAGCCGCTGTTCATCAATGGCGACGGCGAGACCAGCCGCGATTTTTGCTTTATTGATAATGTAGTGCAGGCCAACCTGCTCGCCGCGCTGGCCGAGCAGCCGGCAGCGGTGAACCAGGTGTACAACGTGGCGCTGAACCAGCGCACCAGTTTGAACGAGCTGCACGCGATGATGTGCGAGTTGTTGCGCGACCGCTTTCCGCATGTGCGCGAGCACAAGCCGGAACACGCGGGATTTCGCGCCGGCGACGTGCGGCATTCGCAGGCCGATATTACCAAAGCGAAGACGCTGCTCGGCTTCGAGCCGACCCATCGCATCGCCGAAGGGTTGGCGCAGGCGATGGATTGGTATGTCGACAGCCTGACCGGTGGTAACAAGTCGGGCAGCAAGTGATACAGCAAGGGAATCGCTCGGAAGAAAGTGCCGCTCCTGAAGTGCGGATGGGCGATCGCCTGATGCTGCGCGGAGCGGCAAAGAACAAAGCGGGAGATTAACGTGTTAAAGATATCGAATCACTATGTCTCAAAGATAGTCTTTGTGCTGTTGTTCGTCGAGGTGCTGGTGCTGGTGGGCGCGGCCTACGCCGGCGCAGCGGTGCGCCTGCTCGACACCGGCGCGCCGGCGGCTCCGCATCTGGAACACTTCTTCATTTCCGCCGTTGCCTTCGCCACAGCTATCATCTTCAGCATGAGCGCGATGGGCATGTACCAGCTCAATTTCAGCGAAGGCCTGCGCAACCCCTTCTTCCTGAAGCTGATGCCGTCGTTCCTGATGGGCTTCGTGATCCTGACGCTGGTGTTCTATGTGGCGCCGGAGCTGTACTTCGGCCGCGGCATCCTGCTGCTGGTGTTCCTCATCGCCGGGGTTGGCATCTTCACGGCCCGCATGATCTTCTTCAAGACGTCGGAACAGCGCTTTTTCGAGTCGCGCATCATTTTCCTCGGCGGCGGCCCGCTGGCCAAGGAATGCAGCGACCTGGCCGCCGAGAGCAACAAGTACCATAAGTACGACATCGCCGGCTTCATCGCCATCCCGTCGGAAGAACTGTGCGTGCCGGCGGAGAACCTGCTGAAGATCCGCGACGGCGATTCGCTGGTGTCGCTGGCCAACCAGCACAACGTCTCCGAAATCGTGGTGTCGGTGCAGAACCGGCGCGGCGGCTTCCCTATCAAGGAATTGCTGGACTGCAAACTGCAGGGCCTGAAGGTCACCGACGCCGCCACTTTCTTCGAGCGCGAAACCTGCCAGATCCGGGTCGATTCGCTGCAGCCGTCGTGGCTGGTGTTCGGCGGCGGCTTCGACCAGAGCTTCTTCCGCGCCTTCATGAAGCGCGGCTTCGACCTGATCTGCTCGACCATCATCCTGGCGCTGTCGTTCCCCGTCATGCTCATCACGGCGCTGCTGATCTACCTGGAAGACGGCGCGCCGATCTTCTATTCGCAGGAACGGGTGGGACTCGACGGCAAGCCGTTCAACGTGCTCAAATTCCGCAGCATGCGCAACGATGCCGAAAAGGGCGGCAAGCCGCAGTGGGCGGCGCAGAACGACCCGCGGGTAACGCGCATCGGCAACTTCATCCGCCGCGTTCGCATCGACGAGCTGCCGCAGATCCTCAACGTGTTCAAGGGCGAAATGTCGTTCGTCGGCCCGCGTCCGGAGCGGCCGTTCTTCGTCGAGCAGCTGATCGAGGTGGTGCCGTACTACAATGTGCGCCACAGCATCAAGCCCGGCATCACCGGCTGGGCGCAGGTGCGCTACGGCTACGGTTCGTCGGCCGAGGATGCTTTGCAAAAGTTGCAGTATGACCTGTATTATGTGAAGAACAACAGCCTGTTCCTGGACTTCCTGATCCTGATCGATACGCTGAAAGTGGTGCTGTTCCGCAGCGGCCGCTGACCGCATCGGCGAACGGCGCACTCTTTGGATGTCGAACTTGATCGGGAACGCCGCATGCACGCACACGCTGACGAGACGGATGGTCCACGTTGACCAGTATCACTAGCTTCAGCTACGCCATCGCGGCGCTGGCATTCCTGCTGCTCTCGGCGCTGCTGACGACTATCTGGCGCGGCCGCGCGCACGGCCGCGTGCTGGCTCTGGCCTCGCTTATCACCGCCGTCTCCAACGCCCTGCTGGCGTGGGAAGCGATGAAACCGACGCCCTGGTCGGTGCTCACCGACAGCTTCGAGATCCTGCGCAACGGCGCCTGGTCGGCCTTCCTGATCATCCTGCTCGGCCACTACCAGGACAAGGAAAGCCGGCTGCCGTTCCGCCTGCGCACCAGCCTGGCGCTGGTGATCGCGTTCTACCTGCTGTTCTTCGGCGCCACCGTGTTCGGCCAGTTCGACCTCGAGCTGCTTACCGAAGCGGGCCTGATGCCGAGCGTGGCGGCGCGCATGGCGATGGCGGTGCTGGGCATGCTGCTCGTCGAGCAGCTGTACCGCAACAAGCCGGAGCAAGACCGCTGGGCCATCAAGTTCGCCTGCCTGGGCATCGGCGGCATGTTCGCCTACGACTTCTACCTGTACAGCGACGCCATGCTGTTTCACCAGGTCAATGTCGACATCTGGGCGGCGCGCGGCGCCGTCAATGCGCTGACGGTGCCCTTGATCGCGGTGTCGGTGCTGCGCAGCGCCTCCTGGTCGTCCGAGCTGGCGGTGTCGCGGCGGGTGATGTTTCACTCGGCGGCGCTGTTCGGCTCGGCGATCTACCTGCTGGCGATGGGCTCGGCCGGCTACTACCTGCGCTATTTCGGCGGCAACTGGGGCTCGGTGATGCAGGTGACGTTCCTGTTCGGCGCGCTGGTGCTGCTGGTCGGCATCCTGTTTTCCGGCACCTTCCGCGCCTGGCTGCGCGTGTTCATCAGCAAGCACTTCTACAGCTACAACTACGACTACCGCGAAGAATGGCTGCGCTTTACCGGCACCCTGTCGCGTCCCGGCCCCGGGCTGGGCGACCGCGCGGTGCAGGCGGTCGGCGCGCTGGTCGAAAGCGCAGCCGGGCTGATGTGGATCCGCCGCGAGTCGGGCCTGTACGAGCCGGCCGCCAACTGGCAGGTGCCGCCGGCCGTGGCCACGGAGGCGGCCGACTCGGCGTTTTGTCAGTTCCTCATCAGTAAGCAGTGGGTGATCGACCTGCAGGAATACGAGGAGTGGCCCGGCAAGTACGACGACGTCGCGATGCCCGAGTGGCTGGCCGCCTATCCGCGCGGCTGGCTGATCGTGCCCTTGATGATGCAGGGCCAATTGTTTGGCTTCATGCTGCTGATGCAACCGCGCAGCGCCATCAAGCTCAACTGGGAAGTGATCGACCTGCTCAAAATCGCCGGCAACCAGGCCGCCAGCTATCTGGCCCAGTTCGAGGCGGCCAACGCGCTGATGGTGGCGCGCCAGTTCGAGTCGTTCAACCGGATGTCGACC
>JBBRXM010000108.1:0-16379 GCA_038248405.1 Burkholderiales bacterium
GGCATCAGCGGGTCCGTCAGCGACGACAGCACCCGCGTCGGCACGCGGTAATTGCCCGCGAATTCGACCGAACGGCTCTGCAGCACTTTCGAGCCCAGCGAGGCCATCTCGAGCATTTCTTCGAACGTCACCGTCTTCAGCCGGCGCGCCTCGGACACCACCCGCGGGTCGGTCGTGTAGACGCCGTCGACGTCGGTGTAGATCAGGCACTCGTCCGCCTTCAGCGCGGCGGCAATCGCCACGGCCGAGGTGTCGGAGCCGCCGCGGCCCAGCGTCGAGATGTTGCCGTCATCGTCGACGCCCTGGAAACCGGTGATGATGACGATCTTGCCGGCGTCGAGGTCGGCGCGCACCTTGGCGTCGTCGATCGACTGGATGCGCGCCTTGGTGAACGACGAGTCGGTCTTGATGGCAACTTGCCAGCCGGCGTACGAGACGGCATCCTTGCCGATCGCCAGCAGCGCCATCGCCAGTAGGCCCACCGACACTTGTTCGCCGGTCGAGCAGATCATGTCGAGCTCGCGCGGGTCGGGCTCGCCCATGATTTGGCGGGCCATGCCGATCAGGCGGTTGGTCTCGCCCGACATGGCCGACGGCACCACCACGATCTGGTGGCCGGCGTCATGCCACTTCGCTACGCGCGCGGCAACATTCTTGATACGGTCCGTCGATCCCATCGACGTACCGCCGTATTTGTGGACAATTAAAGCCATATGGGTGCTGTTTCCGCTCTAGGATAATAAAAAGAGGGCTTTACTCTACATGCTGCAGTGCAAAATCACAAGCCGAAATGGCCGCCAATCTATACCAAATGGATATATGACCATGCGATTCGCGCATACTTAGCCTGCAGGATCGCTTTGCCAGCGCAAACGGATGCGCACGCCCGGCCCGGCCGCGAGGTGATGGCAGTCCATGCCGATGCCCGCCGCAAACAGCAGCGCCGCGCCGGCGGTGACGACCGGCAGCCGCGTGCGCTCCCACGCCGGCACGTTGCACGCCTGGTAGTGGTACTTGAGGCTGCGAGTGGGCCGGTTGGCGGCAGGCTTGAGGCGCTCGCCCCCTTTGCGGAAATCGATCTGCAGCTTCTGCCCGCGCAGCCAGTCGGGATCGATCCCCTCCTCGGCCTCGTCGAAATGCAGGGTGCCGCCGTAGTCGGGAAACGCTATCTCGCGCTCGCCCTGCCATAAGAACGCCTGGCCGTGCTTGACGAAGATGCCTTCGTCGTCGGGGTCGCGCAGGCCGGCCAGGTCGCCCAGCTTGGGGGTGATGTAGAGACGGTCGCGGTGGCGCCGGATGTGGCAGTCGGGGTGCGTCACCAGCAGTTGCGCGTCGGGGCGCGCCTCCACCAGCTGGGTCACCATTTCCGCCAGCCACGCGGTCGACGGCATCCGCAGCGCGCGCGTGGCGAACCAGTGGCGCAGCAGGTTCTGCACGCGGTCGGTACTCATTGCGCGCAGCCTGGCCACGTCGATGGTGTCGTCGACCAGGCACAGCGCCAGGTCCTGGGCCGCCAGCTCGGTGAGCATGCGCTGCGCCGACTGCGCGTGCGCGGCGCTGCGCGCGAACCGCTCCTGGAAGCCCGGAAACGCCTGCGCCAGCGCCGGCATCACCTGCAGCCGCAGGGCATTGCGCGCGTAGCGTGCGTCGGCGTTCGATTCGTCGTTGATGTAGCCGATGCCGTGCGCCTGGACGTACTCCTCGAGCGCCTCGCGCGATACCGGCAGCAGGGGCCGCGCCATCACCAGCTCGGGGTTGCCGAGCAGTGCGGGCGCGCTGTTGGCCGCATCCATGCCGGACAGGCCGGCGGTGCCGGAGCCGCGCAGCAGCTGCAGCAGCACGGTTTCGGCCTGGTCGTCGAGGTGGTGGGCGGTCAGCATCAGGCGCACGTCGTGCAGCTGGCACATCTCGCCCAGCGCGGCGTAACGCAGCTTGCGGGCGGCTGCCTCGACACCGGACTTGCCTTTGGCCAGCGTGACGTGGCGCGCGTCGAAGGTCACGCCCAGCGCCGCGCAGCTCGCCTTGCAATGGTCCAGCCAGGCATCGGCATTGGGACTGATGCCGTGGTGGACGTGCAAGGCAAACAGGGTCAGATTGTGATCGCGCGCGTACCCATGCGCCAGGTGCAGCAGCGCGGACGAATCCAGGCCGCCGGACAGGGCGATCGCCATCGAAGGGGCCGTTTGTGCGCCGAGCGCATCGAGCGCCCGGGCGAAGGTGTCCGGGAGATTTCCGGCCTGCTGCCTCACTCTTCCGCGGGCAGGGTTTCCTTGAATTTACCGTAGCTCATCAGTTTTGCGTGACGGGCCTCCAGCAAGTCCTTGGTCTTCATGCCGTGGAACTGGCGCAGCGTGTCCGCCAGCGCGCGCTTGAGCATCACCGCCATCGCCTTCGGATCGCGGTGGGCGCCGCCGAGCGGCTCGTTGATGATCTTGTCGATCAGGCCCATGGCTTTCAGGCGATGCGCGGTCAGGCCCAGCGCGTCGGCGGCGTCGGAGGCGCGTTCGGCCGACTTCCACAGGATCGAGGCGCAGCCTTCCGGCGAAATCACCGAATAGGTCGAGTATTGCAGCATCAGCACGGCGTCGCCGACCGCCAGCGCCAGCGCGCCGCCGGAGCCGCCCTCGCCGATGATGGTGGCGATCAGCGGCACTTTCAGTTCAGCCATCACGTACAGGTTGTGGCCGATCGCTTCGGACTGGCCGCGCTCCTCGGCGTCGATGCCGGGCCAGGCACCGGTGGTGTCGACGAACGTGAAGACGGGAATGCCGAATTTTTCGGCCAGCTTCATCAGGCGCATCGCCTTGCGGTAGCCTTCCGGCTTGGGCATGCCGAAGTTGCGCAGCGCGCGCTCCTTGGTGTCGCGCCCTTTCTGGTGGCCGATCACCATGCAGGACTGGCCGTTGAAACGGGCCAGGCCGCCGACGATGGCGAGGTCGTCCGCGAAGGCGCGGTCGCCGTGCAGCTCGTGGAAATCGGTGAAGATTTCGTTGACGTAGTCCATCGTGTAGGGACGCTGCGGATGACGCGAAATCTGCGACACCTGCCACGGCGTGAGTTTTGCGTAGATGTCTTTGGTGAGCTGCTGGCTCTTCTTGGCCAGGCGGTCGATCTCTTCGGAGATGTCGACGGCCGAGTCGTCCTGGACGAATCGCAGCTCTTCAATCTTGGAATCGAGCTCGGCAATCGGCTGCTCAAAATTGAGGAAAGTTGTTTTAATCATTTTTGCTCCGAGTTTATTTCCTAACCGCAGCTCACCCTCAGCGCGGCCGATACAGCGCTATTCTACCGGAACCGGATCGAGGCTACGCCACAAATACCACGTGGCGACGGTGCGCCAGGGTTCCCAGTTGGCCGAGACCTCGCGCGCGTCGCTGCGCGAGACCGGTTCACCCGAGAAATAATTGTGGCTGATGCCGGAGATCAGGCCGGGGTCGTCGAGCGGCAGCACATTGGGCCGCAGCATGTTGAAGATGAGGAACATCTCGGCCGTCCAGCGGGTGATGCCGCGGATCTGCACCAGTTCGGCAATGACGGCTTCGTCGGCCATCTGCGCCCATTGGTCGGCATGCACGCGCTTGGCCTTGAAATGGTCGGCCAGGTCGAGGATGTATTCGGTCTTGCGCTTGGACAGGCCGCAGCCGGACAGCTGCTCGGCGCCGGCCTTGATCACCTGCGCCGGCGTGATCTTCGGGCACACGATCAACAGCTTGTTCCAGGCGGCATCGGCCACCTTGCTCGTTACCTGCTGCCCCACGACCGAGCGCGCCAACGTGGTAAACGGGTCCGGGTGGCCCACCAGGTGCAGGTCGCCGAACTGCGGGATCAGCTTTTTCATGATGCGGTCGCGCTTCATCAGCTCGGCCTTGGCATCTTCCCAGTACGACGGCACTTCGATGATCAGCGAGGCCGTGCCCGCCGCGTCCTTGTTCAGCGCCATCATGCGCGGCGCCAATTGGTGGTGCCGTCCGGCTTGTCTTCGAGGATGATGCCGCCGGCCAGCAGTTCGGCGCGGATGCGGTCCGACTCGGCGAAATTCTTCTGCTTCTTGGCGGCGCTGCGCGCCTCGATCAGCGCGCCGATCGCCTCTGGCGACTGCTCGCCGGAGCCCTGCAGGAATTCGCTCGGGTGGCGTTCGAGCAGGCCGATGATGCCTGCCAGCGCCTTCAGCTGGAGGGCGACGGCAGGCGAACCGTTCTTGTTCAGTTCGGTCACCAGGTCGAACAGCACCGACACCGCGATCGGCGTGTTGAAGTCGTCATCCATCGCCTCGCGGAAACGGATCGCGTGCGCCTCGCTCCAGTCGACTGCCGGCGTGCCGGCGCCGACCTCGATGCCGTCCAGGGCCGTGTACAGGCGCGTCAGCGCGACCTTGGCGTCGTCGAGGTGGGCGTCGGAATAGTTGAGCGGGCTGCGGTAATGCGCGCGCAGGATGAAGAAGCGCACCACTTCGGCATCGTACTTTTTCAGCACGTCGCGGATGGTGAAGAAGTTGCCCAGCGACTTGGACATCTTCTCGTTATCGACGCGCACGAAACCGTTGTGCACCCAGTAGTTGGCCATCGGCTCGCCGAACGCGCCTTCCGACTGGGCGATCTCGTTTTCATGGTGCGGGAACTGCAGGTCGGCGCCGCCGCCGTGGATGTCGAAATGCTTGCCCAGCGTGGCGCACGACATCGCCGAGCACTCGATGTGCCAGCCCGGGCGGCCGCTGCCCCATTGCGACGGCCACTTCACTTCGTCCGGCTCCGATTCCTTCGACGCCTTCCACAGCACGAAGTCGAGCGGGTCGCGCTTGCCGGTGTTGACGTCGACGCGCTCGCCGGCGCGCAGGTCGTCGAGCGACTTGCCCGACAGCTTGCCGTAGCCGGGAAAATTGCGCACCGCGTAGTTGACGTCGCCGTCGTCCGAGCGGTAGGCCAGGTTGTTCTTTTCCAGCAGTTCGATGATGCCCAGCATCTGCGGCACGTATTCGGTGGCGTGCGGGACGACGTCGGGCGGCAGGATGCCGAGCGCGCGCGTGTCCTCGTCCATCAGCTTCTCGAAACGCGACGTCAGCTGCGAAATGGTCTCGCCGTTCTCGACCGCGCGCTTGATGATCTTGTCGTCGATGTCGGTGATGTTGCGCACGTAGGTGACGTCGTAGCCGGATGCCTTGAGCCAGCGGTAGATGACGTCGAACGCCATCATCATGCGGGCATGGCCGACGTGGCAGTAATCGTAGATCGTCATGCCGCATACATACATGCCGACCTTGCCGGCGACGATAGGGACGAATTCCTGCTTGTCACGCGCCAGCGTGTTGTAGATCTTTAGTTGGCTCATCGGACTCTTGGATAATCATAGCGCGCGCGACACCCGGACAATACGGCCCGCCGGCGCGATTGCCACAGTGGGCAGGCGCCAGCAAAACCGGTATTCGTTCGATATCGTCGAGACCCGCTGTATTGTTCTTCTTTGATAGAATGGTCGTTCTGCGCAAAGTATAGCATTGATAAAAACCCCACTGGCCGCATATGGTTAAGGTTTATTTTTACGCAAAAGCCTTGACAGCGCTTTGCATTCGCTCTGCACCATACCTACCTGGAGAAAGCCACAAATGCACCTTTCCAAATCGCCCCTGCAGCCGCTCTTGGCGCGCTTCCTGACCTTGTTTTTCGGCATGACCTTCGGCGCCGCCGTGCTGGCCGCCGACGCACCGCAGGTCACATTGAAGACGACGATGGGCGAGATCGTCCTCGAGCTCGACCAGGAAAAAGCGCCGAAAACGGTGGCCAACTTCCTCCAGTACGTCAAGAACGGCCACTACAAGGGCACCATCTTCCACCGCGTGATCGACGGCTTCATGATCCAGGGCGGCGGCATGGATGCCAAGCTGGTCACCAAGAAGACCGGCAAGCCGGTCAAGAACGAGGCCAACAACGGCCTGCTCAACGTGCCTTATTCGGTGGCGATGGCGCGCACCGCCGATCCCGATTCGGCCACCTCCCAATTCTTTATCAACGTGGCCGAAAACACCCCGCTCGATTATCCGGGCCGCGACGGCTTCGGTTACACCGTGTTCGGCAAGGTCGTCAAAGGCCAGGACGTGGTCGACAAGATCAAGGGCGTGGTGGTGGACGACGTGCGCGGCCAGCAGAACGTGCCGGTGGTACCGATCGTGATTCAATCGGCAACCGTGGCCAAACCGGTAAAATAGCGGATGCTCACGCATTCCCGACCAAATAACTACATAAGACAGGACATATCATGACCAAAGTACAGATCACCACCAACATGGGCAACATCACCGCCGAGCTGGACGAAGCCAAGGCGCCGAAATCGGTCGCCAACTTCCTCGAGTACGCCAAGAAGGGCCACTACGACAACACCATCTTCCACCGCGTGATTCCCGACTTCATGGTCCAGGGCGGCGGTTTCGAGCCAGGCATGAAGCAGAAGCCGGCCGAGCAGACGGTCGAGAACGAAGCCAAGAACGGCCTCAAGAACGACAAGTACACGCTGGCGATGGCGCGCACCTCGGATCCGCATTCGGCCTCGGCGCAGTTCTTCATCAACACCAAGAACAATGCCTTCCTCGACTACCCTGGCCAGGACGGCTGGGGCTACGCCGTGTTCGGCAAAGTGACCGAAGGCACCGACGTCGTCGACAAGATCAACAAGGTCAAGACGAGCCGCAGCGGCATGTTCGCCGACGTGCCTGCCGAGCCGGTGATCATCGAAAAAGTCGAAGTCCTGGCGTAAGGATGGGCATGGGGCGCGGGCAGGCGAATCCGGCAACATCGCGATGAGCATG
Source organism: Burkholderiales bacterium (assembly GCA_038248405.1). GTDB lineage: Bacteria > Pseudomonadota > Gammaproteobacteria > Burkholderiales > Burkholderiaceae_D > JAFCUW01. The sequence continues at coordinate 6,797 of JBBRXM010000108.1, forward strand.
CCCGTGCGCCCTGCCGCGCTGTTTATTTCTGACCTGCACTTGCAGGAGTCGCACCCGCGCACCGCCGACGCCTTCTTCCGTTTCCTGGAAGAGCACGCCATGGCGGCGCGCCAGCTTTACCTTCTCGGCGACCTGTTCGAATACTGGGCAGGCGACGACGACCTCGATTCCCCGTTCCACCAAACAATTATCAAGGCGATCCGCGCTGTGGCCGACGCCGGCGTTGCCGTGTTCTGGATTGCGGGCAACCGCGATTTCCTGGTCGGCCAGGGCTTTGCCGATGCCGCCGGCCTGACCCTGCTGGCCGAGCCGCACGTGGCGACCATCGCCGGCCAGCGCATCGCGCTGGTGCATGGCGACGCCGAGTGCACCGGCGACACCGGCTACATGGCGTTTCGTGCCCAGGTGCGCGCTCCGCTCTGGCAGCAGCAGTTCCTGGCGCTGCCGCTGGCGCAGCGCAAGACCATCATCGCCGGCCTGCGCGAAGGCAGCCGCGAGGCGCACGGCGGCAAGACCATGGACATCATGGACGTGACCGCCGGCGCCATCGACGCGCTGCACGAGGCCACCGGCGCCGACACCATCATCCACGGCCACACCCACCGCCCTGATCTGCACGAGGCCGGCGCCAGGCGCCGTTACGTGCTGCCGGATTGGGAGCTCGACGCCGAGCCGCTGCGCGGCGGCTGGATCGCTGTCGACGAGGATGGCGCGATCACGCGCCACGGTCTCGACGCGCTGACGCCAGCCATCTGACTCGCCTGCTCGCCCACCGAAGTGGCGAAACCAGCACTTCCCATTAATCAGACGTCGTCCTCGCGAACGCGGGGACCCCATATCGGTGAGCAGTCAAAAGCCAACAATACGATGCCGTATTGGCCCCCCGCGTTCGCGAGGGCGACGGTTTTTAAGTCAACGATTTAATCACGCCTCAGCACGCGCGAACCCGCTGTTAAATATTTGTTGACATGGTTTTGGTCACTGTTATACTTCACTACAACACCACCTCAACAAATCACCCGCCGGGAGGCCACATGCAAGCAATTGCTCCACCCTTATCGCAGGAGAAGCAATCATGAGTATCGGCTGGAACGACAAGACGCCGATTTACCGGCAGCTCAAGGACCGCGTCATCGGCATGATGCTCGACGGTGCCCTGAAGGCGGGCGATGCCCTGCCCTCGGTGCGCAACGTCGCCGCCGAATACCAGCTCAACCCAATTACCGTTTCCAAGGCGTATCAGGAACTGGTCGATGACAATCTCGTAGAAAAAAGAAGGGGAATCGGCATGTACGTAACCGAAGGGGCCAGCGAAAAACTCCTGGCAAGCGAACGCGAGCGCTTCGTGCGCGAAGAATGGCCGGCGATGGTGGAGCGCATCCGCCGGCTCGGTATCGACATCGAGCAATTGCTGCGCGCCGTACCGGGAGCGCCGGCATGAACGCCGTCGTCTCGGCCAAGGGCCTGACCAAGCGCTACGGCAAGCAGGCTGCCGTCGACAACATCAGCTTCGACATTACCGCCGGGCGCATCGTCGGCCTGATCGGCCCCAACGGCTCCGGCAAGACCACCACGCTGAAGGCGGCGCTGGGCCTGGTGCCGTTCGAGGGCGAGCTGAAAGTGCTCGGCCTCGATCCGCGCACCCAGCGCGACGAGCTGATGCAGGACGTCTGCTTCATCGCCGACGTCGCCATCCTGCCGCGCTGGCTGCGCGTGTCCGAGGCGATCGACTTCGTCGCCGGCGTGCACCCGCGTTTCGACCGCGAGAAGGCGCTGCGCTACCTGGCCATCACCAAGCTGAAGCCGTCGATGAAGGTCAAGGCCATGTCGAAGGGCATGGTCGTGCAGCTGCACCTGGCGCTGGTGATGGCGATCGACGCCAAGCTGCTGGTGCTCGACGAGCCGACGCTGGGCCTGGACATCATCTACCGCAAGCAGTTCTACCAGAACCTGCTGGAAGACTATTTCGACGAGCAGAAGACGATCATCATCACCACCCACCAGGTCGAAGAAGTCGAGCACATCCTCACCGACCTGATGTTCATCCGCGACGGCAAGATCGTGCTGGCGGCGTCGATGGACGAAGTGGGCGAGCGCTACACCGAGGTGATGGTGCCGCACGACAAGGTCAACGCCGCCAACGCGCTGCAGCCAATCGACCGCCGCACCGTGTTCGGCAAGTCGGTGATGCTGTTCGACGGCGTGCCGCGCGCGCAGCTGTCGGGCCTGGGCGAAACCCGCAACATCAGTGTCGCCGACCTGTTCGTCGCCACCATGAAAGGAAGTTACGCATGAATACCATGAAATGGCTGCTCCGCCGTGAGTTCTGGGAGAACAAGGGATCGATGTTCTGGGCGCCGCTGGTGATCGCGCTGGTGATGCTCACCTTTATCGGCGGCACCATGGCGTATGCCGTCGCTACCCACGGGTTCGGCGACAGCGTGGTGGTCAACGGCCACCCGATGAGCAAGATGCAGGCGATCAGCGCACTGCCCCTGGCCGAGCGCGCCAAGGTTGCCGACATCATCGCCAACACCTATCTGGCGGCGTCGGCGCCATTGTTCGCGGCGCTGGCGATCACGGTGTTCTTCTACTGCCTGGCCGCGCTGTACGACGACCGCCGCGACCGCAGCATCCTGTTCTGGAAGTCGCTGCCGATATCGGACCAGATGACGGTGCTGTCGAAGGTGACCACCGCCGCCATCGTCGCGCCCCTGATCACCATCGCCATCGGCACGGCGGCGTCGCTGCTGATGCTGCTGATCGGCCTGGCGGCAGCGGCGTCGAGCGGGCTCAATCTGTTCGGCCTGGTGCTGTCCAATCCGAACTTCTATCTGGCGCCGCTGCGCGTGCTCGGCCTGTTGCCGGTGTATGTGCTGACGGCGATCCCCACCATCGGCTGGTTGCTGATGGTGTCGGCCTGGGCGCGCTCGAAGGTACTGCTATGGGCGGTGGGCGTGCCGCTGATGGCGACCATGCTCGCCAAGTGGGCCAGCTACATCAGTGCGCAGTACACGGATGGCGGCGTCGACGTGGCAGCCTTCGTGCATCACGTTGTCGTGCGCGGCTTGGGCGGCTTGGTGCCGGGGATCTGGCTGGCGTTCAACGAAGTGTCGCGTCCGGCCATGCTTGACGAGGCGCATCGCACCATCGATGCGGCCGGCGTGTTCAGCCAGTCATACCTGACGCTGCTGCGGCCTGGACTGTGGGTCGGCGTGATCGTTGGCTGCGCAATGATCTTCGTGGCGATGCGCCTGCGCCGCTGGCGCGACGAAGGCTGACCATGCGCACGGTGATCTCAGCCGTATCGCTGGGCCTGCTGCTGGGCGAGGCTGCGGCGGGTGCGGCCCCCGCCGCCGAGCCGGAGCCGGTCGTCATCACCGGGCTGCGCAATCCGGATATCCGCTCCTACCGCGCCGTCGTCGCCGGGCTCGATGCCTTCGAACAGCACCATCGGATGGCGCCGCTGGCGCCGGAAGTGACGTTCCGGATGCGCGCCAGCGGGCAGTCCGCCACTGCGGCCGAGCCGCTGGCCTTGCGCATCGTCGGCGACGACGACAGCGCCCCGATTGCGCTGCCGATCGACGCTGACGGCGTGTTCCGGGTGCCGCGCATCCAGGCCGCGTATGACGCCAGGGCGGACCTGGTACTGAACCAGAAAAAGGACAAGTTCCGGGCGAAAGCCGAAGTGCGCACGCCCGGCTTGCCGGACAACGTGCGCCGGCTGGGCGACATGCGCCTCGAGTGTCGGGTCCGGCTTGCGATCGGCAAGTACGAGGCGCCGTTCTGGGTGATTGCGCTGGCCAACGGGATTTTCCTGACCAGCGACTGGTGCGGCCACGGCAAGATCAGCTGGTCCATCGTTTCTGCCGCCCCCTTGGCCGGCGCCACGCTGGTCGACGGCGAGCGCAGGGCCGAACTTGCGCTGCACGGCAAGGAATATATGGCGCCCATTGGCGACCCGAGTTGGCCGGACGACACGCTGATCGAGCTGCGCTTCGCCAACTAAACGCTGGTGTCAGGTCTGACATTAAGACATTCACGTGTAAATGTCTTAATGTCAGACCTGACACCAGAAATTAACGCTATTCGAACTGCTTCTTGAACGACTCGAACTGCGCCTTGAGCTCGTCGACCTCGCCGCGCAGCGCCGCCACTTCCTGTTCCAGCTGGGCCACCCTGCTGCCCTGCGCCGGCGCCGCTACCGATCCGAACGCGGACTCCTGCTGCGCCAGCGCGGCGTCGCCCGCCAGCAGGTGGCCGTAGCGCGGCTCCTTGGTGCCGGGCGCCAGCGCCAGGCGCGCCACCAGTGGCGGGTATTTGTCGATCAGGAACTGCAGGCACGCCTCGACATCGGCCACCGACTTGAATTCCTGCAGGCGGCCGCTGCGGGTGCGGATTTCGCCGGCCGTCTGCAGCCCGCGCAGCATCAGGATCGTCAGCACCGCCAGCTTGTCCTGCTCGAGCGACCACTTGATGCGCATGCGGTGCTCGTACTTGGTCACGCGCGCGCCGGCCTGGGTGATGCCGTTGACGAATTTTTTCTGCATCAGCCGCTGCAGCACGTCCTGCACCGTTTCTTCCGACAGCTGCATCACCGGATCGCGGCTGGAGAGCTGGTTGCAGCCGTTGGTGAGCGTGTTGAGCGACAGCGGATAGTTGTCAGGCGTCAGCGCTTCTTTTTCGGCCAGCACCGCCAGCACGCGGATCTCAAAAGGGTCGAGCAAGGCGTCGCCGCCGGTGTCATTGGTCATGCGTAAGCCTTCATTCAAATATCTTATTCAACCAGCCGGTTCAGCTGTGCGGTGTCGAGCTTGTCGCCTTCGGCCATCGCCGGGCAGCACAGGCCCGCTTGCTTCATCGTTGCCATCATGCGTTCGATCTGCTCGTCCTGGCGCGCGGCGTGGTTGATCAGGCCGTGCAGCGCCTTCGACAGCGGATCGTCGCCGTTCGGCGTCACGCCGTAGGCGGCGAACATGTGGGCGCTGCGCGCGTCGGCATCCTTGCGCACGATGTGGGCGGGGTTGCCGACCGCGGTGGCGCCGGCCGGCACCGGCTTGACCACCACCGCGTTCGAGCCGACCTTGGCATATTCGCCGACCGTGAACGAGCCGAGCACCTTGGCGCCGGCGCCGATGATGACGCCGCGCTCGAGCGTTGGGTGGCGCTTGGCGCCGCTGGTGAGCGAGGTGCCGCCGAGCGTGACGCCCTGGTAGATGGTGCAGTCGTCGCCGACGACCGCCGTTTCGCCGATGACGACGCCGAAGCCATGGTCGATGAACACGCGCCGGCCGATGGTGGCGCCGGGATGGATCTCGATGCCGGTGATGATGCGCGCGATGTAGGAAATGAAGCGGCCGATCCACTTGAGCTGGCTAATCCAGCATGCGTGCGCCCAGCGATGCATCATGATGGCCTGGAAGCCTGGATAGCAGGTGAACACTTCAAAGCCGTTGCGCGCCGCGGGGTCGCGGGCAATGATGCTCTTGATGTCGTCGCTGAGATTGGGAAACATTGGGAAAGGTCAGACAGTTGCGATATGGCCATGGTAGCGCATTCGCTCCGGGGCCGCTTACGGGGGGTCAATTCTGGCGGGCCGGGCTAAACGATGTCGGCCAAAGCAATACCGTTACCCTTAAAACCGTCGTCCTCGCGAACGCGGGGACCCCATTTGCATGCTCAGCGTTTTCGCAAGAAAATGGTCAACACTGCGCGAAAAAATGGGGTCCCCGCGTGCGCGAGGACGACGCTGCTTACGCTTCCTTCGCCATGCGCTGGCGGCGCGCTTCATACAAGCACACGCCCGACGCCACCGACACGTTCAGGCTTTCCACTGAACCGAACATCGGGATGCCCACCAGCACGTCGCACGTCTCGCGCGTCAGCCGGCGCATGCCCTCGCCTTCGGACCCCATCACCAGCGCGGCCGGCCCGGTGAAGTCGGCTTCGTACAGGCCCTTGTCGGCGTCGTCGGTCGTGCCGATGAGCAAGATGTCACGCTCCTTCAGCTCGCGCATGGTGCGCGCCAGGTTGGTGACGGTGATGTACGGCACCGTTTCCGCGGCGCCGCTGGCGACCTTGGCGGCGGTGGCGTTCAGGCCCACCGCGCGGTCCTTCGGCACGATCACCGCGTGCGCGCCGACGCCGTCCGCCACCCGCAGGCAGGCGCCCAGGTTGTGCGGATCGGTGATGCCGTCGAGGATCAGCAGCAATGGCGGGCCATCGACTGCATCGAGCAATTCATCCAGGTTGCGCGCCAGCGACAGCTGGCTGGCAAACGCGATCACGCCCTGGTGGCGGCGGGTGCCGACGATCTTGTCGAGGCGCGCCGAATCGACCGGCATGATGCGCACGCCGACCGCTTTCGCCGCGGCGATCAGGTCGTGCATGCGGCCGTCCTGGCGCGAGGCGTCGACGAAAATCTCTTCCACCGACGACGCCTCGTGACGCAAGCGCGAGGTCACCGCGTGGAACCCGAAAATCATTTTATTCTTCATTTATCGCTTCTTCTTGCTGGTCTTGGATGCTGGTTTTGCCTTGGCGGCCGAACCGCCCTTGCTGCGTTTGGACGGCGCGCCGTTGTCGACGCTGGTGTCGACGCTGGTATCGAGTTCATAGCGCGACGAGTTGCCGCCAGAAGGTTTGCGCGACTTGGCCGGCTTCGCTTCCAGCGCCTTCGCCGCACTGCTCTTCGGCAAGCCGGTGCCGTCGACGTCCTCGGCGCCGCCCGCCAGCACCAGGTCGATCTTGCGCGCTTCCAGGTCGACCCGGGCCACCTTGACGGTGACGCGGTCGGTCAGCTGGTAGCGCTTGCCGGTGCGTTCGCCGCGCAGCTCGTGGCGCGCGTCGTCGTACTGGAAGAAATCGGTGCCCAGTTCGGTGATGTGCACCAGGCCCTCGACATACAGCGCGTCGAGTTGCACGAAGATGCCGAAGGTGGTCACGCCCGACACCACGCCGGTGAATTCCTCGCCCAGCTTGTCCTTGATGAAGTAGCACTTGAGCCATGCCTCGACGTCGCGCGAGGCTTCGTCGGCGCGGCGCTCGTTGGCCGAGCAGTGCACGCCGAGGGCGTCCCAGATCGTCAGGTCCTTGTCCTGCTTCTGCGTGCCGGCCGCCTTGTCCTTGGCCTGTTTCTTGCGCGTCGCGTTCGACACGGTCGTATTCAGGCCGGCCAGTTCGATGCCCTTCGGCTCGTACTTTTTACCCAGCAAGATGGCCTTGATGGCGCGGTGCGTCAGCAAGTCAGGATAGCGGCGGATCGGGCTGGTGAAGTGGGCATACGCCTCGTACGCCAGGCCGAAGTGGCCGATGTTGTCCGGGCTGTAGACGGCCTGCTGCATCGAGCGCAACAGCATCGTTTGCAGCAGCTGCGCGTCCGGACGCTCCTTGACCTGCTTCATCAGCACGGCGTAGTCGTTGGCCGCCGGCTTGTCGCCGCCGCCCAGGTTCAGCCCGACCTGCTTGAGGAAGGTGCGCACCTGGTTCAGCTTCTCTTCGGTCGGCGACGCGTGGATGCGGTAGGTGCCCGGATGCTTGTGGCGGATCAGCAGGTCGGCCGCGCAGACGTTGGCCGACAGCATGCACTCTTCGATCAGCTTGTGGGCGTCGTTGCGGGTGCGCGGGATGATCTTCTCGATCTTGCCCAGCGCATTGCAGACGATGTAGGTTTCGGTGGTCTCGAAATCGATCGCGCCGCGCGCCTGGCGCGCCTTGTTCAGCGCGCGGTAGACCTCGTTCAGGTGCAGCAGGTGCGGCACGATGGCGGGCCGGCGCTGCGCCTCGGGACCGGCGGTGTTGCCGAGGATGTCGGCCACTTCGTTGTAGGTCATCCGCGCGGCCGAGTGGATCACGGCCGGGTAGAACTGGTAGGCGGTCACTTCGCCGGCTGACGACACGACCATGTCGCACACCAGCGTCAGGCGGTCGACCGCCGGGTTCAGCGAACAGAGGCCATTCGACAGCTTTTCCGGCAGCATCGGGATCACGCGGCGCGGGAAATACACCGAGGTGCTGCGCTCGAGCGCGTCGACGTCGAGGGCGTCGTTCGGCTTGACGTAATGGCTGACGTCGGCAATGGCGACGAGCAGGCGGAACGAATGGTCGCCGCCGATCATGACCGGCTCGCAGTAAACCGCATCGTCGAAGTCGCGCGCGTCTTCGCCGTCGATGGTCACTAACGGCACGTCGCGCAGGTCGACCCGGTCTTCGAGGTCGGCGTCACGCACTTCCGCGGGCAGCTTGGCGGCGGACTTGAGCGCCGCGGCCGAAAAGATGTGCGGCACGCCGAACTTGCGCACCGCGATTTCGATTTCCATGCCGGGGTCGTCGAGGTCGCCCAGCACTTCGACGATGGTGCCGGTGGGCTGCTTGAAGCGCGACGGCTGCTCGACCAGTTCGACACTGACGATCTGGCCCGCTTTCGCCTTGCCCGGCGAGCCGGCGACCAGGATGTCCTGGCCGATGCGCTTGTCTTCGGGGGCGATCAGCCACACGCCGTTTTCGTTGAGCAGGCGGCCGATGATGTGGCTGTTGGCGCGCGAGACGACTTCGACGATGGTGGCTTCCTTGCGGCCGCGGCGGTCGGTACCGGTCACTTTCGCCAGCACGCGGTCGCCATGCAGCACTTTCTGCATCTCTTTGTCGGACAGGAACAGGTCCTCGCCGGGCTCGTCGGGAATGACGAAGCCGAAGCCGTCGCGGTGCGCGCTGACCTTGCCGGCGACGAAGCCGGAATGGTCGGCCAGCTCGAACGCGCCGGCTTTGTCGGACAGGATCTGGCCGTCGCGCGCCATCGCGTTCAGGCGCCGCGACAGCACTTCTACCGCATCGGGATCGACCTTGAGGGCGCGTGCCAGGGCTGCTGCGTCGAGCGGGGACTGTGCATCGCGGAAAATGCCGAGAATTTCCTCGCGGCTGGGAATGGTATGAGTAGGTTGGTTCAAATCGTCTTCAATAATTGTTTTTGACAGTGCGCGCGGTATGCCGTTCCGCATGACTGACACGGTGGTTTGATTGACACGTCGGTACCCATAGTGTAACGGAGGACACCATGTTTCGCCTAACGCGCCGTGCTCCGAAAATAGTTGGCAGGGAGCTTTGACATTTCAAATTGATCCGCTATAATTTCGGTCTTTCGCGGCGGCAGCAAGCCGGCACGGAAGAAAGCAGGACTACTGGCAGCTGGAATGGCGTCGAGGGTAACGAAAGTTAGTCTGGCGCAAAACTCCAAAGGCTAGTATGATAGCAGAAGTCGGCGGCAACGCTGATGTGTTACATAGCCCACGTGGCGGAATTGGTAGACGCGCATGGTTCAGGTCCATGTGCCTTCGGGTGTGGGGGTTCGAGTCCCTCCGTGGGCACCAACTACCGGATTTATTTCCGCAAGTATCACCTACTGCGCCGTGATCGCTTCATGATTGCGGCGTTTTAGTTTGAAGTAAGTGTTTGGTTGTACCAGTAGAAGCAACAGCAGTGCCCACGTGGCGGAATTGGTAGACGCGCATGGTTCAGGTCCATGTGCCTTCGGGTGTGGGGGTTCGAGTCCCTCCGTGGGCACCACTCTACCGGATAGACAGCAGCC
>JBBRXM010000109.1:0-16132 GCA_038248405.1 Burkholderiales bacterium
GCCGACCTGCTCGGGCTTGAGCAGCGGATTGACCGGCACGAAGACGCCGCCGGCGGCGGCGGCGCCGAACATCGCCACCACGTTTTCGACGCGCTTTTCGAGATACACGGCGACGCGGTCGCCCCGGCCGAGGCCGTCGGCGAGGAAAGCCTGGGAGGCCTGCCGCACAGCGCTCGAAAGTGTTGTGTAATCCAGACGGTGCTGTCCATACACCAGCGCCTCGGCCAGCGGTGCGCGCTCGGCGGAACGGAAAATGAATTCGTGAATTAGATCGCTCATCAAAACCTTAGTAATCATGCTGCCAAGCCACGTCGCCATAGGAGCGTGCATGCAGCTCGCTGGCCAGCGGTGCTGGCCGTTCCGGCGTCACCTGGCGTCCTGGCCCAGCAATTAACGGAAATCCCATGATAACATTATCGTTTTAACATTCGATATGTCCAGGAAAGAATATTTATTGTTATCATCAAACATTACGCGTGCCAGCGAAAAATGCGTTATCGTTTGCATCATTGCACTCATTCTAGCGGGAAATTCCCCGGCGTAGCAGCGAAACGACCCGGAACGTCCCCCAACGCAACACAGATAGTGCCAAGCAGTAACTTTATGACACCAAATACTTATCCGGATTACCAATGAGAGACGTCATCATCACGCTGATCGTGCTCGGCTCGTTGCCGTACACCCTGAAGCGCCCTTACATCGGGGCGCTGATGTGGGTTTGGATCAGCGTAATGAATCCGCACCGGCTCAGCTGGGGTTTCGCCTATACCTTTCCGTTCGCCGCGCTGATTGCTGCGGCCACCATCGTCGGCGTGGTGCTCACCCGCGACCCGAAAGCCTTGCCGAAGTCGGGCGTGGTCTGGACCCTGCTGGCGTTTACACTGTGGATGACGATTGGGACCGCATTTGCCTTCGCGCCCGAATCGTCGTCGAACATGCTGATGAGGGTATTGAAGATCATGCTGATGACTTTCATCACCATGATGGTTGTTAAAGACAAGCGCCAGCTGCACTTGCTGATCTGGACGCTTGCCGGTTCGCTGGGCTACTACGGCATCAAGGGTGGCATATTTACGCTCGTGAGTGGGGGCAGCTTCAGGATCTGGGGTCCGGAGGGCACCTTCATCGAAGGCAACAACGAAATTGCGCTGGCGCTGATCACGATCATTCCTATTTTCTACTATTTGTTCCTCACCGCCGCCAACAGGTGGCTGCGCTACGGCTACGGCGCGTCCATCGTGCTGTGCGTCCTCTCGGCGCTGGCGTCCTATTCGCGCGGCGCCCTGATCGGTATCGCGGCAATGGTGTTGTTCCTGTGGCTGAAAAGTCCGAAAAAAATGGCGCTTGGCCTGGCCATGGCGATCATCCTGCCGGCGGCCGTGGCATTCATGCCGGCGCAGTGGGCCGAACGCATGCACACCGTCAAGGAATACAAGGAAGACGGCTCGGCAATGGGCCGGCTGAACGCATGGGAAATGGCGTTCAACCTCGCGCGCGACCGGCCCCTGACCGGCGGCGGCTTCGACATTTACGACGCCCGCACGTTCGCCCTCTATGCCCCCAACCCGGCCGATATCCATGCGGCGCACAGCATCTACTTTCAGGCGCTGGGTGAACATGGTTTTGTCGGCCTCGGCCTGTATCTGTTGCTTGGGGTGTTGTCATGGAGGACAGGGACAAGGATTATCAGAAACACCGCCAGCAGACCCGAGTTGAGATGGGCTGGCACGCTGGCGACGATGGTACAGGTCAGCCTGATCGGTTTCGCCACCGGCGGCGCATTCCTGAGCCTTGTCTATTTCGATGTTCCCTACTATCTGGTGGCGATCATGGTCATCACCGATGGCATCGTCGCCCGTGCCATTCAGGCTGAAGCGGAAGAACAACCATCGCGCGGGCAGCCGCAAGCAACTAAACCCATCCTCGCGGCGGCGTCATCTCACTAACCGGCCATTCATGCTCAACCAAAGTACCCCCCATTCCTCGCCCGCGCTGCAGCCTTCGAAATCCGCGGTGGCGGCACTGGCCTGCCGCGCGCTGGCGGCGGCAGTGTCCCTGAGCCCGCTGCGCAAGCGCCTGTCGATCCTGATCTACCACCGGGTGCTGGCGCGGCCCGATCCGCTGTTCCCGTCCGAAGTCGACGCCGCGCGCTTCGACCAGCAGATCGGCTTCCTGAAGCAGTGTTTCAACATCATTCCGCTCAGTGAAGCGGTGCGCGGCCTGCGCGAGGGCACACTGCCGTCGCGCGCAGCCTGCATCACTTTCGACGATGGCTATGCCGACAACGCTGAGATAGCACTGCCGATCCTGCGGCGCCACGGCGTGGCCGCTACCTTCTTCGTGGCAACCGGCTTCCTCAACGGCGGCAGGATGTGGAACGACACAGTGATCGAAACGATCCGTCGCGCACCGCACCAGCTCGACTTGAGCAGCCTGCAGCTGGGCCAGTTCACCTTGGACAGCCAGGCCAGCCGGCGACAGGCCATCAGCAACCTGCTCGACGCACTCAAGTACCTGCCGCTGGCGGCCCGCCAGCAGCAGGTCGAAGCCATCTGCAGGCTCGCTGCGGTGGCACCGCCCGACGACCTGATGATGAGCAGCGAGCAAGTGCGCCAACTGCACCGGGCCGGCATGGACATCGGCGCCCACACGGTCAACCATCCGATCATCGCACGGATGGACAGCGCCGGCGCCTATGCCGAGATCGCTGACGGCAAAGCCGAGCTCGAACAGATCATCGGCGCGCCGGTGCGCCTGTTCGCCTACCCCAACGGCAAGCCGGGCCAGGACTACCAGGCCGAGCACGTTGCGATGGCGCAAACCCTAGGCTTCGAGGCAGCCGTCAGCACTGCGTGGGGCGCCGCCAAACACGGCAGCGACCTGTTCCAGCTGCCGCGCTTTACGCCATGGGATCGCGGGCAGCTGCGTTTCTCCGTTCGAATGATGCAAAACTTGGCGAAAAATGGCCAAACCGCCTAGCCCCGCCCTCGACCAATCCGACGTCGGCAGGTATACTGGCGATGCTCAAAATGAAACAATCACGCCTGACCGAGGCGCTAACTGGAACCAGATGGGAAGCACCGACACCACTTGCACCATCGAGCGCACGCAGGCCGCTTCGACGGCCACACCTACCGGCGATTTTCCGCGCGCGCTGATCCCGACCCATCCGGTTCTTTCGTTCGGTGCCTTCATGCGCGGGTTTGGTGCGCGCGTGCCGTCGGTGCTGGACGCGCCGGAGCGCCGCCTGGTCACCAGCGGCCGCGTCGCCATCGCCCAGGCGCTGCGCCAGATGAAAATCGGGCCCGGGGACTCTGTGCTGGTGCCCGCCTACCACTGCGCATCGATGATCGAACCGGTGGTGTGGTCCGGCGCGACACCGGTCTTTTACCGGGTCAACCCTGACACCTCGGTCGACCTGGTCGACGTCGCCGCCAAACTGGACACCACCACCAAGGTCATTCTCGCGGCCAACTATTTCGGCTTTCCGCAGAACCTGTCAGCCATTCGCGCCTTCTGCGACAGCAACGGTTTGCTGATGCTGGAGGACTGCGCCCATTGCTTTCTCGGCGAGCACAAGGGCAAGCCGGTCGGCTCCTATGGCGACTACGCCATTGCCAGCACCATGAAATTCTTTCCCATCTACGAAGGAGGTGCGCTGGTATCGGCACGTCACGCGCTCGACGACATCGCGCTGCATTCGGCAGGACTTGGCTTCGAGGCGAAAGTGGCCGTCAATTCGCTGGAGGAGAGCTTCGAATACCGCCGTCTGCGGCTGGTCAAGGCAGTGCTGTGGCTGCCGATGGCGGTGAAGGACTTCATCTGGGGCAAGATAAAGGCCCGCAACGACACGCCACCGCCGTCTTTCGCTCCAGGCTCGTCCGACGGTGGCTTCAGCTTCGACCCCGCCTGGCTGGACAAGCGCAGTTCCTATTTTTCGCGTCTGATGCTGCGCCTGGTGTCACGCCGCCGTATGGGTGCGCGACGTCGCAGCAACTACCTGAAGATGGAGCAGGCGCTGGCGGGCCTGTCCGGTTGCCGCCCCTTGTTCCCGGCGCTACCTGACGGGGTCTTCCCGTGGGTCTTCCCTTTGCATACGGATAACACGCAACCGCTATTTACATTTCTGAAAAACGAAGGCGTGCCGATCATTCGTTTCGGCGAATACCTGTGGCCAGGAGTTGACGCCAGTGTCTGTCCGGCAAGCGTGGACCTGTCACAACGGATCATGGCTTTCTCCTGCCATCAGGAACTGAAAACGGAAGAACTCGATTGGATGATTAGCAAAGTAAAGGAAGCGCTGCTACTACACGCGGCGCCGGCACTATGACATGGACACTGATCCCGGCGACCGAGTTCGCCGCCCACGCCGCGCGCTGGGGGCAACTGAACGCCGAAACCTGTGCGACGCCCCTGCTGCAGCCCGAGTTTGTGCAGCCCCTGCTGAACGAGCTGAGCACCGGCAAGGAATTGCTGGCGTGGTACGAGAGCGGCGGGCAACTGATCGCTATGGCGATCATGACGCCGCGCGGCCCGGGTAACTGGGAGACCTTTCAGCCGTCCCAGGCGCCGATCGGGATGTGGATGCACAGGCACGGCAGCGACCTCGCCGCGCTGATGGCGGCGCTTACGCGCGCATTGCCCGGCTTTGCGCTGGTGCTTGGGTTGACCCAGCGCGACCCGGCGCTCGAGCCCAAGCCGGCGGCTGCGGCAACGCTGAAGACCACCGATTACATCCAGACGGCACGCATCAGGATCGTCGGCTCGTTTGACGAGTATTGGAATGCGCGCGGCAAGAACTTGCGCACCAATCTGAAGAAACAACGTACCAAACTGCACAAGGAGGGAATTGTCACTCGCCTCGATGTGGTTCGCAATGCGCAGGACGTGGCCGCCGCCGTTGCCGAATACGGCAGGCTGGAAACTGCCGGGTGGAAGTCCGGCTTGGGCACCGCCGTCAGCGCCGACAACGCCCAGGGCCGCTTCTACCAGGACATGCTCGAAAGATTTTGCAGCCGCGGCACCGGCAGCATCCTGCGCTATTGGTTCAACGATAGAGTAGTTGCGATGAACTTGTGCATAGAAGGCTTCGGCGCGCTGATCGTGCTCAAGACCGCCTACGACGAGTCGCTTGGAAACCAGTACTCGCCAGCTTTCCTGATGCGGGAGGAGACCTGCATACAGCTGTTTCATGACAAGCAGTTCGAGAGCCTGGAGTTTTACGGCCGCGTCATGGAATGGCACCTGCGCTGGACCGACGACATCCGCACAATGTATCACCTGACCAGCTACCGCTGGCCGGCGCTGCTTCAGCTGCACACCCTCATCCACAACCGGTCCGCCCTGCTGGCGCGGCTGCGTCCCCAACTGCCCGCGCCGCTTCCGGTCGAGCAGGGCAAACCAACGGAGTAGCAAGCATGTATCTTGAAGAAATCAAAAATATCCTCGCTGATGTCCTCAGCCTGAGCGACGACGCGAGGGCGTCGTTGACCGAACAGTCGGGCCTGCTCGGCAGCATCCCCGAGCTCGACTCGATGGCCGTGGTGAACCTGATCACCGCGCTGGAAGAGCAGTTCGGCATTGTCGTCGACGATGACGAAATCAGCGCCAGCACGTTCGAGTCGGTTGGTACCCTCAGCGCTTTCGTCGCGCAAAAACTGACAGCATGACGCCTGTCGCGGGCGCCGCAAGCGCCGAGCCGTTCTTCCTCGAGATCGACGGCGGACAACGCTTTTGCCTGTTCCATCCTCCCGCCGGCGACGTATGCCAAGGCGCGATCATCTATGTCCATCCCTTCGCCGAGGAAATGAACAAGTCGCGTCGCATGGCCGCCTTGCAGGCGCGCGCGTTGGCAGCGCTCGGCTTCGGCGTATTGCAGATCGACCTGCATGGCTGTGGCGACAGCAGCGGTGACTTCAGCGATGCTTCTTGGCAAATTTGGAAGGATGATGTGGCGCAGGCACACCGCTGGCTCAAGCGGCGCCTCGACGTGCCGGTGACCGTGTGGGGCCTGCGTCTGGGCGCCCTGCTCGCGCTCGACTACGCGGCAGGCGCGGCCGATACGCCCGCCTCGCTGCTGCTATGGCAGCCCGTGCAAAGCGGAAAGACCTACCTGACCCAGTTTCTGCGCTTGCGGGTGGCCAGCGACATGCTTACCGAAGGCAAGGAAACCGGCAATGGCACCCAGGCGCTGCGCGCCCAGTTGCTGGCCGGCGAAACGCTGGAGATCGCCGGCTATGAACTGACGCCGGCACTGGCCGCAGCCATCGACGCCCTCGACCTGGCGGCGATGGCGCCGGCAATCCCGGTGCACTGGTTCGAAGCGGTGCCGGCGGCCGGACGCGATTTGCCGCCCGGCGCGGCGCGCGTCGCCGCCGCCTGGGAGCAGGCCGGCTGTGCGCTGCAACTGCACGTGGTGGCGTGCCCGCCGTTCTGGTCGGCGCAGGAAGTGACGGAATGCCCCGCCCTGCTCGACGCCACCTGCGCCATCCTGACCGGGCGGGCGGCATGAACTATATCGAGAGCGCCCAATCCTTCTCCTGCGGCGATGCACGCCTGTACGGGATTGTCAGCACGCCCCAGCAGCCGGCCGCGCGCGGAGTGCTGATCGTCGTCGGCGGACCACAATACCGCGTCGGCAGCCACCGCCAGTTCACCCTTCTGGCCCGCAGCCTGGCCGAGCAGGGCATTGCCGCCATGCGCTTCGACTACCGCGGCATGGGCGACAGCGAGGGCGCCGCCCGCACCTTCGAAGCGGTCGAAGAGGACTTGCGCGCCGCCGTCGACCATTTCCTGCTGGCCGTACCTGCCATCAAGGAAGTGGTGATCTGGGGCCTGTGCGACGCCGCCGCCGCCGCGCTGTTTTACGCAGCCCACGATACGCGCGTGGCCGGCCTGGTGTTGCTCAATCCATGGGCCCGCACCAGCGAAGGCATCGCCAAGACCACGCTCAAGCACTATTATCGCGGCCGCCTGCTGGACGCCGGACTGTGGAAAAAGATCGCCACCGGGCGCTTTGACTACGCGGCCGCCTGCGGCTCCTTCCTGCGCCTGGTGGGCGCCGCCTTTGGTTCCGGTGCGCCGGCAAGCGCCGCCGCGCCGACGGCGCCGCTGCCCGAACGCATGCTGGCCGGCCTCGCCGGCTTCAAAGGCAAGGTGCTGCTGATCATCAGCCCGGGCGACTTGACCGCACAGGAATTCCTCGACATGGCCAAGGGCAATCCCCAATGGCAGCGCCGGCTGGCCGAACCGCGCGTGCAGCGCCAGGTTCTGGACGGCGCCGACCACACTTTCTCGCGCCGCGTCTGGCGCGACCAGGTTTCCGCCTGGACCGCGCAATGGGTGCAGTCATGGTAAAACGCGTGCTGATGATCGCCTTTCACTTTCCGCCGTTGCGAGGCAGCAGCGGCATCCAGCGCACCCTCAAGTTCGCCCAATACCTGCCGCAGTTCGGCTGGAATCCCGTGGTGATCTCGGCCCATCCGCGTGCCTATGTGAACAAGGGCGACGACCAGCTGGCCGACATTCCGGCCGAGGTCGAAGTGCACCGTCCCTTCGCGCTCGACACCTCCATCCACTTGTCGTTGCGCGGGCGCTATCCCGGCTTGCTGGCGTTGCCGGACCGCTGGGTGGCGTGGGCGCTGGGCGCGATCCCGGCCGGCCTGCGGCTCATCTGGAAGCATCGTCCGGCAGTGATCTGGTCGACGTACCCGATCGCCACCGCCCACCTGATCGGCCTGTGCCTGCACAAGGTCAGCGGCATCCCCTGGATCGCCGACCTGCGCGACCCGATGACCGACGTCGGCCATCCGGCCAACCAGGCGATGCGGCGCGCCTACCTGTGGATCGAGGAAAAGACGCTCAGGAACTGCGTCAAGGCCGTCTGCACCACGCCTGGTGCGATCCAGACCTACCGCCGGCGCTTTCCAGATATCCCGGAATCGCGCTACGTGTTGATCGAGAACGCCTTCGACGAAGAGAATTTCGCCGAGGCCGAGCTGGACGCCGGCGCCCCGCCTGCGCCAGGCGCGCCATTCGTGCTGGTCCACAGCGGCGTGATCTATCCGTCCGAACGCGACCCGGTGCCGCTGTTCGAAGCGCTCGCCGCGCTGCTCGCCGAGGGTACCATCACGGCGGGCAAGTTCGAACTGCTGCTGCGCGCCACCGGGCACGATGCCTATCTGGCGGGGCTGATCGAGCAATACGGCATTGGCGCCATCGTCAGGCTGGCGCCGCACGTCGCCTACCGCGACGCCCTGCGCGAGATGGTCAGCGCCGGCGGCCTGCTCATTTTGCAGGCAACCAACTGCAACCACCAGATTCCGGCCAAGCTGTACGAATACCTGCGCGCCCGGCGGCCGATCCTGGCGCTGACCGACCCCGCTGGCGACACCGCCGCCACATTGCGCAAGGCCGGGATCGACACGATCGCGCGGCTTGACGACAAACAGGCGATCATGCGCGGATTGACGCGCTTCCTGGAGCTGGCGGCAAGCAAGCAGGCGCCGATCGCGTCGGCCGGCACCATCGCCGCCAATTCGCGGCGGGCGCGCGCCGGCGTGCTCGCCGCTTTGCTGGACGAAGTGGCACAATGCAAGCGCGACAACGCGAGAACCCTGGCCTCGGCCGCGAACGACGAAATGAGGGAGCCTTAAATGAAGATGACGACGTGGTATGCCGCACTATTGATCGCGATCAGCGCGGGCGCCGCGCAGGCGGCGCCGGCAAAGTACTGCGGCTCGATCGAGAACGCGTACGGCCCGTTCGACTACCGCAAGGCGCCGTCGCTGCCGTTCGAAATTCATATGGTCGAGCATGCCCACTTTACTTCGGACGTGGAAAACAACATCAAGGGCGCCACCAGCTACATCGCCGGCGACATCGACTACACGCTGCGTGCGTGGCCGAACCATCCACGGGCGCTGGCCGCGATGTCGCGCCAGTCGAAGCTGGAAAAGCAGATAACGCCGCAGGGCGCGAAATATCCTGTCGATTGCTATTTCCTGCGCGCCTTCGAGTTTGCTCCGGACGATGGCACGCCGCACGCTGTTTACGGCAACCATTTGCTAAGCAAGGGCAAAGAAGACCTGGCGATGGCCGAATTCAAGCGCGCGGTTCAGCTCGAGCCGGACAATCCGACCATTAACTACAACGCTGGCCTGGCCTACTTTCGGGCCAAGGATTACGACAAAGCCTTGCTCCATGCGAAGAAGGCGTACGCGATGAAATTCCCGCTGCCGGGCTTGAAGAACAAGCTGATCGCCGTGGGCAAATGGGACGATAAGCCGGCCGAATAATGCAGCCGGTTTTGCCGAAATTATTTGCCGGCGCACTGTTTGCCGCGTTGGCGGCGGCGGCGCTGTCCTACCCCCTCAACAAGATGGTGCTGGCGGCAGCGCTGGCCGCGTATGGCGCGCTGCTGTGGCGCCGACGCCATGCATGGCTGATGGTGGTACCCGCGCTGCTGCCGGTGCTCGACCTGGCGCCCTGGACAGGCTGGTTCTTCCTCGACGAGCTGGACCTGCTGCTGCTGGCGACCACCGCCTGCGGCTACGCCCGCTTGCGGCGCGACGACCTCCCCGCCGTTCTGCCGCCGTGGTTCAGCTGGTCGCTCGGCTTGTTCACCCTCTCCTGGCTGATCGCCGCCTGGATCGGCGTGACGCCGCTGGCGCCGATCGACGCCAACGCCTTTGCCAATTACACCAGCCATTACAATAGCCTGCGCACCGCCAAGGGCTTGCTGTGGGCGCTGATCCTGCTGCCGCTACTGCGCCGCGGCGCCGGCGCCGACCTGGCCGGGCTCCAGCGCTACCTGGTGCCCGGCATGCTGCTCGGCCTGGCGCTCGCCTGCCTGGCCGTGGTGTGGGAGCGGCTGCTGTTCCCGGGGCTGACCAATTTCGCCAGCGACTACCGGCCCACCGCCACCTTTTCGGCAATGCACACCGGCGGCGCCGCGCTCGATGCCTATCTGGCTCTGGCCTTTCCCTTCGTCGCCGCCTGGCTGCTCGGCGCCCCTGCGCGCACCCGGCTCGCGCTCGCCCTGCTGCTGTTGCTGCTGGGGAGCTACGCCGGGCTGGCCCTGTTTTCGCGCGATATCTACCTGGCCTACGGCGTCTCGGGCGCGATCATCTTCGGCTTGCTGCTGGCGCGCCGCGCACGTCAGGGCCAGCTGCGCGGCGCCGGCGCCGCAGCCGCCACCGCCGCCTTGCTGCTGGCGCTGGCGGCATTCGCGCTGGCACGGGTGTTCGGCAGCGGCGGCTATCGCAGTCTGGCCTGCGCGCTGGCGGTGCTTGCCGGCGCCGTGCTGCTTGCCGGCGCGCCCGGCAAGCTGGCCCGGATACCGCTGGCGGCCGCCGGCGCGCTTGGTCTTTGCAGCCTGTGCGCCCTGCTCGCTGTGCTGGTCGACAAGGGCGCCTATATCGGCTTCGCGCTGTCCGCCGCCGTCTTTGCGGCCGCCACGCCCATGCTGCTGGCCCGCCGGCCGCAGCGCGCTGCCTTGGGACTGGCCCTGGCCGCCGCCGCCTTGCCAGCGATGGCGGTCGGCCTGTTGCTGGTCGCATCGCACTGGGGTGGCACGACCGCGATGGCAGATGCGCTGCTGCTGGCCGTGCTGGCCGGCGTGGTGGCGGCCGGCCGGCGCATGCCGCAGCCGTTCGTGCGGCTCGACCGCGGCGGCCTGGCGGCGACGTTCGCCTGCGCCATCGCGTTTGCCACGGTGATCCCGGTGGCCTCGAGCTACTACGCCGGCCAGCGTTTCGCCACCGTCGGCGAAGACCTCGGCGTGCGCCTGCGGCACTGGCGCGAGGCGATTGCCATGATGGACGCCGGCGCCCCGACTACCCTGCTGGGCATGGGACTGGGGCGCTACCCGGACACCTACATGTGGAACAATACCGATGGCGAACGGCCCGGCACCTACCGTTACGACGCCGAGGGCGGCAACCGCTTCCTGCGCCTTGGGGCGGCGCACTTTGCGCAGGGCTACGGCAGCGACCTGCGCATCCTGCAGCACGTCGACGTGGCGGCGGGCAAGCGCTACCAGCTAAGTGCCGACATCCGCCAGTTGCGCGGCGCCGGCACCATCACCATCGCGCTGTGCGCACGCTGGATGCTGTATCCGCAGGACTGCGTCGTCGCGCCGGTCCGGCTCGGCGCCGCCAAGGGCGTCTGGCAGCACTACCAAGTCGAAATGCAGGCGGGCGCACTGGGCGCTGCGGGCCTGCTGGCGCCGCCGGTTCAGCTCGAAGTATCGGTCGAGGGCAGCGGCGCGGTAGTCGACGTCGATAACCTGAGCCTGCGCGAAGCGGGCAGCGGCGCCGAAGTGTTGCGCAACGGCGCGTTCAGCGCCGCCAACGATTACTGGTTCTTCAGCAGCGATCGCAACCACTTCCCGTGGCACGTCAAGAACGTTGCGGTCAACACCTTCTTCGAGCAGGGCTGGTTCGGCGTGGCCGCGCTGGCGCTGCTGCTGGTCGTTGGCGGCGCCGGCCTGGCCAGGCGGGCGCTCGGCGGCGAAACCATGGCTGCCGTCTTCCTGGCGGCGCTGGCCGGCTTCCTGGTGATCGGCGCGTTCGACAGCCTGTTCGACGTGCCCCGCCTGACCTTGTTGTTCTTCCTGGTCGCCTGCGCCGCCGCGCTGCGCCCTGCCACGGCGGCGCCGCGGCCGGGCCGGCGGCGGGTGCGCCGCCAAACGGCCGCACCCGCCGCGCCGTCTCAGTTGCCGGCCGAGCCGGTGCGGCAGGCGGAAAAGTCTTCGAACGCGCCGTAGGCCGGAGTCGCCGGCCGCACCGCGCCGCACAGGTCGGGCGGAATCACCGCGACCGCGCGCCGGCGCGGCGCGGCGGCGAGCCACGCCAGCCGCTGGCCAGGCCCCGCGGCAAGCCAGCCGCCGTGCGGGTCGTAACCGAGGTAGCGGTACGCCAGCGGCGAGGCCAGGTTGTCCGTCAGGCGCCCGATCGCGCCATCGCGGTTGCGGATCGGCCCGTCCACCAGGTTGCCTTCGACATCGGCGCTGGTGGCCGGAAAGCGCAACGCCATGCCCGCAGTGCCGATCAGGGTGTTGTGCACCACGCTGCTGCGCGCCGCGCTGTTGACATATACGCCGTCGTCTGAGCACGCCGCAACCAGATTCGCGGCGATCACGCTGTCCTCCTGCTCGACGATGCACTTGCCGTCGCGGCAGAACCGCGGCGCTGTGCCGCCGCCGCCGAGCGAGAGCCCGACGCGCGCGCCCGGCTCGTTGCGCAGCAGCCGCTCGCACCAGACGATATTCTGCTCGAAGCGGTTGCGCGCGCCGCCGCCTTTGGCAAATGCGCCATAGCTGATCTGGTCGCCGCCGGCCTTGACGAAGTCGGCGATCAGATTACGCCGGATGGTCCAGTCGCTCGCGGCCACCAGGTCGATTGGCGTCACCGGGTTGGCGGTGTGGCGCGGCGCGCCGTTGGTCAGCGTATTGCCGTCGATGATGCCGTGGTCGGGAAAGCGTCCTGCGCTGCCGTTGATCTTGAAATGGGCGTTGAAGCCGCTGATGGTGTTGTTGCGCGCGGCGAAATGGTGGGCGTTGCCGACCACGTGGAACGCGTGCTCGCAATCGGCGTCCCGGGCACAGACGCCTCGCAGCGCCAGTTGCTCGAAGCGCCAGTACGGCGCCGACACGACGAAGCCTTCACTGGTGTCGAACTCGATGACAGCGCCGGCACCGCGCAGCGTAATCGAGGTCGCCGCGCTGCCCGGCCGACGCACCTCGATATTCGTGCCGGCGACGCGATAGACGCCGGGCGCCAGAACGATCACGTCGCCCGGCGAGGCCTGGTCGATCGCAGCGCGCAGCGCGGCGGTGCTGGCCACGGGGACGGTTCGACCTCCTTCCGGCCCGGGCGTCGCCAGCTGGGCGCCGATCGTCAGGCCGGCGGGATCGAATGCCATGTTCGCACGCCGGTCCAGCCGCAGCAATGCCGCTCCGGCCCATTGCCGGCCGCGCAGCAGCGCGTTGTCTTGCCCGCCGCCTGGCGCGGCATAGCGCGCCAGCGCAGCTGGAGCGACGCCCTGCCGGTCCAGGTACCACACTGCGGCGGCGGCGGCGCCCGCCAGCAGGATCAGCGCCGCGCACGCGTACCGGCCGAATATCTTCAACAATTGCATGGCAGTCGCTTTCACGTCAACCAGGAACGAGCCAGGCCGAGCCACTCGTAAATCGCGTAATGCGAGCGTCGCAGGTTCTCCATGGTCGGCGCCAACTGCGTCAGCGAGAACTTGCCTGCTGCGGCAAAGAATGTCGGGCCGGCCGTGACAGTGATACCCTCGCGCTCGAACGCGCGCCGCGCGCGCCGCATGTGCAGCGCGTCGGTGACCAGGATAATGTGGGCCGCCCCTTCCCGCTTGAGGATGGGAGCCGAGAAGCGCGCATTTTCCACGGTGGTGTGCGAGGCAGTTTCCAGCCAGCGCACCGGCAGGCCGAACGAGTCCGCGAAAACCCTCTGCATGCCCAGCGCAAGCGCCTCGTCGTCGGCCGCATCGCTCAGCAGCCCGCCGGTGACCAGCAACGGCAGGCCGGTGCGCCTGGCCAGATAGGCGGCGTAGGTCATGCGCTCGAGCGCGATGAAGTCGGGCGCCGCGCGGCCGCCATATTCGGGACTGTGCTTGATGCGCCCGGCCGACAGCACCACGATCGCCTGGGCGTGCGGCACCGGCCCCGTGCCAAGCGCCGGCTCGAGCGCTTCGAGCGGCCGGGCCAGCAACCAGGAGCCGACGCCGGTGCTGAGCACGTACAGCAGCAGCACCGCGCCGTGGCGCGCAATCCTGCCCAGGCGAGGACGGTATGGCGCCAGCAATACCCCGCACGCATACGCCAGCAGCAGGCAGGCCGGTGGCAGCAGGATGAACTTAACGCCGGCTTCAAGCGCGGACATCAGGCCCATGGTGGAAGGGAGAGCGCCTCAGGCACTGGGCGGCTTGATCGCATGCCGCGACAGCAGGTCGTACATGGTCGGCCGGCTGATGCCCAGCAGTTCGGACGCCTTGACGATGTTGCCGTCGACCCGCGCCAGCGCCTTGACGATCGCCGTGTACTCGGCCTCGTCGCGCACCTGGCGCAGATTGAGCGGTTCTTCTTCCGGCGCCGGCCCGTTCAGGCCGAGGTCGTCGGCGGCGATGGTCTGGCCGTCGGTCATGATGACGGCGCGCTTGATGCAGTTTTCCATCTCGCGCACGTTGCCGGGCCAGCCGTAGGCCTCGATGGCGCCCAGCGCTTCGTTGGAAAAGTGCAGCGCCGAGCGCGATTCCTGGGCGCTGAACTTGTTCTTGAAGTGGTGCGCAAGCAGCGCCGCGTCGCCGACCCGGTCGCGCAGCGGCGGGATGGTGACGACGATCTCCGACAGGCGGTAATATAAATCCTCGCGGAAGCGCCCGGTCGCGGTCAGGTCCTTCAGCTTCTGGTGCGTCGCGCAGACGATGCGCACGTCGACCGGAATCTCCTCGTGGCCGCCCACGCGCTCGACCACCCGCTCCTGCAGGAAGCGCAGCAGCTTGGCCTGCAGCGCCATCGGCAGGTCGCCGACCTCGTCGAGGAAGAAGGTGCCGCCGTGCGCCAGTTCGACCTTGCCCTTGGTCTGCTTGGCAGCGCCCGTAAACGCGCCTTTTTCGTAGCCGAACAGTTCGCTCTCGAGCAGGTTTTCGGGAATCGCGGCGCAGTTGATCGCCATGAAGCGGTTCGACGCCCGCGGGCTCAATGCGTGCAGCGCGCGCGCCAGCACTTCCTTGCCGGTGCCGCTTTCGCCGAGGATCATCACCGACGCCGACGTCGGCGCCACTTTTTCAATGTTGCGGCAGACCTTGAGCATGCCGGCGTCGCGCGAGATGACGCCCGACATCGGCGACTCGGCCTGCGACTGCATGCGGCGGTTTTCCTGCTGCAAGGCATTGAGGAAGAAGGCGCGCTGGATCACCAGCCCCAGCACTTCCGGGTCGCACGGCTTCTGGTGGAAGTCGTAGGCGCCCATGGCGATCGCCTTGACCGCGTTGCCGCGTTCCTGGTTGCCGGTGAGGACGATCACGCGCGTGTCCGGCGCCAGCGCCAGGATCTGCTGCAAGGTCGCCAGCCCCTCGGTCGAGCCGTCCGGGTCGGGCGGCAGGCCCAGGTCCATCGTCACCACCGCCGGCTCGTGGCGGCGGATCTGCGCCAGCGCGCTCTCGCGGTCGCCCGCCACCACCACGTCGTAGGCGTCGAAGCTCCACTTGAGCTGCTTTTGCAGGCCGGGATCGTCCTCGATGATCAGCAGTTTTTGTTTGGTTTGGGTCACGGCAAATCCTTCGGTACTCATGCTGCCTGATTGATGGTGGACGCTTCTTGCTTGTCCTGCGTGAGCAGCGGCAAGATGATGGTGAAAGTCGAGCCCTGCCCCGGAACGCTCGTCACGTCCAGCGTGCCGCCCAGTTCCTCGATGTATTCGCGGCTCTCGAAGGCGCCGATGCCCATGCCGGCCGACTTGGTCGTCTCGAACGGCTTGAACAGGCGCTCGCGGATGAACTCCTCGCTCATGCCTTCGCCATTATCGGTGATGCGGATCAGCACGGTGTCGCGCTGGCGCACCAGGCCGATCTCGACGCGCCCCTCGCGGCCGGTCGCCTCGATGGCGTTCTGGATCAGGTGGCCGACCACCCGCTCGAGCCGCTCCCAGTCGGCGCGCACGGTCAGGTTCGGCTCGGCCACGGTGAGCACCGGCTGCGGCTCGAACGCGGCCTTGAGCGCCACGGCCTGGCGCAGCAGGCGCTCGATCGACAGCGCCACCGGGTTCTCCGGCGTCACGGTGCGGCTGAGCTTTTGCAGCAGCAGCTTCATCTTCTGCACCGAATAGTTGACCGTCTCGATCATGTCGTCCTGGAATTCCGGATTGTGCTTGTGGCGCTCGGCGTTCGACATCAGCAGCGACAGCTGCGACACCAGGTTCTTCAGGTCGTGCACGACGAAGGTCGACATCCGGTTGAACGACTCGAACTGGCGCGCCACCATCAGCGCATTGGCCGCCTCGAACTGGGCCAGGTAGCTGGCGGCCTGGTTGCCGGCGATTTTGAGCAGGTCGATCACTTCCCAGTTGAGCTTGATGGCGCTGCGCGGTTGCATCAGCAGCATGAAGCC
>JBBRXM010000110.1:0-16073 GCA_038248405.1 Burkholderiales bacterium
AAGCTGACCAGGCCGGCGCGCCGGCGGGGCGGCACGGCCAAGCGGCGCGGCATCTCCCGCGAGCATGACTGCATCCTGGTGGCGCGCGACCGCGCGGGCAAAACGGTCGACTTCGTCACGGGCCGCGCGCCGCTGCGGCCGGCCCACCTGCACAGCTGCCTGCCGCCCGTGGTGGCGGCCGATATCCTGCTTGTCACCGATGGCCATGGCGCCTATCGCAGCTTTGCGCGCAAGGCCGGCATCGCACACCGCACCGTCAACCTGTCGGCCGGCGTCAGGGTGGCCGGGGCGCTGCACGTGCAGAACGTCAATGCCTATCACAGCCGGTTCAAGCTGTGGCTGGGCCGCTTCAACGGCGTCGCCAGCCGCTACCTGCCGAATTACCTGGGCTGGCGCTGGGCGCTCGACGACAAACGGATCAGCCTGCCGGAGGTGCTGCTGAGATCGGCACTGGGCGGCTCCCCCGACTTAACGCTCACATAGCCTATTAATTAGGCGCGGCGGTTGCTCGCTCGCTCAAAGGATGCGAGTATTTCCCCACTACACAATATTCCACAGGGACGGTATGGGGGAAATCACTGCCACTGCGGCACTGCTGGCGGGCGTTCTGACGGCCGGCGCGGCGCAGCCTCAGGTGCAATTGCTGCGCATCGATGGCGGCGGCCACACGTATCCGGGCAAGCACATCGAACTGCCATGGCTGCTCAAGGCGCTTGTCGGCGACGCCAATCGCGATGTCGACAACGTCGATGAAGTGTGGAGTTTCTTCCGCACCAAGCGCGCGGCGGCGGCGCACCAGTGACGACAGGGCAAGCCGCTGCGGCCGGCCAGGTCGAACACCTGTTCCTTAAGGCGCGCCGCGGCAGCGCGGTGGTGGAACTGGATGCCGACACGCCGCTGGTGTGCCTGGCCGGGCTTGGCGTGGAGGGCGACATCCACGCCAACCGCCTCAGCCCACGCCAGGTCCTCGTCACCCTGCGCTCCGAGCTCGACGACCTGGCGATCGCGCCGGGCGCGCTGTTCGAAAACATCGTCGTGCGCCTCGACGACGCCCGCCATTTCCGGCCCGGCTCGGCCATCGTCACCGCCGGCGGCGTCGAGATCAGGCTGACCATGTATTGCGAGCCCTGCAAGCGCATCCTGCCGGTCGTGGCCGACCTGCCGGCGATGATCGGGCGCCGCGGCATCCTCGGCTATATCGTCCATGGCGGCGCCGTGCGCGGCGGCGACGCCCTCGAGGTGGTCCCCGGCCGCTACCGCGCCTTGCCCGATTCGCCCGCTGACAAATTCCTCGAGGTCGTCCACGCGATTCCGGCGGGCCGGGTGCTGCGCTACCTCGACGTCACCATCGCGATGGGCGTCGATGCCAGTTTCGCCCGCGCGGTGCCGGGATACATCCGGCGCAACCTGACCGGCGGCGCGCCGGTCCACCGTATCGTCGACCGGCGCGGCCGCCTGCTGCCGTATGTTCCGGGCCAGGCGGAAATGCTCGCTTCGGAGGGCATCGAGCTCGACGGCGACGGCGCTGTCGACTGCGTGCGCTTGCTCTGGCAGGGACGCCCCGACTGAGCGGGTTTTGCGGCGCACGCCACACACAAATCTCCACCGCTGGGTATCAATCATGCTAATCTAGCCACGACACGAAAGCAGTTCACAGCAGTTCACGAATCACTGGCAAGCTGACGCTGAAAGGTGTGTTGAGATGCGCTTTGCAATCGGCCGTGCACGACATAAGCTGCTGCGCGGCGCCGCGCTGCTGGCCGCATGCGCATTGCTGCTGCCCGGCGTGGCCTGCGCCCAGGCGCCGGCATCGCGCGCCGCCGCCATCCCGGCATTCGAAAAACTCGACTCCATCGAAGCGCGCGTCCAGGGCTGCGTCACCTGCCACGGCCAGCATGGCCAAGGCACCGCGGACGGCTACTTTCCGCGCATCGCCGGCAAGCCGGCCGGCTACCTGCACAACCAGCTCACCGCGTTCCGCGACGGCACCCGCAGCTACCCGCCGATGAATTACCTGGTGGCCTACCTGCCGGACGCCTACCTGCTCGAGATCGCCCAGTTTTTCGCCGCCCAGCGCCCGCCCTTCAACGTTGCGCAAGGGCCGCCGCCGGACCCGGCGCTCACGCAGCGCGGCCAGGTGCTGGCCACCGCCGGCGACCCGCAGAAGGGCATACCGGCCTGCATCGCCTGCCACGGGCGCAGCCTGGCCGGCATGGAACCGGGCATTCCGGGCCTGGCCGGCCTGCGTCCGGCCTACATCGTCGGCCAGCTGACGCGCTGGCGCGTGGGCGAGCGCCGCGCGGCCGAGCCTGACTGCATGAAGCGGATCGCCAGCCGCCTGTCCGACACCGACATCTCGGCGGTGGCGGCGTGGCTGTCGCAGCAGGCGCCGTCCGCCGGCGCCTCGCCCGAGCCGTCCAACCTCGTCCGCATGCCGCTTGCCTGCGGCAGCCAGCGATGAGCGGCGCGCGCAAAGGCGTCGCCACCGCGCTGGGCGTGGCCGTGCTGGTGGTGCTGGCCGCCGCCGCCCTGCATTTCCTGCGTCCCGGCGCGCTGCCCGAAAAGCCGGGGCAGGTCCAGCTGACGGCGACGACCCAGATCATCAACCGCGGCGAATACCTCGCGCGCGCCGGCGACTGCGTCGCCTGCCACACGGTGCCGAACGGACCGGTGTTCGCCGGCGGCCGCGCGATGGCCACGCCGTTCGGCAACCTGTACGTGCCCAACATCACCCCCGACGACGACACCGGCATCGGCCTGTGGAACGCCGACGACTTCTATCGCATGATGCACACCGGCGTGTCGAAGGACGGCAAGCTGCTGTACCCGGCGATGCCGTTCGCTTCCTACACCCAGGTCACGCGCGCCGATTCGGACGCCATCTTCTCCTACCTGATGTCGATCGCGCCGGTCAGGCAGAAGAACCGCGAGCACGAGCTGCGCTTCCCCTTCAACAACCGCGACCTGCTGATCGGCTGGCGCACCCTCTACTTCCGCGAGGGCGAGTTCACGCCGACGCCGGGCCAGACGGCCGAGTGGAACCGCGGCGCCTACCTGGTGCGGGGCCTGGGCCATTGCGCCATGTGCCACACGGCGGTCAACGCGCTGGGCGGCTCGTCCGAATCGAAAGCCTTCGAGGGCGGCATGATCCCCAACCAGAACTGGTACGCGCCGTCGCTCACGTCCAACCGCGAGGCGGGCCTGGGCGACTGGAAGATCGAGGACATCGCCAACCTGCTGCAGGTGGGTGTGTCGCACCGCGGCACCGTCTACGGCCCGATGGCCGAAGTGGTCTACAACAGCCTGCAGTACCTCAGCGACGACGACGCCCGCGCAATGGCGGTCTACCTGAAGGCCTTGCCGCAGAAAGACACGGCGCCGCCGCCGACGAGCCAGGCGCGGCTGGTCGAACCGGAAGTGATGGAGACCGGGCGCAAGGTGTACGCCGTGCAGTGCGCCGTCTGCCACGGCACCGAGGGGCGCGGGCAGACGCCGGCCTACCCGCCGCTGGCGGGCAACCAGTCGATCACGATGGCCTCGCCCGTCAACTCGATCCGCATGGTCCTCAACGGCGGCTACCCGCCCGGGACCCGCAAGAACCCGCGGCCGCACGGCATGCCGCCGTTCTCCCACGTGCTCAGCGATAACGAGGTCGCCGCCGTGGTGACCTACATCCGCGTCGCCTGGGGCAACAGCGGCACGCCAGTGTCGGCGGCCCAGGCCAACGATCTTCGCAAGCTGCTACCCGAATAGGCGCCTCAATGCATACTCCCGACGAACAGCCATCCGAACTCGACCAGGAAATCGACGCCATCGTCGCGCGCGGGCCGGTGGGCGCCTTTGCGGTCGCCGGCGTCGCCACCGTCATCGTGGTGGCGATGTTCTTCCTGTTTTACCTGGTCGTGTATTTGCCGCGCGGTGCTGTCCAATGAGCGCGCCATCGGTGCCCGGCCCTGGCCAGGTTCACGCCTCCGAGGCGGTCGCCAACGCCGCCGAACGGCGCTGGGCGATCATCGTCGTGCTGATCATCGCGTCGCTGCTGGCGATGATGGTGTTTACCGGGCTGCACTGGGCCGCGATGCCGCCCTCGCGCGTTGAAACGGTCGACGTGCGCACGCTGCACATCAAGGGCGAGTTCGTCGAAAACAATCTCGGCTCGGCGCTCGGCGCGGACGGCCGGGTGGTGGTGCGGCTGATCGCGCAGCAGTATTCGTTCACGCCGCAGTGCCTGCTGGTGCCGGCCGGGATGCCGGTGACCTTCCGCGGCACCAGTACCGATGCCATCCACGGCTTCGTGGTGGGTCGCACCAATGCCAACACCATGCTGATCCCCGGCTTCGTGTCGACCTTTACCACCACTTTCCCCAAGACGGGCGAACAGCTGATGCCATGCCATGAATATTGCGGGACCGGGCACGAGGCCATGTGGGCGCGCGTGCAGGTGGTGCCACCCGAGGAATTCTTCGCCAGGGCGAAGACGTCAGAAAGGCTGAGCTGTGTTCCACGCTAGAAAACTGGTGCTGGCCCACTTCTGGGTCGCCTTCGTCGCCTTCTTCGCCGCCATCGTGCTCGGCGAATGGCAGATGTACGTGCGCAGCCCGCTGAGTGCCTGGATCAACAACCCCGAGCATTACTACCGCTCCGTTACCGCCCACGGCACCGTGATGGCCTACGTGATGCCCACGCTGGTGGCGATGGGCTTCGGCTACGCCATTACCGAGCTGGCGCTCAAACGCCCGCTGATCGGCGTGCGCTGGGCCTGGGCCGGCTTCTGGCTCGTCATCGCCGGCACCGTCATCGCCGCGCTGACGATGGCCGGCGGCGGCGCCTCGGTGCTCTACACCTTCTACCCGCCGATGATCGCCCATCCCCTGTACTACATCGGCATCGTGCTGGTCGTGGTCGGGTCGTGGATCTGGGTGGCGCTGATGTCGGTCAACCTGCGCGCCTGGCGCAAGGCGAACCCCGGCGCCACAGTGCCGCTGGCCATGTACGGCAACGTTGCCGGCGCCTACCTGTGGGCGTGGACCTCGGTGGGCGCGGCGGTGGAGATCCTGGTGCTGGTGCTGCCGGCCTCGCTGGGCCTGACCGACACCATCAATGCCGGTCTTGCGCGGGTGCTGTTCTCGTGGACGCTGCACGCCATCGTGTATTTCTGGCTGATGCCCGCCTACATCGCCTTCTACAGCCTGTTCCCCGGCGCCATCGGTGGCCGGCTCTACAGCGACACCATGGGCCGCGTCGCCTTCGCGCTGTTCCTGGTGTTCTCCATGCCGATCGGTATCCACCACCTGTTCGCCGACCCGCAAGTGGGCGCCGGCTTCAAGTTCGTGCACGCGGCGATGACGGCGATGGTGTCGATTCCCACGCTGCTGACGGTATTTACCATCGTCGCCTCGGCCGAGATCGTCGGCCGGCTGCGCGGCGGCAAGGGCCTTTTCGGCTGGGTCAAGGCGCTGCCGTGGAGTAATCCGATGATGCTCGCGGTGACCTTCGCCTTCATCATGCTCGGCTTCGGCGGCGCCGGCGGGCTGATCAACATGAGCTACCAGCTCAACGAGTCGATCCACAATACCCAGTGGGTCACCGGGCACTTCCACCTCATTTTCGGCGGCGCCATCGTCATCATGTATTTCATGGTGGCTTATTCGCTGTGGCCGCAATTGCGCAACTGCGCGCCGCTATCCACCACGCTGATCCGCACGCAGCTGACCTTGTGGTTCGTCGGCATGATGGTGCTGACCATGCCCTGGCACCTGGTGGGCCTGTTGGGCGCGCCGCGCCGCATGGCGTATTACGACTATACGCACCCGGCGCTGGCGCCGCAGGCGATCACGGTCACCATCTCGGCGATCGGCGGCTTGCTGCTCGTCGTTTCCGCCGCGCTGTTCCTGTACATCCTCGCCAGCGCCAGGCGCCAGGCGGGCGCGGGCGCCGCCTTCCCGTTCAGCGTGGCGGTGCACCCGCATGCGCGCACGCCGGCGGTGCTCAACGGGTTTGCGCTGTGGGTGGGGATGATGATCGCGCTGACCGTCGTCAACTACGGCTATCCGATCGCCCAGCTGGCGATGACGCCGCAGGCCTGGGTGCCGATCATTCCGGTCGGAGGACGATGATGCGCGCACGTGACGCCGGCAGAGGCTCGATGGGACTGGCCGCGATCTGCATCGCGGCGCTGGTGGCGCTGTCGGTTGCGGCGATCGCCGTCGGCTTTGGCTGGCTGCCATCGGTGCAGGCGGACTACCGGGCCGGCAGCCTCTGGGACAGCATCTGCCGCGCCGCCGGCGTGCCCAGCACCTGGGTCAGGCAGGACAGCCGGCAGGGCGCGCCGCAGGTGGCCAGCGACGTCATCCTGCTGCCGGCGATGGGCAGGGCGGCATCGCCGGCGGCGGTGGGCCGCGGCGCCACGCTGGCGCTGAACTGCACGATGTGCCACGGCGCCCTCGGCATCAGCAGGTCGGACGCGCCCAACCTTGCCGGGCAATATCCGGAAGTGATCGTCAAGCAGCTGGCCGACTACCAGAGCGGCAAGCGCGGCAGCCCGATCATGGCCGCGCTGTCGCGCAACCTGACGGCCGACAACATCAACGACCTGGCGGCCTACTATGCCAGCTTGCCGAAGGCGCGCACGGCGCCGACCACCTACGACGAATCGCTTCCGGCGCTGGTGCGCGTGGGCGACCCGATGCGCAATATCGCCCCCTGCATCTCCTGCCACGGCGGCGTCGACCAGAAACTCGGGGCGCCCTGGCTGGAAGGCATGCCGAAGCAATACCTGGTGCAGCAGCTGCAATTGTTCAAGCAGGGCGAGCGCCGCAACGACGGCCAGCAGCAGATGCGCAACGTCGCGCGCTCGATGACGGCGGCCGAAATCGACGGCGTCGCCACCTTCTATGCGCGCAAGGCGGCGCCTGGGCAGTAGGCAAGGATAGAACGCATTGACAGGAGGACGTATGAACAAAGCCATCATTCTCGGCGCGGCCGTAGTGGGAGGGGCGATCGGCTACCGCCTGATTTCCGCGGACCCGGGCCGCAGCCTTGGTTCAGCTTTCCGTCGCCGGATGCTGCAGCGTATGGAACACATGATCGCGACCCTGCCCGAGGACGCGCCGCCGAAACTGATCATGTCCGTGTTGCCGCGCTTGCGCGAGCAGAACGACCAGATCGTCGCCCTGCTGGGGGAGCAAAACGCACTGCTTCGAGAACTGCTGAAAGAACCGCGTCGCCCCTAGGTATTGCAGAATCAAACCTTGGCGCTGAATACCGGATCTGGTTCAGCAATGCGAGGGCAGCCGCGGGATGGGGCGGGCATCGGCTACCGCGTTGTCGTGGCGCGTTTTGCATAGTCGCCCAGCACCGCGCAAGTTGAGCTTTCTTCGTCTTCTGGCTTGATGCAGCTATCGCTAACATAAGCATGGTTGCCGTCGACCGCAATCGCTGTCTTGCACAGCTGTCCCTTGCGTTTCCAGGTCAATATGAACTTGTTTCGCAGGGGCTGCACCGCATCGACTTGTGCGAAGACTTCGCCCCCGCAGCTACCGCCGCCGACACCCAGCCGAACCTTGTACGTGTTGCCCGCATTTGGCTTGATAGTGAGGTACCCGTGGCAGTCGGCGCAAAGGTATTCGCCTTCCGGGCCAGAGGCCCCGTATGAGCAGGTAACAACATTGAGTAACACCAGTGCAATCGCAATTTTCATCATCTTTTCCCCGTGACGATGACTGCTCCTGGGCGATCGTGGAAGCTGCAGCCACGCGTATAGTGCTGAGGCAGGCGCCAGCATTATTTTTTTAATGCCATTGTCGTTTCCGCAGTTCCTTTCTCAAGGGCGTGCCATGACTTCGCAGCGGATCATCTTACTGACAGCGACGGCGATGACCGCGTTTGCCGCCAACTCATTGCTGTGCCGGCTGGCGCTGGTACGCACGTCGATCGATCCCGCTACCTTCACATCGATACGGCTCGCCGCCGGCGCGGCGGTGCTGTGGCTGATCGTCAGCTCAAGGGGCGAGCGCATCGCCGGCGCCGGCAGCTGGACCTCGGCGCTGGCGCTGTTCGCCTACGCGGCCGGCTTTTCGCTCGCCTACGTCCGGCTGTCCGCCGCCACCGGCACCTTGCTGCTGTTCGGCGCCGTGCAGACCACCATGATCGGCTATGGCTGGTGGAAGGGCGAGCGCCTGCTGGCGGCCCAGGCCGCAGGACTGCTGCTCGCCGTCGCGGGGCTGGTCGGCCTGCTGCTGCCGGGCCTGTCGGCGCCGCCGTGGCCGGCGTCGATGTCCATGATCGCCGCCGGCATTGCGTGGGGCATCTATTCGCTTCGCGCCAAGGGCAGCAAAGACCCGACCGGGACGACCGCCGGCAATTTTGTGCGCGCGCTGCCATTTGCGGCGGCGCTTACCGCAGTGACCTTGCCGCACGCATCCTTCGACGCCGGCGGCGCCGCGTATGCGGTCGCCTCCGGCGCCCTCGCGTCCGGCCTCGGCTACGCGGTGTGGTACGCCGCCTTGCGTGGCCTCAAAGCGACCACGGCCGCCACGGTGCAACTCAGTGTTCCCGTGATCGCCGCCGTCGGCGGCGTCATACTGCTGGGAGAGGCGCTGACCTTACGGCTCGTCATGGCCTCGGCCGCCGTGCTGGGCGGAATCGCGTTGGTCACGCTTCGCCCCCTTGCCCCGGAGGGCCGATAGAGCGGGCGCATTCATTGCGGCGTGAGCAGAACCACCTTCACTGGTACCGATTGCAGTGCATCGGTGTCTTTGGAAAGAAGCTTGAGGATAATGCGGCAATACGGGCTGTCCAGCACCAGATGACCCCATTCATTGAACGAATACGTCCAGTCGATCTTCGTTCCCGCCGGCCCGCCGAGGGCGATGCCGCTGGCGCTGATCTTATCGACCGATATGGCGACTGAGACGGAGTCTGTTGCCTGCGGCCCGCGGCGCACGACCCTTACGCCGGCCGGGGTGATCGTCCACAAATCGTTAAGGAAGCCGAAGGGCGGCACCTGGGATCGCGGCACCCGTTCATAAGCGATGACTTCCCAGGATCCCACGATCCGTTTGACGGGGGCGAGCCGCGAATAGTCCTTTTCGTCATAGGTCGCCGCCTCGGCGATCGAACCGCCCGTTACCAGTTGCAGGCTTTTCGGCTCCAGCTTGACAGCAAACCCCGGGATCTTTTTGAACGTGCGCGGCGGTTCGTCGTCTTGCGTCACCACCATGGTGGCGTCATCGGGAAACGAAACCGCCACGATACGTGGTCGTGCGCCCGACTCAGCCAGCTTGAGCTTCTTGCCATCGAACGTGTAGTCGGCGGCGCGCGCATCCTGGATCGACACCTGCGCCGGCGCCAACATATACATCTTCCCGGACTCGGTGAAATGCATCTTCATGTTGCTCACGCCCCTGGGCGTGGTATTGGCGATGTCCTGCGGCGCCACGTGGCGAAGCTCCCATGTTCCAACGACCGAGGGCTGGGCCGCACTCAACAGGGGGACCAGCAGCAAGAGGGCGAAAAGATTTTTAGGCATGCGGTACTTGTATCATATTCGCAAGCTTCGTTGTAGCCGGTCGTATCGGCGGCGGCTGGCCGGTGTCGAAATGGCTTCCTATGTCAGAATGTCGGGATGCGCAAACTAATCTCAGAATTGACAAGGCTCTACCTCCTGCCGGGCGCCTTGTCGCCGGAAGCATTCGAGCGGCGCATGCTGGGGGCGGCAAGCGATGCCGTCAGCCTCGCCACGGCGGACGGGTTGACGCGCGCCGTCGTCATCGCCTTCCCGCGCCAAGCGGACAGCGACGTGCATTGGCGCCTGCTGTGCGAAGTGGCGAACGCCTTGCAGGGCGAACTTGGCTTGCCCGCGCCGGCGGTCAGTATTTCAGGCGTCGACGGCTTCGCCCTGTGGCTGTCGCTGGAGGCGGCCGTGCCGGCGGCGCTCGTCGAACAATTCCTCTCACTGCTGCACGACGCGTATTTTCCGGGCATCGAGCCTGGCGTGTACGCCGCCGCCACGGCGGTCGCGCTGCCGCCGTGCCGCCACCCGGGCACCGGCAAGTGGGCTGCCTTCATCAATCCGGGACTGGGCGCCTCCTTCACCGAGGAATCGGGGCTGGAGATGGCGCCGCCGTTGGCCGGACAAGCCGCCTTGCTGGAGAGCCTGCACAGCATCACGCCGGCGCAGTTTTCGCGCGCCATGGACATGCTGCAGCCAGCGCACGCTTTGCCGCCTGCGGGCGCCGCGCCGGTGGCGGCGCATTCTTCGCCGGGCCTGCTGCTCAAAGACGCCACGCTGGAAGACATCGTGCGCCACCTGCACGCCAAAAATATCGAACCGACGTTCCGGCACCTGATCCCGGGAAGGTGATCCATGGACATTCCAGAGCCGCTCAGAAAAATCGTCGAGGACAGTGACGAAGCGCGCGACGCCGGCGACGCCCGTGGCCTGGCGTCCGCGTATGCCGGCGACGCCATCGTCTACCTGCCGACAGGGCAAGTGCTGCACGGGCGCGAGGCGATCGAGCGGCACTACGCCAGCATGCCGGCAGTGAAAGAGAGGGACAGGCCGCGCATGGGCCCGCGCAAGTTCTACTTTTTTCCGCCCATTGCGCATGCGGTCGCGACCGCCACCGGCAGGCATGGCGAAAAGCATTCCTTCGTCGATATCCTGCTGCAGCAGGCGGACGGCAGTTTCCGGTTTACCTGCTCGTCCTGGACGCTTCGATAACTCAGGATGGACGGCGCGCGTAGCTGACGGTCAGGATTTCCCACTGGTGCCCGTCGGGCTCGTTCCAGTAGATCATGTCGCCGCCGAATTCCTTATTGCTTTTCATGTCGACCGGGCCGCGCACCGAGCTGCGGTACTTGATGCCGGCAGCCTGCAGGCGGGCGACGATGGCGTTGAATTCCTCGTCGCTGACGCGGAAACAGTAGT
Organism: Burkholderiales bacterium; assembly: GCA_038248405.1. Classification (GTDB taxonomy): domain Bacteria; phylum Pseudomonadota; class Gammaproteobacteria; order Burkholderiales; family Burkholderiaceae_D; genus JAFCUW01. The sequence continues at coordinate 10,931 of JBBRXM010000110.1, forward strand.
GGTCGACGGGGTAAGCCTCTTCGGTCTGCTGGAAGTCAAGCGTCAGGCCGTCGTTGATGTAGACCGGCGAAAAACCGCCCAGCGCGGTTTCCTCCCAAGGCACGCCGAGTAACTCGGCCAGCAGCTTTGCCGAAGCGGCCTGGTTGCGGCACGGGACGATGAAGTGGTCGAGTTCGATTGCCATCGCTACCTCCTTGACAACAGCGTAGCACCACTTCCGGGCCGGTTCCAGCAATTCGTCGATCAGACGCGCACTGGCAGCTTGCCCAGCTTCTTGCTCTCGGACAGGCTGCTAATCACGGCGGTCAGCCGTTCGAAGCCCTCGACGCGCCCGGCCAGGGCACCAGCTTGCCCTCGATCGAGTCGTCCAGCGTCTTGCCGACCACGGCGCAGACCAGCATCTTGACGCCGGCCACCGCGCTGCCGTGCTTGTTGTCCCAGTAGTAGCCGTCGACCGGCGCCACCTTGATCGCGGTGATGCGGGGATCGTCCTCTCCTTCGGTGAACCAGGTCTTGAGCATGAAGCTCCACAGCTTCTTGATGACCGACTTGTCTTGCGTGATGGTGGCCGTGCCGTCCATGCTGAGGAACTGGGCGTGCTTCGATCCCTGGAAAAACAGCCGCACCGCCGGATCGCCGGCGATCGCCTGGTTCTTGTGGCTGTCGGACGCGCTGAGGAACCACAGGTTGCCCTCGTCGTCGACCTCGCGCACGCTCATCGGCCGGGTGCCCCCGGTCGGCCCGGCATTGTCGGCGGTGCAGAAGAAGCAGGTCTGGGCGTCCTTGACCAGTTCCTTCAGCTTGTCGATCGCCTCCTTGCCGCCGAGGTCCTTGCGGTTTTCTTCCGTTTGATTCTGGTTGATCGAATCCATGGCAATGCTCCCGATATTGTCTTGGACAAATATTAACGCCGAATGACGGCGGCGAACGTTGGCTACCTAACGGTGTGTGAGCGAACAGTCGCCGCGCGCGGCCCGTGGCAATCTTGGCGCCTGCATCAACCACGAAAGGAAACATGATGAGCGACAATCCACTCGAGCCGGGCCCGCAGGACTACGACCGCATCAACGTCAATGTCGAGTCTGAGATCGCCTACTGGACGAAGGAACTGGGCGTCTCGCGCGAGCGGCTGGCGCGCGCGATCGAGCAGGTCGGCGAGAAGGTGGCCGACGTGCGCCGCCAGCTCGGCCTGGCGGGCTGAGGCGAGCGCCTCAGGTATTGAGGGTGAACTCGGTAAACGATGCGCCTTCGGTGGCCGGCCTGGCCGGCTCGGCGTCCTTCTGCGCGTGCTTGCTGTCGGGCCCATTATTGAGCAGCCACAGCAGGTTGGTGGCCGAATCGGCGTTGGCCAGCGCTTCTTCCTGCGACACCAGCCCGGACTGTACCAGCTCGAACAGCGCCGCCTCGAAGGTCTGCGAGCCGGGCGACAGGCTCTTTTCCATCGCTTCCTTGATCTGGCCGATTTCGCCTTTTTCGATCAGGTCGGCGACGTAGCGGGTGTTGACCATCACCTCGACCGCGGCCTGGCGCACGCCGCCGGCGGCGGAGCGCACCAGCCGCTGCGAGACGATCGCCTTGACCGCCGACGACAGGTCCTGCAGCAGGGCGGGGCGGTTCTCGATCGGGTAAAAGCTGATGATGCGGTTGAGCGCGTTATAGCTGTTGTTGGCGTGCAGCGTCGCCAGCACCAGGTGGCCCGACTGCGCGTACGCCAGCGCCGCCGCCATGGTCTCCTTGTCGCGGATCTCGCCGATCAGGATGCAGTCCGGCGCCTGCCGCATCGAATTGCGCAGCGCCACGCCGAAGCTGGCGGCGTCGCTGCCGATCTCGCGCTGGTTGACGATCGACTTCTTGTTCTTGAACAGGTATTCGATCGGGTCTTCCAGCGTCAGGATATGGCCGGCGCGCAGTTCGTTGCGGTGATCCAGCATCGAGGCGATGGTGGTCGACTTGCCCGAGCCGGTGGCGCCCACCAGCAGCAGCAGGCCGCGCTTTTCCATGATCAGCTCGGACAGTACAGGCGGCAGGCCCAGGTCGCCCAGCGCCGGGATCACGCCCGGCACGAAGCGGAACACCGCCGAGATCGAGCCGCGCTGGCGGAACGCCGACAGGCGGAAGCGCCCCAGGTTCGCCACCGAGATGCCCATGTTGAGCTCGTTGTCGCTCGCCAGTTCGGCCATCTGTTCCGGCGAAGCGATTTCAGCGAGCAGCGACTCGATGTTCTCCGGCCCCAGCTTTTGCTGGTTGATCGGGATGAGGTTGCCGTTGATCTTGATATGCACAGGTGAGTTCACGGCAAAGAACATGTCCGACGCGTTCTTCTCTTTCATCAGCTGGAACAAGCGGTCCATGGCCATCATTGGTCTCCCGTGTGCATATCGTTGTTGCCTTAAATGCCGCGCAGCAGCTCGTTGATGCCGGTCTTGGCGCGCGTCTTGGCGTCGACCCGCTTGACGATGACGGCGCAGTACAGGCTGTACTTGCCATCGTCCGACGGCAGGTTGCCCGACACCACCACCGAGCCGGCGGGGATGCGGCCATAGCTCACTTCGCCGGTGGCGCGGTCGTAGATCTTGGTCGACTGGCCGATGTAGACGCCCATCGAGATCACCGAGTTTTCTTCGACGATGACGCCTTCGACGATTTCCGAGCGCGCGCCGATGAAGCAGTTGTCTTCGATGATGGTCGGATTGGCCTGCATCGGCTCGAGCACGCCGCCGATGCCCACGCCGCCGGACAGGTGGACGTTCTTGCCGATCTGCGCGCAGGAGCCGACGGTGGCCCAGGCGTCGACCATCGTGCCTTCATCGACGAAGGCGCCGATGTTGACGAAGGACGGCATCAGCACCACGTTCTTGCCGATGAAGCTGCCGCGCCGCGCGACCGCGCCCGGCACCACGCGGAAACCCGCGCTGGCGAAGTCGTCGGCGCTGTAGGCGGAGAATTTGCCCGGCACCTTGTCGTAGAAGCGCAGGGCGTCGCCGCCTTCCATCACGCTGTTGTTCTCGAGGCGGAACGACAGCAGTACCGCTTTCTTGATCCACTGGTTGACGACCCAGTCGGCGCCGCTTTTCTGCGCCACGCGCATGCTGCCGTCGTCAAGGCCGGCGATCACGTGGGCGACGGCCTCGCGCAGTTCGGCGGTGCCGTTCGATGGGTTGATCTCGGCGCGCTGTTCCCAGGCGGTGTCGATGATGTTCTGAAGTTGTTGGGTCATGATGTCTGATGAAGTTAGGGAGGGGATGCGGATGCGGGTGTTTTCAGGGCCGCGCAGAACTGGACGATGCGGGCGGCCGCTTCGAGGCCTTCGTCGATTTCGGCTACCAGCGCCATGCGGATGCGGTTCACGCCCGGGTTGATGCCGTGCGCCTCGCGCGCCAGGTAGCTGCCTGGCAGTACCGTGACATTGTATTCGGCATACAGGCGGCGGGCAAATTCGGTGTCCGACAGGCCGCTCCTGCGCACGTCGGCCCACAGGTAGAAGCCGGCGTCGGGCAGCTCGACGTCGAGCACCTTGCGCAGCAGCGGCGTCACCAGCGCGAACTTCTCCTTGTACTTGGCGCGGTTCTCCTGGACGTGCACTTCGTCGCTCCAGGCCGCGATCGACGCCGCCTGCACCGGCGGCGACATGGCGCCGCCGCTGTAGGTGCGGTAGAGCAGGAATTTCTTGATGACGGCCGGGTCGCCGGCGACGAAGCCGGAGCGCATGCCGGGCACGTTGGAGCGCTTCGACAGGCTGGAAAACACCACCAGGTTGGGGTACGGGTGCGGGCCGCCGCTGCGCCCGAGCTGGTGCGCCGCTTCCAGCGCGCCCAGCGGCGGCGTGCTGCCGTGGTAGATCTCGGAATAGCACTCGTCGGCGGCGATGACGAAGCCGTAGCGGTCGCTAAGGGCGAACAGCTCGCGCCAGTCGTCCAGCGACAGCACCGCGCCGGTCGGGTTGCCGGGCGAGCAAAGGTAGAGCAGCTGCACGCGCGGCCAGACGTCGGCCGGCACGCCGGCGTAGTCGCAGGCGAAATTGCGGGCCGGGTCGGAGTTGACGAAGTACGGCTCGGCGCCGGCGAGGTAGGCGGCGCCCTCGTAGATCTGATAGAACGGATTCGGGCACATCACCAGCGGCCGCGCCGACGGGTCGACGACGCAGTGGGCGATGCCGAACAGCGCCTCGCGCGAACCGTTGACCGGCAACACCTGGGTAGCCGGGTCGAGCGGCGGCACGCCATAGCGGTGCTCCAGCCAGCCGGCGATGGCCGCGCGCAGCGGGTCGCCGCCGATGGTGCTGGGGTAGCTCGCCAGTCCCTGCAGGCTGTGGGCCAGGGCCCGGTGGATGAACGGCGGGGTCGGATGCTTCGGTTCGCCCATCCCGAGGCTGATGGCGGGATATTCGGCATTCGGCGTGACACCGGCAAACAGGCGGCGCAGCTTTTCGAACGGGTAGGGGTGCAGTTTGTCTAGGTTTGGATTCACGGCGGTACCAGGGTTAGCGTGGTGCGACATCGCGCCGTCATTATAGCGCCGATAGGTCGATGCGGCCCGAGCCGGCCCCGGCCGTGGACCGCCGGCGCGGCTGCTGGTCCTCGTCATAGTGCTGGTGTCAGGTCTGACATTAAGACATTCACGCGTGAATGTCTTAATGTCAGACCTGACACCAGCTTTTAGATCGTCACCAGCGAGCCGAGCGGCTCCCACGGCTGGCCGCCCGGGTTGACCGTCATCACGCGGTTGCGTCCGGCATCCTTGGCCGCGTACATCATGCGGTCGGCGGCGACGAAAAACTGTTCGACGCGGTCGAACTGGGTCGGCACGATGGTGGCCACGCCGACGCTGACCGTCAGCCACGGGCTGGTGCTCGAGCGCGGGTGCGGCAGGTGCAGCGATTCGACCAGCGCGCGGATCGACTCGGCCAGCACGGTGGCCGTGTCGAGCGAGGTCTCGGCGAACAGCAGCACGAATTCCTCGCCGCCGTAGCGCGCCGCCAGGTCGGTCGGGCGCAAGGCGCGCGACTGCAGCGCCGCCGCCACCTGCTGCAGGCAGACGTCGCCGGCGGCATGGCCGAGGGTGTCGTTGTAGAGCTTGAAGTGGTCGACGTCGAGCACGATCAGCGACAGCGGCTGGCCGCTGCGCAGCGCGCGCAGCCACTCCT